>NZ_NFLM01000050.1 GCF_002160915.1 Faecalibacterium sp. An121
GCGGTCTTAAAAATACACGGCCTCTCCGAGAAAATCCATTGAGGAGGCAAACATGGAAAAGAGAGCAATGGCAGTTCGGGAAGAACAATGGATTCAAACCATCGCCGCTGCAAAACAGAGCGGCCAGCCCATCAAAGTCTGGTGTGCAGAACACGGCGTTCCTTTGTCCAGCTTTTACAAGTGGCAGCGGAAAATGAGAGACAGCCTGCTGGCCGAAGAAAAGGCTGAAATACGGCCTTGCCTTTGCTGTATGTCATGGCAACCCAACAGGTGTTCAGCCCTAAAGTCTGGGCATAAAGCACGATTTTTTCTCCGTAATAGCCGCAGGTCTCCTCCAGCGATGCCGCTTTCTTTCCGGCCATCCCGGCCATCACGATGTAGTTTCTGACACCGGTAAACTTTCCATAGTGTGCCATCGTACCGTCGAAGGCGTTGGCTTCGTTCAGGACAAGCTGGATGTGCAGGCCGCTTTCCGCATTGCACTGCGCGATGAAAGAGGAGAGCTTTTCTTTTGCGTCGCCTTCGATGGGTTTGCTGGAATAGGAGCGTACCGAATGCCGCTCCTGCATCGCCTGTAATAAATCCATGGTTTTATTCCTTCTTATGATAGAAACAATATTCGTTGCAGTGCAATACCTTAGTCGGCTGTATCCATTCGAGGGAAGTGCAATACCTCCCCAGTTTCCGGATTTAAATAAAGGGTGACTCGCTGGCCGACTTTATAATGCTTGCCATGGATAGAAGTCAAGCAGACCTCTTTTTCTTGGCCGTTGACTCTGACGAGGCAGAAGGCGTAAACGTCATTCTCGCTGTCTTTGCGAAATCCATGAACTTGGGCAGTGATTGGCTGCAGTTCCCCTAACTCGATTTTTCGGCGCAAACGGCGGGTATAAAAAATACGTACAATCAAGTATAGAACGAAAAACAGCGCCGCGAAAAGGAACCACAATGACATTTCTGAGAGGGCAAATTTTTGCGGAAAATGTGAGAACATCAAACAAAACAATGCTAGCAGAACAACAAAAACCATGCAAAGAACCGACAAAATAACCATACGGGCGTGTCTGATCTGCCGTTTCTCAGCTGGACTTATGACGAGTTGGAAATCCTCCTTCTTTGGATGATAACGCAGCTGAAGAATATCCCCCGCTTTGGGGAGATCGTATATACGAGGAAAGATCCAGGAGCGATGCTGGTCTATACCCTGCCATTGGAATACAAGATCCAACTTGTACCGTCGCGGCTCTAATACACCGTAACGGTCCTTCTTGTCGATTGCCGTAATATGGAGAACACGGGCGGTTATCGGCTTCCACTTTCGCCGTTCCAGCCACTTTATGATGCGCCACAGCAGGAAGAAAGCAAGAATCAGGATAAGAGGCAAAATTGCCGTCGGAAATATGATACTCCAAAATACCGTTGCATTATCCACTGGCTGTACCTCCTCTTCGGCTATGCATACGACTGCTTGAGTTTATTATATATTACAAGCAACAAGACCGCTACCGTTTGAACGTAAAGTTCAGATAATCTTTGGGTAAATCGTACCCGCTCCATAATCCTTGCAAAAATCGGACGCAGAGCGACACCTGTACAGAGTTTTAGCCCCACTTTCGTAAGCGCTCCATAATCCCCCGACTGTAAAAAAATACTGACCTGTGAGAAAATAAGAGAAAGTATCAAAAGTCTTAGAAGTCTTAGAAATCTGAGAAGTCTCGCAGGGGTAAAAAAATGAGCAATCAATATCAGAAATTAAAAAAGCAGCACTACCTTAGCCTGCTGCAGGAGTGCGCCCGTAGTGGAAAGAACAAGCGGGAGTGGTGCGCACAGGCTGGCGTGAAATATTCAACCCTCATGAGATGGCAGGGGCTGCTGCGGGATGAACTGGCCGGGGAAATTCTGGCAGCGCAGGAGATCGTACCGGTACAGGTGGAACTTCCGGAACAGGTTTCGCGGCAGAGTGCAGAAACACTTCCTGCGAATTCTGCATCTGCGGTTTG
>NZ_NFLM01000051.1 GCF_002160915.1 Faecalibacterium sp. An121
TCCTCTTTGCCGCCACATCGGATGGGTGTTTTACCCGAGCGTGCAGGTGGTCTCTGGCACCCGCCCGCCCCTTATATCATCTCCCGGTATGGTGCCCCGGGGGTGTTATAAGTAATGTTAGACCTGGACGTTGACAGCCTTGGTGACCTTCTGGTTGACCACAAAGCTGATGACCCATGCGCTCTCAGTAGCCAGGCTGTCGTTGGTGACCTTCACAGCATTGATCTCAACAGTGTAATCACAGTTGTAGACGGTACCATCTGTTGTAGTCAAAGCCTTGGGGCAATAGACTGTGCTACCACCGAACGCCCACTCCCCAAGTGCTGTTGCAGCGGCCTCAACCGCAGACTTTTCGTCCATTTTACCAGACAACACATAAACAACAGGCCTGCTCTGGGAGACCTTATCGGCAGGCATAGCGTTCAAAGTATCAACAACCAGAATTTTCGCATCTTTCAAATCAGATTCCAACTGACTCTGCATCTTAGATTTATACGTCTGACCATCATGAACCGTAACAGCCTTGTTATATGCGTCAGAAATATTCTTAGCAGAGAACTTACCAGTATTGGTGGCATACTTTGTAGCCCAGCCGTCCAGAGCAGTGCTGGAAATGAAGTTGACATACTCCTTCATATCGGAATCCAGCAGATCGTTGGCATAGGTCACAGCGTTGCTCACAGTTTCGACCGGCTTGTTCTCTTCTTCATTGCCATTGCCGCTGCCCTCACCACAGGCGCTCAGCATGCTGACGGCCATAACGCCGGCCAGCATCAGGGAAGCAATTTTCTTGAGCTTCATAATGAATTTTTCCTCCTATATGAGTGTAGAAATCGATAGAGACTCGAAACAGGTAAAAAAGGAGGCCCTATCTTTGTATGCCGTATGTGTTAGATGCCGTCAAAGCGATCAGCCGACGTTGTTGACCACCTTGTCGCCCAGGGTCTGGGTAACAACAAATGCGATGACCCAGGCAGACTCGCCATCAACATTGGAGTTGTTGGAAGCCTTCACAGCGCTGATCTCAACGGAGTACTCTGCGTTGTACTTAGCACCATTGTAATCAACCACGGTCTCCACCTTTTGCTTGTTATCCATATAACGAGCAAAATATTCGGCAGTTGCTTCCACCGCTTCAGTCTGAGTCATCTTACCAGAAATGGTGTAGACCCAACCATAGCTCTGGGACTTGCCGTTTGCAGGAGCATTAGTGAATTCGCCACTAGCCGCCTTCAAACCTTCCAGCTTATCCCGCAGTTTGCCGTTCAGTTCTGTGTCCTGAGTACCAGCAGTAAATTTTTTATAAGCGCTAGCAATATCTTGCTCAGAAAGATTCTTAGTATCTGCGGTAATCTCCTTCAAGATAGTATCCAGATTGGTGCTGCCGACATAGCTGAAGATCTCTTTCTGATCATCGGTCAAAACGCCATTGGCGTCTGCCACGATACCGGTGGTGGGAACAACGGGGTTCTCCTCCTCGCCGCTGTTGGCAGAGCCTTTGCAGCCAGCCAGCATGCTGACAGCCATAACGCCGGCCAGCATCAGGGAAGCAATTTTCTTGAGCTTCATAATGAATTTTTCCTCCTTATGGTGTATAAAAGATAGAGACCCAAAACAGG
>NZ_NFLM01000052.1 GCF_002160915.1 Faecalibacterium sp. An121
GCCAGCAGAGGCATCAGGTGCAGGTAATTGACCCCGCATTCCTGGATGTAATCGAGATGGCTTTCCACCCCCCGCAGGGTGCCGCCGAAGTTGTGCACATACAGCATCATCCCCAGCAGGTCGTTCCGCTTGTACCAGTCCGGATCGGCCTCCCGGGCGGCGTCCCGGGCTTTCAGGGCGGCGGCGCGCTGGTCATAAGAGGACTGCATCACGGCAGAAAGTTCCTCCAAACGCTGCATGGCATCGGTGCGGCTGCTGTACAGTTCGCAGTAGAGCCATTTCAGCTCGTCCCAGTGTCGTGCGAAGCGGCGCAGATAGATTTCCTTCTCGCAGGTCGCGGCAGGCATGGTTTCATTCCTCCTTTTACATTCCGAGTTTCTTCATATCCTCCAGCGTCTGCAGGTCCGTTTGACGGTCTGCGGTGCGGTCGGAGGATTTTCTTTTGTACCATATAGTTTGTCAATAAAAAGCATCATGCCATCACTCCTCTGTGGTGGCAGAAAAGTTGCTGATCCAGCTCTCTTTGTGGAAAATCGCTCGCACCTGCATCGTGGAAGATTGTTTTGCGCACAAGCGTTTCAAAGCAAAGATGGTCCCCTGTGCCGTTTGGCACAGGGGGCCATCCGTCCGCCTTAGGGTGTATCTGAAAACTCCCTAACGCTGTTCTATTCTACCCAAAAGCCCCATCTGCCGCGTTGCATTCGCTTGCATTCCACCAAGGAGTGCAGCGCTCATGCGCCTTGCATCTGGCGCTTTTGGGCGAATATCCCAGCATTTTTGACTTCTCAGATACACCCTAGTGGGCATGGTATAACACACCAGGCTTTCTACAAAGGTCGTGTGCCAGGCCCCCTGCGCGGTTTCCCTGGATTCTTCCGGCCTGTCAACTCGCTCGGTTGGGCATACCTGACTACGCTTCCATCCTGCCCAGAACTTTCTCTACCTGTTCGGGTTCGGGCATCGAGCGGATGGCGCCCTTTTTGGTGGTGACCAGGTAGGCCGCGGCGTTGGCGAAGCGGAGCATCTGGTCGAGGTCCGGCCGAGTCAGACCCTCGATGCC
>NZ_NFLM01000053.1 GCF_002160915.1 Faecalibacterium sp. An121
TGAACCTGTTTTGGGTCTCTATCTTTTATACACCATAAGGAGGAAAAATTCATTATGAAGCTCAAGAAAATTGCTTCCCTGATGCTGGCCGGCGTTATGGCTGTCAGCATGCTGGCTGGTTGCAAGAACAATGGCAATGGTCAGCCCCTGCCCCCCGATGATGACGAGAATACCACCAATTACTCCACCATGCTGGGCAACAAGGTGTCTGATGATGTGAAGAAGCTGAATTACATCAGCTTTGCAAACGATTCCAACGCACAATCTGCTCTGGAGGGCGCTCTGGGGAACCTGGGTTACTTGAACAGCTCGGTGGCAACCGTTACCGGCACTGTGGTAAATCTGCACAAAGATGCTGCAAACAGCGTTAATATTGATGGTACTTGGGTTGATAAAGTTGTGGACGAGGCCAGCATCGTTGCAGTGATTGACGATTTTGTTGCTGACATGGATATCAAGAACACCTGGCTGAACGTTGATGGCATTGGTACTACTGAGTTTGACCGTGAGACCGACAAGACCAAGAGCTCGGTCTGCGGCGCTCTGTATGTGGTTGACGGTTCTATTGCTATGGACAAAGTCCTGAATACGATTGCTTCTCAGATGAACAACCAGCTGAAGAACCTGCCCAATACCGATATGGTTGCTGGTGGTGCAGTCAGTGTTACTTATGACTACACTGTTTCTGTCAGTGTTGTCAACAAGGCTGCAAGCGCTATTGAATGGTTCAACGGCTCTGCTAACTTCATTGCCGTGACTGTGACTCGCGTTCCGACCCAGGCTTGATCGTTTTAAAACAACTTATAACACCCCCGGGGCACCATACCGGGAGATGATATAAGGGGCGCACAGGTGCCAGAGACCACCTGCGCGCTCGGGTAAAACACCCATCCGATGTGGCGGCAAAGAGGAATAGAA
>NZ_NFLM01000054.1 GCF_002160915.1 Faecalibacterium sp. An121
CGCAAAAGTTCTTTTGTTTTGGTGCGATCAACAACAGAAGGAATATTGGTTCTATTCCTCTTTGCCGCCACATCGGATGGGTGTTTTACCCGAGCGCGCAGGTGGTCTCTGGCACCCGCCCGCCCCTTATATCATCTCCCGGTATGGTGCCCCGGGGGTGTTATAAGTAGATTCTTAAGCCTTTGCAGTCTCGTTCATAGAAATTGCAACTGCGATCAGATAAATACCCGCATTGCTGGAGCCAATCAGTTCACGATCAGCGCTCATCTTATAGCTGACAGTCGAAGTTTTATTGTTTGTATCCAGGTCTTCAACCAAACCATTCACAATGCCAGCCACGCCAGAATTAATCTGAGTATCATTCAGAGAAGTAGGAGCAAGCATAACAAAGACTTTTGTGTCGCCATCATTCAGTGTCAAACTATAGTCAGTGATATCATCATCCTCTCCAGACTTAATGCCATATACAGACCACTTGCCGTCAACATTGCGACCCATTTCACTTACAGCGGTCTCAGAATTTCCACTAACATGCCCCTGGACATCCACGGCAGACAGATTTTTATTGCTCTCTTTGAAAGTATCATTGTCCAGTGCTTTTGCACTTGCATCAACTGCAAGGCTCAAAATATTGCTGGCCTCACTGCTCATCACAGACTTCGACTTGCTGTTCAGCAGGCTATAAATAGTAGCGGTATAGCCAGTGGGAGCAGTAGGCTCACTGCTGGAAGAGCCGCTGTTGCCGTTGCCGGTGCCCTCACCGCAAGCGGTGAGCATGCTGACGGCCATGATGCCGGCCAGCGCCAGAGAAGCAATCTTCTTGAGTTTCATAATGAATTTTTCCTCCTTATGGTGTATAAAAGATAGAG
>NZ_NFLM01000055.1 GCF_002160915.1 Faecalibacterium sp. An121
CTATTCCTCTTTGCCGCCACATCGGATGGGTGTTTTACCCGAGCGCGCAGGTGGTCTCTGGCACCCGCTCGCCCCTTATATCATCTCCCGGTATGGTGCCCCGGGGGTGTTATAAGTAATGTTAGACCTGAGCGTTTGCGCTCTCAGAAACAGTTTTGGTAAACATAACTGCAACAACCCAAGCAGAAGCATCAGGATTGGAGTTGTTAGCCACCTTAACGGCACCAATAGAGCCATCAACAGTAACATCCTTGCCGGAATTCATACCCGCCATGGAGCCAGTAATATAAGTATCGTAATAATCGTGGACAATTCCCGCCACAGCCTGCTCAGTCAACTTGCCGGAAAGAAGTCTAACTTCAACATACGAATAGGTATCGCTCTTCTCTGCGTTAGTAGGAGTGTCACTCAGCCAGTTACTAAACTCACTCTTTTCGCCAGAGCGATAATTCCCGGTCGTAAATTTGCCAATCACATCGCTAGACAAAGTATCATTGTTCTTGTCCCACTTAGTGTAATTAGTCAGAGCATTTTTAATGTCGTCTGCAGTAACCTTATCTTTATCCAGTGCAACATCCTTCAAGGCAGTATTCAGAGTTGCATTTTCGCTGAAGGTCAGAACATCCTCTTCCTCCGAGGACAGCAGGTCATTCATATAACCGGTCAGATCGGAAGCAGAAGGGACAATCGGAGTATTGGGATCCTCAGGATCTGCCGGGTTGCTCTTGCAGCCAGCCAGCATGCTGACGGCCATGATGCCGGCCAGCGCCAGAGAAGCAATCTTCTTGAGTTTCATAATGAATTTTTCCTCCTTATGGTGTATAAAAGATAGAGACCCAAAAC
>NZ_NFLM01000056.1 GCF_002160915.1 Faecalibacterium sp. An121
CGCAAAAGTTCTTTTGTTTTGGTGCGATCAACAACAGAAGGAATATTGGTTTTATTCCTCTTTGCCGCCACATCGGATGGGTGTTTTACCCGAGCGCGCAGGTGGTCTCTGGCACCTGCACGCCCCTTATATCATCTCCCGGTATGGTGCCCCGGGGGTGTTATAAGTAATGTTTAGTACTGAGGAGCAGTGTAATCAGTGGTAACAGCAATGCCCACCAGGACAAAACCGTCCTTTGCAGTGCCACTTGCAGTTTCACTAATCTTCATATCAGCTTTTGCCACACTAACAGTATAGTCTGTATTATTAACATTTGCATTCGTGCTGTTAATCACAGACTTTGCAATAGAATCCAGCTTATCTGCAACAAGGGAATCGATGAGATCATCAGCGTACTTATTCTCGACATAATAAAGAGCATAGTAAACGCCATCATTGCTCTCAGCAGGGTCGGTCAGTGCACTATGACTTTCCAGCCCATACATACCAGAAGCGCCGGTCATTGCACCAGTCATCAGTTTTTCAGCCATATCCCAGGCATTCTGATCCGTCAGACGATTCAGAGAGTAACCAGTGCCGTAAGTATAACTTACCTTCTTCTCGGCAATAGCAGATACCATAGCATCCAGCTTGGAATCATCCTTACCGTCAACAAAATCTTTGGCCAAATTGGTTTTTGCCAGAACAGAAGCAGTATAACCAGTGGAAGCAGTAGGCTCGCTGCTGGAAGAGCCGCTGTTGCTGTTGCCGCCGTCCTTGCAGCCAGCCAGCATGCTGACGGCCATGATGCCGGCCAGCGCCAGAGAAGCAATCTTCTTGAGTTTCATAATGAATTTTTCCT
>NZ_NFLM01000057.1 GCF_002160915.1 Faecalibacterium sp. An121
TATCTTTTATACACCATAAGGAGGAAAAATTCATTATGAAACTCAAGAAGATTGCTTCTCTGGCGCTGGCCGGCATCATGGCCGTCAGCATGCTGGCTGGCTGCAAGGATGGCGGCAACAGCAACAGCGGTTCTTCCAGCGAAAATACCAATACTGCTAGCAACTTTACCCAGACTGTTCTGGCCAAAACCTCTGAGTATGCTCGGAGCATCCTGACTGTGAACGATGATGAGAATTTGGATAAGGCTGTTGCATATGTTTGCGATAATAGCATTGTCAACTCTTATCAGGTTGGTATGACTGTTGAGATTGTGAATAATGGCACTTACAATGAGCTTTATGCCAATGCTGTTAAATATCTGCCTACGTCGGACTATACTTGGTCTACGATGAATAGCTGGGATTTTTCTGGAGTAACCAAGGCTAATGAGACCTTTGTTGGTATGTATGTTGTTGGCGGCAAGATGACCGATGAATGGATTGCAAATGAGCTGGCAACGAAGATTGATGGTTGGGTCAAGAACATGACCGATGAAGAGTGCAAGTATTCCATCAAGATTGTGAAGGGCACTTGCCAGAATGATGACGATGTGTCTGAATATAAGACTAGCACTATTGTTGGTGTGCTTGTTGATGTCGACAATACTACCGACAACCACTAAACATTACTTATAACACCCCCGGGGCACCATACCGGGAGATGATATAAGGGGCGGGCGGGTGCCAGAGACCACCTGCACGCTCGGGTAAAACACCCATCCGATGTGGCGGCAAAGAGGA
>NZ_NFLM01000058.1 GCF_002160915.1 Faecalibacterium sp. An121
ATCCGCTTTGAGATGGCCTCGCGTCCGATTAGCTGGTTGGTGAGGTAACGGCCCACCAAGGCGACGATCGGTAGCCGGACTGAGAGGTTGAACGGCCACATTGGGACTGAGACACGGCCCAGACTCCTACGGGAGGCAGCAGTGGGGAATATTGCACAATGGGGGAAACCCTGATGCAGCGACGCCGCGTGGAGGAAGAAGGTCTTCGGATTGTAAACTCCTGTTGTTGAGGAAGAAAAGGACGGTACTCAACAAGGAAGTGACGGCTAACTACGTGCCAGCAGCCGCGGTAAAACGTAGGTCACGAGCGTTGTCCGGAATTACTGGGTGTAAAGGGAGCGCAGGCGGGTAGACAAGTTGGGAGTGAAATGCATGGGCTCAACCCATGAACTGCTCTCAAAACTGTAGATCTTGAGTAGTGCAGAGGTAGGCGGAATTCCCGGTGTAGCGGTGGAATGCGTAGATATCGGGAGGAACACCAGTGGCGAAGGCGGCCTACTGGGCACCAACTGACGCTGAGGCTCGAAAGTGTGGGTAGCAAACAGGATTAGATACCCTGGTAGTCCACACCGTAAACGATGATTACTAGGTGTTGGAGGATAGACCCCTTCAGTGCCGCAGTTAACACAATAAGTAATCCACCTGGGGAGTACGACCGCAAGGTTGAAACTCAAAGGAATTGACGGGGGCCCGCACAAGCAGTGGAGTATGTGGTTTAATTCGACGCAACGCGAAGAACCTTACCAAGTCTTGACATCCTCTG
>NZ_NFLM01000059.1 GCF_002160915.1 Faecalibacterium sp. An121
ATAAGTAAAGTTTAGGCCTGAGCATTAGCCTTTGCAGTAGAAGTCTGGGTGAAGACCATTGCAACAACCCAAGCAGTCTTCTCTGCGTCCTCAGGGCTAGCAACCTTCAGAGCGCTGATTTCTGCGGTATAGCTGCAATCTTTGCCATTAACGCTCTCGGGGAAAACCTGAGTATTGCTGATCCACTGAGAGAAATCCTCAACAATCTTCTGAACGGCAGCTTTTTCCTCATAAGCACCAGAAATGGTGTACAGCTCAACTTTCTTCTGGGTCTTTACATTGGAGCTCGGAAGATTGGTAAAATCACTTGTGACAATACCGTCCAGTTTACCCTCAACGCCTTCCAGCAGATTGATTTCCTGCCATCCAGTATTGCTGCTACGCTGATTCTGAGCGTTCACAACGCCAGTCGAATTAAAAACCCTCTCAATGCCAGTACTATCAAACTTGCTTGTATCAGTAGCCACATTTTTCAGAATGGTATCCAGATTGGTGCTGCTGGTAAAAGTGAAAACTTCCTTCTCAGAAGCAGACAGCACATCATTTGCGTAGGTAACAACATTCGTAGTGGTAGGCTCACTGCTGGAAGAAGCGCCGCCATTATTGCCATTGCCGTCCTTGCAGCCAGCCAGCATGCTGACGGCCATGATGCCGGCCAGCGCCAGAGAAGCAATCTTCTTGAGTTTCATAATGAATTTTTCCTCCTTATGGTGTATAAAAGATAGAG
>NZ_NFLM01000006.1 GCF_002160915.1 Faecalibacterium sp. An121
GCCTGCAAGTTTTGAAGCTGAACTTGCCGCTTCCGCCGCCTGATTGCAGTACACCTTATCTCTGCATTTTATTCGGCTTTTTTATCCTGCTTTGTGTCCGTTTTTTGGGGAAGGGGTCAGGTCCAGGCTCTCGATGCCGTTCTCCTGCAGAAAAAGCAGTGCTTTGGACATCTGCTTCAGGTTGAACACTTTTGCCCAGCAGACATAGCCTTTCCCCTTCCCCGCTGTCATCTTTTGCTGAATATCAATCAGCAGGTTCATCTTCCGGGCAGGCTGCTTTGTTCGCTTGTCCGGCTTGCGGGGCTGGTGTTCCCGCTGTCCGGCAAACACGAGCGCCAGATCTCCCTGGGTGTATCCTTCTCCCAGAGATTTGAAGCGTATAAATTTCTTTTGATCCTTCCCTCGAATGGCCGGATACTTGCCTTCCTGGTACTCGTATCCCGCCTGTTCAAGGAGGCCCACCAATTCCTGAAAGCTCTGTGGTTTCTGCCGCATGGCCGCATCAATGTCAGCGCGGATCTGGTCCCGGATGGACAGGCGTTCGGGATACTTGTACTTTGTGCGTTCCCTGTAGGGCTTCGGGGTGATGACAGACAACTTGTATTCCAGGCAGATCATGTCACTGAGCTTAGACAGAACCAGCCAGGACAGATGAAAGTCCCGGAATTTCCGTGTACAATCCAGGGAAGTCGAGTTGAAAACGATGTGATTGTGGATGTGCGACCTATCTGTATGGGTGGCCACAATGAAAGCGTGTTTGCCCTTGGTAAATCGTTTGGCCAGTTCCTGGCCAATGGCATTTGCTTCTTCCGGCGTTACCTCCCCCGGCTTGAAGGACTGCCGAATCTGATAAGCGATCACGTCACGCTTCTGCCGCCGCCCGGTGATATGCTCATACTGACGTTTTGCCAATAGAAACTCCTGATCTGCCGTCATGGGGTCGCACTCATAGGCAGTAACAAGTTCTCCATTGTCCGTTTTCTCCGGGTTCTGCACATAATCCGTCCGGGCGCGGAGACACTGGGCAACACTCTTGCCCTTATTGACGTGCAGGGCGATTAGGCGTGTGGCAGCCATTGATTCCACCTCCTCACATAAGCTGGGGCCTGACGTTGTCTGCTGAATAACAGTGTGCTATACTTGAAACAAATCGACAATTTGCAGTTTTTGGTTCAAAAAGTAAAGACCAAACCGACAAAATTCTCCCTGTGACACGTTTCCAGGGTAAGAGAAATATACATATAAGGAGGAGTCTTTATGAGTTTCAATCTTTGCGTAACCAATCTATTCCGGTATGCAACCAGTGAACTCTCCCAGGATGCATTCATTTGCTGGCTGCTCTCCCACCTCACCGAAGATGGATGGGACTCCGACCCGCAGATCCGGGAATGCGCCATGGTTTTCATGAACCGGATTCTCCGGAGTAAAAACCAGCAGGGCTACTGCGATGATTGGCGGATTCAAAAAATAGAGAAGCAGTACGACAACATTGACGTATTGGTTTATTTCAACGATTTCCGGATCATCCTGGAGGATAAAGTCGCTACAAACATCCATGATAATCAGATCGAGCGATACAAAGAGGCTTTGTTGAAATCTGAACCGTGGCTTTCCAAAGACAATATCATTACGGTGTATTATAAGATCTTTGACCAACCCAGACCGGAGAAAGGTGTGGACTGCGAATTCACACGCGAAGATTTGCTGTCCATTTTCCGGCGATATCAAGAAACCATTGAGAATCCCATCTTCCGCAACTATCTGGAGTACCTGGAATGGATTGAATACAGGGCAAACAGTTATCAGTTTTTAAAAATCGAAGACTGGACCCCAGATTCCTACAGGGGCTTTTTCAAACACCTGCAGAAGGACCTGGAAAGCGGACCAAACCCTTTGTGGGGGAAAGACTGCTCCTGGGGATATGTGTCCAACCCCTCGGGCGGGTTTATGGCCTTGTGGTTGAGCAATCTTTTTACGAGCGATGAACTTGATGCCATGGGTCTGACAGAAGACATCTGCGATAATCTGTACCTCCAGATTGAGAACGATATTATCGCAGTCAAATATTCGGTCGATCCTAAAAACAATCCTGCCCCGTCAAAATCGACTCAGGCTAGGCTGACTCTGTATGAATATCTGAGAGACCAACTGGACGGCGAATTTGAAAAGAAAACCTTCCGTTATGGTACATTCATGACTGTTGGATATATCCGATACAACGAGTCAAATTATCATCAGCAGCTGGCCAAAATTCTGAACGCACTGCAAGCCTTGAAGTGTGTCGGAAAAATCATCTGAAAAGCTGTTCTGTCGGCATAGCCCGGCACATACTTGAATCCATCTCCAAATGGCATCTTTCTGCAAACTCAATCTGTGGGAGAACATATCACAAAAAGTGGGGAGTCCGGCGTTTTTGCCGGGCTCCCCATATATTTTTATTTCGTTTTCTCCGGAGGGATAAATTCCAGTAAGTCCCCAATTTCACAATTCAGCACAGTGCAGATTCTTGCAAGCACGTCGATGTCCAATCGCGTGATCTCGTTGTTGCAATAGTTGTTGATCTGCGAACGCTGCATTTCCGCCTTATGGCTCAACTTGTTCTTGCTGATGCCGGCCTTTTGGATCAGTTCATCCAGCTTGATGCGAATGGTTCCGTACTCCTCCACGTTCTCACCTCAGCTTATTGTTTTGGATACTTGTCCTATCATTGACAAGCTAAGTGTATCCAATGTACAATAGCTTTAGAAGATGCAAGAAATCTTGTCAGACTTCTTACACATGGCAAAGGGTTAAACCAAGAGGAAAAAACTTATGGCAGTGCTGACTTCTTGTGCTTTTACTGGCCACCGTCCATCCCATTTCAGTTTCCAGTATGACGAGTCAGCTCCCGGCTGTATTCAACTAAAAGCCGTACTGAAAAAACAGATTCTGCGGCTTCATCATCGCGGGATTACAGATTTCTATTCCGGCTGCGCCCTCGGGTTAGATCTTTGGGCCGGAGAAGCCGTTCTTTCTCTGAAACGGCAAAATCCCGACCTGCAGCTCCATTGCATCATCCCCTTTGAAGGTCAGGAACGACGCTGGAAGGCTGCCGATCAGGATCGCTATTCCAATCTCTTAAAGAGAAGCTGTGAAGTCCTTGTCCTAAGTCCCCGATATTTTTCCGGGTGCTACCACGCCAGGAACCGATATCTGGTGGATCATACCGACGTTTTGCTCGGCGTCTACGATTACAAAAACCAGGAATCCAGTGGAACAGGCTACACAGTTCATTATGCTTTGTCTCACAATAAACCCGTGCTTCTCATCCATCCCGAGACCCTGGTGGTCTATGCCAGGGCTCCGGTTTTCTCATCAGGAGCTTAAAAGACTACGCATCCAATCTCGCAAATTTTCTGCATGGATCACCAGTCCGATCATGACAAACAGCGCCAAAAGGATGCCCAGCTCGATCACGGCAAAGATTGCCAGGTCCATCCAGCGGGCTTGTACCAAGCAGTAAATGCAGCATCCAAGGCCCAGCAGAAGGAAGGGAGAGATCACATAGGCAGCCACTTTGTATGCGATGGTGCCCAGGAAGCACAGCATCCCCAGCAGCAAAATCACCGGCCAGACAAAAATCCTCAAAATAATCCGCATCGAACTTGCCTCCTTTCTGATTTCAGTATACAGGACAGTCCATTATCCTGCAAGGCTCTCGACTCTATGTAGCACGGTATAGCTTTACTCGCTATACCGTGTTTATTATTCAATGCCGGCCAGTTCCGTCAAAAGCTCCTTCTGCTGCTGCCAGATGGCATCCAGCCGCCTCTGTAAATCCTCAATGTCTGCTTTGTAGATGGAGCCGGTTTCATTGGCACGTTTTGCGTATTGATTCAAGTTGTTGCTGCAAATGCGCAGCAGGCGATTCAGTTCTTTAACTTCGTCCAGATCAAGCCGTACACAGTAGCCATCCAGGGCCATCTTTCGCAGGTAGGCGCTTTGGTTGAGGACACCCACGTCCAGCATCTTTTTCCGAATCCGGCTCAATTCCTCGGGAGATACCCTCAGAATAATGACCTCAGACTTTTCCATTACCGCTCCGGCTCCCGCTTCTTGGGAGGGGCTGCCTTGGCCTTACCGACGGTCGGCTCCTGCCGCAGCTGCTGGATCACCGACGACTTTTCCTTTTCCCGCTCCCGGGCCAGGTCCCGGACCTGATCCACAAACAGATTGACAAGTCCGGGATGGCTGTCCACCAGCCACCGGGACCGCCGGTTCGCGCCATCTACTGCCAGTGGCATGGGCACCGTCCGCGCCCACGCTTTATTCTCGCGGGAGAATCGGGCATCCCAGTCCTTGTCCTGTACCGTCGCAGCAAGGACAGTCTGGACCCGCTCGGGTCCAAACTGGTCCAGAACTTCCTGCGCCGCTGCTTTCGCATCCAGGCTGTTCCCCCGATAATTGCCGTCAATCGCTTTCTCAATGGCTTCCTTGCAGGAAATGTTGAGCCGTTCCTCCTGCACGGCCTGCTCCGCTTTGCGGTACTCCGCCAAGCTCTCGAGGCAGCTCCAGACTTCCTCCATGTGGTGCGTTTCGGTTGCTTCATACGTGTGAAAGAGGTCATCCAGCGGTGTGGGAGTGGCCAGCAGGGCTGCGATTTGGCCTCTGGTCAGATCGTCCTGCTCCAGAGCAAGAAGAAAATCCTCTCGCACAGTGTACTCATAGCTGCGTTCCAGGATTTTCTCAGGCGGCTGTGTCAGCAGCCAGTCCTTGAACTGCTCCTGTTCTGCAAACATTTTCTCATAAAGGGCCGTGTTCAGTTCTGCATCGGTCATCGGGCATCCGCCTCCTTTTCATGGGTTTTGGGCCGGGGTGTCCGGTCAGGCACCGCGGCTTTCAGCTCAGCCAGCACGGACGGCTTGCGGCCTTCCTCTTTTGCCTCCGCCTTTTCTTCCCCGGGCGCTTCCTGGCTGGGGCTCTCCTCCATGTTCAGAAGGGCGTCCAGCTCTGCCAGTCGGGCAGATTTCGCGGCCAGTTCATCCTCTTGCGGGAAGGGTTTGCCCAGCTCGGCCTGAGCGGCATCCCGCTGCTGAATTAAGGTTCCAAGGCGGTTCTCAGCCTTCTCAATCCGTTCCGGGAAGTTGTCCAGGGCATTGTCCAGACGGGTGATGTTGCCCCGGGCGTCGGTGCCCAGGAACACATGGTTGGTGGACTGGCCCTTGAAGGCAATCTCGAACTGGTTGTGAAGGGTGCTAAAGGAAAGCTCCATCGGGAAGCCGCGGTAACTGCCGATTTCCACCGCCCCGGCCGAGGGCAGCTCCTGGCAGGCCGCCAGCAGCCGTTCACCGGCGGTGAGCTTTTCCTCATAGTACATTCCTTTGATGGTCATGCCGCAGAAGCCGTCCTTCACCTGGGGATGTGCTTCTGCGGTTTCTGCGTCCTGCTTCATGCAGGCAATAACCTCTTTTTGGTGCTGGATGGAGGCAGGGAAGGTCTTGAGCAGCTTATCTTCCAGCCGGTACTGCTGACTCTGGTGGTCTGCTTTGAGAACCTTGAGCCGGGACACCTCGATATCCAGGTCCATCTTCTCCTTGATGAGCGGATTTCCAGCGCACAATGCCTTGATCTCGGCATAGCTGAGAGCCTGTTCGTCTACATCATCACAGGATCGGACCGGGCTTTTGCTTGTCATAATCTGGGAGATAAATCGCTGCTTATTCTCAAGAGTTTGCCACAGGTATGCGTCAAATGTACCCTCAGTGACGTAGTTGTAGACCTGCACTTCTTTGTTCCGGTTGCCCTGGCGGATGATGCGGCCATTGCGCTGGGTCATATCCGAGGGCTTCCAGCCCACATCCAGGTGGTGGACTGCTACCAGCCGGTCTTGTACGTTGGTGCCTGCTCCCATCTTCTGAGTGCTGCCCAGCAGGACCCGCACTTTGCCCGCACGAACTTTGGAGAACAGTTCCTTCTTCTTGGCTTCGGTGTCGGCGGTGTGGATGAAGGCCACCTCGCTCTCGGGCACCCCCGCTGCCAGCAGCTTCTTTTTGATATCATCATAAACGTTGAACTGCCCATCCCCCTTGGGAGTGGATAGATCACAGAACAAGAGCTGGGTCAGCTTCTGTTCCTTTCCTTCTTCCCAGATCTTCAGGACATTGCGAACACAGGCGTTCAGCTTGCTGTCCGGGTTATCCGGCAGCAGCGGGTTCATAAGGCGCTGGTCCAGGCCGATTTTGCGGCCATCGTTGGTGATGCAGAGCATATTGTCCTCTGCAGCATCCACCGCGCCGCTGTGAACGGCGGCGGCCCGCTTGGAAAGCTCGGCCACCATGTCCTTCTGGATATCCGAGGGCTTCACTACCACTGTCTCAAACTTAGCTTCCGGCACCGGCAGGTGGAGCTGATCCGAGGTTTTGATATCTGCCACCTCTTTGAACATATTCATCAGCTCGGGCAGGTTGAAGAACTTGGCGAAGCGGGTTCGTGCCCGGTAGCCGGTGCCTTCCGGGGCCAGTTCTATACTGGTTGTGGTCTCGCCAAAGGTGGAGGCCCAGCAGTCGAAGTGGGTCAGGCCCTTCTGCTGCAGGGTGCCGTACTGCAGGTAGCGCATCACCGTGTACAGCTCGGTCATGGAGTTCGACACTGGGGTGCCGGTGGCGAAAATCACGCCCCGGCCTCCGGTGATCTCGTCCATATAGCGGCACTTTCCAAACATATCGCTGGACTTCTGGGCCTCTGAGGTGGACAGTCCAGCCACATTCCTTATCTTAGTGTACAAAAAAAGGTTCTTAAAACTGTGACTTTCGTCTACAAACAGCCGATCCACACCCAACTGCTCGAAGGTCACCACGTCATCTTTCCGCTCGGTGGCTTTCAGCTTTTCCAGCTTCTGTTCCAGGTTTTTCCGGGTCTTTTCCATCTGCTTGATGGTAAACCGTTCGCCTACCCGGTACTTCATCTCAGAGATGGCATTCTGAATCTCGTCGATCTGCTCCTGGATGATCCGCTCCTGCCGTTCAAAAGAAAGGGGGATTTTCTCAAACTGGCTGTGACCAATGATGACCGCATCATAGTCTCCGGTGGCGATACGGGCGCAGAACTTCTTCCGGTTGGCGGTTTCAAAATCCTTCTTGTTGGCTACCAGCAGTTTGGCGCTGGGATAGAGATGCAGAAACTCCTGCGCCCACTGGAGGGTCAGGTGGTTCGGCACGACGAAAAGAGATTTCTGGCACAAGCCCAGCCGCTTGGCCTCCATGGCGGAGGCCGCCATTTCAAAAGTTTTGCCTGCGCCAACTTCGTGGGCCAGCAAGGTGTTGCCGCCGTAGAGCACATGGGCAATGGCGTTCTTCTGGTGTTCACGCAGGCTGATT
Source organism: Faecalibacterium sp. An121 (assembly GCF_002160915.1). GTDB lineage: Bacteria > Bacillota > Clostridia > Oscillospirales > Ruminococcaceae > Faecalibacterium > Faecalibacterium avium. The sequence goes on from NZ_NFLM01000006.1 coordinate 7,356, forward strand.
TCCGGGTTCATCCCCACGAAATGGATGTGGCTGCCGTCGTACTCCCGGGGGCGAGTGGAGTTGAACAGCTCGTTGTACTGCTTGACCAGGGTTTCGCGGCGCTGCGGGTCCTTCCAAATCCAACCCGCAAAAGCGTCCTTGAGGGCCTGCTGCTTCTGCTGGGCCAGGGTGGTTTCCTTTTTGTTCAGCACCCGTTGCTGCTTGCCGTTCACGTCCTCAATGGTGTCATACACCCGCACATCCTTCAGATTCAGGGTGTCCTCCAGGATTTTATAACCGTTGGCCCGGCTGGTGCCGTAGGTCTCGTAGGCGGCCACATCGTTGATACCGGTCTTGCCCTTGCCCTCGATCTGCCACTCGGCTGTGAGGGGAGAAAAGTTCACCTGGATGGCCCGGCGCAGATAGAACGGTACCTGGAAAGTCTCCAGCATGAACTGCTGGATCACCTTGGGGTCCAGCCAGGTGGCACCCAGACGCACATCAATTTCAGAGGCTTCCAGGTCCCGGGGCTGAGCCTTGGTCAGAGCTTCCACGTTAGGAGCAAATTCCGGGTTGGTTAGGACTGCCAGTTCGGCAATCCGCAGCTTGTTGTGGACGTTGCCGGACAAGTATTCATCCGCAGCCTGCCAGCCTGCTTCCGGGTCGGTTACATCCGTGGTCGGGTCCTTGAAGATCACGCCCCGCAGGTCGGTGATGATGCTGTCATAGTCTCCCGGCTTGCCCAGCAGCTCGGACATATAGGGGAGATCCACCCGGCCTCGTTCTCCGATGGAGATGGCCAGCGCCTCGCTGGGGGTAGCTGCATGACTGATGTTCCGTTCGGGCCGGATGGTCCGTTTTGTGAACATATCCGCCTTGCTTTTCAGTTTGCCATTCTCGTCCAGGTTTTCAAGCGAACAGAGCAGGTAATAGGAAGAATCGTCCTCGAACAGGCGGCCATTCTTGCGGTCGTTCAGCAGTCCGTATTCTTTGGCAAAAGCATCGTAAGCTGCATTGAGTTCAGACTGTTTTTTCCGGATGGCGTCACCCGGGCCGTCCTCCATCTGCAGGTCAATCAGCTCGTGGACGATTTGACGCAGTTCTACCATGCCCTTGACCCGGCCCTTGGCCGTGTCATTCAGATCCAAGTGGGTCATGACCGAGTTTTCGCGGTAGTAAACCTCTCCATCTACCACCGTGTAGGAGAAGTTCTTCACGTTGGGGTCAGCGGGCAAAAAGTCGCGGCTTGTCTCGGTCTCTCCCACGTCCGGGGCGGTATGCTCGGCCTCCCGGTATTCGCCTTCCAGATGGGAGATGGCCTCCTTCAGTTGTTCGCTCAGATTTGCGCCTTCCAGGGGCAGCACGGTACTTTCTTCCCGGCCATACTGGGTGCTCTCGGTGGTCAGTTCACCCAGGACCATCTCGGGATGGTCCACAAAATACTGGTTGATGGAGATGCCGCTCTCGGTCTGGCCCAGCTGCACCCAGTCGGGTTCCCGGTCGATGGGCCGATCACGTTTTTGCAGGAAGATGATGTCGGACACCACATCGGTGCCGGCATTGGCACGGAACGCATTGTTGGGCAGCCGGATGGCCCCCAGCAGGTCGGCCCTCTCGGCCAGATACTTGCGGGCGGTGGAATCCTTGGAATCCATCGTGTACCGGCTGGTGACAAAGGCCACCACGCCGCCCGGCCTCACCTGGTCAAGAGCTTTGGCAAAGAAATAGTTGTGGATGGAGAAACCGAGGTTGTTGTAGGCTTTGTCGTTGACCTTGTAGTTGCCAAATGGCACATTGCCGATGGCAAGATCATAAAAGTCCTGCTGCTTGGTGGTCTCAAAGCCCGCCACCGTGATGTTGGCTTCCGGGTAGAGCTTTTGAGCGATACGCCCCGAGATGCTGTCCAGTTCCACGCCGTACAGGCGGCTGCCCTGCATGGATTCAGGCAGCATTCCGAAAAAGTTGCCCACGCCGCAGGAGGGTTCCAGAATGTTGCCGGTCTGGAAGCCCATCTTCTCCACTGCGTCATAGATGGCGTGAATGACGGTGGGGCTAGTGTAGTGTGCGTTCAGGGTGCTGGCCCGGGCGGCGGCGTATTCCTCGGGAGAGAGCAGTTCCTTCAGCTGGGTATACTCCTTGGCCCAGCTGTCCTTGTCCGGGTCAAAGGCATCTGCCAGGCCGCCCCACCCGACGTACTGGGACAGGGTTTCCTGTTCTTCCGGGGTGGCGTTCCGGTTTTCAGACTCCAGCGTTTGCAGGGTGCGGATGGCCTCCACATTGCGGGCAAACTTCTGTTTGGGACCGCCCTCCCCCAGGTGGCTGTCGGAGATGTGGAAGTTCCGGGCGGGAGGCGCAGGCGATTCTTGTTCGGGAGGCTCAGGTGGCTCGATGTGGAGTTTTTCGACCACTACATCGTAGGGAAGATTTGTTTCTTCTGCCGGATAGGATGCCACCGGTTCTGTTGTAAAGGTGGGCTGGGCGGTAAGCTGCGCCCTGCGGGCCGCGATCTGTCTCCAAAGTGCATCCTGCTGCTCATCGCTCAGATTCAGGTCTTCTGCCCAGCGGTAGTCCAGAGCCACCACTTCAAGAGCATCCGCATCTGCTGCGTGCTCGATGGATTTGCTCCAGTAGTCAAACTCCACCGCTCTGGCCAGCACATCCTCCAGCTTTTCCAGCTCCGGGCGGGACATCTTATTCCAGATATCGTCCTTCTGGCTCTGGATGGTAAAACCTTCGCCGTCATCGTGCTGGGATACGGTGTAGACCAGCGTGTCCGGCACCCCGTTGATCTTGCAGGACAGGTGATACTCCTTTTCCCGAGAGATCGCGGAATAGCTGCTGCTCTCCAGCCGGATATCGGTCACATCCTCCGCCGTCAGGGGCTTCTCAGGTTTGGCCGGGGCCGCTTCCTGCTCCAGGTACTGACGAATCACCCAAATCGGCTCCGAGCGGAAGATGGGAAAACCGGTGGCCTGGGCAAAGGTCACATCCCGCAGGCTGATCCGCTCCGAATCCAGGTCCACCTGGTCCACCACAAACCGGCGGTCATCCAGATCAAAGGCGGTTTCGCCCGGGACCAGACTCCGTCTGGCATACTCTGCATCGGACAGGGCTTCCGGTTCCGCCTCCTTTGGTGCATCAACGACAGGTTCTACGGCTGCCTGCTCGGCATCCGCCACCACCTGCTGGATAAAGGGATCGTTGTCCAACTTTTCAGGTTCCACCACCTGGCCATTCACGATACCGCGGTCAGCCAGCGATTCCCGGATCGAAACAGGGTCCACATCATCCAGGTTATCCCGTTCGACTTGGGTGTAAAAACGGTCCTCTTTGATGAGCTGGGCAATCCGCCGCTGGACCTTGGGCCAGGGCAGCTCTGTCCTGACCGGACTTCCGGGACGGACTGTAAACGGGGTTTTGCCATCACTGCCGTCATACTCATGGGCCAGCCATGCGGCGGTATCTTTCTCCCGTGCATGGTTTTTCATATAGCGGACAACAGCGTGCTTGCTCTCGATTTTGCCATTCCAGCTCTGGATTGCCTTGTCGATGTCTGCATCCGAGAGGGGGTGCAGCAGCTCATAGAGCTTGGGATAGGTCTCATCAACGACTTCTCGGGTCAGGCGCTGCCGGAACTCAGGGATATGGGAATAGAGATGAAGCAGTTCCCGGTTGCCAGATGACAAAACAGCCCGCTGGATGGCCGCCCGGCCTTCAATCACCGCGCGTTCTCGGTCGCCGTCGCTGCAAACATTCCCGTATCTGGCATCCCGGGCGACCGCCTCCAGCACAATGGGCTTGTATCGCTCGTGTAATTTCCGGATGGTGGCATTTTGAATTGCTTCCTCATCCGGGAACGCCCGGAATCCATCTGCGCCAAACTCAGCCTCGTGGGCATCAATGGCCTGCTCTGCTTCGTGGTCGATGGAGAGGATGGTATATTCCCGGCGCTGGGCGCTGCCCTTCTGCTGGGCGGAAACCGTCACATCGTGCTTGTCGCGCAGCCGTTCTACAGTCTGTTCCAGCTGGTTCACCGGAAAACCGCACATCTCCACCCGGCCTCCGCCCGGAATGGAGCGGCTGAAAAGGTTCAGGTTCAGCTCGGCAGCGGCGGTGCGGGCATCTTCACCATACAGCTCGTAGAAGTCCCCCATCTGGTAAAGGACGAGGTTATCCGGGTGGCGCTCCTTGACGCCGTTGTACTCCCAAATGGGTTCTTCCTTGCTCGGCTCGTCCAGATACTTGCCGGCGGCAATCAGAACCCCGATCCTCTTTGCCGCATCAGACCAGGAAAACCGCTGCTCCTGCCCCTCGGGATAAGAGCGCAGCTGGATGCCGCGGGCATTGTATTCCAGGAAACCGTGGCTGCCATCCAGGAAAGTCCAGGTCTGCCCTCCGATGCCGTACTCGTTTTTCAAAAACTCGGCCCGTTCTTTGGGGGTGTGGTTTTCTTCAAAATAAGCCGCAATCCGCTCTTTGCCCTGGGCAAATCCGCTGCCGCTGGCCAGGGCCAGCGCAATATCCTCACCGGAAAAAGAAAAAGCGGAGACTTTTTCGGTCTCCGCTCGTCGGTCGATCTGTTCGATTTGCTCCGCTTCACTGGGGAAGAAACTCAGTTGTTGATGAGCTCCTCCATCAGGATTTCCTCGGCCTGTGCCTTGCAGGTGTTCATCAGGCCCACCCACTGCATCGGGTTCCGGGTTTTCAGCTCCTCCGTCGCTCCCGCGTCCTTCGCCAGCTGAGGCATCATCTGTTCCAGCCTCTGGTGTGCTGTCTTGTCCACTTCCTGCAGGTGCGGAAACAGGCTCCCGGACAGCAGCATCTGATTGTAAATCAGACGCCGGTGGGTTTTGAGATACGTCTGCCGCATCCGTCCGTACTTGCCCAGGGGCTTGGCCGGGGCCGGATCGAGGGCCAGGTCCGGGATCAGATAATCCCCGTTCTGAGAATAAGTTAAGCTGCTCATACTCTTGGCTCCTTTCTATATTTCTGCGCCGGGTAGTTGTCTTGATGGTTCTCTCGATCTGCCGCAGCACCTGACTGCAGCTTTCCGTGACTGCCGTTCCCAGGACGTTCGCCGCTTCTGGTGTGCTGAAGGAATAGACCGCCTGAAAATCATCCCGGTCAAACCATCCTTCCGGGTCGATGCCGCATCGGGACAAAAGCAGCCAAGTGATGCTGATGGCACCCGCTGATTTAAATTCCAGCTCCAGGTTAAGATCATCATACCCTTCCAACAGGGAACCGTCAACGATGTCACGGATATCCTGGGCATTGTTGTCCCAGTAGTCCTCCACCAGTTTGCCGGAGAGATCTGCAAGCTGCTGGGCGAAGTTGGGATCACTGACCCCATAGGTTTTCGCCAGCATTTCGGCCACCGGTTCCCGGAAGGTAAAATCCATCTGCCAGAGGTCCGGGTCCAGGGAGTTTCGGCGGGTGCCGGTGTCTGACACGTCAAAGACATACCGCAGGTGCGAGGTGCCACCACTGTCATCCAGCAGGGCGATACCTTTGGAGCCGCGCCGGACAAACCGGTTCATTCGGTTGTTCCACACATCGTATTCAGCGCAGGCAGTGGCGTCCGGGCGCTGGGCATAGATCAAGAGCTGATCGGAATAGGGGTACTTGTACAGCCTTCCGGCCAGCGATAAAAAATCCGCCCACCGTTCCCAGTTTCCTGTCAGACGGCGGGCGGTATCGGACGCAAGCTGTGAATACAGCTCGGCTTTTGTGGGCATAACGGGACCTCCTTTCTCTTATTCCCGGCCCCTCTCTTTTTTCCGTTGGGGTTTCGGGGCGGGTGCAGTCTTGCCGCCAGTTTCTTTCAGGTCCTTCAGCACAGATTTTCTCAGCATCGGTTTAAGAGGATGCTTCCAACGGCTGAATGCTATATCTTTGGGATCACAAAAGCCCCCATAGGCATCCCGCTCATAGACCCGAACCCGGTCAAAACCCAGGTCCTTCCGCATCTTCCGAAGAATATCCATAGCCTCGGGACTTTGGTTTACCGATGCCATCCGCGTGTAATCTTCCACCAAAAAGTTTTTTCCCTGACGGACCTGGAGCAGGTCGGCAGCGCCGGGCGGGTCCTCACGCTGAACACCAAAGGTCAGCCGGGCCGCCGACAGGTCCTCACTGTTATAGGGTTCAGAGCGCAGCTCCTGAAACCGGGCCACAGCCTGCTCGTAGGTGTCATAGAACTCGATGGGTGTATGTGGCTTGCTTCCTGCTGCCCCCGTCCAGGTGGCGAGGTCAGGGATGATATAGCACTGCCACTTACTTTCGGTCGCTTTTTCGTCCGCCATAAGCCCTCCTCAAATAAAATCCGGGTACAGGTCCAGCTCAGCAAACTCTGCATCGGTCATGTCGGCCAGCTTGTCGAGAGTGCTGTCGGTCAGGTCTCGCAGCTCCGTTTCGGAAAAAGTGAGATAGGTTCGCATCTCGGTCAACACTTCGATCAGCCGCTCACGGCTGCCGGCGTTGTAAAGCGCCATAAGGTTGACTTCTTCATAGGTGAAATTCATTATCGTGTATCCCTTTCTCTGTGGTTTTTCCCCTTTGCAGGAGAATCCGGTCTTTCAGGTCGTTTCAGCTGCCCTTTCAGCGACGGACGGGAACAGGCGGTGTCCTTCATCTTTTCCAGAAATTCCGGCAGTTCCTTGAAACCGATCCTGTCCACAAAAAATGCACAGGCATGTCCATCTAGTTTCAGCGCGACTACATCACTGACTGAAAGGCTGTGTCCTTTAAAGTCAGGCGGACGATAAAGATTGAACTGCATATAAAGTTCTTCCAGCGCTTCGGCTGTGTCCATGCCGTGAAGATATGCCGGCGTGTTGGCAAAATAGGCATCCTCATAGTGCGTCAAATCCGGCTTCTTTCCCATCTGCGCCAACCGGTCCAGTGATTCAAACTGCTCGTTCCGTGTCTCCGGCCCAGACTTAAGCTGCAAAATCAGGTAGACGTTGCTTTCGGCAGCAAAAAAGCGTTCTAAAACGTCCTGCATCAGCGGTTGCCCCCATTCTCAAATTCCAGACTGAACTGAGGCCGGCCATCGGTCCCGGTGGTCATCAGGACGGAGGCGTTGTAGGTCTTGCCGGTGCGCTGGCTCTTGCAGTCCTTGAGCCGGGCACGGCCATCCCGCAGCAGCTTGTCCACCAGCTTGGCTGAAACGTGCTTGCCCAGCCGCTTGAAAAAGGCGTTGTCCTTCCAAATCACAAACCGGCACTCCCGGTTCGCGCAGAACCAACCCTTTTCACGTTCAACTACTTCTGCACCACAGTGGGGACAGGCGCCAACGATCTTGCCATTGTTCTTCATAAGCACATTTGCTCCTTTCACTGCCTCACTGGTTTCGACCAGGGAGACCACCATCTGTTCGATTTCGTCCATAAAGTTCTCGGGGGCCAATTCACTCCGCTCGATCTGCAGGAGCTGCTGCTCCCAGTCAGCGGTCATGGCAGGTGACTGGATTTCTTCGGGCATGACAGCGATCAGTGCCCGTCCTTTCTCAGTGGGGATCAGGTTCTTTGTCTTTCCGCTGCCCTCACGGGTGAGAAAACCTTTCTTGACCAGCTTCTCGATGATGCCCGCCCGGGTGGCAGGGGTCCCGATGCCCCGGCGCTCGGCTTCCTCCGGCATACGCTCTTTCCCGGCTGTTTCCATGGCCGAGAGCAGAGTGTCTTCCGTGTAGGGTTTGGGCGGGGATGTTTGGCCCTCTTTCAGCTGGGCGTCCAGGATGGGCAGAGTCTCTTGACCCTGCACTTCGGGCAGAAGTTCCAGTTTTTCCTTGTCTTTTTCAGAGGTATCCCCAAGGACGGCTCGCTCGACCGCCTTCCAGCCCTCGGCCAGAACGGTCTTGCCCTTGGCCGTGAAGACGGTTCCAGCACACTCCATCTGCACCGTGGTCTCCGCATAGCGGTACGGCTCTCCCATGGCGGCCAGCATCCGGGCCGCAATCAGCCGAAGGACGTTTGCCTCTCCTGCGGGCAAAGAAGAAAGGTCAGCTTTCGCCATGCTCCTGGTGGGCAGGATTGCGTGGTGGTCGCTGACCTTTTTGCTGTTGATGACTTGTTTTGCGTGGATGGGGATTTCGCCGGTCACACCGAAGTGGAAAGCGGTCTGACGAACCAGGTCCGGCAGGCCCGGCTCCATATCCTCGGTCAAATACCGGCTGTCGGTGCGGGGATAGGTCACCAGCTTCTTTTCATAAAGGGCTTGGGTGTAATCGAGGGTCTGCTGCGCCGAATAGCCCAGCAGCCGGTTGGCATCCCGCTGGAGAGATGTCAGGTCATAGAGGGCGGGCGGACGTTCTGTTTTCTCCTTTCGTTCGTTTTTTTGCAGGACTGCCTCGCTGGCTTTCCGGCACTCTGCCAGCAGCGCCTCGGCCTGGGTCTTGTCCTTGAATCGTTCGCTGGATGCCATATAACCTCCTGTCCGAAGCTGAATCAGATAGAACGGTTCAGGCCGAAACGCATCAATGGCAGCTTCCCGGCTCACCGTCATGGCAAGGGTAGGGGTCATCACCCGGCCTACGTTCAGGGGCTGACCATACAGGCACGAAAAAAGCCGGGTGGCGTTGATACCGACCAACCAGTCGGCACGCTCCCGGCAAAGGGCTGCTTCGTATAAAGCATCGTATTCGGTTGAGGGCTTCAGGTGGGCGAATCCTTCCCGGATGGCGGCATCCTCCATGCTGCTGATCCAGAGCCGGGTAAAGGGCTTCTTGCATTTGCACTGGTGATAGACAAGCCGGAAAATCAGCTCCCCCTCGCGCCCAGCATCGGTGGCACAGACAAGCTGTTCCACATCGGGCCGGGCCATCAAGCTGCGCAGGACTTCAAACTGCTTTTGGGTTCCAGGCGACACCAGGTACTGCCATGCTTTGGGCAAGATAGGCAGGTCTGCCTTGGACCATTTGACCAGTTTGGGGTCATAGCTGCCGGGCGGAGCCAGCTCCACCAGATGGCCAACACACCAGCTGACGAGAAATTCCTCTCCTTCCAGATACCCGTCGCAGCGTTTGGTAATGCCCAGGGCCTTGCCAATGGCCTGAGCGACAGAGGGCTTTTCGCTCACAATCAACTTAGGCAAAATAATTCTCCTTTCAAAATTTGTTGTTGACAATTTCAACACTTCTGCATATACTATGTATAGTGATCGTGCTGCGGAAACTTGTGAGGCCCGTAGCCAGAGGGGAGGTTCCGTAAGGGACCTCCTTTTCTTTATTTGCTGACATGAGGATATAATATGCCAAAACCTTTTATGACGTATGAGCAACAGCTCACAAAATTAAAAGAGGAGAAACACATCCTTATTCCTGACGAAGTCAAAGCAAAGGCTAAGCTACAGGAAATTGGTTACTATTCTCTTGTTACCGGCTATAAGCATATCTTCCGTATTCCAGGTCAGAAAATTTATAAGAGTGGAACTTCTCTTGATGAAATTGTATCTTTATATGAGTTCGACGAAAACATCCGGGCTCTGTTTTTAAGATATCTCTTACATATAGAACAACATCTGCGTTCTCTTTTGTCCTACTACTTTACAGAAAAATATGGAGAAAACCAAAGCGCATACTTAAATCCAACAAACTACAATAGTATCGCCAAACATCAGGCTGGCATCTCTCGTTTGATTTCCGAGCTGACAAGGCTATCCCAGTCTACACAGTACCCTTATATTGAATATCAAAGAAACACCTATAATAATGTACCATTGTGGGTACTGGTGAACGCAATGACATTTGGTTCATTATCAAAAATGTATATCTTTTTGACATCAGACCTTCAAACCAAAGTCAGTAAAAATTTCCTCCATGTTAATGAAAAACAACTCCGGCAATATTTAACAGTACTAACGAAATTCAGAAACGTGTGTGCCCATAATGAGCGGCTTTTTTCCTACCGTACCAAGGACACCATTCCTGATACCATTCTTCATCAAAAGCTTTGCATTTCTAAAACAGGGAATGCCTATATATTAGGAAAACGCGATCTGTTTGCTATGGTCATCGCCTTCCGATACTTACTTTCTCCGAATGAGTTTCACACATTTAAAAAATCTCTAACCCAATGCATTGACAAATTATTGAAGGCAACAAATCACATAGCGGAAGATGAACTTTTGAACGCAATGGGCTTTCCTCTAAACTGGAAAAAAATATCGACGTATAAGATATAGTGATATGTAATTTGAGGGGACGGCTTTGCCATCCCCTCGTTTTTGATTGTTTGGATTATTCAGTTTCCTCGTAACCGTCGCTGGTCTGGTATGCCTTGCGTTCAGCTTCCTCGTCCTGCGCTGCATCCGGTTCGGGTTCACCGTCGGGGAGAATGATTTCTTCTTCATCTTCCCGGTAATCGGCGTCGGGATCAGGCTTGTTTTCCTCGGCCTCCCGCTTCTTCTGCTGCAGCTTCATCCAGAAGTAGCCTCCACCGCCGGCGATGCCTGCCAGCACCAACAGAACCAGCACGAATTTACCGGCTCCGCCTTCCTCTTTTTCCGGTTCAGGTTCCGGCATGGGCTCGGGTTCCGGTTCGGGTTCCGGCTGCGGTTCCGGTTCCGGCTGCGGAATATCTTCTTCTTCCATGAGGGCCAGCAGATCGGCCTCATCCACCAGATTCATGAAGTGGACCGTCTCGTCTCCATCCGCGGCACGATCAATCACCAGGTAGAAATAAGCCCCGGACTTGCTCACAAGCGTAATGAACTGCTGCCCGGAGCCATCCGAATAAGTGGTGTGGTAATCATCCACCAGGGTCAGGTTGCCCTCCGGCGTCAGGGGACCAGTGACTTCTTCCTGTACCGTTACCGGGGTTTCTTCCGCAGGCTCCGCGGTAGGAACCGTGACGGGAGCAGGTGCCGGGGCGGGGGTGGGGTCCGCCGTTTCCGTCCCATAGGCAAAGGCCGGGGCGGCCAGACTGCCCATCAGCAGCACCAGCGATGCCAGGGCGCAGCAGAACTTATTCCATGCTTTCATCCATGTCCTCCTTGTTGTCAAAAGTTACCCCAGCGGCAGCCAGGGCCGCAGGATTCGGTGCTGCACTGGCCGCCTGCTTCAGGAGCATCGCCAACTGCTCCGGCGTGACGTTGGCGGTGCGCACCATCTCGGCCACCTCCACTTTTTCGGCCTCCGCAATCCGGCGTTCCAGCAGCTCAATGCGGTTATTCAGCTGGATGCGGCGCTCCTTGGCTTTTGCCAGGTCAGCCCGCATCTTTTCAAGTTTTTCGCTCATATTTCCTCCTTGTCACTTCGGGATTCTCCCGAATCCCAGCAGATGTTTGTCCCAATAACTGGAATGGATATTGGAATACTTGATGGGGTCGCCGGCAGAGATCATCATGCCATTGCCCACATAAATGCCCACGTGGCTTGCGCCAGCCACATCATAGGTGCCCTCGAAAAACACCAGGTCGCCGGGTTTGGCCTCCTGTTCCGAGATTTTGGCAGCCTTTTGCCACAGGCCATTGGCCGTGGTACGGCCCACGTCCCAGCCTGACTGGTTCAGGACCCAGCAGACATAACCGGAACAGTCAAAGCCTGTTTCCGGGGTGGAACCGCCCCAGACATAGGGGGTGCCCAGGTATTTCTCAGCTTCCTTCAGCATGGAACCAAACTCCGGGTCGGTGAGAGCCTCGGCGGGCACCTGGTAGTCGATGCCCGCTTCTCCCGAGCCGTCCGAACCGATCACCAGAGACAATCCGCCGAACAGTTCCGGCCGGTTGCCCTGGGTTTCCTGCAGAATCTGATACCGCTCCAGATCATCTCCGAACAGCATCTTAGAGGCCACAAAATCAATGCCGTAGTTGATGAGGGTGATGTTCAAAATCTTCCACTCATACTCCACTTCCACCTCATAGGTGTAGGTCTCACCGGTGGCCGGATCAATGTCCGTTCGGGTTTCGGTTCGGGTTCGTATCTCGATGGTTTCGGTCAAGATCAGCTTGTACTGCATATTAAAGATAGCAGTCATGGTGCCCTGCACTTCGCCCCGGGTGTAGGCTTCATGAATCGCCGTCAGCATGGCCGCCAGCCCGTAAGGGTCATGGTCGATGGGGTCCAAATCGAAGTTGTACTCGTCATAGCCAGGATGGCTGGCCGGGATTGCCTCGATCTCAGCCATCAGTTTTTCCTCCAACAGGCAGTAATCCTCCTCCGCTCCCAGAATGTCCTCGTCCTCAGCGGTGTAAGAGGTGGTCCAGACCGTGCCGGTCCCAGCAGGAAAGAATACCGAACAGGAAGTGATAAAGGTAATGAGTACCAAAATCAGCACGGCCAGAACGCCGCCCATCAGAATCATGTGGGCATGGGTGGAAACAAACTGCGCCGTCTTGACGGCAGCAGCTTTGGCCTTTTCCGCAGCCTTTTTGGCAGCAGTGCTCCCGGCTTTTTCACCGGCTGCGCCCCCGGCCTTGCCCCCAGCCTTCCGGGCATAATACCCAGCCTTGATCTTCTGGCGCTGCTTCCATCGGGAAATGGGGTTGGATGCCGGCTGCGGCTGTGCAGCTTGCTGCCCCCGATACGCCTGCGCCGGCTGGCTCTTTGGTTTGTCGGGGTCTTTGACCGGCTTTTTCCCTTTTCGGGAGGCTTTCAGCTTCTGGCTGTACTTGGAATCTTTCAGCTTCTTTGCGCCCTTTTTTGCCGCGCCTTCCACCAGACGTTCCCCTTCATGGGCAGCCTGTACGCCGGTATTCTCATCCTGGTTCTGCTGGTCCACCTGTTTGTGGGTTTCCCCGGCCAGAACCACGTCCAAAGCCGGTTTGCGGCGGCGGTGTTTGGAGCTTTCTTCGATGATTTCAGCCTTGCCGAACCGGAGCTGTGCTGCCCGCTCTTTGGCTTTGTCTGCATCCATCTTGAGGCCCCGTTTGGGCGGGGCGCGGGTGGAATGTTTTGCTTTGGCCTTGCCGCTCTGATCGGCTCCAGGGGTTTTGCCTCCTGCGGGGCGGGCACCTGTCCCAGGCTGCTTTTCCTCCACAAAGGTCAGTCGGGTTTTTTTGCGCTTCATCCGGCCTCACCTGTGCCGTCCGAGAACTTGGTGGTCATGATCTTATACAGCTCCAGGTCCTGGGGGAACCGGTCCACGAAGGGCAAGATCACATTGCCATAGAACAGCAGTCCCTCGCCTTCACCGGAATGGGTCACATAACTGAGCTGATAGGGAGAAATATTCAGCTGCTTGGCCAAAATCTGGCGGTCGCCGGATGCCTGGTTGAGCATGAGGATGAAGTCCGAGTTTTCAAAGATGTTCTCGACTTCCCGGGAGGCCAGCAGGTCCTTCACGTTCTGGGTGATGCCGGTGGGTGCGCCACCCCATTTTCTGAACCGCTTCCAGATTTCCACCGAGTAAGCGGCGGTCTGTTCCTCCCGGAGCAAAAGGTGGAATTCGTCGACATAGAACCGGGTGGTTTTTCCGGCGTAGCGGTTGGTGGTGACACGGCCCCAGACGGCATCCTGTACCACCAGCATCCCGATCTTCTTGAGCTGTTTGCCCAGCTCCCGAATGTCGTAGCAGACAAAGCGGTTGTCGATGTCCACGTTGGTGCGGTGGTTGAACAGGTTCAAACTGCCCTTGACGTAGATTTCAAGAGCCGTCGCCACATGGTGGGCCTCCTTTTCCTCCTGCTCCAAGAGGGCTTTGTAGAGGTCCTCCAGCAGCGGCATTTTCTCGGGCTGCGGGTCCTGAAAGTACGCCTGGTAAATTTGATGCACACAGCGGTCGATGACGGTTTTCTCGACAGGAAGCAACCCTTCCTTGCCGCCCACCACCAGTTCGCACAGCGACAAAATAAAATCCGATTTCAGTGCAATCGGGTTATCTTCTTCGCTGTAATTGCTGTTGATGTCCATGGGGTTGATAAATTGGGTGCTGGTAGGCGAGATTTTGATGACCTGACCATGCAGACGTTCCACCAGGGCCGCGTACTCTCCCTCAGGATCACAGACGATGATATCATCGTCTGTGGAGAGGAAAGCGTTGGTGATTTCACGCTTGGCTGCGAAGGATTTTCCGCTGCCGGGCGTGCCCAAAATCAGGCCGTTGGGGTTTTTGAGCTGCTTGCGGTCCACCATGATGAGGTTGTTGGAGAGAGCATTCAGGCCGTAGTAGAGTGCGCCGGGCCCCGACTGGAACAGCTCCTGTGTCGTAAACGGGATAAAGATAGCGGTGGAACTGGTGGTCAGCGCCCGCTCAGTTTCCACCAGGTTGTGGGCCAGGGGCAGACACGACATGAGTCCCTGTTCCTGCTGCCAGTCCAGGCGCACCAGCTGGCAGTTGTGCTTCTGGGCGATGCTGGAAGCCTGGAAGATATTGGTTTCCAGTTCCTGGGGCGTGCGCCCGGTGTTGAACACCAGAAACGTCAGTAGGAACATCCGCTCGTTCTGGCTTTGCAGTTCTTTCAGCAGGTTCTTGGCATCCCGTCCGTAGGTAGCCAAATCCGACGGCAGAATGTCAATATCATAGCCAGCGCGGACCGCTTTCTTCTGGTGGAGTAGGGAGGCACCGCCTTACCATCTTGCGGTGGCAGGTTTGCGCCACCCTCTCCGGGAACCGTACGTACCCCTCTCGGAGTATACGGCTCTGTCATTGTTTGTTCAGCATAAACTCACTGGTTGTGAATCAGGTGATGGCACCGTTCACACACCACAAGCGTCTTCCGGCGTTTGGCCAACATTGCGATTTCCCACGGTTCCTTCCCTTTGAGGTTTTTCAGCTTATTGATATGGTGGATTTCGTAATGTTCGCTTTCCGTCGTGCCGCACAGTTCGCAGACCCTTGCTTTCAAGCGTTTCTCAAGTGTTGTCACCGATTGACCATAAATAATGGCTGCATTGCTGATCTGGTCCGTTGGATTTTTTGCATTTTTACAGTCCATATAGTTGGCGAAATAACGGCGTTTGGATTTCTTTTTTGTTTCGTATGGGATACCCCATTCGCCGCTGCCATCTTTGTACATGGCAATGACCTTTGATATTTTGCTTTTGTGCTTTGCTGCCAGTGTTTTCAAGCAACTGTATTCCATGAGGTAAGACAGATACTTCAATTTACAGAAGTTGCTGGCTATTCCATAGTAGTTGCAAATGCCCCGCAGCTCGTCATTGTAAACTGTGACAATCTCAAGATCTGTGGCTCGCAGTAAAGAATTCCTGTGAACGGGAAACAGTTTCCCGTCCTTTTTCTGTATCGCTATCTTTTTCGAGAAAATAAATTCGTGGATTTTATCGTCGAATGGGACGAGAAGTTCCACATGGTTATTGAGCGTCCGCATTTTGGCGCCTTTCTTGTTGCGCTTCACCTTCTCACATCTTCTGACACGGACATCAAAACCCAGAAACCTGGCACATTGGCTGCTGTGGGTAATGAGCGTTTTTTCTTCACTGAGTTCCATTTTCAGTGTTTGTCCAATGAACTCGGCGAGTTTGCTCTTGATCCACTGGCAATCCTCTTTGCTGCCCTTTACACCGATGATAAAATCATCTGCATAGCGGATATATTTGAGTTTTTTATCCGTCTGCGCCGTACAGGGAGTTTTCAGGAGTTGTTTGCGGAGCGCTTTGCACTCAGTTATCATACGCTCCTTTTCCTCCCCTTGTTTCCGGTCAATGCGGTAGCAAAGATTTTTGATTTTGTTGTGCAGCGCACGGTATTCCGGGGTGATTTGCCCCTTTTCTGGAGTGTCAAATTCGTCCTTCAGTTTCATGACGAATTGGTCCAATTCGTGCAGATAGATATTTGCCAGCAGCGGCGAGAGAATCCCTCCCTGTGGAGTACCGCTGTAGGTTTTGTGGTAAACCCAATCCTCCAAATATCCTGCCTTCAGAAATTTGTAGACCAATTTCACCACACGCGCATCCTTGATTTTGTTGCCGATAAATCCTACCAGTACCTCGTGGTTGATATTGTCAAAGCACCCCTTGATATCTCCTTCAACAAACCAGCGCACACCGCCAAATTGATACTTCAATTTCTTCAAAGCAGTGTGGCAGCTTCTTTTCGGCCTGAATCCATGGGAACAATCCAAAAAGAGAGGCCCATAAATCGCTTCCAATATCATGCGAAGCGCTTCCTGAACCAGTTTATCCGTAAACGTCGGAACACCCAGCGGGCGTTTCTTTTTGGGATTGTTTTTCTTTGCAATATACACTCTTCTTACCGGCGTAGGCTGATAGGTCTCGTTTGCCAAAGACTGAATGATTCTTTCAATTTTGGCTTCGCTGAAACCATCTGCCGTATCCTGGTTGACACCCTTTGTAGCTGCACCCTTATTCTTATACAGACGCTGATAAGCCTGATAGTAAATATCCGGGCGCAGCAGATAGCGATACAGTCTTGTAAATACTTCTTCCTTATGGGCCAATGAGTTTTTGCTGATTCTTTCTAAAATTTCAGTTGTTGGTTGCATTGAGGTTTTCCTCCCTAATCAACATTCATTTTAGTACACAATAACTGCGCTCCTTCGCCGTGTGGACAGCGTTACCGCCTCAGACTACTACGAGCGCTCCGTACCCTTGCAGGATTTTCAGGCTCTGCAGCCATAGCCCTTTCAGGCGTTCCTGTGTAGGGTATCCCCAGTTAACATTGTGTGTAGGGAAATGCGGATTGTCGGTATGCGCTTTCGTTTCCTTGCCGTAGGTTCTCCTACAGATTTCATGAACATTGCGATAACCAATGGATGGAGGAACATCATCCATTGCGTTCATGACAGAGGTTTCAGACATTTTCCCCCGCCTGAAAATAACAGAAATTAGAAACTTGCGTATCAGTAAACCCAACTTCATCCTCGTATCCGCTTAACATGGCGGTTCAGTCGCACCAAACTGTCTTTAGGTGACTTACCGCTTTCCTGCCGTGCTCTGTTCCCGTTTCAGCTTTCGCCTTTCGGTTAGGCAGGTTGTTTCCCGCGTTATCTTACGGGGTAGTCCCTTACGCTACACTACACAATGCCCTATCTGGGCGCACTTCCTCAATCTTGTTACGGTCCAGCTCGGTGATGGTCCGCTTAACCGTTTTGATGGCCTTGTTCTGATCCACCGAGTGGATGTGCATGGTGACAATCTGGCTGGATTCCATCCCGAGAAAGTCTTTCAGCAGCTGGTCACTGAGGTCGGAAGCAGTGATAGCGAGAAAACTCATGGCACCGTGCATCCCGCCGATCTGGCAGGTACGGGTGTTGAACGCGAAGGCGCTGGGAGCGATGAAGTCTTTCGCAGACAGACCCGACTTGGGCAGGTCCTTCCAGTCGAATCTGAATTTGGATTCACCGCCCATGTGGAACAGATCGTGCATCAGCCGCAGCCGCTCCCAGCCGTTCAGGACACGGGCCACCGCACCCAGACGCCGGAAATTGTTGAGGATATCGTTCTGCAGATGGTCCAGGCGGGGCTTTGCCTGCCGCATGGATGCCGCCTCAATGCCAAAGGTGATGAACTTGGTCTTGGTCAGGCCGTTGTTGCCCTGGGCCAGCTGCTTTTTCAGCATCTGGCTGTACTCAGCCCGGATGTCATCGAAGCCGTCCTGTCGGGGCGGGATGCGGATGCTGTGCTCGAAGCTCTCCGCATCGGCTGCCATATTCACAAAGGAGAACTCAAAGTGTACCGAGCTGTCAAAGAAGTTCAGGAAGGAGCACCATTCCTCGAAAATGGCGGTCTTGTCCTCCTGAAGCGACAGCTGGTAATTGATGTCCTGGAACTGGATGGTGCGGGTGTAGTAGCCGTCCCGCACCCGGCAGGTGCCGTCGGCAAACATCCGTTCAAAGGGGATGGTCTGCTGGGCGGTACGGGGAATCCCGTCATCCTTCCTGGCCGTTTTCACAATGCGGTCGATCTTCTTCTTCTCCGCCTTGGTAAGCAGAGGCTTATCCGCGGGCTTTTCTTTCTGCCGCTTTTTGAACAATGCGGTTCACCTCCTCCTGCGCGTCTGCCTGCCGCATCAGGGCAGCATAGTAGTTGTTGATCCGGTAAGGCCGGACTTTGGGCCGGACGAACCGGGCCTGATAAAACTGCCGGGCCACCACTTCGGGGGGCTGGCCGTTCCGTTCGTACAGCCCCAGGAAAAAGAACGGGAGCATAACCACAATCATGGCCAGGGCTGCCAGGCTGAGATTGCCGGCGGCCCGGACAAAAAAGTAGACCGGCACACCAATCAGTGCGCCGGTCCCGAAGCAGATAAGCTGCCGCTTGGTCAGGCCGAACAGAACTTTGGATTTAACCCGCGTCAGGTCCCGCGGGACAGAAATATAGGCTGCCATGAATACCTCCTTTTATGATAAGGTGTTGGATCAGTGGGCGTTCAGGATACTGCGGGCAATGGTGCTGGTCTTAAGCAGCGTGAAGCAGAGCAGGACGGTGTAGCCGATGACACCCCAGATGGAGCCGATGGGATCGGATGCAAAGGACACTCCCTGGATGAGCACCGCATAGATGCCCACGCAAATCATAATCAGGAACCCCTGCAGACCAAGGGCCAGCAGGCTGCGCAGATAGTTCTGCCCGATCTGTCCCTGCTCTTTGCTCCCGAAGGTAGAAAACGGGATGGGAGCCAGGCTGACGGCAAGGTAAATTTCCACCATGCGGCCATACACAATGACAAATATGGCGATGGAAAGAATCTGCATCGTGAACCCGATGATGAAAGACTGCAGGTAAAGTCCCAGCAGTTCGCCCAGCTCCAGTGACATGAGGGAAGTTTGCAGGCTGGCCAGCGTGGTATCATCCACCGCTGTGCTGCCGGCGATGATGCCGCCAGATTCTGCCACCACCGTCTGCGCCAGGTCAAAGACTGCCATCGTGATCCCGAAGGTGTTGGAGATCAGGGTGACGGCCACAAAGGTCTTGAATACCCAGCGGAAAAAGGTCCAGGTCTCAAAGCTGGCCAGATTGTTGTGGTCGATCACCATCTGGATCAGCTCATAGCAGGCCACAATGGTCAGGAAGATGCCCGCAATCGGCAGGATCACCGATTCGGACACCTCCTGGACCATTTCAAAGACCCGCGGTGAGAACTCGGCAGGGGTCAAACTGACCTGTTCGCTGATTTCTCCGACCTGTTTGTTGACACTGTCAAACATCCCGGACAGGTTACCCATAACCCCGCCGACCAGTATCTCCTTAAGCCACTCTGTGATTTTCTGGAGTACCTTGTCCACGGGTCAGCCTCCTTAGCCCAGCAGCGGGAAGCGGGACAGCAGGGTCATGAGAGATGCCAGGAACTGAAAGAGAGCGGTTCCAACAGAAAAGATTTCCATGTGATTTTCCTCCTGAAATAAATGATGAATGATTTGTTTTCTCCTTTTCCAATACGCCGCGGGCCAATTCAAAAAAGCCCGGTTCTGTGGGCGGCAGTTCCCGCTTGTGGCGCTGGGAAAAGAGATGGATTACAGGATTACTGCTGGCTTATGGGGCCGGCTTTCTCAGCCGAACAGGCCGCTCAGCAGGGGAACCAGGGTGGTGCCGATCAGGGCGACACCGCCGCCGGCCATCAGCTGATTGATTCCTGACTAGTTGGAACCCATCATACTGACGACCGGCGGCGGTGTCATTTTACTCGTTATCATGTTGTTTTTTGCAAGTTTTACATTTTCAGGAGTCCACCCGGGAAAAACGGGTTCATACCCAAAGAAATGAAACATACCATAAATGTCACGCAAACCCTGGTTTTAAGACCTTTCACGGAACCAGAACATCCCGAAAATCACACGGCAATCGCCTCGGTTGCCTCCGGCAGCGGCTTCAAGTTAAAGTGAATTTCAACCGAAATATGCCGCGTTCCCTCCTCGTCAATCCGCTCATGAACGATGATCTCCTTGACAAGGCGGTTCAGGGTGATGGCATCCAGCTCGGTAAGGTTGGCACAAGCCTTGATGGCCTCCGTCCACTGACGGGCATCGCCGGCTTCCTGCATCTCACCGGCCAGTTCCCGGCGCTGCCGGGCAGCCTGCTGTTTCAGCTCGGCCTGTTCCTTCTGGGTCTTGGCCATCATCTGGTTGAAGTTGTCCTCGCTGATCCGGCCCATCGTCAAATCCTCATACAGCCGCGACACCATTTTGTCCAGTACGCTGAGCCGTTCCTCAGCCTTGCTGAGGGAACGTTCCAATGACTTCTGCTGGGCCTTTTGCTCGGCCTTGCAGCTGTTGGAAAGTTTGCTTTTCACGGCCTCCTCATCCTGCAGGGCGGCCTGGGCACAAGCCCTGATTTGCTCCAGCACCAACTGATATAAGGTATCATACTCGATCCGGTGCTGGGTGCAGTGGTTCTTGCCGTAGGCGTTATAGGTCTTGCAGGCGTAGATTTTCTGGGGATACTTGGCATTGGTGGCCCGGATGGTCAGGGCCTTGCCGCATTCCCCGCATTTCAGAAGCCCCCCGAACAGGCTGATCTCGCCATTCTGTCCCTGACGCTGCCGGGATTTCAGTTTTTCCTGGACGATTTCAAAACTCATCCGGTCGATCAGGGCCTCATGCTGGTTCTCCACCACGATCCAATCCTGGGGCTGCTTGTCCCCGATGGTGCCAATCTTGAATTTGTACACCTTCTTCTGGGAAGCAATGGCTCCGGTATAAACGGGATTCATCAGCAGGTCCTTGATGACCGAGAAGTCCCAGACGTACTTGCCATTGATCGGGTCCTTCTTTTCCCATTTGGTCCGGGTATTTCGCAGCTTCCGTTCCCGGTTCCACCAGGTCGGACAGGGCACTCTGCCTTCTTCCAACCGGCGCTGGATGAAATTTGGGCCGTGGCCCGCCAGCGCCCACTGGAAAATCTGCCGGACAATGGGAGCCGTTTCTTCATCCACCACCAGGTGGTTCTTGTCGTTCGGGTCCTTCCGGTACCCAAACGGCGCAAGGCAGCCGGTAAACTGCCCCTGGTGCGCCTTGAGCACGTAAGAGGAATGGACCTTCTTGGAGATATCCCGGCTGTACATCTCATTCAAGATGTTCTTGAACGGGGCAATGTCATTGTTCTCCCGCATGGTGTCAATTCCGTCGTTCATGGCGATATACCGCACATTGTGGCGGGGGAAGAAATCCTCAATCAGGTGCCCGGTCTGGAGGTAGTTCCGTCCCAGACGGCTCAGGTCCTTGGTAATGACCAGATTGATTTGTTTGCGCTCGATGGCTTTCAGCATTCGCTGCAGGTCGGGGCGCTCCATGTTCAGCCCCGTATAGCCATCATCCTGATAGATTGCTGCAACCTCCCATCCCTGCTGCTTGCAGTAACTCTCCAGCATATCCCGCTGGTTTGCAATGCTGGCACTCTCTCCCTGCAGGTCATCATCCTTGGAAAGCCGGCAGTAAATGGCTGCCCGGTACGTTCCTGCAAAAGCTGCGCCCATTGCATCATACATCATTGTGTTCATCATAACCGTTACCCGCACAATCCAGACGGAATTCGGTTATCTGGAACCTTATCTACAGTATATCGAAAATCTTCCTCCTTCACAAGATAAATCTTTCTCCCCTGCTGATACTTGCTTGCAATCAGGTCTACAAAAACATCCGTCGCATCCTGCTTGCCGTCAAAGACCGACGTAACAGAAATTTTGGTCTTGTTCTTGGTCACAGGCCCCACCTCCTCACACATCCAGGTTGTTCTCACGTTTGGGTCCTTTGGGATGGGCATACTCTGCCAGGACCTCCGGCGGTATCCGCTCCAGAATCGCGAGGGCCTCCTGATACTCTCGCTGGAGCTTGGCATCTTTCAGCTGCTTCAGAACGCTCTCGTGAGTTGCCTCATCCAGGGACTCCGAGAGCGTTTTATTTTTCTTCTTGAGCTTTTCATTCTCGGCCTTGGTACTGGTGAAGGCCGTACTGTACTTTTTCAGCTGGGTCCGCATCTTCTCCACAGCCGGGATATAGCTGTCCAGCAATTCGGAAATCTCAGCGGCCCGCTTCTTGCCGTTGAGCGGGCCAATGCCGGTGAGCAACCGATCCAGCTTCTGGCGCTGCTTGGTCAGGTGGGTCATCTCTTTGAAAATGCGGGGCGGGATATGGTCGCGGCCCGTCTGGCTGGCGCTCTCGCCGCGCTCCAGGTCGGGGTATTTGACGACCATGTGCTCCCAGAACTTGTCCTGCCACCAGCTCAGTTTCTTTTTGTTGCCTACAATCTCCTTGGCACTGAGCCGGCCATCCGGCGTCAAGGGGACAAAAGAAAGGTGCATATGGGGCGTCTTCTCGTCCATATGCACCACGGCGGAGATGATTGTTTCTTTGTCTTGATACTGCTCCAGGAAGTGGAGCGCTTCTTCAAAATACCGCCGGATTTCGGGCAGCTTCTTGCCCTGAAAGAATTCCAGTGTGGCAGTGAACAGGACTTCCACCAGCCGGACACTGTCCTTCCGGGTGCGGCAGCCGGCGGCGCTGATCTGTCGCTCGACCTCGGCCCGGTACCGCTGGGGCGGTTCAATCAGGTGGAAGTTGTGCTTGCTGCGGGAAAGGTCAATATCGGGGTTGCTGGCGTACTTTTCTTTTCTGCGCTCGTTATGGGCCTCGATGTTGGTGATCTCCGGCCCCTTGTATTTGGCAAAGCGCATGATGGCGTATTGTGGTTGGCTCAATGGCGGCCCTCCTTTTTGGCAATTCAATCGTATTGATGACGGGCATAGTACAAACTCCTTTCATTCGTGTGGATGGATAGGCTTTGATGATCGAGGTGGTGCTCACTTTGAGCATCACCCCACCATGGCAACTTGGTCGAACCTGTGTGCTTGTGAAATGAGCGCTTTAGGAGCGCAAAGAATTGCGTATATAGTGCGTTTTTGGGTTTTCGCTATGTACGTATGTACCGCTTCTGTACGCACGTACATAGCGAAAAGGGCAAATTCTCCTATGTATGGTCCTATCCAGGCTATAAGTCCCTTCACTAATAGGAGTAAATCAGGGTGCAAATCGGAACCATTCAGGAACTCCTGCAAAATTTTTTTGGACTATGCCGCTGCGGCGGGGCTTTATATACCTTTGTTCCGCAGACAGCAAAAGGCTGACAGCCTGTGCTTTTAGGCACAAACTGTCAGCCTTTCTTTGTCGCTTATGCTGCCCCGCAGGGGCACCTTGTTGTCAGGAGAGCAGAGCGGAACTGCCCCACGCAGCTACCGTCTGCTGCACAAAGGTATAACACACTAGACTTTCTATGAAAGTCGTGTGCCACGAAACCCTGGCGCGGTTTCTTTGGATTCTTCCGGCATGATGGGATATTCCGTGTGATTCCGATTTGCAGTCCCCGCCCGGGAATCATCATGCATTCAGGATTGCCTGTGCCGTGGGATCATTGGCATCCAGCACAACCACTCTGCGGTTTTTCACTGCCTCCGACTCCACAAAGTTCCCCTTGCTGTCCCGGTCCTGCCCCCGGGGGAAGGGGTCTGCCGCATAGCCCAGACCCACCGTCAGCAGCTGATCTGCCGGCACACCATAGGCGCTGACCAACAGATTCTTGACCGCCTCCGCCCGCTGGCTGGAGAGCTGGACGCAGGATTCCTGTTCGCCATCGGTGGCGGTGGTTCCCGCCAGCAGGACGGGGTGGTCGGGATGGGCCAGGATCACCTCAGCCACCGGCGCCAGGGCCGCTTTGGCGGCCTCCTCATCCACAAAGACCGCCTTGTTGGACACAAACATAATCTGGGTTTCGTCCAGGGAGAAGGGTTCTTCAAAGATCAGATCTTCCAACTGCTCGGGTTCGCGCTGAATTTCGGAAACAGAGGCTCCCTGGGTATTCCCCGCCGAGATGGAGAAGGTCAGTTCCCCGCCGCCAATACTCTGGACAAGTGCCACATAGTAGGTGGTTTTGGGAGCCAGCTGGATCTGGGAAAGGGTCATCGAACCGTCACCTTTGGTTTTCTCTTCCCAAAGCTGTTCCCCCAGGCTGTTGTAAATTCGGAAAACAATGGACTGTCCATACTGGCCGCCCGGAGCCATCTGCACCTCGTATTGAGTCTGCTCCCCTGTGGTGAAGCAATACCACAGCCGGTAATTGGACCGCTCCACCACCGTTTTTACTTTCTGCTCCAGCGGGAAGTGAACCGCCTGGATCTGTGCATCGCCGCCAGCCTGTTCCAGGATTGCGGCGGTGTCTGTGGGCTTCTTCTCCTGGGCAGCGGCTGTTGTCCCCTTCAGGCCAGCTGCCTTGCCGTCACTCATGGGTGAGATACAGAACGTCAGTTCTCCGCCGCCAATACTTTGGACAAGTGCCACATAATAGGTGGTTTTGGGAGTCAGTTGAAGCTGGGAAACAGTCACCGACCCGTCGCCTTTGGTTTTCTCTTCCCAAAGCTCTTCCCCCCGGCTGTTGTAAATCTGGAAAACAATGGACTGTCCATACTGGCCGCCCGGAGCCAGCAGCACCTCGTATGCGTCCTGATCTCCCGTGGTAAAATAATACCACTGTTGGACGTTGGATTTTTCCACCAACGTTTTTGTCATCTGCTCCAAAGAGAGGGAAACCGCCCCGCCCTGCGCGGAACCGCCTGCAAGGGTCTTGATATCCGACGAGCTGCTCCGGGCCGCCGACGAGGCGCCGCTGGAAGCATTTTCTTGCTCCAATCGAGAAGATGCAGTCTTTTCCTCCTCTGACGCAGCACTGGAAGCCGATTCACTTTCAGGTTCGCTTTCGGGCTGGCTTTCGGCCTCCGAAACAGCCGAAGAAGCCGGGGCGGCCGGCTTGCTGCCGGCAGCCGATTGGGCTGGCTCACCTTTGCCGCAGGCAGCCAGCGGCAAAACGAGGGCGGCTGCCAGACACCATGCAAGAATCTTTCTCACTTTAAATTCCTCCTTTTTACCCGGTTTGGAGTTTTTTCTATACTAACACAAATACTACTGCCGAACAACCACGGCTGTCCGGGCAGACTTCACAAAAAAGTTCATCGTTTTGCACAGAAGTGTTTTGATTCCATCGGCCAAACGACTAGGCGGCCTCAAGCCGGCAGTTGTTGATCCAGAGATACTCGCCTTTTTCCAGCGTGATGGGGGTTGCTTCCTTTACATAGGTGCCGTTATGGGTCTTGTCATACCGGCTGGAGTAGAAAACCGTATATTCTCCATAGACGCCCGAACGTTCCAGGCTGCTGGGAGAAAGGATGTACTCCCCTTCCGGGATATCATAGCCTACCATCAGCACTGCATCGCCGTCTTCCGGGACGCTGATGACCAGCTCTGCCGGCCATTCGCCCATGGGGACCGCAATGGCCGATTCCAGCCGCAAAAACTCCCCGGTACAGGCAGTGACCACGGTGTTATGGGTGAACACCTCGCTCATGAGGATGCTGTCGTCCTCCATCTCCTCATCGGTTGCCAGCCGCATGGTGCCCATCATTCCCAGGGCCAGGACCATATACTCCCCTTCCGGCATATCCTGCCCGACCCGATAAAAGCCTTCTTGATAGCAGGTGGCGTCGATGTCATATTTTTCCTTGCCATTGATGGGCGCAGCCGGTTCCATGGGTTTTTCTTCCGCAGCGCTGGCCGCCTCGCTCTGGGAAGCCGGTTCTGCTTCCGCCTTTTCTTGGGAGCCGCAGCCGGTCATCAGGGAAACCGTCAGCAGCAGGCAGAGCACCAGAGATAAAGTTTGTTTCATGGTTTTTCTCCTTCCGTTTCAGCGCAGGATATGAACGTCCCGGGTGGACGGCTGGCCCACCGGCATGGAGGCATCGCTGGGCCAATAGGTCTGTTCCGGGTCGATGCTGAAGGTCAAATGCTGGCCGTCGAAGGATTCCAGCCCTTCAGCAAGAGAAACATCAATCAGACGGACTTCCCCGCTTCGTGCCCGGGAGGCAGGGGACGGATCTCCCGTCTCCAGCTCCATCACTTGCGGCGTATCCAGCACAATGAGCCGGAAGGTCTGGGTGGTGTCGGTCCAGGGTGCGTTGGGGTCCGGGCAGCCCTGGAGGTTGACCACCTCCTGATAGCTGTAGCTGTCCACCGTCCCTGTAAAAACAATCCGGTTCCCATCCTCCGGAAGTGACGGCGCCGCAGCGCCGGGCTGCGAAGCGGCTGACTGGGAGGAACTGGTTTCTGTTTCGTTTTCTCCGCCGGAAGTTCCGTCAAAATCGGGCCAGCGGTCCAGCGGGGCGGTGTCGCTTCCATCGTGCCACTGGATTTCCACAAAGGAGAATTCCTCGGGGATCGTATGGACAAAACTCCCACCCCAGGCAGTAATAGTGACCAGGTGCTCCCCTTCCAGGGTAATCCGGTCAATGACGGTGGCCCCGGTGCCGCCGCTGACCGAGATGGTGCGCAGCCCCCGTCCATCTGCCATCTGACCCAAGCCGCCCCGATAACCGCCGATTTCTGCCACCCCTTCGGTCAGACTCTCGGGCGGTTCCAGGACCGTTCCGCTTTCCGGGTCATACTGGAAGACCCGGATGAACCACAGATATTCTTCGGTTTCCTGGGAGAGCAGCAAGGTGGGCACCGGGTCTTCCGGCTCCAGCTGCACCAGGGCGTATTGATAGCGCCCGGTGGGGGTTACGGAATCCTGGGTATAGGTGTAGCTGTCCGCCTGAGAAAGAATCTCTTTGTATGCTTCCAGTGCCTGATCCACCGGGTCTTTGGCTGCCTCGGAAGCCAAAGGGTCTGAATCTGCCGCAGCGGCCTGAACGATGGAAGATGTCCCAACCGTCGAAGCAGGCTGCGACGCTTCCCCCGGGGCCAAATGGATGAACCCATACGCCCCCAGGCCAACGCCAGCGGCAGCAGCCAGCGCGATGACCCCCAGTTTGGCCGCTCCCAAACTGCCGAAGGCTCTGGCCCCCAAACCGGCTTTGGCTGCTGCACCGCTCCCGGCTGTTTTGGCCCCGGTGGTACCGGCTGCTGCGGTATGGGCCGCCGCGGCATCTGCCCCGGCAGTGGTTTCCGCCAGGATCTGTCGAAGCAGATTCCTGTCGGGAAGGACGTTTCCCTCCTCCTGGCAGCGCAGCAGCCAGAGCAGGAAGGGAATCGGAGCGAGACCATAGAGCTTGGTTCCCTTCTTCTCCAGCGCCAGGACCTTTGTCTCGATCTTTCTCCGGCCGTAAAAAAGCCGGCTTTTGACGGCGCTCTCTGAGAGATCCAGCGCCAGGGCAATCTGTTTGACAGACAGCTCCTCATAATAAAACATCTCGATGACAACTCTTTGGTCTTCCGGCAGGCCGTCCAGAATTTCCCGGATCAGACGGGCGGTTTCCTCCCGGTCCAAAACCTTCTCCGGCCAGCTTCCATCATTGGCGTCCATGATCTGTTCTTCCGCCGGGCTTTCCCATTCGGTTTCCTTTTCGCCCCTCAGATCCGCAAAGAAAGCCGGATGTTTCTTTTTCAGCCAGTCTTTCGCTGTATTTCGGGCGATCTGCTGTATCCAGGGTAGAAATTTTTCCGTGCCTTCAAACTGGTTCAGATGCTTGAATGCTTTGATGTAGCTGTCCTGCAGCAGATCCAAAGTCTCCTGCTCATCCTTGACCATAACCTGAATCGTGCAATAGACTCTGCTGTAGGTCATTTCGTACAGCCGTTCCATGGCTTGTT
The DNA here is from genome assembly GCF_002160915.1 of Faecalibacterium sp. An121. Classification (GTDB taxonomy): domain Bacteria; phylum Bacillota; class Clostridia; order Oscillospirales; family Ruminococcaceae; genus Faecalibacterium; species Faecalibacterium avium. Next base: position 34,818 of record NZ_NFLM01000006.1, read on the forward strand.
GATCGCCGCGCTTTGCCTTTAAAACCAGATCCGGGATATTTTGATCGGATTGACCCATTTTTCCTGTTGCCTCCTTTTGCGGATTGAAAATCTCGCTGTCAGTTCAGACGATTCCATTCAGTTCGTTCCTCTTATCTATAGAACGACCAGACGCGCAGACAGGTTGTAAGAATTCTAAAAATTATTATTTTGCACAATACGGTCGCCTTTTTATGCAATTATAACAAATTTCAATCTGTAACGCAATCCAATTCATTGAAATCGCACTTTATAAAAGAGCAATTGTCTTATTCGATGAATGGCTCATTGATTCGTCTGCTTTGGCTTCCTTTCAAGCAAAATTTTATTTGTAATCGTCATTTTTGGCATATCTGTCCCGTCTGGATTGTGCTTTTCCTTTCTCATTTTTGTTACAACTACTTGGCCATCAAGTGCTTCATGCCCTGGCTCTTTGCGCCGGGGTTGTCCGAGCCGTAACCTTCCAGCAGGTTGACGCCGCCCCACACGCCGAGACCAGCGCCCAGGGCAACAACGAGGGTCTGCAGAACCTCAATGGCCGAATTGAAAAAATCCATAGTCGTTTCCTCCTAAATTAAAAAGAACTTGCGGCCGGTCGGTACACACCTGAAATCATCATTCTTTTGGCTGCTAACCGCAGCAGGGTTGATTTGCCGGTGCACCTGGGGCCTGGATAATAAAAAATCCTCCCGAGATTGGGAGGATCAAATAATATGTATTGCCCTTTAAAGGAAATAGATTTTTCAATCTATTTTCATTTGATCGGAAGATAAGTTTTCAAGTATTCTTCCAGTTTCTGATAATAACGCCGAAGCTCTCGATCGTCATTTTGCAGCCCATGGCCGGAATGGGGCAAAACAATGTAGTCGTGGGGAACGCCGCAGGCCGACAGCGCTTCATCCAAGCGAATCGACGCCTCAAACGACTGAACACGATCCAGGCTGCCATAGGCCATCAGGGAGGGTACAGTGTTTTCATCCACCCACAACAAGGCGGAAATCTCTTTCACGGCCTGGTCGTATGCGGGTGTCCCAAACAGCTGGGGGAAAATTTCTTTTCCGGCCATAACACCGAACAAAACGGCTGCCGCCTGGTTGCTCTCCTGCGTATTCTGGTCAAACCCATAGCATCTCCAGTCCTCCGGGTAAAAGCTAGAGGGGCCTACTGCGCCAAACACCATTCTTACTGGCACAGGGGAAGCATCGGCATCCCGATACCCATAGAGCATGGCCAGACAGTGGCCTGCTGAGCCGCCTCCAATCGCCATCCCATCAATAGAGTATCCCCGGGCTTTTGCCTCAGCGACTACAAAAGGAATGCCTTCCCGTATTTCAACAGACTGGGAATAAACGCTGGCATCCGGATGTGCTTCATCCCGGAGGGTATAATTAATCCCGGCTGCTACATACCCCTTGGAACACAGCCAGCGGAGCATTTCTTCATCCTCTTTTTTGTCTCCTGAGGTAAAGCCGCCGGCATGAAGATAGACCACCAATCCATAGCTTTCTTTCGTGTTGTCTGCCGGGAGATAGAGATCGAATTTGTTGGAGGGAGCTTTTCCATAGGCAATATCCCGGTGAACGGTGCCGATCTCGCGATCCTTGGGTACCGTATATTCTTTTGCCCAGGCGGGCTTGACGGTCTTGCTGGCTATACCTGCACCAAAGGCAATCGCAAAGGCTGCCGCATAAAGGAGCACAGACATCTTTTTTCCTCTCTTTCTTACAGTTCTTCCAGCATTCTTCATAAGAAATTCCCTCCGAACATGGTCCCGCCCAGCAGGAGATTGAGAAACGCCCGGACGGCAAGTCGTCCTAAAACAAAGCCGGCCAGGAGGATCACTGCCAAAAGGACGATCTGTTTCGTTTGCAAAGACATTGTTTTCTCCTTTACTTCAAATCAATTTGGATATCTTGATAGAGCGGATTTCTTTGGATCTCTGCGTCTTTGCCCGCAAAGGCTCTGGCCGCCTCTTCGTCATCTTGAAGCTGCCACATAAACCACGCCATGATATAGCCATCCTCAGCGGTGGCGGTTCTGCCGTGATCGGTATTTGTCCGCCGCATCATCACCTTATCGCCAGGAATCTGGTCGTAAATTTCCTTCAGGCCTTCCCCTGTCACCACCCAGTCATCTCCCCCGCCGGCACCTGACACCAGCAGGATGGGAGCTGTGATCTGGTCGGCATGGTAAGGCCACTCCAATGCCTCCGCAAGCTGTTGATTGGTCGGAGAGAGGGCCACAGCAGCCTTGTAGATGCTCTTATGTTCCGTATTGGTAATGGCGTTGAGCACACCAACACCGCCCTGAGAATGGCCGATGATCCCTACATGGTCAAAATCAATTTTTTGATAGAAAACATTTTCCTTGTCGTTTAGCCTCTGATAGTTGTTCAGCCTTTCCAAATGGCGAATGCACATCTCTGCACCGAACCCATTCCAGGAATAGGTTTCCTCTGTTGCGATGACAATGAAACCGTAAGAGGCATAGAACTTGTGCTGTGCCTTGGAGAGGGACCCCTTCCACCCAGTCCCATTGCATACCACAATCACAGGGTATTTTTTATTTTCCGTTTCCAGTTCAGCGGGATAGCTGATCTCGTATTTTTCAAACACCTGGAACGCCGGATCTTCATAATAAGACGCAGCATAGGGACCATCTTTCAAATAAGAGGCTTCCAGGGCGCCTCCCGTTTGGATCTCATCCCGATAGTTTTCCTTTAATGAAGCATCCCTATGGGTGAGCCAAAAGAGAAATACTCCTATCAGAATCACCATGACCAGGAGTGCGACTCCCATTACTTTCAACACTTTTTTCATATTCCTTCCTTGTTGACTTCTTTCCAATGATCGGGTATAGTATTCACAGATGCAGACACATTTGTATCGGCGTTACTATTGTGTCAGCAAAACCGGTTTCTGTCAACAGGAGGAAGAAAAATGAGACAAACAGAGCGGAATGTATCACCGATGAGCAACGAAGGCCGCAACCTCTATGTGGTTCAGCACATTACCGCGGCCATTTTGGATTTGATGCAGGAGCAGGATTTGTCCGATCTCACCATCAGCCAGATTTGTGAACAGGCAGGTGTAGGACGAGCCTCCTTTTACCGCAACTTTTCCAGCAAAGAGGATGTCCTTCGCCAGGAAGCAAACCGGCTGACCGCGGCATGGAAAGCGGAATACGAAGCGCAAGACCACGCTGCCTTCAACGAGGTCCTGATCAGCCTTCTGGACTTCTATAAGCTGCACACGCCATTTTTTCTTTCCCTGTACAAAGCCGGCCTTTCCCAGATCGTTTTGGATACCATCCTCGCCCAGTCGGACATCACGCCGGAACTGCCCAATCCTGTAGCATATCTGAAATCTTCGGTGGCCTATATGCTCTACGGATGGGTGGTGGAATGGTTCAAACGCGGAATGCAGGAGAGCGGGACCGAACTGGCCCAAATGATTGCAGCATCTCAAGCAGAAAAAATCCATGATGCAACCGAGAATCCACCTCTGGTATGAAATAAGTTTTATGTATGCCCCCTTAACCGGGGGCTTTTCATTCTTCGTCCGCTTCCACTACATCGTAGGTGTCCGAAGGTTTGAGTTTCAGGCGGTGATCGAGGAACTTCTCGATGTCAAACGTGTTCTTCTTATCGTAGTCCCCGGTCAGCTTATAGTTTGGGTGCTGGGTCAGATCGTACTTGTCGGAGAGAAAAGGCCGGACACCGCGCAGCTGCAGGATGCACTTACCGCCGTCCATGACGGCCAGTTCATCCCGGCTCATGAGTTCATGGCCGGTTTTTTGGTACGATGTGCCATAGCTGGGGCTGTTGCCGCGGGTGTCCGATGTGTTGTAGAGGTCGATCGTCTCTTTCCCTAGTGCTGCAGCTAGTTCTTTGAGGGTTGTGTTTTCGGAGCCGCCCAGAAACACCTGGCTATCCATATTGCCGATAATGGTATCGGCATTGTCCTTGTACAGTGCTTTGAGCTGAGACTGTGCCTGCAGCACCAGGCAGGCCGAGATTTCCCGGCTGCGGATGGTAGCCACCAGCTTCTCTAGGTTGGGAATCTGGCCGATGTTGGCGCACTCGTCGATCAGACAGCGCACATGAATGGGCAGCCGCCCCCCATACACGTCATCGGCCTTTTCGCAGAGCAGGTTGAACAGCTGAGTGTACACCATAGAGATCAAGAAATTGAAGGTTGAATCCGTGTCCGACATGATGAGGAACAGTGCCGTTTTGCGGTCACCCAAGGTGTCCAGTTCCAGCTCGTCATAGGCGGTAATCTCCCGCAGTTCCGCGATATCAAATGGTGCCAGCCGGGCACCGCAGGAAATGAGGATCGACTTTGCGGTCTTGCCGGCGGCCAGCTTATACAGACGATACTGGCGTACTGCGAAATGGTTCGGCTGCTGCTCTCCCAGCTTCTCAAACATCTGGTCCACCGGGTTCTGATACTCCTCGTCATCCTCCCGGACTTCCATGACGTTCAAAAATTCCAGCAGCGTCGCAAAGTTCTGTTCTTCTTCTGGTGCCTCATAGTGGATATAGGCAATTAACGACGTAAGCAAGAGTTTTTCCGCTTTGTCCCAAAACGGATCGCCCCCTTTGCCTTCGCCTCGGGTATTGGTCATGAGGGTTGTCACCAGCTTCAAGATGTCCTTTTCCGAGTGGATATACGCAAATGGATTATAATGCATCGACTTCTTGAAGTTGATACAATTAAAAATCTTGATGCGGTAGCCTTTCTTCACAAACGCATTGCCGACCTCAAGAATCGTAGTTCCCTTCGGGTCGGTGAGAACATACGAAGAATGCAGCTGTAGCAGATTAGGGAGAATGAAGTACCGTGTTTTGCCGCTTCCGGAGCCGCCCACAATCAGCACGTTCTTGTTCCGGGCATTCTTGGGATCAGGGGGCCGGCTGGAAAGCATCAGCCGTTCCGTTTTGGTCAGGATGATGTTCTCCTCGAACTTGGGGTCCATAAAAGGCTCAATGTCCTTGGCATTGCCCCATGAAGCGTTTTGTCAAGTGTTATTTGGAGTTATTGACGCACAATCAAGGCGAAAGCGCGAAAGTGCAAAGCGCAAAGGGTCTGCACTTTGCGTTTTCAGCTTGCGGGTTCGGGCGGCTGCTTCTTCTTGATGAAGTTGTACCATTGACCGCCGACGCGCCTTGCGCCCAAAACACCGCCCATGTTGCGCTTGGCGTTCTGTACCGTCCTCTCGGATATTCCGGCTTCGGCTGCGGCCTTTACAAGGTCCTCGCTGGCAAGCTCTTTCCCGTCTGCAAGCAGGTCAAGTATCAGCCGTTCCGCCTGTTCGGTCTTGGTGGCGGTGTTGCCGCCCGCGCCGGACAGCAGCTCGTCGGCGGTAATGTCATACTCGCCTATCCACGAAAAGCCCGTTTCCGGGTCAAGGCAAAAGGCTATGGGCTTACCCTCCGGCGCAAGAGAAGATTTGTCATGGACGATAACGCGCACATTCGGTTCCCGTTTCACGCGCCCGATCAGCAGGACGCTCCTTGCTGCGGCGCGGAAGTCGATGGAGCCTAAACCCCGGTAGGCGCTCTGTCCTCCGGCGGCTTTGTTGAGGTGTCCGATTAGGATAACGGCGCACCCGGTACGCTCGGCAATCTCGGCAAGGCGGCGGAACATGGGGCGTATCTCGTTGGCCTTGTTCATGTCGGTTTTCTCGCCCACATACGCCTGTATGGGGTCAAGGATAATCAGCCGCGCCCCGGTCTGTCGGATAGCTCTCTCTATGCGCTCATCGGACAGGGAAAGCCCCTGCTTGCTCTCGTCAATGACAAGAATGCGGTCAAGGTCTGCTTCGGCTTCCATAAGGCGGGGCTTGATGGTGTCGCCCAAACCGTCCTCGGCAGTCTGGTAAATCACATTGAACGGCTCATGCACTGCCATGTGGGGGAACGGCTTGCGGTTGGTACAAGCGGCGGCAAGGCGTAGGGCAAAGGTGGTCTTGCCCTCGCCGGGGTTGCCCTGCACAATGGTTACTTTCCCAAAGGGGATATACGGCTCCCATAACCATTCGACGGTCTGCGTGTCCACCTCGCTCATGCGGATAATCTCAACGGTTTCTTCCTGCGGCGGCTCTTTCAAGCCGTAGACCGCTTCTCGCAAATACTTCCCGTCTGTGATTTCTGCCCGGTGCTGCAATACCTCGTTCCAATCCTTGAAAAGAGGGATAAGCCGGTGGACGGTGTAGCCCTCCGGCATGAGCTTCACAAGGCGGCTGCAAGCGTCGTTTCCGGCTTCGTCGCTGTCAAGGCAGAGATAAACGGTCTTGATGTTCGGACGGTCAGAGAGAAAGCGGAGCAGGGCTTTTTCTCCCACGCCGCCCAATGACAGGTAGCTTTGCTTCTGCCAATCCTTTTTGAACAGGCAGAGGAAAGAAAGCAGGTCAACGGGGGCTTCAAAGACAAACACTCTTTCGCCCTCGCCCCGGTAGCAGAAGTTAAAGGCTTTGTCGCTGCCTTTCACATCAAGGCGGAAGTTTCCCGCCGTTCCCTTGCTGTGGGCGTAGCGCGGTATTCCGTCCTCGTCCCGCCCCACAAATACGGCGTTGTGGTGGGCTGCGTCCTCGTAAATATCGCCGCTGGCAAAGAAAAAGCCCGTCACATCTTCATCAATGCGGCGGGCGGCTGTGAGGTAGTTCCTCGCTGTTCGGTTGTCGGGGCTGCGGGGCGGTAGCCGGAAGTCGGAGAGGGGCGCGGAGCTTGGTCTATCCGGCGGCGGTGCGGCTCCCTTTTCTCCTGTGAGAAGTTCAACGGCTTCGGTAAAACTCTTGCCAAAAAACTCCATGACAAAATCAATGGGGCCGCCGCCCTTGCTCTGGCTGTGGCGATACCACTTGTTGCCCCGGACGGTCAAGCTGTCGTGCCGTTTCCATCGGTATTCCTGTCCGGCGCGTTCCAGCGGTTCCCCCTGCGATTGCAGGAACAAAACAAGGTCGGCTTGGTTCGCCCGGTCTATCTGTTCTTGGGTGTAGTACAAAAAACTCACTCCTTTCATCGGTCTATGTCGTGCCGCTTTGTGCGGGTCTGTGTCTGCTCCGGCTGGTCGGCGCGGAGTGCAATATCCACGCATTTGCGGATTTTTTGAAGTTCGGAAACATCGGCGCGGGTATCTTTCAGTTTGGCATAATCGCTGTCCCTCTGTGTTTTGAGGTCGGCATATTCCTGTTCCCATTCCGCAATAGGCAAGGTCTTTGTTCCTTTCGGCAGATTTGCATGGAGATAGCGGCTTGCTGCGTTCCATAGGGTCAACTCGGCGCGGTGGGCTTCCTCGTACTTGTCGCGCTTGTTTGTCCAGCCGTTTTGCAGCTTTTTCAGCTCATCGTGAACGGGCTTGTACTCGGTGTAGTTCTTCCCGTATTCAATCAGCTTTTGCAGCTTCTTCATGCGTTCCTCGGCGGTTTTCATTCCTGCCCGGATAGTGTCGGCCTGTTCGCTGACAGAGGAAAGGGCTGCGTCCAGCTCATCAAGGGTAGAGATACCATGCTCGGTCAGATAGTTGACCGCTGCCGCTATGGTTTTCAGTTCATCGGCTGTGTGCTGTTGTTGCCAACGCTGCGAATACTTCCGGCTCTTTTCTCTCTGAACGCTCAAATACTTCATCAGCAGATTTGCAAGGCCGGGGGATTGTTGCGGCTGTTCCGGGGCGGTTTCCCACGCTTTGAACAGGTCGGCAATCCATTCTTTGAGCTTTCCAATCTGCGCTCGGATTTCCCGTATAAGGCGGTTTGCCTTTTGGATATTCCGGTTCAGTTCGCCTTTCTCGGTGGCAATACCTTTCTTCTCCATCTGGCAAGCCGCCACGCCCATGTGGACGGTGGGTATCTCGCCAATGCCGCGCTCGGCGTTGCTGCGGTGGTCGATACGCTCCGGGCTTCCGGCTCGTTCAAGGTAGGCGTTTGAAATATCCGCCCATGCCTTACGCCACAAGAGGGCGTTGCCCTTGTCGTTCCAGCCGGTCAGGTCAACTTTGTGCGTCTTGTATCTGCCGCTTGGCAAGCGGATACGCTCGCCGTTTTCATCAAGGTCATATTCCTTTTGGGACTTTGCCGCCCATGCGCCGCGCTCGTCAAGGGGGCGCATGGTAAGCATGATGTGACAATGGGGATTGCCCTTGCCGGTGTCGTGAATGGCATAATCAACGCACATTCCTCTGGAAACAAATTGAGAGGAACAGTATTCCCGGACAAGTCGGATTTGTTCCTCTCTGGATAACTCTATGGGGAGCGCCGCGTCAATCTCTCTGGCAAGCTGGGCGTTCCCGGCTTTCTCGTAAAGCTCCACGCTGTTCCACAAGGTTGAACGGTCAGAGAAAGAGGGCGGGGCGTGGGGTGGCAGCATAATTTCCGTATGGACAACACCGCCTTTGCGGGTGTAGTCGTGTGTCATTCCGTCCCACTCATTTGTCAGCTTTTCGCCGCTTCGGTAGGCGGCTGCGGCAACGGCTGATTTGCCCTTGCCCCGGCTGACAATGCTGATATTACAATGATAGATGGCTATGGGTATCACCTCCCGGATAAAATGAAAACCCGCAAAAATGGTACAGACGCCAAAGGCGGGTATACTGTTTTTGTGGGTGTGCAGGGATAGCCGCGTAAGCGGCGCAAGGGGTGCAGCCCCTTGTTGCGGCAAAGCCGCCAATGTCGGTCAGAGAGGGAAGCAAGCGGCTTTCTCTCTGTGCCGACAAGCCCTCGGCAGAGCGCACGCACCCGTAAGGGTGTATAAGTGCGCCCTTTGTACCAAAGGGATTATTCGCTTTTCCCGCCCTCGGTGCGTTTTTTCAGATAGCCCCGCGCTTCCTCGCTCGTCAGGGCAAGCCGGAGAAAGGCGGCGGCTTCTTCGTCGGTCATGGTCTTTGCTTCTGGCACAATGCTCTCAAAGACCGCACCCCGGACGATCAGCCGATGGCTGCGCGTCCTGCGTTCCTCTTGGGATAACTTTTGCCGCAACACCTTTTCCCGATTTTCAAGCTGCCGGATTTTCTTCTTCCCGTCCTCAATCTCGGCTTGCAATTCCTCGCGTTTTTTTCTCTCGGTTTCGTCATGGGTGGTCACTCCTTTCTACCTGTCGGCATAGAAAAAGGACAGTCGATTTCCTCGGCTGTCCTTTTGATTAGGGTGTTTGGTTTACTCCGTTCTGCTCAATAAATGGGAATATTAAATATCAATACGCCCTTTAATACATTCCTATTAAAACATCAGCTTCGATTGTCAAATGTGTGAGAGTACGCCAATCAACGCAATCTTTTTCAACGCAAAAGAGAAGCGGCGTCATTTCAATAAACGACATTCTTTGTTCTGATGACAACTGTACGGTGGCTGAAACCGTTTCTCTTGAAATGGTTTTAAGATATTTCTCAAAATATTCAACGACAGACTCATTTGAATAATCTGGATTTTTCAAGTGTGCTTGCACTTTAGTCCTGATTTCCCTCAAATGATTTTTCGTAGGAATTACTTTCACAACATATCCGTTAGGAGATAGCAATCGCTGAAATTCTTTGTAGTGTGCAGGCGAAAATATGTCTAAAATACAATCCATACTTCCGTCTTTCAAAGGGATTTTTGATAAGTCAGTAACAAACCACTTCACTGCTTTGCGCTTGTCTTTTTTTGATGCAATCTGTATTGCCTCCCTTGACAAGTCAAAGGCAAAGATGTTTCGTTCTGTTCTTTGCTGTATCTGCCTTGCATAGAAACCCTCGCCGCAACCAACATCTAAAATGTTTCTTATAGATGGCGTATCAGAAATAAACTGTATGATTTTCTCCAACACAACATCATACATGCCATACTCCAAAATTTGGTGCCGGTTGTCAAAAGACCGCTTGCTGTAGTTGGTTTTGGGCGATGATTTTAACAACAAATTTACATACCCATATCTTGAAATATCAAAGCAATGTCCATGTCTACAAATTAGGCTATTGCCTTGTATATCCATTGATTTTGTGCAAATTGGGCATTGAAAATAAACCTTGCTGTCTGCAAAGCGTGATAAATTATTATTCATTTGTTTTTCCTCCGTAATTACATCTCTGCTTCAATAAGCGAGTTATGCAATACGGATAACCGCAACATAACTCGCGGTTTTATCTTAATCTCATAAATGTAACCATTGTGTTGTCCTCCAATCAATTCCGCAGTATTACTCTGCTTTTAGAAAAAGTATAGCACAAAACTATGAACATTTCAACTCTATTTCAGCCTGTCGGCGACGTTGCTCTCTCTGGCATACCGCCCGCCGTTCCTCGCTGTATGGGGCGGTCAGACGGAAAGAGAAGCGGCCTTTCTCAATGTCAAACTCCATGCAGCCCGTTTCCGGGTCTGCGTCAGTCTGCTGGCAGATCGCCGGATAACGGCGGCTGTATGCAAGCAGACGCTTTTTCAAGGCGGTGTTGTGGGTGCGGATATGGATAAGGGGGTCTTTCTCGTCAAACCAAATATCGGTGGTCTTTTCCTGCTTGGTAAGCCCTGTTCTCATGCAAACTCCTTTCTGTGCCCCTGTTACGCAATAGGGGCATTTTTCGGGTGTTTTCTCCGGCTCTTGACTTGGAGAAAACGGCGTTTTTGACGATAAAAACCGCCCGGACGTGGAATGTATCGTCGGGGCGGCTGTTATCGCAAGATTTCCGATTTTTCCGGCTCTTGACCGTCAGACGCAGATAAACACGAACTGTCGGCAAGTATCGTCTTGAGCAGCTTGTCGCGGAATGTTTCTGTGCTGCTGTGATTGAAAAATAACTCCGCAACAATAGTCTGCCCGTTTCTCTGCGTCGTGATAATACTGTCGGGGTTCCGGGGCGCGGTGGGCGTCCCGTTCTGTTCTGTCATAGGCGGCTCCTTTCTCCGGGCGCAAAAGAGGGACTTCCCGTAGCCGGAAAATCCCTCTTGGTTGTCGGTTATTCTGTTTTACTGTGCGGGCTGTGCGGCGGCGGTCTGCGCCTTTCTCCTTGCCCGGTATTCCCGCGCCTTGATACGGTCATACTCCCGCTGCTTTTCAAGGTTTCGCGCCCGGTACTCCCTTGAATACTGCCGGTGATAGGCGCGGCTCTTTTCCTTTTTGGCTTCTTCGATTTCCTCCCGCATTTGCCGGATTTCCTGCTCCGTTGGCTCTGTAAGCTGTGTCACTTCGTTCTCAAATTTGCCGATATAGTTGAAATATATCCCGATGTGCTGAATGGCTTGTTTTGCCCTTTTCTTGTCGCGCTCATGCACTTCAATCCGGCTGATAAACTCGTTGAGAATGGCGGGGGTCAGGTCGGTAAAGGCAGCGTAGCGTTCCGTCAGCTTCAAAAACTTCTGCGCCCGTCCGCCCGCGTTCTCAAAAGCGGATAGCTGCTCTTGCAGCTCGGCAAGCTCCGCTTTCAGCGCATAGTATTCTTCTGAATACTTCTGCGACATTTGCTCATAGCGGTCTTGCGGGATCGTGCCGAGGGCGTTGTCCTCATAGAGCTTGTTCAGCACCTTGTCAATCTGTTCAAGGCGCGTCGTGATTTGCGGGATACGCTTCTGCTGTTTCTTGGTCTTGTCGGTCTGCTGCATGGCAAGGTTCTTTTTCACTAAGGCTTCAAATTCCGCCCAGTTGCTGATAGAATAGTCCTCGATTTTCTTCAGCACTTCCGCGATGGTCTGCATGAGCAAATCCGCGTCAATGATGTGCGGGGAATTGCATTTGGGGTTTTTGGCTTTTCCCTTGTGGTACTCGCTGCAATAGGCAACATGACGCTTGCCGCCATTCCGATAATCTATGCGAATGTGCATTTTCGCACCGCAATCCTTACAGAAAAGCAAGCCCGACAAAGGGTGGATTTCCCCGTCCCCGTTGGGGCGTTTGACGGGCGCATTTTCCAAAATCCGCTGTACGGTTTCAAAGTCGGTGCGGTCAATAATCGGCTCATGCACATTTTCGGTTATCTGCCATTGGCTCCGGTCTACATAGTGGTTCCGCTTGTCGCGGAAGTGCTTTGTGGTCTTGAAGTTGACAACATCACCGCAATACTCCTGCCGTGTGAGGATATGGGTCAGGGTGGCTTTGTTCCACTTATAGCGGTTGGCCTCATTGAGCGCCCTGTTTTTACAGGTTCCCCGCCCGCGCTCTTTCATGTAGAATGTGGGCGTTGGGATTTGCGCCTGCGTGAGATATACGGCAATTTGGTTTCGGTTTTTTCCGTCCAGAAACAGGCGAAAAATCAAACGAACAACTCCGGCGGCTTCCTCGTCGATAATCCAAAAATCCTTGTTGTCCGGGGATTTGACATAGCCATAGGGGGCTTCGGTGGCAATCGGCTTTCCACTCATGCCCTTCGTCTTAATGCCGGTCTTTACTTTCTTGCTGATGTCCTTTGCGTACCACTCCGACATGATGTTGATAAAGGGCGCAAACTCCAATGTATCGGGCTTTTCGCTGTCTATCCCGTTGTTGACTGCGATAAAGCGCACATTGTTCCGTCTGAATATCTCCATCGCATTGCCGACTTGGAGATAGTCACGCCCCCAGCGTGTCAGGTCTTTCATAATGCAGACACCGATTTTCCCGTTCTCTACATCGTCCATCATGCGGGAGTAGGCAGAACGGTCAAAAAATCTGCCGCTTTCGTCATCGTCAATGTAGTGCCGGATATTGGTTAAGTGCTGCCCTCTGGCGTAGTTCTCCAAAAAGATTTTTTGGTTCTGTATCGAGTTACTCTCACCGCCGTCCCTGTCCTCGTCGCCCACGGAAAGGCGGGAGTAAAGGGCTGTAATTTTACTATAATCAGTCATGTGCATAACCTCCTGTGCGTCCATATAGGCTTCCTTTACACTTAAAATTATGCACTCCAGCGGGCCGAGCCATACTCGCTGCCGTGGCGGTACTTCTTGGCGTTCTTGCCTTTCAGGTAGACCGCCAGCCGCAGCCCTGCGCCGAGACACAGCCCCACCAGCAAATCCAGCGGGTGGAAGCTGGGAATAATCCGCCCCAGTGCATCCGGGAGAACGGTCATCAGAGACTGCATCTTTTCGGTCATGTCAGCACCCGCCGCCATTCGCCAGGCCCAGCCCAGGTTGGTGGCATACAGACCCATCAGGATATAGGGCAGGTTCAGGATTACCAATCGTTTTGTGTTCTGGTTCATCGGTCGGCACGCTCCTGTCTCTTTTCCCTCATTTTGCCAGGCACCAACTCAGCAGCCAGGGCCTTGAACTGCTCCAAACGCTCCAGAACGCTGGGGCGTTTTTCTTTGTTGACCAGCTTGGCGGAGTAGTCCTTGAAAGCTGCGGTCAGGGTATCGGCGTCCCGCGCCTTGAAGAAAACCACATACCGCGGCGGGGTGTCGTGGTTCTTGGTGATAGCGTAGTCCACGCCGTACTTGTCCAAAATCCGCTTGAAGTCCCGGATGCCGGTTTTCTCGATCTCGATGTTGGTGGCTCCCTGATCCTGCCGCAGCAGCTGCTTGACGCTCTGTTTGCCCACCGGCTTGCTGTGCGCCTTGCCCGCTCTCCACTGCAAGAATTTACGCGCTGCCGCCAGAAGTGTCCTCCCCGTCAGTTTGGTGGTGCTGATGGCAAAGTTGATCGTTCTGTTCTCTATATCTTCCTGCATGGGCTTCACCATCCTTTCTGGCCTGCAGCAGGGCTGCAATCAGGAACCCAAACCAGGTTCCTGCCGCAAAATGTGCCATTCCCGCCCACATGGTCAGTCCAGCCGGATGCCCATAAAGCTGTCCGGGCCGGTCATCAGGATGACGGTGTGATCTTTGAGGAATTCTGCCACCCGGTAAAGATCATCCACCGTGAGGGATACCGTATATCCCTTTTCATCAATCCTGAAAAAGATCATGGGGCCGGTCAGATAGTATTCCTCTCCGATCCGCAAAACCTGCTCCGGGCAGTAGCTCATCATAACGGGGATGTCTTTGAACCCGTAGAGCATATCGGTTTCATCGAAGCAGGGCAGGATGTCCGGGGCATCTGCCAGACGGATGACAGACAGGGGCAGATCGGGAGCCGCGGCGGCCAGATAGGGCTTGGTTTCTTCCTCTGCCGGGGGCGGACCTTCCAGGCATGCTTTCAGCATTTTTTCCATGGCGCAGACTTTATCGTAAATCTGCCGGGTAGTGATGGTGGCTGCGGTTTTCTTGGTTGCCATAGGCGTTACCTCCAAATTTTCAAGTTGTGTTCTGGTTGTTTTGCCAGCCGGTCAGCGTTCCTGACTGCGTTGACGTTTCTTTTGCCACTGTTCCAGGAGCTTCAGGATGGTTTCCTCCATCTGACGCGGGGTGTAGGACTTGGGGAAATACTTGCGCAGAACGTCGTTCTTAATGGTCACACGGTCCATTTCAGCCTTTTTCTCCTCGCCCATGATGTCGAAAATGGCATCGTAGCTGCACTGTCCAGCCTGGCTCAGTTTTTTGATTCTCTGGGCCTGGGACAGGGAAGGAGCGTTCTGGGTATCCTGCATAGCCTCAAAAAAATCCCGCTGCTCGGAGGTTGTCAGGTACGACAGCTCCACAGCGGGATTGAAGGATATTTTCTTTTGGTCTACCAGTTCCAGAAGTTCGGGGATCAGATTGGTGAGGCGAATAAATCTTTTGACTTGAGACTTACTGTCATCACTATCCAAGGCTATTTTTTCTGCGGCTGTCAACTTCGGCCCAACTTGGGCCGAAGTTAAATCCGACCTAGCACCTTGATTTTTTATGGCTTCCAGCTTCATTTTGTACGCAAAAGCCCGCTCACTGGGCAGAATGCTCTCGCGCTGCAAATTGCTGTCCACCATCTGAATCACTGCCTGGTCATCATCCATGTTGCGTACAATCACCGGCAGGGTTTTCAGCCCTGCCAGCTCGGCGGCGTGCTGCCGCCGGTGGCCCGAAATAATCTCATAGCCTCCTTCCTCCCGCGGTCGGACAACCAGCGGGGCCAACACGCCAAACTGTGCTACGCTCTCCACCGTCCGCTGCATGGCCTCATCATCCAGCACCTTGAAGGGGTGGTTTTTGAAGGGATGCAGGTCTGCGATGGGGATTTGCTGAATCTGCTCGGTCTGGCGGCTTTCTTCGGTAGAAAAAATGTCATCGTAGCTGGTCAAGCTGATGTTTGCGCCGTTTTTCGGCACTTTGCAGCACCTCCTTCGTCAGTGCCCGGTAGGCTTCCGCCACTTTCCCCTTGGGGTCATGGGCATAGATACTCCTGCCTTCGGCACTGGTTTCCGCTGCCCGCACAGACCGGGGTATTCCCTGGGCAAATACCTTGATTTTGCCCCCATAGGCCTGCCGGACCAAGGCGTCGATCTCCTTTCCAAAGCTGGTTCGGCTGTCGGTCATGGTCATCAAGATGCCTTCAATCCGCAATCGCGGGTTGATCTGCCTTCGCACCTTGCTGATGGTCTGTAGCAGCTGCTCCAGGCCCTTGGCGGGCAGATATTGTGCCTGTACCGGGATCAGGGCACTATCTGCTGCGGCCAAAGCGTTAATCGTGAGCATACCGAGACTGGGGGTACAGTCCAGCAGAATATAGTCATAGGATCGCTTGTTGACTTCCAGCACCTGCTTCAAGACCTTTTCCCGGCTCATGGCATTCACAAGGCCCACTTCCATCCCGGCCAGCTCGATGCTGGACGGGATCAGGTCCACACCCTCTGCGTGATGGAGGACTCCTTCTCCGGGCTGGATTGGCTTGTCCTCCAAAACCTTGCCCATAAGGGTGGAAAGGGTGGTTTCTAGTTCATCAGGTTTGGGCCAGCCCATGCTGATGGTAAGCGAACTTTGTGGGTCTACGTCCACCACCAGCACCTTTTTGCCCTCCATGGCAAGGCCCACCCCCAGATTTTCGCAGGTCGTGGTCTTGCCAGTGCCGCCTTTCTGGTTAGTTATGGCGATTACGGTTGCTTTTTGGGCCAAATCATCACCCCCTTTCACACCCGGCAGGTGCCGGTTACTTTGCGTTCAGGTCGTGCTGCACCCGGGCCGCGTAGCTGCTGTGCATGGTCATGGGTGCATTGTAGAGCGAAGCCAGCAGATACTGCCGCATATTCCGCACCTGGGTGGTGTTTTCTTTCAGACACATCAGGACAAAACGGATATGGTCGCTGTTCAGCTTCATCAGCTGGCCTCGAACCACTTCAGCCGGTTTATCATCTCCTGCGATTCGGATCATCTTCCGATGGCTGCACACGGTATCCACCAGCAGCTCCTGCATCTCCCGTAGCATATCCTCGTCTTCGGGGTTGGCCTCCATCAGAGCATCAAGGCCCAGTTCCTGAGAAAAATAATCCTGATACAGAGCGCGGTCGTCTTTCCCTTCGGCTTCCATTCCGGCGTCTGAGCCGGAAAAGAAGGGATCAGTCTCGCTCATCTCAGTCTTATTCTGATTCGTCTTATTACCGTGTCCTTTTGACACCTCTTGCCGTGTGGAAATGACACCACTGGACGTGTCGTTTTGACACTTCTGGAAGTGGCTTTCCGACACTTCTGTAAAGTTTTTCACATAGATCAGATTGGGCCTCCCCAGGCCCTGCCTCCTGCGCTCGATCAGACCGGCCTTTTCTTCCAGCTCCCGCAGCAGGCCCACCGCCTTCTTGTTGCCGCAGGCCAGGCTCTCCATAATTTCTTCAACGGTAAAGATGATGTACACCCGGCCAGTGCTATCCAGCCAGCCGTTTTTCACCGACAGGCTCATCCTGTCCAGCAGCAGGCCGTACAGAATCTTGGCTTCTGCCGAAATCCCGCGGAACCGCGGGTCGGCAATGAGGATCTTGGGCAGCCGATAGAAAGAAAACAGGTCAGCCTGTCCGCCAGTGAAGTAGTTCGCCATGATGTTTCTCCTTTCTTAGTTCATCCGTGTCTGTCATTCTGTGGGCAGGGAGGCAATCTTACCTCTGCCATGCCTCAATCTCGGCCAGCTGCCGGCGCAGCTCATCTTTTCCGGCCGGGGTGAACAGGGTGTAGCAGCCGAAGAAACCGGTATCCCGGTTGTAGAAGTCCCTAACAATGAAAAAGCCCCGACGGAAGGGTCCCGCGTAGGGCATCAGGTTTCCGGCAGGGGCACGGTAGAGATACTTCTTATGCTGAAGATACTTGCAGAACAGCCGCTCGGGCACATTCAGCTCCTTGGCCGTGGCCCGGATGTTGGTGCAGTCACCCGGATTCACAAAGGCGTCGTAGAACTCTGCCTTGGGCTTCAGGTTCAGCAGCTCCTTCCGCAGCGCTTTGTTTTCCCTCCGCTCCTTGACCAGGGCGTCGGCAAAGCGGAAAAGGATTTCCGGGTCTCTCTCGATCTGCTCCAGCAGCGATTCACCCAGGTAGCCGCCGTGCTTGCGGATGGTGGGGAGGACCTCGTCGAACACCCAGCGTTCAAACCGCACCGCAGTGGGCAGCTTGCTGTGAACGATCAGCCGGTAAACATCGCCTTCAGGGATAAACGCCATCTCAATGGTCTTGTTCGGCGACTGGGGATGCGGTGCGTAACGTTTCGTTACGC
The DNA here is from genome assembly GCF_002160915.1 of Faecalibacterium sp. An121. Classification (GTDB taxonomy): domain Bacteria; phylum Bacillota; class Clostridia; order Oscillospirales; family Ruminococcaceae; genus Faecalibacterium; species Faecalibacterium avium. Next base: position 52,320 of record NZ_NFLM01000006.1, read on the forward strand.
ACCGGCAGTGGTCAGTTAAAGCTTTACGGTTGTTCTTGTAGCCCAGCGCCTTGGCTACGTCCAACCCACAGAACAGGCACTTGCCGTTTTCCTGAATCACGCGAATCTGTCCGAACTCTTTGCTGCTGAAGCTGGCCATCATGTTTTCCATAACTGAGTCTCCTTTACTCTGTTGCTGGTTCATCAAAGAGGCCCCCTTCGCTCCTTCCCGAAGGGGCCGTCCATTCTTCCGTTATGCCGAGAACTTATCTTTGCGCAGCGGCTTGTCCCGCAGCGTCCTCCGGGTCTTGTCCATCGGACACCGGACAAACAGACAGGTTCTGTACTTGAAGTTGGGCTGGTTGTATTCACAGCTGCCGCAGCAGGCCGGCCTCTTGGCCTTTTTGGTCTGCCGCTCTTTTTTCTGAACCAGTTTCTCCGCTCGGCGGATGTCTCCCGTTTTCTTACCCATGACCGTTCTTCCTCCTCGCTGCTTTTGCTTCACGCTGCTTCCACAGGTCCCGTTCCAGGTCCTTATAGCAGCAGGCACTGACGCAGGGGGTGCCCACCGCGTACCGGCAGCCCTCACACTTCCGTTCTTCTTCGGTAATGACTACCTGGGCCAGGTAGTAGCAGTTCTCTCTGCCCAGGATGCAGCCCCGCCTCCTGTTTTTCCAGAACTGGCAGAACCGGCAGTCGGCCGGGCGGTCTGCGTGGTAGCGAACACCGTCGATCATGATGTAGTTCCGATCTTCCATAGTACTGACTCCTTTCATTGTATCGGGAAACAAAAAAAGCGGCCCTGATCTGCCATACCCTGGCAAGTCAGAGCCGCTATGTATATTCCGCAAAGACCGACCAAAAAAGCCGTCAGTCTCCTGGATGTTTCTGATTTCTATAGGCTGGGAGCTAATTTTCCGATGCAGGTTTTTTCGCATTTCTGGAAGCATCTTCCATTTTTTCCTGTTTGGGCTTCCAATTTTTGGTGGATGATCGTTAAATGACATCGTTGGGAATTGGAGCTTTGTTCTTTTTTAGTCCGGCCTGAAAAAGGACCTCGAAAATTCCTTCTAGGCCCAGGCCCTTTTTCATTGGTTTTCGGCTAAGAACTTTTTTAAAATTTAGCCTCGTTCCCGTTTTGGGCTGGAAAAACCTGGTTTTCCCAACAAAAAACGCGGAAAACTGGAGCAAGACTTTCTCGTCTTACCAATTTTCCGCGTAAAGGAATGTCCCCGCCCGGGCTTGAACCGGGGGCCTCGGGCTTAGGAGGCTCGCGCTCTATCCAACTGAGCTACGGAGACTTATAGCTTTTTGATGATTTTTTGTTTGAATCTTAACTGGTTTTCGGTTTTCGCTTTATTTTGTGTTTTTTGCCTTTGGAGGCTTTTCAGCCGTCCCAGCCGGTGCCGAATTTCCAGTTTTTGGGCTTTTTTGCACCTCTTTCAGCCGTCAGAAGCCGGTTTTTCGGGGGTGCGCTTGATAGATTTTGAACTGCCATCTGCATTTTTCCCAGCGGAAAGAGGTCCTTGACCGTCTACCACTTAGGAGGCGAGTGCTCTATCCAGCTGAGCTACGAAGACAAAGTCGCTGCTTATTACAATAAAACGAGTGTCCTTGCAGCTGACGCTGCAAGAGCACCCGTTGTGGTGCGAGGGAAGGGATTTGAACCCTCAAGGTTACCCACACGCACCTCAAACGTGCGCGTCTGCCAGTTCCGCCACCCTCGCATATCTGTCTTGCGGTGCCGTCAAAGCACCGTGCGCTGAACTGCTTGAATATAATATCACACCGCCGGCGCAAAGTCAAGGCGTGAAAGCGATTTTATAGGCTTTCATAGAATTTTCTTTCCTTCATATCCTGATACTGGATCTTTTTATAAGGAGGCTTTTGGTATGCAGTTTTCATTTGCCAAAGGGCGTTTTGCGGCGTGCTGCCTTCTTCTGGGCGCCGCCTGTGCAGCGGCGGGGTTTGCCCTGGGCGCGGCGCTGTCGGCGCGTCCCTCTGCCGGGAAGGCCCCGGCGCCCAGCGTCCGCCTTCTTCCCGCAGCCATCTCTCAGCCATCGCCGCCGCAAAGCCAGCCCCTGCCCCAGCGCCTGGTCTGCCTGACCTTCGATGACGGCCCCAGCCGCACCACCCCCGCCGTACTGGAGGCTCTGGCCGCGGAAGGGGTGCCCGCCACCTTTTTTGTAGTGGCCAGCGAATCCAACGAATCGTACCTGCCTCTGGTGCAGCAGGCCCAGCAGGCGGGTCATGAGATTGCCCTGCATTCCGCCTCCCATAAGTACAGCGACATCTACCGCAGTGCCGACGCCTTTTGGGCCGACATCGAGCTGCTGCGCCAGCGCCTGGCCCCCTATGTGGACGCCGAAGAACTCCGCTGCCTGCGGTTCCCCGGGGGCAGCACCAACACGGTCAGCCACAAATACGGCGGCAGCGGCATCATGCAGCAGCTCAAGGAGCAGGCCGAGCAGCAGGGCCTGCGCTGGGTGGACTGGAACGTCTGCGCCGAAGATGCCACCGGCCAAAAGCTCTCGGCCGACGCGGTCTGCCGCAATGTGACCGAGGGCAGCCAGGGGCTGGACCGGTGTGTGGTTTTGATGCACGATTCGGCCACCACGGCCACCACCGCCCAGGCGCTGCCTTCTATCATCCGCTGGTACAAGGAAAACGGCTATACCTTCTGCACCGTATCCCAGCTGTACGGCAGAACCGGCTGAAAGGAGCTGCATCCACCCGCCGCCCTCCCCCGCAGCAAAAAAAACGCCAGACTGCCCACAGACAGCCCGGCGTTCTTTGTTGCTATGTCTTTTTGGCAGAAGGGCGTTACCGATCCATCCTAAGCCAGGATGGCCCACAGCGCCAGCAGCACCGCCAAAAAGAGCAGATTGGACAGGGTGAACAGGGCAAAATAACGCCCCTTCCCTGCCGGCTCCTCCCGGGCGATCTGCCGGTAGGAGATCAGGCTGGCCATCGACGCGATGAGGGTACCCAGACCGCCCAGGTTGGTGCCGATGATAAGAGCCTGCACATCCTGGGTAAAACCGGACAGCAGCAGCGCCGCCGGCACGTTGCTGGTGACCTGGGAGGCCAGTACCGCCACCAGCACCTCCCGTCCGGCGATGATCTGCCGCAGCCAGTCCGAAAAAGCCTCCACCCGGCCCAGATTTCCGATAAAGACGAAAAAGGCCACAAAGGTCAGCAGCAGGGAGTAATCCACCCGGCCCAACGTGGCCCGGTCCGCCAGCAGCGTAGCCGCCAGCACCGCTCCAAACGCCACCGGATAGGGCAGCACCCGCACCACCGCCAGCAGGCAGACCACGAACAGGGCCGCATCCATCCAGATGATCCGCCCGTCCGCTGCAACGCTCTGCTGCGGGGCCAGGAAGGGGCCGCCGGTCCCCTTGCGGACCGGACTGCCGCCCCGGCAGAGCCATACCGCCCAGCCGGCCAGCAGCGCCAGCGAGGCCAGCGTATAGGGCAGCATCAGGGCCACAAAGGCGCCCATCCCCATGCCGCTGCGGCCATACAGATAGAGGTTCTGGGGGTTGCCGATGGGGGTCAGCATACTGCCCAGGTTGGCCGCGATGGTCTGCATACACACCACCGGCAGGATCAGTTTTTCCCGCGCCTCGGCGCTCAGGCTGTTCAGGACTACAAAGGTAAAGGGCACGAAGGTGAGCAGCGACACATCGTTGGTGATGAACATACTGCCAAAAAAGCACAGCCCCACCAACACCAGGACCAGCTGCAAAGTACTGCCCGTCAGAGCCAGCAGGGCCCGGCCCATCCGGTCAAAGATCCCCTGCTGCCGCAGCCCGGCCATCACGGTCATCAGCGAAAAGAGGATGGCCAGGGTACGGAAGTCGATGTAGCCGAGATACGCCCCATCCGGGGGTACAAAAAAGGCCGAGAGCAGCGCCAGGACCGCCGCCACCGAAAGGACGGCCTCCTGTTTGATGAATCGTATCAACTTTGTCATGATTCCCACCCGCAAAAGGGAGCGGCACTGACCGCGCCGCTCCCCCGTTTTGTTGAACTTTTACTGCTTTGCCGCAAGGAAGGTGCTGAAAGCGCGGTAAGCCATGTACAGGTCGTTCTTGCTGACCACCTCGAAGGGCGAGTGCATGGACAGCACGGGCACGCCGATATCCACCACGGCGATCCCCTGGTGGGCCACTTCGGTGGCCACCGTGCCGCCGCCGCCCAGGTCGATGCGGCCCAGCTCCCCGATCTGCCAGGCCACGTCGGCCTGGTCCATCATCCGGGTCAGGTAACCCATCTGCTCGGCGGTGGCGTCGTTGGCGCCGCTCTTGCCGCGGCTGCCGGTGTACTTGAAGAAGGCCACGCCCCGGCCGGCATAGGTGCCGTTCTGGGGCTCAAAGGCGCTGGACCAGGTGGGGTCGTAGGCGGCAGTGACGTCCGCCGACAGGCACAGGCTGTTGCGGAAGGCACGGATCTCATCGGCCCCCTGCATCCGGCACAGCTGGCGCAGCCAGTCGAAGGTGTAGGCGCTGCCCATGCCGGTGATGCCGTAGCTGCCGATCTCCTCCTTGTCTGCCAGAACGCAGATGGTGGTGAAGGCGGGGTCCTTGACCTCCAGCTCGGCCTTCAGGGCGGCGTAGGCGTCCACCCGGTCATCCTGGCCGTAGCCGCCCACCATCGACCGGTCAAAGCCGATGTCGCGGGCGGGGCTGGCGGGGACGATCTCCAGCTCGGCGCGGGTGAAGTCCTTCTCGGTGACGCCGTATTTCTCGTTGAGCAGGATCATGGTGTTCAGCTTGACCTTCTCCTTGACGTCCTCATCCTCCACGGCGTCCGAGCCGATCAGGATATTCAGTTCCTCACCCCGGATGCCGTCGGACAGCTCGCGTTTGTTCTGCTCGGCGCTCAGGTGCGGCAGCAGGTCGGTGATGCAGAACACCGGATCCCCTGCGTCCTCGCCCACCTGCAGGGTGACGGTGGTACCGTCGGCCCGGGTGAACACGCCGTGGATGGCCAGCGGCATGGTGACCCACTGGTACTTGCGGATGCCGCCGTAGTAGTGGGTCTTGAGGTAGCTGAAGTGGGAAGCCTCATACAGAGGGTTGGGCCGGACGTCCAGCCGGGGGCTGTCGATGTGGGCGATGACCAGGTGGAAGCCCTCCTCCATCGAGCGGGTGCCGATGGTGCCGCAGAGCACCGTCTTGCCCTGGTAGATCCAGTAGACCTTGTCGCCGGCAGCGTACTGCTTGCGGTCATCGTACAGCTGGTAGCCCGCTTCCTGCAGGGCCTTCTCGGCGTAGACAGCCACTTCCCGCTCGGTCTTGCAGCGGGTCAGGAAATCCTTGTAGCCCTCACCAAAAGCGGCGGCAGCCTGACGCACCTGGGCGTCCTTGTCGCACTTGTAGGCGGGCTCGTACAGCAGCTCTTTGGCTTTCTGCTGTGCGGCAGTCAGTTCTTTCATTTCTATACACCTCTCAATTTACATTCCAGGGTTTTTGCAAAATGCACTTTGTTTCGCCCTAAAATACTGTAAAGTGAAATCACTTTTCAGTATTTTACGCGCATCGCGCACCCGCAAAAGCCCTCTTTCCGTTTATATACTGGAGCCGTCATGCTCCGTATAGCTTGGTTTCTGCTCTTCTCCCAGACTCAGGCGGGAAAGGTCGGTGCAGAGGTACTCATAGACCCGGTCCACCGTCTCAAAGCCCATCCGGGCGTAGAGATCTTTGGGCGTGTCCTCCGGGTCTGCGTGCAGGTACAGGGTGTTCCCTTCCCGCCTTGCCTGCAGGGCCATGGCCTTGAGCAGGGTCGTAGCCACATAGCGGCAGCGGAACTCGCTGTCCACCAGCAGGCCGTCCATGCAGGTAAACCCGCCGTATGAATAGGTGTAGCAGGAGCCGGCCAGTTTCCCGTCCAGGTAAGCCCCATGGTAGGTGAGCTTCTGCCGCAGGCGGCAAAGGTTCCGCACCGTGAAATCCTCGCCGTACAGCGGGCCATAATAGCGCAGCTCGTTTTGCTCCAGCTGGGCGGGGTCAGGCAGTCCGACCGTGACGTTGGGGGCAGATTTCCAGGCCGAGGGATCCGCCTCGTTCGGCAGGACCATGGTCAGCGTTTCTTCCCGCTCCAGACCAAAGTCCTTCTCCAGCGGCGCGTATCCCTCCAGCTTGAGGAAACCGTCCCCTCTCGCCTTCTGGTACGCCAGCGCCCTGCGCACCTCCTGCTCCGACGGCTGCCCCTGATAGAAAAATGCGTTGTGATCGTATTTGTCCCGCAGCTGGTCATCCTCCCGCTTGGTCAGATGCTCCGAGAACGGGTGCGAGACCGAAAACAGCGCCAGAAATTTCTCGTCGGTCCTTCTTGTCTGTATCATAATCATATTGTAATCTCCTCAAAGCCGCCTACGATGCAGCGTCATACAGCCTTGTATATCGCTCATAGCAGCGGAGGATCTTCTCTACATAGTGGTTCATCCGGCTGTATGGGAAGGAAGGCAGGGTCTTGCCGTCCCCCACATAGTCCTCATGGGCCAGCAGGCTGTCCACCGTGCCCCAGCCGCTGTGGTAGGCCGCAGCGGCGGTGGCCACATCCCCGCCATACCGGTCCAGGCAGAGCCGGAGATAATACGCCCCAAAGCGGATGGCGCAGCCGGGGTCGTAGAGGTCGTCAAACGTCAGTGGTTCGTCGGGGGCCAGCTTGGACTTGATCCACTCAAAGGTGTCGCTGGTCATCTGCATCAGGCCCCGGGCCCCCACGCTGGACACTGCATCCGGCTTGAAACTGCTCTCGGTGCGGATGAAGGTATAGATGAGCAGCGGATCCAGGTCGTATTCCGCCGCATAGGTCTCCACCTGGGCGGAAAAGCGCCGGGGGTACAGCTGCAGCTCCACCTGGCGCACTGCGGTGGGCAGGCAGAGCAGCAGCACCGCCGCCAGCAAAAGGGCAATGCATGTTCTTCGTGATTTCAAACCGTCTGACCCGCGCCCCCTTTCGCCTCGGCCAGCAGCCGGGCCGCAAGGGCCTGGGCCTTGCGGTGCAGCTGCTCTTTGGTGCCGTCGTTGTGCAGCAGGATATCCGCCCGGGCCGCCAACTGGCTTTCGGGCAGCTGGGCGTCCAGGCGGCGGCGGGCCATTTCGGGGCTGATGCCGTCCCGCTGGACGATCCGCTCGACGCTGGTCTCGTAGGGAGCGGCGACTACCACCAGCTTATCCCACTGGCCGTCCAGGGCGCTGCCCACCAATACCGCCCCGTCGATCAAAAACAGAGGGCTGCCCGCAGCCCGGGCCTGCGCCTGGGCCTCATGGATGCGCCGGATGATGGCCGGGTGTGTGATGGCATCCAGCGCCGCCTTGCCTTCCGGAGTCTGGAAAGCGCGGTCGGCCAGCAGCCGCCGGTCCAGTACGCCGTCCCGAAGGATGTCGGAGCCGAACCGGTCCGCCAGCTGCACCAGCACCGGGCTGCCGGGCTGCAGGATCTCGCGGGAGATCTGGTCCGCATCGGCCGCCGGCACCCCCAAAGCAAGAAAGCAGGCGGTCACTGTGGATTTGCCGCAGCCGCTGCGGCCTGTGATCCCCACCGTCATCATAGCCGGATCACCCGGAACGCCGCGGCGCGGATCAGACGGTTGTATACCGCCATCGAAACGCCGTCCTTCCGGGGGCAGCGGGCGTAGACCACCCGGTCCCCCTGTTCGTCCAGGGCCCGCAGGCACCGGAAGATATGCCGGGACTGATCGGCCCCGTCCCCTTCCCGGCCATATTCCACGCAGGGCACGCCCAGTTTCTCCGCCTCCCCGGTAAAGCACAGGCAGGCGGGGTCCTGGCCGGCATGGGCTTCCACATAGGCCTTGAACTGCTCAAAGCTCCCCTCCAGGATGGTGATATCCGCTTTGGGGGCGTAGTGTTTGTACTTCATGCCGGGGCTGCGGGCTACCTCGCCCTCCGCCAGCTTTTCCAGGATGGCCCCGGACAATATCACTTCCTCGCCCAGGGCGCGCTCCAGATCCTCCAGAGTGATGTACCCGGGGCGCAGTAGGGTGGGCTTCTCTCCCACCACCGAAACGACGGTGGATTCCACCCCCACCGCACAGGGGCCGCCATCCAGGATCAGGGGCAGGCGGCCCTGCATATCGGCCAGCACATCCTGGGCGGTGGTAGGGCTGGGCCTGCCCGAAAGGTTGGCCGAGGGGGCCGCAAAGGCGCAGCCGCTGGCCTCGATCACCTGGCGTACCACCGGGTGGCTGGGCATACGGATCCCCACCGTGTCCAGTCCGGCGCAGCACTCGTCGGCCACCTGGGGGCCGCGGGGCATGATGATGGTCAAAGGCCCCGGCCAGAAGGCCGCAGCCAGCAGCTGGGCCCGCTCGGGGAATTCGCTGACCAGGCCGGGCAGCATCTTTACATCGTCGATGTGGACGATGAGGGGGTTATCCTGGGGGCGGCCCTTGGCCTTGAAGATCTTTGCCACCGCGCTGCCGTTGCGGGCGTCGGCTGCAATGCCGTACACCGTCTCAGTGGGCAGCGCAATGATTTCTCCCTGCCGCAAAAGGGCGGCAGCCCGGGCAATGCCATCCCGGTCCGCCGGGCAGAGAAGGGTTTCTATCGCATCCATTCTTTCATCGCTTTCCGGCGCGGTCAGGCCGCGCCTCATCCAACAGCTCAAAAAGCCAGTTTGCCCAGCTTTTCGGCCTGTTCATGCAGCACCAGGGCATCCAGCACCTCGTCCAACCCGCCGTCCATCACCTTATCCAGGTTGTGGACGGTCAGGCCGATCCGGTGGTCGGTGCAGCGGTCCTGGGGAAAATTGTACGTGCGTATCTTTTCGCTGCGGTCGCCGGTGCCCACCTGGGCCTGGCGCCCCGCGTTGATCTCGTCCTGCTGCTGGGCCTTTTTGTGGGCCAGCAGGCGGCTGCGCAGGATCTCCAGGGCTTTGTCCTTGTTCTGGAACTGGCTGCGCTCGTTCTGACACTCCACCACCATGCCGGTGGGCAGATGGGTGACCCGGATGGCGCTGGACGTCTTATTGATATGCTGGCCGCCGGCCCCCGATGAACGGAAGGTGTCGATGCGCAGATCTTTCATGTCCAGCTGCACCTCCACTTCCTCGGCCTGGGGCAGCACGGCCACCGTGGCTGTGGATGTGTGGATGCGGCCCTGGGTCTCGGTGTCGGGCACCCGCTGCACCCGGTGGACCCCGCTTTCAAATTTCAGGCGGCTGTACGCCCCCTGGCCGTCCACCGACACCACCGCCTCCCGCACGCCCCCCAGCTCGGTCTCGCTGAGGCTGAGCAGCTCCAGCTGCCAGCGCCGGTTCTGGGCGTACATGGTGTACATCCGCAGCAGGCTGTGGGCAAAGAGGGCTGCCTCCTCGCCTCCCACCCCGCTGCGGATCTCCATGATGACGCTGCGGTTGTCGTATTCATCCCGGGGCACAAGCAGCAGTTTGAGAGAATTTTCCAGTTTCGCCGCCTGTTGCGCTTTTTCGCAGATCTCCTGCTGTATCATCTGTTTGAAGTCCGGCTCCCGGGCGTCCTCGCTGTCCAGCAGAGCCTGGGCCTGGGCCAGGTGGTCCAGGGCGGTCTGCCATTCCCGGTAGGCAGCCACCGCCGGTTCCGCCTCGTGATACTCCTGCATCAGGCGGCGGAACAACGCAGGATCCGCCGCGGTCTCGGGCTGGTTCAGCCTGTGGGCCAGTTCTTCAAAGCGGCGGCTGACCACCGCCATTTGCTGTTCCAGTGACAAAAGGGTCTCCTTTCTGCATCGCGTCGCAAGTACCTGCAAAAAGAGAGCGTCTACCCTTTGTCGTCGGGACCGGGAGCGGGCTTCAGGACCTTTTTGATGTTCTTTTCGATCTTGGCCCGGGGCAGCATGACCTCCCGCCCGCAGCCTGTGCAGCGGATGCGGAAATCCATCCCCACCCGCAGCACCTCAAAGCTCGAAGCGCCGCAGGGGTGTTTTTTCCGTGTCTGAATGATGTCGCCCACAGCGATGTCCATAAAGCCGGACTCCTTTCCTTTCTGTGTGTACGGGCCAAAACGCACCGTATCCCATAGTATAAAACAAATGACCGCAAAAATCAACAAAGCAAATACCGGGCTGAAAAATTGCATATGCTGTAACAGGCCGCCCCGGCGGCTTGCTACCGACCATGCAACAGAACCGAAGAAAGAGGAATGAAAGATGATGCAAACCTTTAGAACCGAAGGCAACTACCGCGACGCGGCCCGCCTGGGCAGCGCCGAACTGCGGGCCGCCATGGCCAGCGGCGAGATCCTCCAGAGCACCGCCCTGGCCTTTGACACCCAGCGCCAGCTGCGGTTTGAGTTGGGCGGCGTGCGGGGGGTCATGCCCTTTGCCCAGTGCGCCGACGGCGCAGGCATCGGGACCGTGCGCGACATCGCGGTGCTGACGCGGGTGGGACGCCCCACCTGCTTTGTCATCGAGAGCCTGGAGCAGGACTCCCAGGGCCGGCCCTATTACCTGCTGTCCCGCGCCAGAGCCCAGCAGATGTGCAAGGCAGAGTACCTGGACACGCTGGGCCCCGGGGACATCCTGCCCTGCGCGGTGACCCACATCGAGTCCTTTGGGGCGTTCTGCGACGTGGGCTGCGGCATCAGCGCCCTGCTGCCCATCGACTGCCTGTCGGTCAGCCGCATCTCCTCCCCCGCCGACCGGGTCAGCGTGGGCCAGCAGATCCTCTGCGCCATCCGCAGCCGGGACGCCCAGGGGCGCTTTGTCCTGACCATCCGGGAGCTGCTGGGCACCTGGGCCGAAAACGCCGCCGCATTCTCGGCCGGGGAAACGGTGGTGGGCATCGTGCGCAGCGTGGAGGAATACGGCACCTTCATCGAGATCGCGCCCAACCTGGCAGGACTGGCCGAAAGCTGCCCCGACCTGCGCCCCGGCCAGGCGGTCAGCGTCTACATCAAGAGCATCCTGCCCGAAAAAATGAAGATCAAGCTGGTGATCGTCAACCGCAACCTGGGCCAGAGCCATCGGTTCGACCTGCAGTATTTTATCACCCAGGGGCACATCGACCGGTGGGTCTACTCCACTCCCGAGAGCAAAAAGCAGATCGTGACCGAATTTACCTGCCCGGCCTGCAATCCCGCTTGAAATCCGCGCCAAAATTCCTTATACTGTTTATATTGACCTAAAAGCCATACCGGCGGGCCGCCGCCCGCCCTTGTGTATAAAGGATGTGAAGAACCATGGCTGAACGCGATGCTTTTACCGCCGGGGTCCGGCCCGGCGGGCTGAACAACAGCACCGAGATCCGTCTGCTGCTGTGCTACCTGGTCCAGCACAGCGGCCCCATCACCCAGCAGCAGCTTGAGGCCGGGCTGATGGACGCGCAGCTGGTGAACTATTTTGAGATCGGCTCCTGTCTGGATGACATCAAGCGCCAGGGCCTGGTGCAGCAGGACGGGGACGGGCAGTTCACCATCACCGAAAAGGGCCGCCGCGTGGCCCGGGAGCTGGCCTACGACCTGCCTCTCAGCGTCCGGGAACGGGCGGTGGCCGCCGTGGTCAAGGCGCAGCTGTGGACCCGCAAACAGGCCGAATACAGCGCCGTCATCTCGGAGCGGACAGACGGGCACTGCACCGTCCGCTGCATGATCAACCGGCTGGACGAAAAGCTGTTCTGCCTCGAGCTGGGGATGCCCGACCGCCTGACCGCTGAGCTGGTCAAACGCCAGTTCATCCTCAAGGGCAACGAAATTTACCAGCTGCTCATCAACAAGCTGACCGAAGACGAGCTGTGAGCAGCCAAAAACTGTTCAAAGTTTGTTCACTTTCCCCTCACAGTTTTATCACCCCATACAAATCTTCATCAAACGGTTGACAAGCTTTCATCCTCGTGCTACTTTTGTGTCGTTCAAAAGCCAGATGCCAAATGCGATGAACAGGACGCACCTGCCCGCACACCGCTTGCAGAGAGCCGCCGACGATGGGAAGGCGGCAGCAAGGAGCGGGCCGGCCATCCCCTGCAAGCAGCCTGTGTGAACGGCGCGCCGCGCCCAGTAACCCAGGCCGGGAAGCCCGCCGTTAGAATGGGCACGCGGTAAAGAGGCCCAGAGCCTTCCGCCGCGGCAGAGCGGCCGCCTTTCGGGGCGGCAAGCAAAGTGGTAACGCGGAGCATTCAGCCTTCGTCTTTGCAGCAGCCTTCGGGCTGTCCTGCAAGGGCGGAGGCTTTTTTCATGCGGCATTTCCGCGCAGCCGGCTGGAGAACCACCGCCCCGGACCACGGGGCAGGGCCTGTCTGGACCATCCAAAGCGCCCGGCGCGGCCGGTCGTTCAGGCTCGTCCAAATCAAAAGAGAGAAGGGAAAATCATGAACACACTCGTAATCGTCCTCATCGCGGCGGTGTGCCTCATCGCGGCCTATGCCCTCTATGGGCGCTGGATCGCCAGGAGCTGGGGCATCGATCCCACCGCCAAGACCCCTGCCGTTCGCCTGAACGACGGCAAGGACTACGTCCCCACCGATGGCTGGACCGTTTTCAGCCATCAGTTCAGCTCCATCGCCGGGGCGGGCCCTGTCACCGGCGCCATCCAGGCAGCCGCCTTCGGCTGGCTGCCGGTGCTGCTGTGGATCCTGCTGGGCGGCATCTTCTTTGGCGCCGTCACCGATTTCGGCGCCCTGTACGCCAGCGTCAAGAACGACGGCAAATCCATGGGCCTGCTGATCGAGAAATACATCGGCAAGCTGGGCCGCAAGCTGTTCCTCCTGTTCTGCTGGCTGTTCACCCTGCTGGTCATCGCCGCCTTTGCCGATATGGTGGCCGGCACCTTCAACGCTTTCGGCACCGACGGCGCACTGGTGGAAGCCGCCCAGAGCAACGGCGCAGCCGGCACCATCTCGCTGCTGTTCATCGTCTTTGCCATGATCTTCGGCCTGCTGCAAAAGCAGTTCCACTTCACCGGCTGGAAAGAGGTCGCCGTGGGCCTGGTGTGCACCGTGGCCGCCCTGGCCCTGGGCATGATGATGCCCCTGATCGCCGACCAGAACACCTGGACCTACATCACCTTTGTCTACATCTTCTTTGCAGCCGTACTGCCCATGTGGCTGCTGAAACAGCCCCGCGACTATATGACCACCTTCATGTTCATCGGCATGATCGCGGGCGCCGTGGTGGGTCTGCTGGTGGCCCATCCCACCATGAACCTGCCCGTCTTTACCGGCTTCCACAACGCAAGCCTGGGCGATCTGTTCCCCATCCTGTTCGTCACGGTGGCCTGCGGCGCCGTGTCGGGCTTCCACAGTCTGGTGTCCTCCGGCACCTCCTCCAAGACGGTGGAGAACGAGAAGGATATGCTCAAGGTAGGCTATGGCGCCATGGTGCTGGAGAGCCTGCTGGCGGTGCTGGCCCTGTGTGTGGCCGGCGCCTCTGCCGCCGCTGACGGCACCGCTGCCGCCGGCACCCCCTTCCAGATCTTCAGCCGGGGCGTGGCCGGCTTCCTGGAGATGTTCGGCGTGCCGGTCTATGTGGCGCAGTGCTTCATGACCATGTGCGTATCCGCCCTGGCCCTCACCAGCCTGGACGCCGTGGCCCGCATCGGCCGGATGAGCTTCCAGGAGCTGTTCAGCGTGGACGACATGGCCCACGCCGAGGGCTGGCGGAAGCTGCTGTGCAACACCTACTTTGCCACTGTGGTCACCCTGGTGTGCGGCTTCATCCTCACCAAGGTGGGCTACTCCAACATCTGGCCCCTGTTCGGTTCGGCCAACCAGCTGCTCAGCGCCCTGGTGCTGGTCACCCTGTGCGTTTTCCTCAAGGTCACCGGCCGCAACAACAAGATGCTGTTCCCTCCCCTGGTGATCATGCTCTGCGTCACCTTCACCGCTCTGGTGGAGCGTCTGATCGCTCTGATCCAGGCATTCCAGGCAGGCAGCGCCACCTTTATGCTGGAGGGCCTGCAGCTGATCATTGCCGTGCTGCTGATCGCTCTGGGCCTGACCATCGTGGTCAACTCCCTGCGCTCCTACTTCCAGGCCAAGCACAACAGCGAGGTCAAATGATCCCGCTGTAAAAAACAAGACCCGCCTTTCCCGGCTGCACAAGCGGAAAAGGCGGGTTTTTATTTTGTCCCGGCCGGGGCTTTTATGCCAGCCAGGCCAGCAGGGCAGCTTGGGCGGCTTCAGGGCTGGGCGCGGGCGGCCCGCCGGTGAGGTAGGCCACCGCGTCATCCCATTCCCGCTGGGGCGCGCAGCCGGGGGCGGCTCTTTTTATGCGGCTGAGGGGATCACTTCTTCTCGTCCAGAAGCACCACGCCCTCGGGCGGGTTTGCGTTGATGGCCCCTACGATGGGGTGCGGGACGTAGCACTCCTCCAGATAGGCCACTTCCTCTGCGGTCAGGTGCACGTCCAGCGCGCCGGCGGCATCGTCCAGATAGCGGGTCTTGGTGGCCCCGATGATGGGAGAAGCCACCCCTTTGGCCCACTGCCATGCAATGGCGATCTGGGACATCTTGCACCCCTTCTGCCGGGCCAGCTCATCCACCCGCTGAACGATCCGGATATCCTGCTGCTCCATCCGGTCATATTTGCCCATGGCTACCCGGTCGGTCCGGGCCCGCAGGGTGTCGGCCTCCCAGGTGGGGCGGGTCAGATGGCCGGCGGCCAGCGGGCTGTAAGGCATCAGCGTCACTCCCATCTGCCTGCAAATGGGGATCAGCTCCCGCTCATCCTCTCGGTACAGCAGGTTGTAGTGGTTCTCCATGGCCGAGAAGGGGGTCCAGCCGTGGTCCCGGGCGGCCAGCTGCATATTGTAGAACTGATAGCCGTACATGGCCGACGCGCCCAGCGCCCGCACCTTGCCGGCCCGGACCAGATCGTGCAGGGCCTCCATGGTCTCCTCGATGGGGGTATCGTAATCAAAGCGGTGGATGATGTACAGATCCAGATAGTCGGTGCCCAGCCGCCGCAGGCTGCCGTCGATCTCCCGCATGATGGCCTCCCGGGAAAGGCGGCCGGGGTTGAAATAGACCTTGGATGCGATCACCACCTTGTCCCGCGGGACATTGCGCTTGAGGGCGCGGCCCAGGTACTCCTCGCTGGTGCCCTCCGAATAGCCGTTGGCGGTGTCAAAAAAGTTGATGCCCAGATCCAAAGCGTGCCGGATGACCTGCTCGCTGGCGTCCTCATCCAGCGTCCAGTCGTGCATGGTGCCAGCCTTGCCAAAGCTCATGCAGCCCACACACAGCTTGGAAATGGTGATGTCGGTGCTGCCCAGTTTTGTGTATTCCATCGTCTTGCTCCTCTCTTTCGGCGCTTTACTCTACCGCCTTGTTGATGCAGGTGATGGCGTTCAGGCTGCGGGGATACCCGATATAGGGCAGGCACTGAGACACCACCCGCACCAGGAACGCCTTATAAGCATCCAGTCCCTGGCAGCCCACCAGCGCCGCTAGGATTGCCAGCCAGCGGGTGGGTGCATCCAGCTGCTGGCCCTCCTCTGCGGGCACTTCCTCAAAAGCAAACCGTTCGGCCCGCTCCATAAACGCGAGGTCTGTCTTTCGATAGTCCATCGTCCGATCCTCCTTTGTAAGATCTTCCAAGCTGAAAAATGGCGGCAGGCTGCGCGCCGCCTCACTTCAGGCGGTTGCCCAGCTGGTACGCCTGCTGCGGGTAACGGGAGTGCTGGGTCATGGACGGGGTGCCGCAGCCGGCCCCCAGCACCATCCCCATATCCTCAAACCCCAGATAGCGCACCAGAGTCTTGTAGTGGGCCTCCAGCGCTTCAAAGGTCCAGCTGTCGTCGTTCCAGGCGGCGGCCAGCAGGGCCGATTTCATATGCCTGCGCTGGATCGAACCGTTGAAAGCGCAGAACCGGTCGATCAGGGTCTTGAGCTGGGCGGACATCCCATAGTAATACAGCGGCGTAGCAAACACCAGCATATCCGCCCCCAGGATGGCCGGGCGGATGCGCTCCATCCCGTCTTTCTGGGCGCAGGGGCCCTCATACCCGCAGTGGATGCAGCCGGTGCAGGGGTGGATATCGGCATAGGCCGCGTCGATGATCTCCACCGTGTGGCCCGCCTCCTCCGCCCCCTGCCGGAAGCAGTCGGCCAGCAGGTTGGAGGAGCCCTTCCTGTTGGGGCTGCCTGCAAGAATAACGATCTTCATTGCTTCTCACCTTCCTTTCCGGTCCGGATGTTGATTTCATTATAGGGCGGCGGCCGTGCAATGTCCAATACCTATCTTTTATCGCGATCCATACGCCTGCCACATAATTCAGCGCATAAAAGTCCCCCGAACGTTCGTCCGGGGGCAATGTTTATTCCAGCGCAGCCCGCAGCATATTGACCTCCTGGATGAACAGCGAGGACGCCGGGGAGAACAGGCGGTCCTTCTTCCATACCAGGACGCTGATGCGTTCGGGCGAGATGGGGATAAAGCGCAGCTGCGGGCTGCTGTGGATGGCCAGGGCGCCGTCCAGGCAGAAAGCGCAGCCCAGCCCAGCCTCTACCAGCAGCACCGCGTTGGACAGCAGCGTATAGCTCAGCGGGATGCTCAGGTCTTTTTCGTCGCATTGCAGCCAGTTGAGGATCTCGGCCCGCACCGGCTCCCGCAGAGGCAGGATCAGAGGGTAAGCGGCGGCCTCTGGCGGACGGATGACCTGGCTGCCGGCCAGGGGATGGTCGGCCCGCATCAGTACGCCCCAGGTCTCCTTCTGCGGCAGGCGGACAAAATCGTATTTGGCGGTGTCCACCGGCTCCAGCAGCAGGCCGATATCGATCAGACCCTTGTCCATCCGCTCCTTGATGTAATCGGCCATCTCGTTGTACAGAACGAAGCGGACCTGGGGGTACTTGTCCGAAAACTCCTTGATGATCCTGGCCAGCAGGCGGCTGCCCACCGCCTCGGTGGCCCCGATGGAAACCACCCCGCTCACCTCTGCATTGCGCCGGGCAAAGGAACGCTCCAGCCGGTCGGCCAGCTCTACGATCTCCTCGGCCCTCTGGCGGAAAAAGCGGCCCTCATCCGTCAGGGTCATCCCCTTTTTGCCCCGTGTCATCAGGGTGGCCCCCAGCTCCCGCTCCAGGTCCATCAGCTGGCGGCTCAGGGTGGGCTGGGTCACGTGCAGCAGGTCAGCGGCCCGGGTGATATTCTCCTCGTTGGCCGCCGCCAAAAAATAGCGCAGAGTGCGCAGTTCCATCCAGCCATCCTCCTTGTTGCCATTTGATCCGGGGCATATCCTAACGCCCGGATGTGTTCCATGCTATGCTCCCATGGTAGCACAACCGGCCCCGGAACGCAACAGGTCCATGACTTCCCAGCGCTGTTTTATTCCCCCGCCGCGGCCAGCCAGACTGCCAGTTTCGCAGCCAGGGCGTCCGGGCCGGCGGTATCCAGCACCCCCAGAGCCTCGGTCACCTGCGCCCCCGGGCACAGACGCTGCACTTCCTGGCGCATGGAGCAGGGCACCCCGCCGCAGTGGGAATAAAAGGGCAGGATCTTTTTGCCCGCCCAGTCGTGCTGGCTCAGCCAGGAGGCCATGGGCGGTGCGATGGCGCCGCACCAGTTGGGAGAACCCACACAGACGGCGGTATAGCCCTGCGGGGACGGGGCCCCCGGCAGCAGGCTGGGACGGCGGCCGGCATGGATCTCCGCCTTGACCTGCCGCAGCAGCGCCGGAAAAGCCATGGGATAGGGCTGCCAGGGATAGATCTCCCTCCACTCCCCTCCTGTGAGCTGCTGCAGCGCCCGGGCCACCCGGCGGGTGTGCCCTGTATAGGAATAGGAGACGATCAGCAGCCCGGGCTCCGTCGGGCCGTGCCGGGCGGTCATCCCTGCGCCAGATCCTTGCCAAAGGACATACATTTGCCCAGTACATCCCCGGTCCTGAGATACTGATAGGTGGGCATTTCAAACAGCACCGGCTTGAGGATGCTGTAATCCAGCCTGCCCTCCTGGTCCAGCACAGCCTCGTCGGCATAGGTGGCGTCGATGGTGCAGATGATGTTGTCAAAGCCGGGCGTATCGTAGAAATCCGCCGCAGTGCAGGCCATCACCACCGGGGCGTCGGAGATCATGGGGACGCCGCCGTCGCTCATCTCCCAGCGGAACAGGCCGGACTTGTCCTCCCGGCTGCCGCTGACACAGCCCGCATGGTCCGCCCTGGGCAGCAGCGCCTCGTCCACAATATTGATCGAGAGCTTGCCGGTGGCCCGGATGCCCTGGTTGGTGTAGTGGGTCTTGGCCAGACTGACCATCACATGGTCATGGCCCATGATGCCCAGATGCCCTACAAGCAGCCAGTTGGGTTTGCCCTCCACCATAGCGCCCACCACCACCAGCGGGGTGGGATACAGGGCCAATGCGTTTCCGATCTTCTTTTTCATGGTGTATACCTCCTTGGAATGTCTTTCAATGGTCCCTCTGTCCGTAGTATAGGGCAGAGAATGAGGTATGTCCAATGCTTCTATTTCATCGAGATCCATACGCCTGGCGCATGGATCGGCGAAAACGTCCGGCGGGGCCTGTCCGTCTGATTTGTGTCCATCCTGTGACATTTCCATGCTTTACGCGCATGAATCACTATAACAACCAAGTATTGGACAAACGTCCCCTTTTGCTTTATGATAATAGCAGAACAGTGCACTGTATCACATTCATCTTCTATTTGAACGAGAGGGGCATTTCCATGAAAAGACGTGATTTTCTAAAGCTGTCCGCTGCCGCCGCCCTGGCTGGCGCCGCAGCGGCCTGCGGCGCGGCTCCGGCGGCCAGCGCTTCTTCTGCACAGGCCTCCAGCCTGACGGCCAGCTCAGCCAGTTCAACCGCTTCGGCGGCTTCCAGCGCAGCCAGCGCGTCCGCCCAGGCTGCCGGGAGCCGTACCCTGGTGGCCTGTTATTCCGCCACCGGCAACACAGCCGCCGTAGCCGGGTACATTGCCGACGCCACCGGCGCAGACCTGTTCCTGGTGCAGCCGGTGGACCCCTACACCGACGAGGAGCTGAACTACAACGACAGCGGCAGCCGGGTCTCACAGGAGCACGCAGACCCCGCCCTCCAGACGGTGGAACTGGAAGCCACCACCCCCGACGGCTGGGCGGACTACGACACCGTTTTTGTGGGCTATCCCATCTGGTGGGGGCAGGCGGGCTGGCCGCTCAACGGCTTTGTCACCGGCAACGACTTTGCGGGCAAGCGGGTCATCCCCTTCTGCACCTCGGCCAGTTCGGGCCTGGGCAGCAGCGCCCAAAACCTGGCCCAGCTGGCCGGTTCGGGCGATTGGCAGGAAGGGATGCGGTTTCGCTCCTCGGCCAGCGCTGAGGATGTAGCCCAGTGGCTGGCCGGGCTTTCTCTATAAAAAGGAGGATACAGCCATGAAACGGCGCGATTTTCTCAAACTCTCCGCCGCCGCCGTCCTGGGCGGGGCAGCCGCAGCCTGCGGCGCGGCCCCGGCGGCCAGCGCTTCTTCGGTGCAGGCGGCCAGCCCGGCCCCTTCCGCCGGCTCTGCCAGCCCGGCAAGCTCCGGCGGAGCGGACACGACCTCCCTCACCACCAACGAGGGGGACGTCATCGCTCTGACGGACCTGCAGCACCGGACCCAGGATGCAGCCGCCCCTGTGGTCTATTTCACCCGGGAAATCAGCGCGGCGGCGCTGGTGCGGGCCTATGAGGCTCTGGGCTGGACGCCTTCGGGACGGGTGGCGGTCAAGCTGTCCACCGGCGAACCTCCCGCCTCCAATTACCTTCGCCCCGAACTGGTGGCCGACCTGATCCACCAGCTGGACGGCACCATCGTGGAGTGCAACACCGCCTATAGCGGCGCCCGCAGCTCCACCGAGGAACATTACCAGGTGGCCCGAGAGCACGGCTTTGCCGACATCGCCACGGTACAGATCCAGGACAAAAACGGCTCGATGACCCTGCCGGTGGAGGGCGGCGCCCGGCTGCAGGAAAACTATGTGGGGGCGGCCTTTGCCGACTACGACAGCTATGTGGTGCTCTCCCACTTCAAGGGCCACGCCATGGCAGGCTACGGGGGCGCCATCAAGAACATCTCCATCGGGCTGGGCAGCTGGGAGGGCAAACAGTGGATCCACTCGGGCGGCACCGGCGGCAGTATGTGGAGCGGCGAACAGGACGCTTTCCTGGAGGCCATGGGGGACGCGGGCAAATCCGTCTCGGATGCCCTGGGGCACGGGGCGCACATCGTCTACCTCAATGTGATGAACCGCCTGTCGGTGGACTGCGACTGCGACGGCAACCCCGCAGAGCCCGAAATGGCCGACATCGGCATCCTGGCCTCCGCCGATCCGGTGGCCCTGGACCAGGCCTGCATCGATCTGGTGTACGCCGCCCCCAACCATCAGGCTCTGGCCCAGCGCATTGAGAGCCGCAACGGCATCCACACGCTGGAGAACGCCCAGGCCATCGGCCTGGGAAGCCGCAGCTACCGGCTAGAGCTTTTGGAGGGATAAGACAAAACCGGGAAAGTATGAGGCGGGATTTTTGTCTGCCGCGGCACCTCCCGCAGTCTGGAGGGCGACCGCCGCACCACCGAGCAGGCCCTGCGGGAAGAATAGGCAGCAGCAAAACGCGCCGCCCGTGCAGGTATGCATGGACGGCGCGCTTTTCGCTCTTTATAGAAGAATGCAGATCAGGCCGGTGCAGCCCTCGTTGATCACCCGCTCCAGGGTCTCCTGCATTTTGGTGCGGGCTTCCTGGGGCATATGCAGCAGCTTTGCCTGCAATCCCTCGTTGACCAGTTCATGCAGGCTCTTGCCAAAGATGTTGGACTCCCAGATCTTGACCGGATCCTCCTGGCAGTCGGCCAGCAGGCTCTCCACCAGTTCCTCGCTCTGGCGTTCGCTGCCCACGATGGGGCTCAGTTCGGTGCGGATCACCGCCCGCATCATGTGGATGGACGGTGCGCTGGCTTCCAGCCGCACACCGTACCGTCCCCCCTGCCGGACGATCTGGGGCTGTTCCAGGTGCAGCTGCTCCACCGAGGGCATCACGATGCCATAGCCGGTGGCCTCCACCTGCTCGAGGGCACTGCGCAGCTTCTCATATTCCCGTTTGGCCCGGGCCAGCTCGATGATGCAGGGCATCAGACCCGCTTCGTCCCCGATCTCCAGCCCGGTCTGCTCGCTGAGCACCTGGTAAAAGACCTCGGGTTTCAGCTCCACCGTCACCCGGACGCTGCCCTCGGCCAGATCCATCCCGGTGACAGACGACTGCTGCACCGCGTCACAGGCCAGGCCCTGGCCGCCGCTTTGCAGGTCCTTCATGCGGGACACCCGGCTGGCAAAATCCATGGCCGCCCCATAGACGCTGCTTTGCAGCCAATGGCCGCTCTCCAGCATGGTCACCCAGCGCGGCATGGCAAAATCCAGCTCCCGCACGGGGAACTCATACAGCACCCCTTCCAGGATCTTTTCCAGGGCGGGGGCATCCAGGTCGATGCAGCTGACCGGCAGCACCGACCGGTGGTACTGCCCCTCCATGGCGGCCGCCAGCCGGACGGTCTCGGGGGCGTCGGGATGGGCGCTGTTCAGCAGGATGACATAGGGCTTGCCCAGCTCCTCCAGCTCTGCGATCACCCGCGCCTCAGCTTTTTCGTAGCCCGCCCGGGGGATATCGCTGATGGTGCCGTCGGTGGTCACCACCACGCCGATGGTGGAGTGATCCCGGATCACCTTGCGGGTGCCGGTCTCAGCCGCCAGGTCAAAGGGCACCGCCTCGTCGAACCAGGGACTTTTGACCATCCGGGGCTTCTCGTCCTCCTCGTGGCCCATGGCCCCCTCCACCATATAACCCACGCAGTCGATCAGCCGCACCCGGCACTCGCCGCCCCCCTCCAGCTGGAGGGGCACTGCCGTCTCCGGGATGAACTTGGGCTCGGTGGTCATGATGGTGCGGCCGGCAGCCGACTGGGGCAGCTCATCCCGGGCCCGGGCCCGGGCGGCAGGGTCCTCCAGCGCGGGCAGCACCAGGGCCTCCATAAACTGCTTGATCAAGGTGCTTTTGCCGCTGCGCACCGGGCCCACCACTCCGATGTAGATATCGCCGCCTGTCCTGGCGCCGATCTCCCGATACAGTACAGGATTTTCCACGGTGTATCTTCCTCCTCTCAGGCGCCGGGCACCAACAGGCGGCAGGCCGCCGCCAGGGTGCGGGTGTCGGGCTCCAGGCCGTTTGCCTCCAGCATCTGCCCCGGGGAGACATGGAACCGCCGTGCGATGTCGAACAGTTCCTCTCCCGGCTGGGCGTAATAGATCCGCAGGGAGATGTCCGGGTCGACGGGGGCCAGAGGCTCCCCTGTCTGGATCTCGCTGACAAAAGGCCTGCTTTCCCGCCGCAGCACCGCTCCCTGGGCCCGGGCGCTGACGGTCACCTCCAGCGTCCCGCCGGTACAGGCGGCCCGGACGTCCTCCGCGGACAGCCAGCATTCGGCATACAGCTCCCCTGCGGGGCAGCCGGCCAGGGGCAGGGTGAGTTCGGCGGATTTGTCATAGCTGTCGATCTCGTCCAGACTGTTCTGGCCAAAGGCAGTCACCTGCACCTTGGCCGTCAGCACCGGGGCATCCCTCTGCATCTCCACCGACACCGGCCCAAAAGAGGCAAAGCAGGCCAGGAGCCGGGTATTCTCATCCGGCAGCGGCCCCGAACAGGTCACGGCAACGCTCTGGTCCACCATGCAGGCCAGCTGTTCCGCCTCCAGAGGGGCCGTCTCGCTGAGGATCTCGCACTGAGTGGAAAAGGCGTCCGCCACGCAGCGCAGCTCATAAGGCCGCCAGGCGCGCAGGTGCAGCAGGGCGGTGGCCGTCAGTTTGCCGGGTCCTCCCTGCTCTCCCTCCGCGATGGTAAAGCCCACCGGCTCGGCCACGCACAGGCACTGGCAGTCCTCCGACAGCCCCTCCACATCCAGGATCTGATTGAAGGGGATCACCGCATCCTGGCTTTGCAGTCCGCCCCCATCCCCGGCCCGCCAGGCGCACTGGGCATGGATCTCGCCCTTGACCACCGCCTTGCCGCTGAGCAGTTTCACCTCTTTGACCAAGGCGCTGCCGCTGACGTCCAGCACGGCGGCGGGGGGCTGGGCAAAGGCGATGGGACCGTCGGCCGAGATCAGCTTATCCAGGACGGCGGCCCGCCGCACCCCCTGCAGCAGATCCAGGCGCTGCTGGATGCCGCAGTCGGCCAGGCCGGTGATCACCTCGGTGCTGCACTGGGCCGACACCGAAGCCGTCAGTTCATAGGCGCCCCGCACCTCGATCCGCCGCGGGTTGACCGCCCTGCAGTTGAGGTATTCTGTCTCCCCTTCCACCACGGCGCTCCAGGAGGAAAAAGAGAACTCCGGCAGCTCCAGACTTTTGTGGAAGGGCAGTTTCTGCTCGGTCTGGCACAGGCCGGCCCCTTCTTCCCCCTGGTAGTAGACGGTGCAGCGGATGTACCCGTCCAGATTCAGGCGGCCCGGCTGCAGCTGTTTTTGCAGCACCACCGGCCGCGCAAAGCACTTGACGATCTTGAACACCTGGGGCAGATAATCCGAGATGAGGATCTCGGCCTCCACCGGCAGTTCTGCCTGGACGGTGCAGCACCCGCCCCCGGCGTAGAGTATATCACGGAAGACCTTCAGTTCCATTGTTGATGGCGCTCCTTTCCTGTCCGCGTTCATGTCCCATTGCGCATGGTCCATTTTATGCGGCAGCCGGCCGGGTTTAGACCGGACGCAGCAAGGCCCGCAGGGCGGCTTGACTTGCAAGCGGCTCTGCGGGCCTTCCGGCTTTGGATTCAGTTTTCTTTCCGGACGCCGAACAGCAGGCGCAGCAGGCCGGCCAAGCATCGCGGGCTCTTGATGACGATGATCTGCATAAATGGTTCCCTGCCTTTCCTTCTTTGCCCTATTATAGGCGGCAGAGGCCCAAAATGTTCCGATCAGGGGGCATCCGGCTTTGTTTCCACCACCAGCAGGGCCCCTTCCCGCACCGACAGGGTGATGCAGTCCGAACCGGGGGCGTATTCGTTGCTGACCCCCAGAGGGTAACCCGCCGTCAGCGTGGCGTCGGTCAGCTCATAAAAGGCGCCCCGGATGTTCACCCCGGAGGCCCGCCCTTCCATGGGAAAGACGGACAGGTAGAAATATTCCCCTTTGGGGTAGGCGCGGCTCTGTCCCGGCAGCAGATAGGTGAGGCGGCTGTGCTCATCCAGAAGGGTGGTCCGCACCCCCCGCTGCTCCAGCCCGAGGCCGGTGCAGAGGTTTGCCAGGGTGTGTTCCAGCCGGCTGCCGCCCAGGCAGCCCAGCATCAGCACCTCCCGGTATCCCTCCCGGGACGCCAGCTTGGCGGCGTATTCGGTGTCGGTGTCATCCTTTACATGGGGCAGCACCACCAGCTCCTCCCCGGGCAGGGCCTGGGGCCGGGGGGCCGAATCAAAATCCCCCACCACGGCGTCGGGCCTCCGGCCCAGCACCTGGCAGCTGCGGTAGCCTGCATCGCAGGCGATCAGGTGATCGTCGGGCCGCAGCGCCGCAGCCATCTGCCCGCTGACCGGGCAGGCCGAAAGGATCACACAGCGCGGCATAGCGTCACTCCTTTTCTCTCCCCATCCCGTCCGGGCGGGGTTTTTACAGGCTGGGCTCCTGTCGCCGGGGCTGTTCCCAGTCTTTGACGTCCTTTACCTCGTCGTACATGGCGCAGTAGCTGTCGTAGCGGGTCTGGGACAGCAGCCCCTGTGCCAGGGCCTCCCGGATGGCGCAGCCCTTTTCGCTGCGGTGGGAGCAGCCCGTGAACTGGCACCGGCCCAGATAAGGCCCGAACTCCGGGAAGGCCAGCTCCAGTTCTTCCTTGGGGATATAGCCCGCCCTGCCGGCCTCCAGGCTGGCAAAGCCCGGCGTATCGGCAATGCGCCCTCCAAAAGCTTCAAAGATGGTCACTTCCCGGGTGGTGTGGCGGCCCCGGCCCAGCTTGCGGCTGATGGCCGCCGTCTCCCGCCCGGCATCGGGCAGAAGGGCGTTGAGCAGGGTGGATTTGCCCACCCCCGAGTTACCGCAGAAAGCGCACAGCCGTCCGCTGATCCAGCCTTTCACCTCGTCCAGACCTTCCCCTGTCTCGTAGTCGATCCGGATGAAGGGCAGGGTGGACTTTGCATAGGCTTTTTCCAGAAAATCCGCACCGGCCAGATCGCTCTTGGTGCAGACCACCACCGGCTGCACCCCTTTATCCACCGCGATGGCGGACAGCTTATCCAGCACCAGGGTGCTGGGGGAGGGCTGAGTGGTGCTGGCCACCAGGAACAGCACATCCAGATTGGCCACCGGCGGCCGGACAAAGACGTTTTTGCGGGGGGCGATCTGGTCGATGACGGCGGCGCCGTTCTCCACGGCCAGGGTGACGTTGTCCCCTGCCACAGGGCTGCGCCGCTGCTTGCGGAAGATGCCCCGGGCCTTGCACTCCACCACGCCCTGCGATGTCTTGACGTAGTAGAAGCCGCCGATGCCTTTCACGATATATCCGTCCATCCTGCGCCCCCGTCAAAACCAATCCCAGGGCCAGATGGTGGTCGTGTCCGACGAGCTGGAGCTGCCGCTCTGCCCCTCCGAGGAGGAACTGGAGGAGCCGCCGCCCCACAGGTCGCTCCACCAGTCGCCGCCGCTGTCTGCGCCGCTGCCCGCATCCGAGCTGGCGGGCGGTTCGGGCGCAGGCTCCGGCCCGGCCGATACCGTCACATTGACCCGGGTGTTGAACTTGACGGTGGACCCGGCCGCCGTCTCCTGGGCAATGATGGTGCCCACAGGCTGGTCGCTGTAAGCCTGGGTCTGGCTGCCCAGGGTCAGACGGTTCTGCACCAGCAGGGTACGGGCGTCATCCACCGTCATGCCTACCACCGAGGGTACGGTGGTGGTGGTGGTGACCTGCTGGCGGCTGACATACACCACCACGGTGCTGCCCGCAGGCACCACGGTGCCGGCCACAGGGTCGGTGCGGATCACCGCGCCCACCGCCACCGAAGGCTCCACGTTCTGCACCACCAGTACCGACAGGCCGCTGTCCCGCAGCAGCTGCTCGGCGTCGGCCTGCACATAGTTGGTGGTGTCGGGGATGGTGACATACTGGGTGCCCAGGCTGACGGTCAGGGTGACGGTCTGGCCTTCCCGCACCACGCGGCCCGCCGCCGGAGACTGCTTGTAGATATAGCCCTCGCCGTAGGTGCTGCTGTATTCCTCCACCCACTCGATGTTGATCTGTCCCGAACTGACCTGGGGGCTGGCCTCGGCCTCGGTGCGGGTCTCGCCCACATAGTCCTCCAGGACGATGTCGGCTTTCTGGTCGGTGAGCATATTGTTGGCGTTGCGCAGGATCATCAGGCACAGAGCGGCGCAGGCCACGGCAAAGGCCACCGTGATGCCCAGCAGCACCGGGATGAATACCGAGCGCTTCTTTTTCCGTTTATGGGGCCGCTGGCCGGACGGCCCTGCGGTATGTGGCTCTTTTTTCTGGCTCATTGTCTGTTTGACCACCTTTTCAGGTGCTTCCTCCGTGATATACTTGTAGGCAAAGACCACATCCGGGTCCTTGACATACTGGTCCAGGGCGCTGAGCATCTCCCGGGCGCTGGCATAGCGGTTCTCGGGCAGCTTGGCCATGGCCTTTTCGGTGATCTCCACCAGGGCCCGCGGTGTATCGGGCGCGGCCTGGGCCAGGGGCTGGGGGGTGTCGGTGATCTGCTTGAGGGCCACCTTGACCGCGTCGTCCCCGTCGAAGGGCAGCCGCCCCGACAGCATCTCGTACATCATCACGCCCACCGAGTAGATGTCGCTGCGGGGGCCTGTCATTTCCCCTTTGGCCTGTTCGGGGCTGATATAGTGGACGCTGCCCATGGCCTTGCCGCTGATCAGCTGGTTTTCGGCCCGGGAGATCCGGGCGATGCCGAAATCCATCATCCGCAGCTGGCCGTTGTCCAGCAGCATGATGTTCTGGGGTTTGACGTCCCGGTGCACCACCCCATTGCGGTGGGCATGGTCCAGCGCCTGCAGGATCTGGGAGATAAAATGGACCGTCTCCCGGCTGGTCAGCCTGCCGCCCCGCTCGTTGAGGTACTCCCGCAACGTCATGCCGTTGACATACTCCATCACGATATATTGCAGCCGGTCGGTGACCGACACATCGTACACCTTGACGATGTTGGGATGGTGCAGCAGCGAGATGGCCTTGGACTCGTTCTTGAACCGGTTGACCAGGTCCGGGTCGTGCATATACTCGGCCCGCAGCACCTTGACCGCCACCACCGTGCCGGCGGGCACCGGGCCGTTCTGGCCCACCGCCACCGCCTTGTAGACGTTGGCCATCCCTCCCGAGCCGATCAGCTCCCGCACCTCATACAGGCCGTCCAGCTTTTTGCCGATCAGATTATCCATGGCGCTGTACCTCCACCGGCTCGATGCCCAGCAGAAGGGCTGTGATGTTGTCCTGGCCGCCCGCCGCGTTGGCCGCGTCGATCAGCCGGTCGGGCAGGTCATAGAAGTTGACCTTGTTCAGCAGCGACTCGATCTCCCCCACCGTCAGGGCGTTGGTCAGCCCGTCCGAGCACAGCAGCAGCATATCCCCCGGCAGCACCACCACCGAGTTGTTGTCCGGCCCCAGGCGGTAATCCACCCCCAGAGCGCGGGTGATGATGTTCTTTTGAGGATGGTGTTCCGCCTCCTCGGGGGTGATGGTGCCGCAGTCCACCAGCTCCTGCACATAGGAATGGTCGTGGGTCAGCTGATGCAGCCGCCCCGTGTGGAACAGGTAGGCCCGGGAATCCCCTGCATGGCAGATATAGGCCCGGCCATCCCGCACCAGGGTGCAGACCACCGTGGTGCCCATGCCGGCCAAAGCCTCCTCCTGGGCGGATTTCTGGAAGATATAGTGGTTGGCGTTTTCCAGCGCCTGGGTCAGGAACTGTTCCTCGGCGCCGGGCAGGCAGCGTCCATACTGGTCCTGGAAGCAGCGCTCGATCACATCGCAGGCCCCATGGGAAGCTTCCCGGCCTCCCCGTGCGCCGCCCATCCCGTCGCACACCAGGCCCCAGGCCGCGCCGCCGGGCAATTCCCCCGCACGGAAGTCGTCCTGGTTTTCCCGCCGGACCCGGCCCACATCAGTTTTCCCTGCAAGTTTCATAGGCATCTCCTTTCCCATCCGGCTGTGTGTGCTGCGCCTGGACCATCTCCTCCCGGCGCAGCTGGCCGCAGGCTGCGCTGATCTCGCTGCCCAGCCTGCGGCGGACGGTGGCGTTGACTCCAAGGCTCGTCAGCTTGGCCTGGAAGCGCCGGACATTCTCGGCGTCGGTGGCCGAATAGGGGCTGCCGTCCACCGGGTTGATGGGGATCAGATTGACATGGGCCCCCATCCCCCGGATCAGGCCGGCCAGCTGCCGGGCGCAGGCGTCGGAATCGTTGACGCCCCGCACCATCGAGTATTCGAAGCTGACCCGGCGGCCGGTGGTGTCCTGGTAGCGGCGCACCGCGTCCATCAGCTGGGCCACCGGGTAGGCGTTGTTCACCGGCATCATCTGGCTGCGGATCGCATCGTTGGGGGCGTGCAGCGAGATGGACAAAGTCAGCTGGAGCTTGCGCTGAGCCAGCCGGTCGATCTGAGGCACGATGCCGCAGGTGGAAAGGCTGATGTTGCGCATACCGATGTTGACCCCGTCGGGGGACGAAATGAGGGAGAGGAACTTCATCACCTGGTCAAAGTTGTCCAGCGGTTCCCCAATGCCCATCAGGACGATGTGGGAGATGCGCTCCCCGATGTCCTTCTGGGCTGTGTAGATCTCGGAGCAGATCTCCCCCGCCTCCAGATCCCGCACCCGGCCGGCCTGGGTGGACGCGCAGAAGCGGCAGCCCATCCGGCAGCCCACCTGGGTGGACACGCAGACGGTGCAGCCATAGTGATAGCGCATGACCACCGTCTCGATGCAGTTGCCGTCCGCCATCCGCAGCAGGTATTTGACCGTGCCGTCCTTTGCCTGCTGCCGCCGTTCGATCTGGGGCGCGGCGATATAAAACGCCTCCTCCAGCCGGGCCAGCAGGGCCTTGGGCTGGTCGGTCATGGCGGCAAAGTCGGTGACCAGTTTCTGGTGCACCCAGTGGAAGATCTGCTTTGCCCGGAAGGCCGGCTGGCCCATGGCCTTCATCTCGGCGGCCAGTTCCTCAACAGTCAGGGAAGATATGCAGCGTTTGTGTTCCATGGTAGTCTCCTGTGCAGCGGCACGAGCGCGCTCTGCCCGGTATGCCGGCGCCGGGAAAGCCCGGATGCAGCCGCACCCCCGCTTGCCCGGCAGGCAGATCCCGCGCAGTGGACCCTCTCAGTCCCGCTGCAATACACAGATGAAAAAGCCGTCCATCCCGGTGCGGCTGGGCACCGACAGGGCCCCCAGAGGGCCGGCTTCCATACCCTGGGGCAGGGCCGGCTGGGGCCGCACCACCCGGAAATCCGGCTGCCGCTCCAGAAACGCCTGGATCTGGGCCTGGTTTTCGTCGGGATGGATGGTGCAGGTGGAATAGACCAGACGCCCGCCCGGCTTGAGGTAGCCGGCGGCGCAGTCCAGAATGGCGCGCTGGGTATCCAGCAGCTGCCGGCGGCGGGGCTCGTCCAGGGTCTTGTAGCGGATATCCGGCTTTTTGTGCAGGATACCCAGGCCGCTGCACGGCACGTCGGCCAGCACCCGGTCCGCCCGGGGAAACGCGGGGTTGGGCTTTGCGGCGTCGTTGCACACCGCTTCCACACAGCCAAGGCCCATCCGGCCGGCAGCGGTGCGGATCAGCCCCACCCGCTTGGGGGTGACGTCGCAGCTGAGCAGCCGGCCGCTGTCCCCCATCTCCTGGGCCAGGGTCAGGGTCTTGCCGCCCGGAGCGGCGCAGAGATCCAGCACCGTCTCCCCGGGCCGCGCACCCACACAGAGGGCCGCCAGCTGGCTGGCCTGCCCTTCCACATGGAAGTACCCCTGCGCAAACAGCGGGCTGGCGGCAGGGCTGCCCTCAAAGGCGGCCAGCAGGCTGCCCGGCACGCGGCCCGGCACAGCCTCGACCCCTTCCCCGGCCAGCAGGTCCGCCAGGGCTTCCGGGGTGGTCTTGAGGGGGTTGGCCCGCAGGGCGGTGCGCCCTCCATCCGCCGGGGCGGTCAGGATATCCAGAGCCTCATCGGGGTAGTATTGGCGGAGAAACGCAGCCACATCCCGCCCCGCCGAGCCCAGCACCATCAGCCGCTGGACCTCGTCCTCAAAGGAGGCAGCGGACAGGTCATAGTTGCAGGCTTTGCGGAGCACGGCGTTCACCAGTCCTGCCGCGCTGGACTTGCCAAACGCCCGGACCAGCTCCACCGCCTCATGGACGGCGGCCGGGGCCGGCACCTGCATATACCTGGCCTGGGTCAGGGCGCTGCGCAGGATGGCCCGCACCGGCGGGTCCAGCCTGTCCACCCCCTTGGGCAGAAACTGCCCCAGGATAAAATCCAGCGTGGCCTGCCGCTCGACGGTGGTGTAAAAGATGGCGGCGGCAAAGGCGCGGTCCCGCCCGGCCAGGGCGCTGCGGTCCAGCTGAGCGTCCAGCACCAGGTTGGCATAGCCCCCCTGCTCCTGATGCAGCAGGGCTTCCACCGCCGCGGCCCGCGGGCCCCGGGGCCTCAAAGGAGATCCCCCGCTTTGAGCCGCAGCCCCGCGGCAAAGGCGCTGCCCTCCATGGGCTTGGAGCCCTCGGGCACCACCTGCAGCAGCTCCACGGCGCCCTCCCCGCAGGCCACCGTCAGGGGCTTTGTGCGCAGGACGGTGCCGGGGGCCTCGCCCTGGCTGTCAGCCAGACGGCAGGCCATCACCTTGACCTTGCGTCCCCCGCCGGTGACGAACCAGGCGGCGGGCCAGGGGTTCATCCCGCGCACCCAGTTGTGGATGTGGGATGCCGGGTCGGTCCAGTGGAACCGGGCCATTTCCTTGGTCAGCATGGGGGCCAGGGTGGCGGCCTCGTGGTCCTGGGGCACAGGGGTCAGGGTGCCGGCGGCGATCTGCGGCAGGGTGCTGCACAGCAGCCGGGCCCCCGCCTCGGTCACACGGTCGAACAGCTCGCCGCTGGTCTCCTCGGGCTGGATGGCGATCTTTTCACAGGCCAGCACGTCTCCGGTGTCCAGCCCTTCGTCCATCTGCATGATGGAAACGCCGGTCTCGGCATCGCCGTTCAGCACCGCCCACTGGACCGGCGCGCTGCCCCGGTATTTGGGCAGCAGGGACACATGCAGGTTGATGCAGCCGAACCGGGGCACGGCCAGCACCTGCGCCGGCAGGATGCAGCCATAGGCCACCACCACGATCAGCTCAGGGGCCAGGGCGCGGATGTTGGCGTCCTCTCCCCCGTCCCGCAGGGTGCGGGGCTGGAACACAGGGGTACCGTGGGCCAGGGCCACCTGCTTGACAGGGGGCGGGGTCAGCACCTGCTTGCGGCCCACAGGCTTATCCCGCCGGGTGTAGACGGCGCAGACCTCATGCCCTGCGGCATACAGAGCCTCCAGACAGGCGGCTGCAATGTCCGGGGTGCCCATAAACAGGATGCGCATTTAGTTCTCCTTTGCGTTGCGGGCGGCCTCGCGGCCCTCCTCGGTGTCCTCATAGAAATAGTCGCTGGACTGCATGATGGTGATGCCGTCCAGATGGTCGTTCTCGTGCTGGATGCACCGGCCCAGCAGGCCGTCGGCCTCCAGCTCGAACCACTGGCCGCTGCGGTCCTGGGCCCGCACCTTGACGGCTGCGGGCCGGGTCACGGCGCCGTTGTGGCCCGGGAACGACAGGCAGCCCTCATAGTGGGTCTCGGTCTCCTCCGAGACTGCCACGATCTCAGGGTTGATAAAGTCGATGAACTTGTACTCGTACCCCTCGGGGATCTCCTCGGGGGCGTCGGTGGTGTCCCACACTACGAACAGCCGGCGCAGCATCCCCACCTGGGGGCCTGCCAGACCCACGCCGTCGGCGGCGATCATCGTCTCATGCATATCGTCCAGCAGGGTGGCCAGACGCTGGTCAAACTGGGTCACAGGGCGGCAGACCTTGTTCAAAATGGGGTCGCCTTCCTGCACGATGGTACGGATTGCCATAAATCATTTCCTCCCTTAATCGCAAAACTTGGAGCGCTGCGCGCCCCGCGGTCAGATCTCTCCATCCGAGTGCATATCCACCGCCAGCGCAGCCCGGGCGGGCAGTTTTTCCTGCTCGTACAGGCCCAGAGCCTGGCGCAGCAAAGCCCGGAACCGCTTGTCGTTGCGGCACTTGATGGTGAGTTTATAGCGGTATACTTCGTTGATCATCAGGATGCTGCCGGGGGTGGGGCCCAGCACCCGCAGGGGGATGTCCGGCTGTTTGACCGCCAGCCCTGCCAGAAGCTGGCCAAAGCGGGCGGCCGCCTGAGCCACCTCCCCTTCCTTCTTGCCCGAAAAACTGACGATACACAGGCTGCAGAAGGGCGGGTAGAGCCCCAGCCGCCGGTATTCGATCTCCTGGGCAAAAAAGGCGTCGTAGTCCTGCGCGGCGGCCAGCGCCAGCACCTGGTTGGCGGGGTCGGTGGTCTGGATGATGGCCCGCCCCGGACTGGAAGCCCGGCCGCTGCGGCCCACCACCTGGGTCACCAGGCTGAACACCGTCTCGCTGGCCCGGAAGCCCTGTGCAAACAGCAGTGAATCGATGCCCAGCACCCCCACCAGGGTCACGTCCTCAAAATCCAGCCCTTTGGCCACCATCTGGGTGCCCACCATGATGTCGTATTCATGGCGGGCAAACTGGGCCAGCAGTTTTTCGTGGGCATCCTTGGCGGCGGTGGTATCCTGGTCCATCCGCAGCACCCTCGCCTCGGGGAACAGGGCCGCCAGTTCTTCTTCCGCCTTCTGGGTGCCGAAGCCCCAGTATTGCAGCCTGCCCCCGCAGGCCGGGCAGGTCTCGGGGCGGGGGGACAGCTGGGTGCCGCAGTAGTGGCAAAGCAGCCGTCCGCCCCCCGCCTTGTGGTACACCATGGGCACGCTGCACTTGGGGCATTTGAGTACCTGGCGGCAGTCCTCGCACTGGGCCATGGTCTGGTAACCCCGGCGATTGAGCAGCAGGATGGCCTGCTTGCCGGCGGCCAGGTTTTCTTTCAGGGCATCTTCCAAAGCCAGGCTGATCTCCCGGGGGTTGCCCGCAGCCAGCTCGGCCCGCATATCTACGATCTGGACGCTGGGCAGCGGCTGGCCCGCATACCGCCGGGTCAGCCGTACCAGCTGGCACCGCCCCGCCTGCGCCTCATAAAACGTCTCGGTGCTGGGGGTGGCGCTGGCCAGCACCAGCATCGCGCCGTTTTTGGCAGCCCGCCACCGGGCCACTTCGTGGGCCGAGTACCGGGGCGCCGACTCGGAGCGGTAGGTGTGCTCCTGTTCCTCGTCTATGACGATCAGGCCGATCTTTTCCAGCGGCGCAAACACGGCGCTGCGGGTGCCCACCACGATATCGGCCCCGCCGTCCTGGATCATCTGCCATTGCAGCAGCCGCTCGGTGTGGTTGAGGGCCGAATGCTGCACCGCCACCCGCCTGCCGAACCTGGCCTTGAGGCGGCGGATCATCTGGGGGGTCAGGCTGATCTCGGGCACCAGCACCAGGGCGGTGCGGCCCAGGTCCAGGCACCGCTGGATCAGCTGCAGGAACACCAGGGTCTTGCCGCTGCCGGTGACCCCGTAGAGCAGCGCGGCATGGGGCCGGCCTGTCTCCAGATGGGGGGCCAGAGCCTGATAGGCGTCCTGCTGCTCTTTTGTCAGCTCCAGGTGTTCGGCTTCCTGGGGGATGTGGGCGTACAGGTCGATGGACTTGTTCACCCGCTGGCTGGCCAGCACCCCTTTGGCACAGAGGTTTTCGGCTACCGCCCGGCTGATCCCATGGGTCTCCAGATCCGCCTGGGTGCGGGGTCCCCCGCCCAGCAGCGCCACCGCCGCCAGCTGCTTGGCTGTGGGCTTGGGCTTTTGGGGCAGCGGGCCCGCCAGGCTGTACAGGATCTCGGTGTGGCGCACCAGCTGCTTTTGCAGCACGGGCGTCACACCGTCGGCGGCCAGGGCGGGCTTATACTGGGCCCCATAGGGGATCACCGCCTTGACCGCCTCATACCAGGTGCAGAAGGTGCGCGCCTTCAAAAAGCGCACCAGCTCCAGCAGTTCCTCGGTGAGGCAGGCGGAGGCGGGCGCCACGTCAAAGATGTATTTCAGTTTGGCGTTCTCGGGCTCGGCGTCGCAGGCCAGCACCACCCCCATGCGGGGGCGGCTGCCGCGGCCGAAAGGCACCAGCACCATACTGCCCAGCCGCACCTGGTTTTGCTGGTCGGGCATGACCGCGTAGGTATACAGCTTATCAAAGTGAAAGGCCGCGTTGCTCACCGCAACACCCACCGTCTTCGGCATCCGTCCAGCTTCCTTTCTTTGTGGTATGTATCGCTTTTCCGGTCCCGCTCAGAGGGACAGCCCGGAGCGCCGGATCATCACATCGTACAGTTCCTCTGCGGCCCGTCCGATGTCATCGTTGACGATCTTCAGGTCGAACGCATCGGCGCAGCGCAGCTCCTCCTGCGCGATGGCCAGCCGCTGCCGGATGTTCGCCTCGCTGTCGGTGCCGCGGCCCCGCAGCCGGGCTTCCAGCGTATCAAAGGACGGGGGGAGCAAAAAGATGCTGGTGGACCCGGGGTAGAGCCGCTTGATGTTGGCTGCGCCGTGGATGTCGATGTTCAGCAGCGTCAGCTTGCCTGCGGCCATCCGCTTTTCCACCTCGGAGCGCAGGGTGCCGTAGTAGTTGCCATTGAAATGGTTGCTCTCCAGGATCTCCCCCTGTTCCAGCATCTGCAAAAACTGCTCTTTGGTGCGGTAATAGTAGTTGACCCCTTCCTTCTCCCCTTCGCGGGGGGCGCGGGTGGTGGCCGAGATGGTCTTTTCAATCTCGGGATGGGCCTGCCGCAGCCGGCTCATCACGCTGTCCTTGCCGACGCCCGACGGCCCCGACACTACAAACAAATATTTTTCGCCTTCCATGGTTATGCTTCCTCCTGTGGGGATTTGGGGTCGGGCTGGACCGGGCTTCCTGCGCGGCCCGCCACCGTCTCGGGCTGCAGAGCCGACAGGATCACATGGTCCGAATCCATGATCAAGACCGCCCGGGTACTGCGCCCATAGGAAGCGTCGATCAGCCGGCCCTGCTCCCGCGCCTCTTTGACGATGCGCTTGATGGGAGCGGAATCCGGGCTGACCACCGCCACCAGCCGCTCGGCGCTGACCATATTCCCAAACCCAATGTTGATCAGTCTCATACCCTTACTCCAGATTCTGGATCTGCTCGCGGATCTTTTCGATCTCCGCCTTCATGTCCACCACCACCCGGGTGATGTCCAGGTCCTGGCACTTGGAACCGATGGTGTTGGCCTCCCGGTTCAGTTCCTGGGTGAGGAAATCCAGCTTGCGTCCCACAGGCTGGTCACTGCCCAGGATCTCCCGATACTGGGCGATATGGCTGCGCAGGCGGACCGTCTCCTCATCCACGGCGGTCTTGTCCCCAAAGATGGCGGCCTCGGTCAGCACCCGGGCGTCGTCGATGGAGCGGTCCTCCAGGATGACCTTCAGACGCTCATACAGCCGATGGGTGTACTTTTCCACCCGGCCGGCGCTCAGGCTCTCCACACGGTCCACACAGGCCTCCACCGTATCCAGACGGGCAGCGATGTCGGCCAGCATCTTGGCGCCCTCCACTCCCCGCATCTCCACAAAGCGCTGCAGGGCCAGAGCCGCCACATCCGATACATCGCTCCACAGCTGTTCCTCGTCCACCGGGGCCTGCCGGGCCACCAGCACATCGGGGAAACGGGCCAGCAGCCCTGCGGTGATGTCGTTCTTGACGCCGAGACTTTCGGACATATCCCGCAAGGCCTGCTGGTAGCTGCGGGCCAGTTCCATGTCCACGGCCACCGCCATGTCAGACGCCTCGGTGTTCTGGACCGTCAGGGTCAGTTCCACCTTGCCCCGGGCAATACGGCTGTTCAGCAGCGCCTTGAGGCGGCTGTCCAGGAAGGCGCAGTTCCGGGGTATCCGGGAGCTGTACTCAAAGTACCGGGCGTTGACGCTGCGCATTTCCACCGTGATCTCCCGCCCGCCGCACACCGCGCTGGCGCGGCCGTAGCCAGTCATGCTGTAAATCATAGTTCCTCTTCCCTTTTCATTCTTTCCAGATCATTTCTGTATATATATCCGCCTTTGGGTCACAGTAGCCCATGTTACGATACATATGGTATTATTTTACTATTCCGGCGGCCTTTTTGCAAGGGAAGCAGACAAAAAACCCTGCTTTCACACACAGTGTTCACCAAACAAAAAAGCCGCGGCTCTCCGGGCCGCGGCTTCAGCCGTTCATTCCTCAAGATAATCCCGCAGGCGCTTGGCCCGGCTGGGATGGCGCAGTTTGCGCAGGGCTTTTGCTTCGATCTGGCGCACCCGCTCCCGGGTGACGTTGAACTCCTGGCCCAGTTCCTCCAGCGTGCGGGGGCGTCCATCCTCCAGCCCGAACCGCAAAGACAGCACCCGCTGCTCCCGGGGGGTCAGGCTGGCCAGCACCGACACCAGCTCCCGGTGCAGCATCTGGCGGCCTGCCTCATCCGCAGGCACGCCGGCCGTGTCGTCCTGGACAAAGTCCTCGATGTGGGCGTCCTCTTCCTCCCCCACCGGGGTCTCCAGGCTGACCGGTTCCTGGGACAGCTGCAGCAGCTGGCTGACCCGGTCCGGCTCGATGGACAGCCGCACGGCGATCTCGGCAGGGGTCGGTTCCCGGCCGTTCTGATGCAGCAATTCCGAGGAGGTCTTTTTGACCCGGTTGATGCTCTCCACCAGATGCACCGGGATGCGGATGGTGCGTCCCTGGTCCGCAATGGCCCGGGTGATGGCCTGGCGGATCCACCAGGTGGCGTAGGTGGAAAACTTGAACCCACGCTGCGGCTCGAATTTTTCCACCGCCTTCATCAGCCCCAGGTTCCCCTCCTGGATCAGATCCAGAAAGGGCAGGCCCCGCCCGGCATAGCGCTTGGCCACCGACACCACCAGACGCAGATTGGCTTCGCACAGGCGCTGCCTGGCCCCCGCGTCCCCTTGCTGGGCCGCCTGGGCCAGGGCCAGTTCCTCTTCCGGCTGCAGCAGGGGCACGGCGCCGATCTCTTTCAGATACGCCTTGACCGGGTCGTCCAGCGTCACCCCCGAGGGGGACAGCTCCTTTTCCAGCGTGCCGATCTGGGCCTCGTCAAAGGGAGGCAGGTCAGGCTCCTCCCCCGCTTCGGGGGCCAGGGCCACCCCGCGGGCCTTGAGGGCCTCGTACAGCGCGTCCAGCCCCGACAGGTCAAAATCCTCCGCCTCCATGGCGCGGCTCAGCTGCTCGGGGGTCAGGGGCCGGCGGCGTGCCTTCCGCGCCAGGGAATCTGCTAGCTTTTCTGGGGACATCAAAAGAGGTCTCTCCTTTCAGTCAAGATGCAAAGCGCACAGGACAGGTGTGGTTCATTCCTCTTGTTCCGTCTGTCCGCCCCCCTTGCGCTGCCGGATCTGGGCGATGTAGTCGGTCAGCTCCTGGTCGCTCATGCCGCCGGCCTGGGCCGAGCGCGGCGCCCCCCGGGCAATCCGCTCCAGGTGCATCTCGATATCCTGGGGCGTGCAGCTCACATGACTGTATTCTGCCGCAGCGGCGCTCAGTTCATTCAGAGCCTTTTCCCCGATCTCCCCCGCCACGGCTCCCAGGCTCACCTCGCGGCCCTGCTCATAGCAGCGCAGGATGGCCTGGTAGCCCTCCCGCAGATCCTCGTTGAGGATCCCTTCCGGCTTGAGGGCCGGGGCGATCTTTTTCAGGTACTCGGGCTGGCGCAGGGCCGCCGCCACCAGCCAGCGCTGGGAAGAGGCCGCCCCCAGCGCCCCGGGTCCGTTTTTGCCAAAGGGCAGTTTGATGGTATCCATCTCGCCCGAGTGCAGGATCTCCTTCTGCCGGGCCGAACGCCGCCGGGCGCCCTCCTTGCGGACGGCCAGGTCCAGCTGGGCCATCACCGCCGTCTTGGAAAGGTTGGTCTCCTCGGCCAGGCGGCCGGCGTACAGTTCCTTTTCGGTGGGGGTGGAGCCGTCCGCCAGGATGGACACCGCCTCCTGGATGTACTCCAGCCGCTGGGTATCCTGCTTGAGATCGTATTTGGACCGGGCCCGGGCCAGCCGGAATTCCAGCGCGTTGCCCGCCCCGTCCAGCAGCTGGCGGAACCGCTCCGGGCCAAACTTCTTGATGTATTCGTCGGGGTCCTTGGCGTTGGGGATGTTCAGCACCCCCACCTGCACGGGGCTGTTGCGGAACAGCTCCAGCGAGCGCAGGGTGGCCTTCTGGCCCGCCTCGTCCGAGTCATAGCTCAGGATCACCTCGTCGGCGTATTCGCTCAGCAGCTTGACCTGGTTTTGGGTCAGGGCGGTGCCGCAGGCGCACACCGCCGTATCGATGCCCGCCTGCTGCATACTGATCACGTCCATATACCCTTCGCACAGCACATACCGGCGGGAAGCGCTCTTTTTGGCGATCTGGAGGGCGAACACCGTATCCGACTTGTGGTACACCAGCGTCTCGGGGCTGTTGACGTATTTGGGTTTGGAGTCATCCATCACCCGCCCGCCAAAGGCGATGACGTTGCCCCGCAGATCAAAGATGGGGGTGATCACCCGCCGCCAGAACAGGCAGTAAATCCGCCCCGCCTGACTGCGCTTGAACAGGCCGCTGGCGTCCATTTCGGCCTGGGTGTAGCCCTTGTCCCGCAGAAAGTGGTAGAGGGCCTGTCCATCGTTGGGGGCATACCCCAGCCCGAACCGGGAAATGGTGCGGTCATCCAGGCCGCGCCGCCGCCAGTAAGCCCTGGCCTGGGCGGCCTCGTCCACGCTGGAGTTGAGGCAGGCATGGAAAAACCGGGCCGCCTCCTTGTTCATCGAGAGGATGCGGCTGCGCATCCGGCCGGTCCCGTCGTCCTCCTCGGGTTCGGGCATACCGGCCCGGGCCGCCAGCAGTTTGACCGCCTCGGGGTATGTAAGGGAATTGATCTTTTTGACAAAGGTGATCACATCCCCGCCCGCCCCGCAGCCAAAGCAGTAAAAGCTCTGGGTCTCGGGGTAGACATAAAAGGACGGCGTCTTTTCATTGTGGAACGGGCACAGCCCGCCATACAGCCGGCCCTTGTGTTTGAGCTGGACATAGCTGCCCACCACGTCCACAATATCGCTGCGGCGCACCAGCTCTTCAACATATTCGTGTGGGATCATCCAAATAACTTCCTTGCTTGATGGTATTCTTCCGCAGTCCCGGGGCGCGGGCCGCTGCGGTCACAGGACGTGCCAACGCCGGGGCACATACAGCTCCTCAAAGGCGCGGATGGCAAACTCGTCGCTCATCCCGCTGATATAGTCGGTGACCGCCCGGTCGTCCCCTTCCTCCTGCGCGATCCGCTGATAGAGGGAGGACATCCGCTCGGGGTGGGCCATGTAGTATTCATACAGGGCCTCGATCACCTTTTCCACCTTCTGTTCCTCGCGTTTGGCCACCTTGTCCACGTAGACGGTGTCGTACATGAACGCCTTCAGCGCCCGGAACGCCTCGTCCTCCGCCGGGCCCGCCTGGATCGCAGGGGGCCGGGTGTGGACCAGGATGCTGTTGATCATGGCGGTGATCCGGGCCGACTTGGTCAGGCCCAGCACATCGGTGGCCTCTTTGGGCAGCAGGGCTGCATCCAGCACCCCCGCGCGCACCGCGTCCTCGATGTCGTGGTTGACGTAGGCGATCTGATCCGCCATCCGCACGATCCGGCCTTCCGGCGTGGCGGCCCAGGTGCCCTTGGTGTGGGTGACGATGCCGTTGCGCACCTCCCAGGTCAAATTGAGGCCCCGGCCGTCCTTCTCCAGACGGTCCACCACGCGCAGGCTCTGCTCATAGTGCTTGAACCCGCCGGGGCACAGGCCGTTCAGCGCGCGCTCTCCCGCATGGCCGAAGGGGGTGTGCCCCAGGTCATGGGCCAGGGCCACCGCTTCGGTGAGGTCCTCATTGAGGCGGAGGGCCCGGGCAATGGTGCGGGCGATCTGGGACACCTCCAGGGTGTGGGTCAGGCGGGTGCGGTACAAGTCCCCCTCGGGCGAGAGAAAGACCTGGGTCTTTTGCTTGAGCCGCCGGAAGGCCTTGCAGTGGATGATCCGGTCCCGGTCCCGCTGATAGACCGGGCGGATGGGGTCCTCCGGCTCGGGACGGGCACGGCCATGGCTCCGGTCCGAAAAACTGGCCCAGTCCGCCAGGGTCAGATGCTCGATCTCTTGGGTGCGCAGGCGTACATCCATCGGCTATACCTCACTTTCAACATCACGGCACAAGGTCCGCCGGCAGTATTCTACCACAGCGGGCGTGTCACAAGGGGTAGAATGATGGGGACTGGAAAAATTTTCCAGTTCAAATGGGTCCGTAGAAAGGTTGGGATACCTCCACCCTGCCCTGGCCGCGGGTCAGCTCCCGCAGCTGGTCCAGCAGAGGGGCCTGGGTACCCGCCCGCATCTGCCACTGCAAGGCCACCCGGTCGGTAAAGACGGGGTCTGCGAGTTTCCCTCCCGCCGCCTCCACCAGCAGCGCCGTCCGCTCATAGAGAGGGTACTCCACCGTCATGGACAGCCGCACCACCGGCTGCACTGTGACCTGGTCGGCCGCTTCCAGTGCCCGGGATGCCGCGGTGGTGTAAGCCCGCACCAGGCCCCCGGTGCCCAGCAGGATGCCCCCGAAATACCGGGTCACCACCACGATCAGGTCGGTCAGGCCGCTGTGGCCGATCACCTCCAGCACCGGGGTGCCCGCAGTCTTGGCGGGCTCGCCGTCGTCGGAATAGCGCTCCCGGTTGCCCGCACGCAGCTTATATGCATAGACATTGTGCCGGGCTGTCCGGTTGGCCGCGCGGATCTGCTCCAAAAAGGCCACCGCCTGCTCCTCGCTTTCCACATGGGCTGCCGCCGCCAGGAAGCGGCTTTTCTTCTCCTCATATTCCCCGGCGGCCTGCCCCCGGATGGTGCGGTATTCTTCCAAGGCCCTGTCCTCCCTTACTTTATTCAAGTATAGTATAACATAAAACAGCGTTTGCGCAAGGGTGCAGCCCGCCCGGCAAAAAGCCCTGTCCTGGCCCCAAAACAAAAACGGGCGCCCCGCCCGGAAGGCGGAGCGCTCGTTGGAACGCATGGAGATGCAGTTTTTACTGTAAAGCCGTCTTACTTGGCAGCCTTGGCAGCCTCGATGGCCTTGACCAGCTCAGGCACGACCTTGAACAGATCGCCCACGATGCCGTAATCTGCA
The DNA here is from genome assembly GCF_002160915.1 of Faecalibacterium sp. An121. Lineage (GTDB taxonomy): Bacteria > Bacillota > Clostridia > Oscillospirales > Ruminococcaceae > Faecalibacterium > Faecalibacterium avium. Next base: position 93,625 of record NZ_NFLM01000006.1, read on the forward strand.
ACGCCGAAGATGGGAGCAGACTCGTTCTTGTTGACGGCAATGATGGTCTCGGAGTCCTGCATACCAGCCACATGCTGGATAGCGCCCGAGATGCCCAGAGCCACATAGATCTTGGGGTGGACGGTCTTGCCGGTCTGGCCCACCTGATGGTCGGCGGTCATCCAGCCTGCATCGGTGACGGCACGGGAAGCGCCCACAACGCCGCCGCCCAGAGCCTGGGCCAGCTGCTCAGCCAGGGCGATGCCCTTCTCGACATCCTTGGAGATGCCGCGGCCCACCGAGACGATCACGTCTGCGCCGATCAGGTCCACCAGCTTGGTGGCGGCCTTCTCCACGCTCAGGACCTCGGTCTTGATATCCTCAGCCGTCAGGGAGAAGGCGGGTTTGACGATCTGGCAGGCATCTGCCTTGGCCTGGTCGAAGGGAGCCTTCTTCATAACGCCGGGACGGACGGTGGACATCTGGGGACGGAACCGGGGGCAGATGATGGTAGCCATCAGGTGGCCGCCGAATGCCGGACGGGTCATCTTCAGGTTGCGGTCCTCATAGTCGAACTTCTGCTTGGACAGGTCGATGGTGGAGCTCTCAGCCAGGAAGTCCACATACTTCTTGGTGTCGATGTCCAGATGGGTGGCGTCGGCGGTCAGGCCGGTGTGCAGGCGGGCTGCACAGCGGGGGCCCAGGTCACGGCCAATGTTGGTGGCGCCGATCAGCAGCACCTCAGGCTTGTACTCGTTGACCATATCGCAGACCACCTTGGCGTAGGCGTCGGTGGTGTAATCCTTCAGCAGGGGGCTCTCGCAGACCATGACCTTGTCTGCGCCGTAGCCGCCCAGTTCCTTGGCGATGGACTCCACATGGTCGCCCAGCAGCAGGCCGGTGACCTCGCAGCCCAGCTCGTCGGCCAGCTTGCGGGCCTCGCTCACCAGCTCGAAGTCGGTGGACATCAGTGCGCCCTGCCGCTGCTCGCAGAAGACCCACACGCCCTTGTATTCGTTAAAATCAGCCATTGTAATCCTGCTCCTTTCGTCAGATCAGATGCTTGCTGGCGAGGACAGACGCAAGCTGGGCAGCCACGTCGTCGCCGGTGAGCATGGTGCCTGCACCCTTCTGGGGAGGAGTGAAGGACTTGAAGACGTTGGTGGGCGAGCCCTTCAGGCCGATGGTGTCCACCTCGATCAGGGGATCATCTTTCAGCGCTTCGTAGTCGAAGACTTCCATCGGCTTGTCGTAGCAGGTGAAGATGCCGTTGATGCTCATGTAGCGGGGCTGGTTGAGCTCCTTGATGCAGGTGATCAGGCAGGGGGTCTTGACCCGGATCATCATGTAGCCGTCTTCCAGCATACGCTTGACCACCAGGCTGTCGCCGTCCTTCTGGATGTCGGCGGCATAGGTGACCTGGGGCAGGTGCAGCTTCTCGGCGATCTGGGGGCCCACCTGGGCGGTATCGCCGTCGATGGCCTGACGGCCGCAGAAGACGATATCCTCAGGGCCGACGCCGATCTTGTTGACGGCGGCGGCAATGATCTGGCTGGTGGCGAAGGTATCCGAACCGCCGAACTCACGGCCCGAGATCAGCACGGCACGGTCAGCGCCGCGGGCCAGCAGCTCGCGCAGCATCCCTTCGGCCGGCGGGGGGCCCATGGTCACCACGACCACTTCGCAGCCGGTGGCGTCCTTCAGCTGGAGGGCGGCCTCCAGGGCGTTCAGGTCATCGGGGTTGGTGATGGTTGCCATAGAGGCACGGTCGAGGGTCCCGTCCGGCTTGACTGCCACTTTGCCGGAAGTGTCGGGAACCTGCTTGACACAAACAATTGCTTTCATCGTAACATTGCCCTCCTTACTTCAGCATCGCGCCCGAGATGACCATCATCTGCACTTCGCTGGTGCCCTCGTAGATCTCGGTGATCTTGGCGTCGCGCATCATCCGCTCGATCGGATAATCGCGGGTGTAGCCATAGCCGCCGAAGAGCTGCAGGCAGCGGCGGGTCACATCGCTGGCGGTGCGGGCTGCGATCAGCTTGGCCTCGGCAGCCTCCACGCTGTAACGGGTCTTCTGGCCGTTCATGACGTCCTGCTTCTTGAGCGCGGCGGCGTACACCAGGTACTTGGCTGCGTCCACGCGGGCCTTCATCTCAGCCAGCTCGAACTGGGTGTTCTGGAACTGTGCGATGCTGCGGCCAAACTGCTTGCGCTCCTTGACATAGGCGACCGTCTCGTCGAGGGCGCCCTCTGCAATGCCCAGGGCCTGGGCGGCGATGCCGATACGGCCGCCGTCCAGAGTGGCCATGGCCAGCTGGAAGCCGCGGCCCTTGACGCCCAGCAGGCGGTCCTTGGGGATCAGGCAGTCTTCCATGATCAGCTCACAGGTAGAGGAGCCGCGGATGCCCATCTTCTCCTCGGGCTTGCCGACCTTGAAGCCGGGGTCGGTGCGCTCGACGATGAAGGCGGAGATCTCTTTGGTCTTGCGGCCGCGCTTGTCCAGCACGGTGCCGGTAACGGCAATGATGATGAACACATCGGCAAAGCCGGCGTTGGTGATGAAGATCTTGGAGCCGTTCAGCAGCCAGCCGTCCTCACGCTCCACGGCGTAGGTCTGCTGGCCCTGGGCATCGGTGCCGGCGCCGGGCTCGGTCAGGCCGAAAGCGCCCAGCCACTCGCCGCTGCACAGCTTGGGCAGGTACTTTGCCTTCTGCTCGGGGGTGCCGTTCTCATAGATGGGGGCCGCGCACAGCGAGGTGTGGGCCGACAGGATAACGCCTGTGGTACCGCAGACCTTGCTCATTTCCTCCACGGCCATGACATAGCTCAGCACGTCGCCGCCTGCGCCGCCCACAGAGGTCGGGAAGTAAATGCCCATCATACCGAGCTTGCTCATCTTCTCGACGGTCTCTTTGGGGAAGTATTCTTCTGCATCCACCTGCTTTGCCAGGGGCTTGACTTCGTTCTCAGCGAACTCGCGGTACATCTTCTGCGCCATGAGCTGCTGCTTGGACAGAGTAAAATCCATCACTGCTTCCTCCCTTGGAAATGTATTGTTGATCGGGCGGGGGCAAAACCGCTCCCCGCAGGCTTTTCGGTTCTGCGGGGAACGTTCCTTCACGCCCGGTTACCCTTGCGGTACGGTGTTACAGCTTGTCCACAGGGGTCTTGGTGCGGTCTGCGTTGTAGACATAGAAGCCCTTGCCGGTCTTGCAGCCCAGGTTGCCGCCGCGCACCATCTTGCGCAGCAGGGGGCAGGCGCGGTACTTCGAATCGCCGGTCTCCTTGTACAGCACGTCCATGATGGCCAGGCAGATGTCCAGGCCCACGAAGTCGCCCAGCTCCAGGGGACCCATGGGGTGGTTGGCGCCCAGCTTCATGGCGGTGTCGATGCCCTCGATGTCAGAGACGCCCTCCATCTTGATGAAGGCGGCCTCGTTGATCATGGGGATCAGGATGCGGTTGACCACGAAGCCGGCAGCCTCGTTGACCTGCACCGGCTGCTTGCCGATGGCCACCGAGATCTCCTTGATCTTCTCCACCACGTCGGCGGGAGTGTTGCCGCCGGCGATGACCTCGATCAGCTTCATGCGGTCGGCGGGGTTGAAGAAGTGCATACCCACCAGCGGGCGGCTCAGGCCCTTGCCGATCTCGGTGATGGACAGGGAGGAAGTGTTGGAAGCAAAGATGCACTCGGGCTTGCAGATCTTGTCCAGCTGGGAGAAGGTATCCTGCTTGACCTTCATGTCCTCAAAGGCAGCCTCCACGATCAGGTCGCAGTCAGCGCACAGATCTTCCTTGATGCCCGGGGTGATGGCATCGCAGATCTCGTCGGCCTTGGCCTTGGTCATCTTGCCCTTGGCCACCAGACGGTCATAGCCCTTGACGATCTTGGCCTTGCCGTTGTCCGCCCACTCCTGCTTGATGTCACACAGAACGACGGTGTTGCCGCCCACCTGTGCAAATGCCTTTGCGATGCCCTGGCCCATGGTGCCAGCGCCGATGACGCCGATTTTCATAGCAATTTCTCCTTTTTCATTTATCCTGTCTTAAAACATCAGTTGTTGGTGAAAACAGCCTTGGGTTTCGGTTTCTCACGGGAGAGGAAGCAAGCCATGCCCTCTCTCTGGTCGTGGGTCTCGAAGCAGTCGCCAAACAGCTTCTCCTCCACTTCCACGGCCTTCTCGATGGGCAGCGAGATGCCCTCGTTCATGGCCTTCTTGCAGTTGCGCACCGCGATGGGCGCGTTTTTGGCGATCTTGCCGGCCAGCTTGAGCGCGTTCTCCATCAGCTCGGCCTGGGGATACACCGCGTTGACCAGACCGATGCGCAAAGCCTCGTCGGCCTTGATGTTCAAAGCCGAGTAGACCAGCTGCTTGGCCATGCCCAGGCCCACCAGGCGGGCCAGACGCTGGGTGCCGCCAAAGCCCGGGGTGATGCCCAGACCCACTTCGGGCTGGCCGAAGACGGCGTTGTCCGAGCAGATGCGGATATCGCAGCTCATGGCCAGCTCATTGCCGCCGCCCAGCGCAAAACCGTTGACTGCGGCGATGACGGGGATGGGGAACTGCTCGATCATCAGGAAGATGTCGTTGCCCAGCTTGCCGAAGGCCTCGCCTTCTGCCTTGGTCATAGTGCTCATCGAGCCGATGTCCGCGCCGGCCACAAAGCTCTTGTCCCCTCCTCCGGTCAGCACGATGCAGCGGATGGTATCCTGGTCCACGGCCTCAAAGGCGGCCTTCAGGTCGGCCAGGACTTCGGGGTTCAGCGCGTTCAGCGCCTTGGGGCGGTCGATGGTGATGATCTCCACCGCGCCCTGCACTTCAGTTTTCACAAAAGCCATTTTTGTCGTTTCCTTTCAGACTATCGGGCCGGGGCGGCGCAGGAGCCTGCGTCCCCCGCCCGGATCGGATCTTTTTCGCAGACAGGCTCAGTCCATCTCGACGATGGTGGCGCAGCCCATGCCGCCGCCGATGCACAGGGTGGCCAGGCCCTTCTTGGCGCCGCGATGCTTCATGGCGTACAGCAGGGTGACCAGGATGCGGGCGCCGGAAGCGCCGACGGGGTGGCCCAGAGCGATGGCGCCGCCGTTGACGTTGACCTTGTTCATGTCGAACTCCAGGTCGTGTGCCACAGCCAGGGACTGGGAAGCGAACGCCTCGTTGGCCTCGATCAGATCCATGTCAGCCACGGTCAGGCCGGTCTTGGCCATCACCTTGCGGGTAGCGGCCACAGGGCCGACGCCCATGATGGAGGGGTCCACGCCGCCCAGAGCGCCTGCGACCCAGGTGGCCATCGGGGTGATGCCCAGCTCCTTGGCCTTGTCCTCGCTCATGAGGACCAGAGCGGCCGCGCCGTCGTTGATGGCGGAAGCGTTGCCGGCGGTGACCTTGCCGTCCTTCTTGAAGGCGGGCTTGAGCTTGGCCAGCACATCGGGCGTGCTCAGACGGGGGCCTTCGTCGGTATCGAAGACGATGTCGCCCTTCTTGTTCTTGATGACCACGGGGACGATCTCGTCCTTGAAGGCGCCGTTCTTGATGGCCTCGGAAGCCTTCAGCTGGCTGTTGTATGCGAAGTTGTCCAGATCCTCACGGCTCAGGTTCCACTGGTCAGCCACGTTCTCGGCGGTGATGCCCATGTGGTAGTTGTTGAACGCATCCCACAGCGCATCGTTGACCATGGTGTCCACCAGCTCGCTCTTGCCCATGGGGTAGCCCATGCGGTAGCCGTAGCGGCCCTTCATCATGGCAAAGGGAGCCATATCCATGTTCTCGGTGCCGCCGGCCACGACGATGTCGGCATCGCCGGCCTCGATCATCCGTGCCGCGTTGTTGACGCACTCCAGGCCGGAGCCGCACACCACGTTCAGGGTGACAGCGGGGGTCTCCACAGGCAGGCCTGCCTTGATCGAAGCCTGACGTGCCACGTTCTGGCCCAGACCAGCCTGGATGACGCAGCCCATATACACCTGATCGACCTGCTCGGGCTTGATGCCGGCGCGGTTGATGGCCTCCTTGATGACGATGGCGCCCAGCTCGGCGGCGGGCACATTGGACAGGGTGCCGCCAAACTTACCGATGGCGGTGCGGCATGCAGATGCAATGACGATCTTTTTCATGTTTGTTTGCCTCCTGTTATGGTTGATTGTGTGGAAGGACGGATTTGCTGCGAATAAAACCTTCTATCAAAAACCCTTTGGGATGCGCCCTCAGGGGCTTTTGCATGGATGTGCCCTTTTATAAGGACGGGCCGGCTGTGCGCAGAGCGCTGTATTTCTCGTGCACGGCCTTCTCCACATTGGGGGTGACGAACTGGCTGATGTCGCTGCCGTAGCGGGCCGCTTCCTTGACCACGGTGGAGGACAGATAGCTCCACTTGATGCTGGTGGCCAGGAACACCGTCTCGATGCTGGGCATCAGGGCGTGGTTGGTCTGGGCCAGCTGGATCTCGTTTTCAAAGTCGGTGACGGCCCGCAGCCCCCGCACCATCACGGTGGCGTGGCATTTTTTTGCGAAATCCACCGTCAGTCCGTCAAAGCTCTGTACGGTGACGTTGGGCAGGTCCTTGCAGCACTCGGTCAGCAGCGCCACCCTTTCCTCAATGGTGAACAGCGGCCGCTTGGCGCTGTTGATCAGCACCGCCACGATCAGCTGGTCGTGGATGTTGGCCGCCCGGTGGATGATATCCAGATGCCCCCGTGTGACCGGGTCGAACGAGCCGGGATAAATGGCGATGGCCATGGAAACTGCCTCCCTGTTTTGCGCACGGGCCTGCCATACAGCGGCCCTGCGTTCCGTGTCAAACGGCCCCTGTCGTTATTTTTCTAACGACCTGTGGGCCAAGTCGGCGTCCCTCGCCTCCTGACACCCATAGTAAAGCACATTGTCAAAAGTTTATCAAGTAGTTTTGTGCAGATTTTCTGTTTTCATGCCCCAAACAATTTAAAACAATCTCTCATCTTTTTGTAGATTTTGCCAAGAGAGGGCATGACAGCGTCATTTTTGCGTTTTTCTATTGATTCTCGACTTCGTTAATGCTATAACTATCAGCGTAAGGGGCCCAAAAAGAGGCCTTTGGCTTCCCTTTTCCAGCCTGGCCCGATTGTACCAGCAGGATGTGTTCAACCGATGTGCAGAATATGTACAGCTTTTGAATCCCTGTGCAGCAGGGCCCATCCATCCCAAAGGACGCGCCGGCGCGTCCACTTGACCCGGGGGGCATACCGTGTTATTATTTTAACAACGGGGCGTGTCCCCTCTTTTTATGCAGTGGAAATGAAAACGAGGTGCAGTACCATGAATTTCGAGGATCTGATCGCAAGAGTAAAGACCTGCGGCAAGCAGAAGCTGGCCGTGGCAGCCGCCGAAGACGACGCCGTCCTGGAGGCTGTGGACGCGGCCCGCAAGCAGGGCATCGCAGACGCCATTCTGGTAGGCGATGAGGCCGCCATCCGCAAGATCGCCGCCCAGCTGGACATCGACCTGTCCGGCTATGAGATCATCAACGAGCCCGACAAGGTCAAGGCATCCCTGACCGCGGTCAAGCTGGCCCATGACGGCGTGGCCAATATGTACATGAAGGGCCTGCTGGACACCAAGACCTTTTTGAAGAGCGTCCTGGACAAGGAAGTGGGCCTGCGCACCGGCAATACCCTGTCCCATGTGGCGGTGTTTGAAGTCAAGGGGATCGAGCAGCTGCTGTTCCTGACCGACGTGGCCTTTGTGACCTACCCCACCCTGGAGGACAAGGTACACATCATTGAGAACACGGTGGCCGTGGCCCATGCCTGCGGCGTGGAGTGCCCCAAGGTGGCTCCCCTGGCCGCTGTGGAAGTGGTCAACCCCAAGATGCCCTGCACCGTGGACGCAGACGAGCTGCGCAAGATGAACGCCGAGGGCAAGATCACCGGCTGCGTGGTGGATGGTCCCCTGTCGATGGATATCGCCATCGACCCCGAGGCCGCCAGACACAAGGGCGCCCAGGACCGCCCGGCCGCCGGCTGCGCCGACATCCTGCTGTTCCCCGACATCCAGGCCGGCAACCTGGTCTACAAGACCCTGGTGCACACTGCCGAGTGCAAGAACGGCTGCATCCTGACCGGCACCCGCGTGCCCGCCATCCTGACCAGCCGGTCGGATTCCTTCCAGACCAAGGTCAACTCCATTGCCCTGGCCGCCGTCGTGGCCGCCAACCTGAAGGCTGAGTAAACAAAAAGGAGAAGAGAGTATGTCGATCAAAACGCTGGTCATCAACCCCGGCTCCACCTCCACCAAGGTGGGTGTGTTCGAGGACGAAACGCTGCTGTTCGAGGAGACCCTGCGCCACCCCACCGAGGAAATCGCCAAATACGCAAGCGTCATCGATCAGAAGGACTTCCGCAAGGAGATCATTCTGGACTTTTTGAAGGAAAAGAACTGCGACCCCCACAGCCTGGATGTGATCGTGGGCCGGGGCGGCCTGCTCAAGCCCATCCCCGGCGGCACCTACGCCGTCAGCGATGCGCTGCTGGCCGACCTGAAGAAGGGCGTGCAGGGCCAGCACGCCTCCAACCTGGGCGGCATCCTGGCCCGGGAGATCGGGGACAAGCTGGGCGTGCCCAGCTACATCGTGGACCCGGTGGTGGTGGATGAGCTGACCGATAAGGCCCGCCTGTCCGGTATGCCCGAGCTGCCCCGCCGCTCCATCTTCCATGCCCTGAACCAGAAGGCCGTGGCCCGCCGCTATGCCAAGGAGCACGATGCCCGCTATGAGGACCTGAACCTGATCGTCATCCACATGGGCGGCGGCGTGTCGGTGGGCGCCCACGACCACGGCCAGGTGGTGGACGTGAACAACATCCTGGACGGCGAGGGCTGCTTCAGCCCCGAGCGCAGCGGCACCGTGCCGGTGGGCGACCTGGTCAAGATGTGCTTCAGCGGCAAGTACACCCAGCAGGAGATCTACAAGAAGATCTGCGGCAACGGCGGCTTCAACGCCTACCTGCACACCAACGACGCCCGCGTGGTGGAGAAGATGGTGAAGGAAGGCAGCGCCGAGGCCAAGCTGGTGCAGGACGCCTTCTACTATCAGATCGCCAAGGATGCAGGCGCCATGGCCGCCGTGCTGTGCGGCAAGGTGGACCAGATCATCCTGACCGGCGGCATCGCTTACGATCCCTACACCTATGAGATGCTGGAGAAGTATCTGGGCTTCATCGCCCCCATCACCGTCTATCCCGGCGAAGATGAGCTGCTGGCTCTGTGCCAGGGCGCGCTGCGGGTGGTCACCGGCGAAGAGCAGGCCAAGGAATACTGATTCGCTCCCCTCTGCGACCAAACACGCCCCTGCCCTCCCTTGCGGGAAGGCGGGGGCTTTTTTGCTGCGCAGGCAGTGCGGACGGTTGACCGCGGCCCCGCTTGGTGGTAATCTTTAAGGTGTATCTGAGAAGTCAAAAATACTGAACCATTTGCCAGAAAGATGCGGATGCAAGACGCATGAGCGCCGCGGCACCTGCGCTATGCCGGTTTTCAGGATGGATGAGTTTTCCGATACGCCCCAAGCAGATCAAAAACAGCAAGGAGTGATCCAATGAAAACCAAGCAGATCGTGGGGCTGGCCGCTGCGGCCGCCCTGTTCATCGTCACGGGGGTCAGCAGCGTACTCACGCACCAACTGGCTGCTTCCCTCGTTCCTGTCCAGCCCACAGGGGTGGGGCTGACCGGCGGCTATACCTTCCAGGCCCCGGACGAGGATTACATCGGCGTGGTGCAGGTCAAAGGCACCATCGGTGAGCAGACCTCCACCACCCTGCTGGGCACCAGCCAGACCTACCAGCACACCACCACCCTGGAATACATCGACTGTCTGATGCAGGACGAGTCCAACAAGGGCATCCTGCTGGACGTGGATTCCCCGGGCGGCGCAGTGTACGAGAGCGAGGAGCTGTACCGGAAGCTGCAGGAGTACAAACAGGTCACCGGCCGTCCCATCTGGTGCTATATGGGCCACTATGCCGCATCGGGCGGGTATTATGTGTCGGCTGCGGCGGATACCATCTACGCCAACCCCAACACTACCACCGGCTCCATCGGAGTGATCATGTCGGCGGTGGATATGACCGGTCTGTACGACAAGCTGGGCATCCGGCAGGAGAACATCACCAGCGGCCCCTTCAAGGCCGGCGACCTGACCGAAGAACAGATCGCCATCTACCAAAGCCAGGTGGACGAGAGCTACGACCGCTTTGTGGAAGTGGTGGCCGAAGGGCGCGGCATGGATGAGGCCGCCGTCCGCACCCTGGCCGACGGCCGGACCTATACCGCCCGGCAGGCCCTGGACAACGGTCTGATCGACCAGATCTGCCTGTACGACGAGGCCAAAGCCGCGATCAGCGAAGAAAGCGGGGTCGGTCGGTTCTACACCCTGGAAGCCGGGCCCGCCCGCCTGCTGGACACCCTGCTGTCCGCCGTGGATCGGGTGATGCCCAAGTCCGAGGCACAGGTGCTGACCGAGCTGGCCCAGCAGACGCAAGGAGGGCTGATGTACTATGCAGACCTGTACTGAGAAAGATTGCACCTACGCCGGGTTCTGGGTGCGGCTGGCCGCCTTTGCCCTGGACAGCGCCATCCTGGCCGTGGGACTGCTGGCGGTACGGCTGGCCCTGGCAGGGCCCTTCGCACTGCTGGAACAAACCCCTCTGGGGGGCCAGGTATTGTTTGACCATACCCTGCAGGATATCCTGTTCTGGCTGCTGGCAGCGCTGTACAACATCCTGCTGGTATGGCGCTGCGGAGCCACCCCCGGCAAGCGGGTTATGAACCTGCGGGTGGTGGCCCGGGACGGCTCGGACCCGGGGCTGTTCAGTCTGGTCTACCGGGAGACGGTGGGCAAATACCTCAGCGGATTTGCCTGCATCGGCTACCTCATGGCCGCCTTCACCAAAGAAAAGACCGCCCTGCATGATATGCTGGCCGACACCCGGGTCATCTATGCCCGCCGTGTGAAGGTCTACCCCAGCGCGCCGGCTCCTGTTCCTGCGCCCACCCAGGCTGCGCCCGCGCCGGAAGCACCCGAAACCACCGTCCAGGATACGCCTGCGCCGGAACTTCCCAAGACCATTCCGGCTGCGCCCGCACCGGAAGCGCCCCAAACCGTCCAGGATACGCCCACCGCAGAAGCATCCGAGGCTGTCCAGGACGCACCCGCGCCGGAGGTATCCAAAACCGAAGATCCGTAAAAGGAGCTTCCGCTTTGCGGCATCTCCCCTACAATGCCAAAACAGGGCATCCCGCAAGGGATGCCCTTAGCGTGTCGTTTTCGACACGCTCCAGGGGGAACCCATTTCTGCGCGCAGTCGCGCGGCAGAAATTCCTTCCCCCTGGTGGTTGCGGTTCCCTGCTTTTGCTGCGCCCGTCGCAGCGGGCTTGCAAAAGGCAGACCGCTGCCCCTGCTCCGCTTCGGCTGTTTCGTCCGCAGGACGCGCCTCAGCTTCGCAGTCCCTGGGGACAAAATTTAGCGCTGAACCGCGCACTCGGCCTTGTGGCCTCGCACACTCTCAGCGCTAAATTTCCCTGTATGTGTCCTGTCCATCCGCACATGTCGGCTGGACAGGACTTTTTTCTGCTGACCTCCGCCGCCCCAGCCGCCGGGGCAGCGCGATCACAGGATGGTCAGCATATTGTACAGCTTCATCAGCCGGATATCCTCTTTGGACAGACGCAGGCTCTTTTCAAACTCGGGCGTTTCTTTTTGCGGGCTCTTGGCGAACAGGATCTTGGTGGAGGTGGGCATCAGCGGGCGGCTGGAAATGCCGAATGCCAGCCCCCACTTGACCGGTCCATTCATATAAGGGCTGGGGATGCCCACCTGATAGAGGTCCATCTCCATATGCTGGTTTTGCAGGACCAGCAGGCTCAGCGTATCAAAATGGGTCAGACGGCCGTCGTAGAGGTTTTCGCACAGGTGGTAATGGTCATAGTCGTCCACGTTCATGTACATATGGACATGGAAGGACCCCGGTTCCGTCTCCTCCAGAATGTCCCCCACGCTGCGCACGATGCTGTTGCTCCGGCCATCGTAATAGTAGCAGTAAAAGCGGTCCAGCCCCGAAAAGAAGGCGGGGACCGCCCCGCCCGGCAGGCCGGGGGTTCGGTCGGGCGGCAGATAGAGCAGCTGCGTCACCCGCACTTCCAGCGCGGCGGCCACATCGTACAGGGTGGCCAGGTCGATGGCAATCTGCCCATTCTCATATTTGGAAACGCAGGATTTGCTCTTGCAGATGGCCGCTGCCAGCTGGTCGATGGTCATCTGCCTCCTTTTTCGATAATACCGGATGCGTTCGCCGATTTCATGCACTATATCCACAAAAAACGTCCCCTTTGTTCGTTCAAATTGTGCAGTTTCCGATAAATACACAAAAATCCGCTTTTGGCTCTTTTTTTCATTATACGGCATTTGCACCCTGAAAACAAGCCAAATTTCCACTTTGAAGAAACTTTTCGTCCAAATTGTTTCCTCCGGATAAATTCCGGCATATTGGACAACGGGGCAAGTCTTGGGTATAGTAAAGGCACAAACAAGGACAGCCCGGCGGCCGACGGGAAAGACGATCCTGAGTCAACCAAGCAAAGGAGTCTCGTATGAAGTACAATTTTGATGAGGTCATTGACCGCAGCCACAACCGTTCCTCCAAGTACGATGAGCGGGTCAAAAAATTCGGCACAGCAGACGTCATCCCTCTGTGGGTCGCAGATATGGATTTCCGCACGGCGCAGCCGATCATCGACGCCTGCAAGGCAAAAGCCGAGGAAGGCATCTGGGGTTACACTTCCCGGCCGGACAGCTATTTTGAGGCTGTGCAGCAGTGGCAGGTCAAGCGCAACCACTGGAAGCCCGACACCGCCCTCATGAGCTGGAGCCTGGGCGTTGTTCCGGCCCTGTCGGCCATCGTCAAGCTGTTCAGCAAGGACGGCGACAAGGTGATGATCCAGACACCGGTCTACTCGGAGTTCTACGACGTGGTGGAAGCCTGGGACCGCACGGTGGTGGAGAACCAGCTGGTGGAGGAAAACGGCCGCTGGCATATCGATTTCGACGACTTTGCCGCCAAAGCGAAGGAGTGCAGCATCTTCCTGCTGTGCAACCCCCACAACCCCCTGGGCATCGTTTGGGACCCCGCCGACCTGCGCCGGATGGCCGAGATCTGCATCGAGAACGGAACGCTCCTGGTGTCCGACGAGATCCACTCCGACCTGATCTTCCACGGCAAGCATCACACCGTCACCGCTTCCCTCTCGCCTGAGATCGCGAGCCATATCATCACCTGCACCTCGGCCACCAAGACCTTCAACCTGGCCGGCCTGCAGGCCAGCACCACCATCTTCCCCAACCAAGAGATGAAGGCCGTCTTCGACAAATTCTGGGGCGGAATGGACATCCACCGCAACAACGCATTCAGCTCGGTGGCCATGGAAGCAGCCTACCGCGAGGGCGAGGAGTGGCTTGAGCAGCTGCTGTCCTATCTGTCGGCCAACTTCGACTATGTCTGCGACTACTGCGCCAAAAACATCCCCCAGATCAAGCCCAACCGTCCCGATGCCACCTATCTGATGTGGCTGGACTGCCGCGATCTGCAGATGACCAACGAGGAACTGCGCGATTTCTTTATCCACAAGGCCAAGCTGGGCCTGAACGAGGGCTACACCTTCGGCCGCAGCCTGAGCGGCTATATGCGCCTGAACGCAGCCTGCCCCAGGGCCACCCTGGAAAAGGCCATGGCCCAACTGAAAGCCGCCGTAGATGCCCTGTAACGGAAAGGGAGGGACCGAATCATGTCTACATCGTCCAACATCATCAAACAAAAGACCTTCTGGCAGCAGTACGGCAACCTGATCCTGATCCTGGGCGGCATCGTTGTGGGCGCGCTGATCGGCGCCTTCGCCCCCAGTGTGGGCACCGCCATCAAGCCGGTGGGCGACATTTTCCTGAACCTGTTGTTCACCATCGTGGTTCCCCTGGTGTTCGTCTCCATCGCCTCTGCTGTGGGCAGCATGGCCAACATGAAGCGTCTGGGCCGCATCCTGGGCGGCACCATCGGCACCTTCATCTTTACCGGCCTGATCGCAGCCGCCTGCGTACTGGTCTGGGTCAACCTGTTCAGCCCCTCCGCCGGCACCTCCATTGAGATGACCAGCGCCGAGGTGGGCGAAGCCAAGACCGCCGCCGAGCTGATCGTCAGTTCCCTCACCGTGTCCGACTTTTCGGACCTGTGGGATAAGTCCAATATGCTGCCCCTCATCATCTTCGCCATCCTCATCGGCTTCTGCGTGTCGGCCTGCGGCGGCGACGAGACCCCTGTGGGCAAGCTGCTGGTCAACCTCAACGACATCATCATGAAGTTTGTCGGCGTCATCATGACCATCGCCCCTCTGGGCCTGGGCGCCTACTTTGCCAACCTGGTGGCCACCTACGGCCCCGAGATCATCGGCGACTACGGCCGCTCCATGCTGGTCTACTATCCCCTGTGCCTGCTCTACGCCGTCATCTTCTTCCCCTTCTACGCCTTCCTGGCCGCCGGCAAGCTGGGCGTGACCACCATGATCAAGCACATCTTCCCGCCGGCCATCACCGCTTTTGCCACCCAGTCCTCCGCCGCCACCATCCCCGTCAACAAAGAAGCCTGCGACGCCATCGGCGTTCCCAAGGATGTCAGCGACCTGGTCCTGCCCATGGGCTGCACCATGCACATGGACGGCTCGGTCCTGTCCTCCATCGTCAAGATCGCTTTCCTGTACGGCATCTTCGGGATGGACTTCTCGGGCGCAGGCACCTACGGCATGGCCATCGTGGTGGCCATCCTCTCGGCCTTTGTCCTGTCCGGCGCGCCGGGCGGCGGCCTGGTGGGCGAAATGCTGATCGTCAGCATGTTCAACTTCCCGGCTGAAGCCTTCCCCATCATCGCGACCCTGGGCTTCATCTTCGACCCTGCTGCCACCTGCCTGAACTCCTCCGGCGACACCATCGCCTCCATGATGGTCACCCGCCTGGTGGAAGGCAAGGACTGGCTGGTCAAGGCCAGCGCCCGCAAGCAGGCCCGCTGAGCCCACGCACACCCCATTTACAGACATGAGAAAAGGAGCATTTGTATGAAATTGATCGACACCAAGAACGCCCCCGGCGCCATCGGCCCCTATGTGCAGGGCTATGTTGTGAACGGCATCGTCTATACCAGTGGCCAGATCCCCGCCAGCCCCGCCGACGGCAGCATCCCCGAAGGGATCGCCGCCCAGGCCCGCCAGAGCTGCGAGAACGTCAAGGCCATCCTGGAAGCCGCCGGCTCCGACCTGACCCGGGTCATCAAGACCACCTGCTTTTTGGCCGATATGGGCGACTTTGCCGCATTCAACGAGGTCTATGCAGGCTACTTCACCGGCAAACCCGCCCGCAGCTGCGTCGCCGTCAAGGCCCTGCCCAAAGGCGTCCTCTGTGAGATCGAAGCCATTGCGGAGGTGTGAGCCATGAACGTGACCGTCATCGGCAGTCATCTCTGCCCCGATACCCTCTATGCCCTCCATCAGCTGGCTGCCGCCGGCGCAGAAGTGGAATTCAAAGACATCCTCTCCTGCCATGCAGCCCTGCAGGATTACCTGCAGATCCGGGAGAACAGCCCCCTCTACGCTGAGATCCGCGGCACCCGGCGGCTGGGCGTCCCCTGCTTTGTACAGGAGGACGGCAGCCTCACGCTGGACCTGCACGACATCCTGCGCTAAACCCGCCAAACCCACGATATACCCTCCTAATTTCCCTGGTTGACCCCGGCCGGCGCCCGCCGCGCCGGGGTCCTCTTGTGGGAAGGAGAGGCGAAAGGAGCGTGCCCATGCACGAATTGACCGAACTGATCCGGCAGGACATGAAGCCGGCGCTGGGCGTCACCGAGCCGGGAGCCATTGCCTTTGCGGTGGCCTGTGCCCGGCGGCACACCAGCGGCGCTATCCGCCGGATCACATTGCGGCTGAACAGCGGTATGTTCAAAAACGCCTTCACCTGCGGCATCCCCGGCAGCAGCGAGGTGGGCAACGCCCACGCCGCCGCCCTGGGCGCAGTGGGGGCAGACCCGGACAAAGGTCTGGAATGTCTGGACGGCATCACTCCGGAACAGGCCCGCCAGGCCAGAGAGATGGTCGACGCCGGGATGGTCCGGGTGGAAATGGCCGGGATCAGCAGCCGCATCTTCATCGAAGCCACCGTGACCGCCAAAGAACAGGAAGCCTCCGTCACCATCCGGGATACCCATACCAACATCGTCCGCATCACCGAGAACGGCCGCACCGTCTTTGAAAAGCCGGTCCCGGAAGACGTTCCGGACGGCGGCGCCGTCCCCCTGATCCACCGCTACACTCTGGCACAGCTGCGGGATTACGCCCTCACCGTGCCGGCCGGCGAGATCGCCTTCATCCGGCGCGCCTTCGAGATGAATCTGGCCCTCTGCAAAGCGGGCCTGGACAGCCCCAAAACCACCTATGCCCGCTATCTGCTGGCCGAAAACGGCGGCCGGCTCATTTCCTGGGACGAACAGGCCACCGCTTCCCTGCTCTGCAACGGAGCCATTGAAGCCCGGGTCCTGGGCCTGCCCCAGCCGGCTATGAGCATCACCGGGTCGGGAGCGCATGGGATCATCGCCACCATGCCCCTCTACGCCGCCTGTCAGGTACAGGGATATCCGGAGGAGAAACTGCTGCGCGCCGCCGCCCTGAGCTATCTGGTCTGTATGTACATCAAGGAGTATTCGGGCAAGCTGTCGGCATTCTGCGGCTGCGCCATCGCGGCGGGCACCGGCATGGCCTGCGGCCTTGTCCTTCTGCGGGACGGCGATGCGGGCGCCATGGCGCGGACCATCTGCAACATGGCCAGCAGCATCACCGGGATGATCTGCGACGGCGGCAATCAGGGCTGCACCATGAAGGGCGTGGTGGCGGTGGACGCCGCCTACCGGTCTGTCTCCATGGCAATGCAGGGCATCGCGATCGATCCGATCCATGGCATCAACGGTCCCACCCCCGAGCAGACCATGCGGAACATGGGGCTGATCGCCTCCCCCGGCATGACGGGCACCGAAAAGACCATGATCGACATTCTGGAGCACAAGCAGAAAGGAAATTGAACGATGGAACGGAACAGCAACGTTTATCAGGCATATGTGCGCATCTTGCAGGAAGAGCTGATCCCCGCGATGGGCTGCACCGAGCCCATCGCCATTGCCTATGCCGCCGCCAAGGCGCGGGAGGTGCTGGGCTGTCTGCCCGGCACGGTGTGGCTGGGCGTCAGCAACAACATCATCAAAAACGTCAAAAGCGTGGTGGTGCCCAACACCGACGGCCTGAAGGGCATCGAAGCGGCGGCCGCCGCCGGCATCGTGGGAGGTCAGGCCGACAAGGCCCTCGAGGTCATCTCGTCCGTGACCAGTGAGCAGAAAGCCGGGATGCATCGCTTTCTGGAGAGCACACCCATCCAGGTCGAGGCGGTGGACAATGGCCAGATCTTCGACATCCTGGTCCGCCTGACTGCGGGGGAAAAGACGGCTTTTGTCCGCATCGCCCAGTACCACACCAACATCGTGCACATCGAAAAGGATGGGCAGGTGCTGCTGGACATTCCCGTGGAGGAAAGCGGGACTGCCTGCGGCCATGAGGGCAGCGCCCCCACCGAAGAAGGTCTGGCCGGCCGGGATCTTTTGACCATCGCGGCCATCCTGGACTTTGCCGACAGCTGCGAGCTGGATGACATCCGCCCGGTGCTGGACACCCAGATCCAGTACAACACCCAGATCTCGGAGGAGGGGCTGCTGGGCGACTATGGGGCCAACATCGGTTCCACCATGCTGAAATTCTACGGCGACGACGTGCGCAACCGGGCCATCGCCAAGGCGGCCGCCGGCTCGGATGCCCGGATGAGCGGCTGTGAGCTGCCGGTGGTCATCAACTCGGGCAGCGGCAACCAGGGCATCACGGTGTCGGTGCCTGTCATCGAGTACGCCAAGGCTTTGGCCGTTCCCAAAGACCGGCTGTACCGGGCGCTGGCCGTCTCCAACCTCATCGCCATCCACGAAAAGAGCGGCATCGGGCGCCTGTCAGCCTATTGCGGCGCCGTGAGCGCCGGGTGCGCCGCCGGCTGCGGCATCGCCTACCTGCAGGGGGCGGACTACAAGGCCATCGCCCACACCCTGGTCAATGCGCTGGCCATCGTGTCGGGCATCATCTGCGACGGGGCCAAGCCCAGCTGCGCCGCCAAAATCGCGTCCAGCGTGGAGGCGGGCATCATGGGCTACCATATGTACCTGAACGGCCAGCAGTTCCGCGCCGGGGACGGCATCGTCACCAAGGGCGTCGAGAACACCATCCGGAACGTCAGCCAGCTGGGCCGCGAAGGGATGCGGGAGACCGACAAAGAGATCGTCAAGATCATGCTGCAGGACCAGTGAAGGAGGGAGGCAAAACCATGGAGATACGCACTGCCGTGCCGGCGGACCTGGACGCCCTGACCGCCATCGAAGCGGCCTGCTTCCCGGCCGCCGAGGCAGCCGGGCGGGAAAGCCTGGCCCGCCGTCTGGCCGTCTATCCGGAACACTTCTGGCTTTTGCTGGAGGAAGGAAAGCCGGTGGCCTTTGTCAACGGGATGTGCACCGACACGCCCGACCTGGCCGATGAGATGTACGAGGATGCCTCTCTCCACAGCGAGAGCGGCGCCTGGCAGATGATCTTTGGCGTGGACACCCTGCCCGATTTCCGCCGGCAGGGCTGTGCCGCCCGCCTGCTGCACCACGTCATCGACCAGGCCCGCGCCCAGGGCCGCAAGGGCGTCGTTCTGACCTGTAAAGACAAGCTGGTCCACTACTATGCAACGTTCGGCTTTGTGAACGAAGGCGTGTCCCGCTCCACCCACGGGGACGTGACCTGGTATCAAATGCGGCTGCGCCTGTAATGCGCTTGCCGCCATCCAAACCGTGCAAAAAAGTCCCGACCGGACGACATGTGCGTACGGTCGGGACACCGACAGGGAAATTTGGTGCTGAGAGTGTGCGAGGCCGCAAGGCCGAGTGCATGGTTCAGCGCCAAATTTTGTCCCCAGGGGAATATTAGGGGGAAAGAATTTCTGACGCGCGACTGCGCGCAGAAATGGGTTCCCCCTAAAGCGTGGCGCTTTTGCGGCACGCTGAGCAGCAGATCCGTACAGGTATCTGCTGCTTTTATCGCTGCGGGGCGAAAGAGGCACGCTCGATCCGGACCCTTCTCCCATGGGAGAAAGGTTCGGATTTTGTATTTGGGTGCACCAGACCGCCGCATCTTCTCACAGCCGGTCCTTATAAGCGGCTTTGAGCTGCTGGATCTCGTCCAGGCGGGCAAGGGCGGCGTCGCCCATTTGGGCCGATAGGGCCAGGCTCAGGGCCTCGGCCACCGAGATAGGAGAACTCATCGAGTGCTGTTCCTTCTCGTCCCCGCGGTAGACAAAAAGTTCGATGTCGGCGCGGGGGCCCTCGCCGTGCCATACGCGGCTGGTGAAAAGAATGGTCCGGTAGCCGGCCTGCTGCTGCCGGTCCAGAATGACTCCGGCCGCCTCCGATACCTTGGCAAAACCGAACAGCACCACCACATCCTGCGGGCCGATGGAAGCCAGGCGCTCGGCCAGTTCACTGCCGGCAGACGGAAGCTGTTCCACCTCCAGCCCGATGCGGCGCAGCCGATATTCCAGCAGGACGGCCGGGGCGCGGGAGGCGTTGCGGGCGTGGAGAAAAATTTTGCGCGCCCCCAGCAGGGCGGCCACCGCTGCGGCAAAGGCCTCCCGGTCCAGCAGGTCCAGGGTCTTTTGCAGGTTGTAGTGCTGCTGTTCCAGCCAGGCGGCAAGGATGTCGCCTTCCTTGGCTTGCAGGGTGTTGCTCAGTTTCTGGACCGGCCCGCGCTGGATCGTCTGTTCCACCACCGTCCGCTTGAGGTGTTTGAAATCCTCACAGCCCACATGCCGGGCAAAGCGGGAGACCGTGGCCTCCGAGATATGCAGCGCCGCCGACAGCTGCCCGATGGTCATGCAGAGAAATTCATCCCGGTGCGCGGCGATGTACTCTACGATGTCCTGTTCGGTGCTGGTCAGTTTTTCCGGCATTTGGGGAAAGGAAAGATTCATAGACGCCTCCTGTCATCACACCAGGGTGTATCTGAGAACTCGAAAATGCCGAACCATTCGCCAGAAAGGTGCAGATGCGCTTTTCTGGCAGAATTGAACAGCGTTGGGGCGTTTTCAGATGCACCCTAAGGCCAGCAGTTCCTCATGAATGCGGCCGTTCGTCGCCAGTATAGCACAGCTGGCCGCAGCAAGGGAAGGGGTCTTGCCGTCCCATGCGGTCAGGCGGCCGCCGGCTTCTTCCAGGATCAGCCAGCCGGCCGCATAGTCCCAGGGTTTGAGCCCGTGCTCCAGGTACGCATCCAGACGCCCGCAGGCGGTATAGCACAGCTCGACGGAGGCCGCGCCGAGCCGGCGGATGTCGTGGCAGCGGTCGTAGATGCGGCGGGCCCGGGCAAAGGCGGCGGCGGCTTCCTCCCGCCGGCCGGGATTGGTCCCCACCGAGCAGAGGCTGTCCGCCAGACACGCAGTCCCGCTGACCCGGATGGCCCGGCCGTTGCAGAACGCTCCCCCGCCCCGCCGGGCGGCAAACAGTTCCCCCGCAAAGGGGTCGAACACAAGACCGAGGCGCACCCTGCCGCCCTCGGCCAGCGCCAGCGAAATTGCGCTGTGCCGGAAACCGTGGATCAGGTTGGTGGTGCCGTCCACCGGGTCCAGGATCCAGACCGGGCGGGACGGGTCGATGGCGGCGTTATCCTTTTCTTCGGCCATGAACTGGATCGTCCCGTCCAGCGCCTGCAGCCGGGCGCGGATCTGCTCCTGCACTTCGGTATCCACCGCCGTGACAAAATCGGTGGGGCCTTTGGCGTGCACCTGCGACGCCAGGTTCCGGTCCTCCAGGCGTGCGCCCGCCTCCTGTACGATGCGGCCTGCCTGCCGCAGCAGTTCAGCGGCGTCCATCACAGGACCACCTTTTTGGCTGCCAGCACAGCCGAGGACTCTCCCCCGCGGCTCAGCAGGACCGAAACATAATCCCCACCCAGGGCGTGGACCTCTTTCAGCGCGCGTTTGAGCAGGCCGGCCGTGCGCACCTTGACTTCCGCGTCAGGATGGATGCAGATGCTGTACCGGCCCGCCTTCATCTCCCGGGCCAGCACATCAAAGGAATCAAAATCGTGTTCAAAACAGGTACGGATGCAGCCGTACTGCACCGCCTGATGGGTATCGCTGCCGGCCACCACCGGCTTACCCAACCGCTGTCCCAGCCCGAAGGTCAGTTCCTCGGTGCGCTGACGGTCCTCAGCGATGTCCTTGCCGTTCAGATCCAGAAAATCAAAGCGCATCAGCAGCTCCGGCGGCAGGTCGGGGATATGCCCGCCGGCCCGGAAGGGGTGTCCCGCCCCCACCAGGACCGGGTATTCGGCAAAGAGGTCCAACAGCTGCGCCGCCGGGAGGAACCGGTCTTTGGTTTTGTGCGGCTCCAGGCGGCGGTTCATCTCCCGGATGGCCTCCATCGGGCCGACGCACAGCACATGCCCGCCTTCCGCAATATCGGTCTCCATACCGGGAAAAACACGCAGCCCGCCCGCGTCTTCAAAGACATAAGCGTCCCCGTTCTTTTGGCCCCGCGCTTCGATGTAGCCGTAAAGGGTGTCGAACTGCTGGGTGTTGAAATGCTCGGTCAGGCAGATGGCGTCCAGGCCGGCGCGGCGCGCCTCGCGCAGCAGCCAGTCGGTGTATTCGGTGGAAAAGGGCAGATACTTTGCCAGCTTCCCATGCGTGTGAAAATCCATGTACATAGCGTTCTCCCTCTCAGAGCAAGGTGGAAATCAAAAAGGCGGCGGCGACCCAGACAAACGACAGCGCCAGGAACAACAGATCGTTGTTGGTCACTTTGAGGGCGGCCAGCTTGAGCTTTTTGACTTCTGGGTTTGCGGCGGCGTAGCGGTAGCCCTTGATCTCCAGCACCTCGACGGTGGTGCGGGACCGCTTGGCCGTGTTGAGCATCAGGGGGTAAAAGGCACAGATGATGATCCGGATCTGGTAGGCCAGATAGCGGATCTTACCCCAAAGGGTGTCGTGGGCCGGCGGGTTGCCCCGCAGCCGGTAGGACAGCAGGACGTTCTGGAATTCCTCCATCAGGATGGGCAGCATCCGGTAGGCGTAGGAGATGGAGAAAGACAGCTGCTCCGGGCAGCCGAACCACATCAGGCCGTTGGCCAGCTTGTCGGGGTCCATCCCCGAAAAGACGGTGACCGATGCCAGCGATACGGTGGCAACCTTGAGGGTGAGGACCAGCAGCGGCGCGATGGCCGAGGCATCTCCGCCGAACAGCCAGGTCACGACCAGCAGATACCCCGTCTGGGAGAACACGCCCAGCCCGAACAGGAACAGCACCAGCCCCGCCACATGGGCCAGGATCGTGGTGGCTGTCACCAGCACAAAACATCCCAGCAGGAAGGGCAGATCGCTGACGAACCAGGGGACCAGCCCAAAAAAGAGGTACCAGACGATCAGGACGCGGGGATCCATCGCGGCGATGACGGTATCGTTGTTGCCGTAAGCGTTTTTCAGCACCTGGCTGCGCAGAAAATCAATGGACAGTTTGTCCAGGATGCTTTCCGAGAGCTTATCGACCGCTTTCATACAGGTTTCCTCCCCTCAAAACAGCGCAAAAAATCGTCGATGGTGTAGCAGAGGGCGGCGGGGTCCAGCGCCTGCCCCATGGCGAAGATCTCGGGCGGACGGATGCCCACCCGCTCGATCAGGGCGCGGTCCCCGAAGATCTCATCCCGGGTCCCGTCGGCCACGACCTTTCCTCCGCACAGGACGATGATCCGCTGAGCCCATTCACAGACCAGCTGCATATCGTGGGTGGCAATGACCACCGTCTCGGTGATCTCTTTCAGATCCTCCAGGGTCCGCATGATCTCCTTCCGGGTGGCAATGTCCAGGTTGGCGGTGGGCTCATCCAGCAGCAGAATGCCCGGATCCAGCGCCACCCCGATGGCCAGGCTGGCCCGGCGCATCTGCCCGCCCGAGAGCAGGCGGCCGTCCCGGTCCCGCAGGCCGGACAGGCGGAAGCGCTCGAGCAGCCGGGCGGTGCGGGTTGCCGCATCGGGAACGCCCCGGACCTCCATCGCGTAGGCGATGTCCTTTTCGATTGAATCTTTGATGAACATATCTTCGGGGTTCTGGTAGACCATCGAGACCTCGCGGGAAAGGGCCTCCGGCCGGACATCCCGCAAAGACCGCCCATGCAGGCAGACCGTGCCGGACGAAGGCTTCATCAGCCCCACCAGCAGTTTCATAAAGGTGGATTTGCCTGCCCCGTTGGAGCCGATGAGAGCCACCTTGTCCCCTTTGTGGATCGCAAGGCTGAGCCCGTCGAACACCTTGTGCGGTTCCCCCTTGACGCTGCGATAGGCGACCGAAACGTCCTGGAAGGAGGCCACCGTCTCCCCCTGCGCAGGGGCGGCGGGCGGCGGGGCGGGTGCCGGGTCTGCCCGGGGGATAAACACTTCCCTGCCCTCTGGGATGGTTGCCGGCAGGCGCGGCGCGGCCAGGCTGCCCGCCTGGCGCATCCGCCAGGCCGCAAGGGTCACCTGCGGCGGGAAAATGTTGCAGCTCTGCAGTTCTTCCACCCGCTGCAGGGCCTCGCCGGTGGGCAGCATCCACTGCACCCGGCCCTCTTTCAGCAGCATGACGTGCTTGCAGAAGTCGGCAATGTACTCGGTGTGGTGTTCAATGACGATGATGGTCTTGCCGTACCGCTCGTTCAGCTCCCGCAGCACCCCATAGATGCGGTCGGCGTGGGCCGGGTCCAGCTGGGCGATGGGCTCGTCCAGGATCAGGACGTCGGGCTGGAGAGACAGAGCCCCCGCCAGGGCCAGCAGATGAGTCTGCCCGCCCGACAGCTGCCAGATGAAATCACTCTCCCGGCCGCGCAGCCCGCACCGCTCCAGCGCCATCATGCCCCGCTCTTTATAGTCCGGCATGGCATAGTTCTGGCAGGCGTAGGAGGCGTCGTCCAGCACGGTGGGACGGATGATCTGATTTTCAAAGTCCTGGTATACATACCCGACCTTCCGGGCCAGGGCGCCCACGTCGCTCATGCGGGTATCCAGCCCGCAGGCAAGGACGCGCCCTGAAAAATCGCCGCTGATGAACTGGGGGATCAGGCCGTTGAGGGTCTTGCAAAAAGTGGACTTTCCGCATCCATTGTTCCCCACAATGGCGAGAAAGTCCCCCTGTTCCACGCAGACGGTGATATCTTGCAGCGCCGGATGCGCTGCGCCCGGATAGGAATAGGTCAGGTGATCTATTTCTATCGCGTGCATGGGCTCAACCTCTCTGCTTCTGCTCGGCCTCTTTGCGGATGACCAGGACGGCCACCAGGCACAGGGACGCAGCGATCAGGATGGCCGTTGCGAAAGCGGGCATGCTCTCAGACCAGGGAGCCTCCCAGTCCACAAGGCTCATACCGCTCTTGGCCAGCATCTGAGTGCCGGCGGCAACGGCAAAGCCAACGATGCAGCCCAAGACAGCCTTGACTCCCAGGGGTTCCAGCGCGGTTTTCGGGGTGCGGGGCTGCATCCCCAGCAGCGGCTCGATCTTGCCGTGGAGCTTGGGCACCAGATAGAGGGTGGGCAGCAGGCAGAAGAGGATACCCGAGAAGAGCAGGTCGTTCAGGAAGGCAAAGCCCTCGGTGGCAAAGACGCTTTCGGGCAGGCCGGCCACGGCTTCGAAGTCCTCGATGGCGAACTGTACCTTCAGGATATCCACCACTGTGCCCATAAACAGCTGCAAAGCGGTGCCGCCTATGGCCGCTACACCGACCATCACCTGGTTGGACGGATCGCGCACCAGCCGGCCGGCCACGTAGACGCCTATGGTGACGGTGAGGAATTTTTCCATCTCGCCCAGGCCGCCGAACTGCCCCAGCATGATCTCGCTGAACACTAGCTCGCCGGTAGCGGCGCCCAGCGCCGCGGACATGGGATCAAACAGCATCGCCAACGTCAGCGGGATGAACAGGAAATACTCCACCGAAAACTCCACGATGCCCACCTGAAACTTGGGGATCAGTTCGGAAAAAAGGGTGGCCAGGCCATACAGCGCCATGGTCAGAACAAAGACCATCCGTTTTTGGGACTGGCTGGCCGTCTGCTTGTTGACAGATTCCATACATGATACCTCCCGGTAATCTTGAAATGTTAACCGCTTCGAACAATTCCAAGTTTACCAGCGGAACGTAAAGCCTGCGACCACACAGCCGTAAAATGTTTGTATAATTTTCTATTACGCATTATTATGAAATATTGCTTTCATACAATGTTCGGATTTTGTGCTTGTGGTACACCTCCAGGGACTCGAACCCTAGGGCGTATCTGAGAACTCAAAAATGCCGAACCATTCGCCCGAAAGGTGCAGATGCAAGGCGCATGAGCGCTGCAACTCTTGCGCTTAGCCGATTTTCGCTGCGCGGGTCGATGCCCGCTTGCGAAAACCGGAGCGCAGCGCCAGCCGTGCCTTCGCTGCTTCGTCCGCAGGACACACTCAGCGCGGCTGCTTTTGTGGAATGCAAGCGAATGCAACGCGGCAGATGGTGTTTTTTGGTAGAATAGAACAGTATGGAGGAGTTTTCAGATACACCCTAACCAAATTGCGCAAAAAAGCAGCAGATCCGTACAGGTATCTGCTGCTTTTATCGTTTCCGCAAAAGCCGTCCTGCGGAAAGCGCCGGAGGGCCCGGATCTGCATTTTTATGTTACCAGCCGGAGCCGGCCCAAACAGAAAATACCGCCCATCGCGTTGTAGAAGCGCGGTGGGCGGCTTTTTTACCGGGAGCGAGCCTGTGGCATAAAGCGGGCAAACCAGGGAGCAGACACACAGCCGAAGATCCGGCAGAGCCGTCCCACCAACAGAGCAGAGAGGACGGTCCCCAGCCCTATGCCCACAAGATGTCCGGCCCGCACCAGAGCGTATGCGGCGGACAGCGCCACCATTGCCAGATCAAAGGTATATTTGGTTCGGCCAAAATCCCAGCCCAGCACCTGGCTGAGGGTGTTGACCGTCCCATCGGGGGCGGCGGGGATCAGGTCGGTGTTGACCATCGCGGTCACCCCTGCCGCTGTGATGGGTATGGCGCAGCAGAGCAGCAGTATGCCATCCAGCACCCCCTGCGCCTCAAATGTCAGGATGTGGTTGTTGAAAAAGTCCACGATCCAGCCGATCAGAACGCTCATCGGCGCCTGCAGCAGCACCTTCAAAGGCAGAGCGCGCAGCAGCAGGCACTGCGCCGCCACCAGCACCAGATAAAGCATCATGGTGGCCGTGCCCAGGCTGAGCCCTTCGATCACACTGATGGTATAAGGGACATTGTTGACTGCCGCCACCCCGAGGCCAGTCTTGGTGTTCAGCACCACGCCGAAGCAGAAGACCAGCATCCCTGCCCCAAAGGTTCCCCAGCGCAGAAGATGGTTTTGGTATGTTTTGTTCATGTAGCATTCCTCCGCATATTCGCCTGGTACAGGGCCCAGAAACAGACGGCCAGCCGCATCAGTCCAAATCCCCGCCGTTTGTTGCGATGACCTTTTTATACCAATAGAAGGAATCCTTGCGCCGACGGGTCAGGTCGCCGGTGCCGTCATCGTACTTGTCCACATAGATAAAGCCGTAGCGCTTGGCCATTTCGCCGGTGGAGGCGGACACCAGGTCGATGGGCCCCCAGGTGGTGTAACCCCGCAGGTCCACACCGTCCTTCACCGCCTCGGCCATCTGCTGGATGTGGCGGCGCAGGTATTCGATGCGGTAGGGGTCGTGGATGGAACCGTCCGCTTCCAGCTGATCGTAGGCGCCAAAGCCGTTTTCCACCACCATGATGGGCAGCTGGTAGCGGGCGTAGATTTCGTTCAGGCTCCACCGCAGGCCCTCGGGGTCGATCTGCCAGCCCCAGTCGCTGGCCTTCAGGTAGGGATTTTTGATGCCGCCGCCCATATTGCCGCCGGTCTTTTCCTGTCCTTCGTGGGTGGTCACGCAGGAGGTGGAATAATAGCTGCAGGTGTAGAAATCCACCACGCCGTCTTTGAGCAGCTGCTCATCCCCAGGCTCCATCTCAATGCGGATATCGTTCTCCTGCCAGAAGCGGCACGCATAGTAGGGATATGCGCCGCGGCACTGGACATCCGAGCAGTACCAGTTGCGGAGGTTCATGTTCTTCTGGTTGGCCAGAATGTCGGCGGGGTCGCAGGTGCTGGGATAGCTCGCGGCAAACAGGTTCATGCAGCCCATCTTGAACTGCGGGTAATGCTGGTGGGCCCAGATGACCGCCTTGGCGCTGGCCACAAACTGGTGATGCAGCGCCTGATAGCGGATCTGCACATCATCGGGGATCTCGCTGAAAGGCCCCTCGTAGCCGCGGCAGGTGGACAGAGCCATCAGGTTGCCGCTACGGTTGGTGCCGCAGTTGATCTCGTTGAAGGTCAGCCAGTATTTCACCTTGTCTTTGTAGCGCTCAAAAATGGCCTTGCAGTAGTTCACATAAAAGCCGACCACCTCGCGGCTGGCCCAGCCGTTGTATTGCTCCACCAGGTGATAGGGGATCTCATAGTGGCTGATGGTGACCAGCGGCTCGATGCCGTGGGCCTTGCAGCAGTCAAAGACCCGGTCGTAGAAGGCGAGGCCCTTTTCATTGGGTTCGCTCTCCTCGCCGGTTGGGAAGATGCGGCTCCAGTTGATGGAGGTGCGGAACACCTTGAAGCCCATCTCGGCAAAGAGGGCGATGTCCTCCTCGTAGTGGTGGTAGAAATCAATGGCCTCGTGGCTTGGATAGAGCTTGTCCGGCCGGATGGCGGTGGTCACCCATTTGGACGTGGTGGCGCTGCCGTTGGTGCACATGTCCGGCAGACTAGGGCCTTTGCCGTCCACATCCCAGGCGCCTTCAAACTGGTTGGCGGCACAGGCGCCGCCCCAAAGGAAATCATCGCGGAATACGCTCATGGTCGAATCCTCCTATTGTCTTTTTAAAAATCGTCCGTTTCCTCTGCCAGGACCATCCCCTCCGGCAGCCGGATGTTCTTTGTAAGCTTGCCGTCCGCAACGTCCCACTGCGCGCGGATGATGCCCCGGGGTGTGACCACCTCCCCGGCAGCATGGGTCCATGCGCCGGCGGCGGGCTTGAAAGCGGCGGATGCATAGCCAGGCTTGGCCGGGCGCACTCCCAAAATAGCCGAGGGCAGCTCATGCAGGGCCAGGGCGCCCCAGCCGTGGCAATCGCTGCGGGTGTAGGAGCCGTCGCTTTCGACACAGGTGGTCAGGTGGTTGTCCAGCATCCGACGCCACTTGTCCCACAGGCGGAAGGTGCGGTGGTAGAGGCCGCACTGTTCCAGTGCGCGGAACAGATAGAACCCCATTGCTACCGTACATTGCGGGATGTCCGGGTCATCCAGCGTCTGTTCCAGGGCGGCACGTGCCTTCTGCCCAGTGAGGGTGCCGGTCAGCACCCCAAACACCTGCACATGCTGGCTGTACTGTTCAAGGCCCGGGCCATCCTGCAGCAGCCCGTCCCTGCCGGCGCAGCGGCTTCGGACGGCGCAGCGCAGCGCTTCGGCACGGCTGCGGCAGGCAGCAGCCTGATCCTGCCTCCCAACAAATTCGGCCAGTTCCGCCGCCGCCCCAAGGCCCAGGCAGTACATCAGGCTGTCGATGGCGGCGGGCCCGCAGGCGGCAGCCGGCGGCACTCCCACCGGCCAGCCTTTGGCCCAGTCCACAAAGCACCAGTATCCGCCCCCAAAGCCTCCGGCGCCCGGCATCCGTCCCACCAGGCCGTCCGGTTCCCGCAGGTCCTCATAAAACTGCAGGATCCGCTCGGCCACCGGGAAGTAACGCTCCACCAGATCCTTGTCCCCAAAGTACATCATGTGGTCGTGGAGCATCAGGATGTAGTAGATGGAAAAGCCGGGGATGACATTGGGCTTATAGGCTGGATAACAGGCGTTCAGCAGGCCGTCCGCCCGCTGGGAGCGGGCAAAAGAGTCGATGGCCTGGCGGGCCAGACGGTCGTCTGCGGCGCCAAAGCCGCCCACCTCATACCGGTCCGTCGGGCCGGTCAGCACGCCGTGCTGCCAGTCCAGCCGGTCGCCTTTGCTGGCGCCGCCGTCACGGGGCTGCACATAGCCCTCTGCCGGCATCCACTGGATGACACTGCCCCGCCCGCCCTGCACCCGCAGGGTCAGATAGGCGGTCATCAGCCGGCCGGCGGCCAGTTCCACCACCGCCTCGCTGTGGGCGGGCAGGGTCAGCGGCTCGCTTTTCTCCAGCAGCGCGGCCCAGCCGGCGGCATCGCCCTGCACCGCGCGGAAAACGTGCAGAGGCCGCTTTTCCTCAAACAGGAAAGGGATGCTCCGCTTCCTCTGGAACGCAGGGCTGACGGTGGGCAAAAACGCGCCTTTCGGATAGACTGCCGCGCTCTGCCAGCCGGCGGCGTCATAGCCGGGCAGCCGCCAGCCCTGCAGGGAGGCGTCTCCCCTCGCCTCTTCCTGGATCACCAGGCGGCTGGTATCCGGGCAGCTCCCATGCATCCGGATGTCCTTGGCCGGGGCCGCCTGCCAGCTCTCATCGGTCTGCCAGTCCAGGCTGTCGCCTTCCCACTCGATCTGCCCTGCCGCCGCAAAGGCGGGGTGCTGCATCCGCCAGACCGAGCGGTTGCCGCCTTCCACTGTCTGGGGGTAATGCAGGACCATGGCCGCCAGCACGTTGATCCCCTCGGTCAAGTGCAGAACACTTCGGTGCCCGGAAATGCGGACGAACGCACCGCTTACCTGCTGTACTACCTGCTGACACACAAGGATTTTGTCAAACTCAGCGAGCTGGCCGACCAGCTCTATGTCTCCACCCAGACCCTCTCTGTGGTCATCAAGCGGGTGGAAGCCATGCTGGAATACTACCATATCCAGATCCAGCGCAAACCCTATTACGGTATCCGGGCCGAAGGGTCCGAGTTCGACAAGCACCCTGCCCCTCCACCAGGTCCGTCTGACCGAAGTCTCGCTGCAGAACCTGGCCATCTATGTCTATCTCAGTTTGCAGCGGGCGGAGCAGGGATTCGGCATCGAGCAGATGCCGGACAATGTGGCAGAGATCTCCTCCCACAAGGAGTACGCCGCCGCACAGGCCATTTACAGCATCCTCTGCGCCGATGAGAAAGACCACCCCAGCCTGCGCGAGGAAGAACTCTGTTATGCCGCCGTCTACATCGCCGGCCGGCGGAATGTCGGGGCGGTCCGCGGCAATTTTGTCATCTCGGAAAAGACCGACAGCCTGGTGGTGGAGATGCTGGAAAACATCTACACCACCTTCCAGATCGACCTGCGGGACAACCTCAGCCTCTGAATGATGCTCAACCAGCACCTGCAGCCCCTCGACATCCGGCTGCGGTACGGCATCCCGGTCGAAAACCCCATCCTGCAGGACATCAAGCGGGAATATTTCTTTGCCTACACCATCGCGAACCAGGCCGTCGTCACCCTGCGGGAGCATTACCAGTGCGCCATCCCCGAGTCGGAGGTAGGGTGGCTGGCCCTGATCTTCCAGATGGCGGTCGAGAGCCGCCACGCCATAGCGCGTTTGAATATCCTGATCATCTGCGCCAGCGGCAGCGCCAGTTCCCATCTGCTGCTCAGCCGGATCAAGCGGGCGTTCCCTGCGTACATTGCAAAAGCCGAAGTCTGCACCATCTTCGAGCTGGAGCACCGGGACCTTGGCGGCATCGACTACATCTTCACCACCGTGCCCATCCCCTTCCCGGTTGGGGTACCCATCCTCGAGATCCACGACTTCATCCAGCACTATGAGCTGTAGAACATCAAAAAGGTGCTCCAGCGCCAGCATATGCAGTTTTTGCAGCAGTTCTATCAGGAACGCTTTTTCTTCACGGGGATCTCCGGTCCCACCAAAGAGGAGGCGCTGCAGCAGCTGTGTGCGCACATCCGGCAGAACTGTCCCGACCTGCCCGGCGGCTTCTATGAGTCGGTGCTCAAGCGGGAAAGTCTGGGCCCCACCGATTACGGCAATATGGTGGCCATCCCCCATCCCTACGAGATCATGACCCGGGACAATGTGGTGGCGGTAGCGGTGCTGGATAAGCCCATCCTCTGGAACACCAATACCGTACAGCTGGTGGTGCTGGTGTCCCTTTCTGCGGACGAAAATCCCTATGTTCCCAGCTTCTACAATGTGACTTCCCAGTTTGTGATGAGCGAGACGGCAGTGCCCGCCCTGTTCGGCTTCCCCCTGATGCTCAACTTCAAGATCATCATTCCCTTCGTCTGCTCCAATGCCTTGTCTGGCGTCATTGCTTACATCGCCATGAGCCTCGGCCTGGTGGCCGTCCCCACCGGCCTGATCCAGCTGCCCTGGACCATGCCTGTCATCCTCAGCGGCTTCATGGTCACCCAGAGCATCAGCGGCGCGGTGTTGCAGATCGTCCAGCTGGTGGTGGCTACCCTGTTCTGGCTGCCCTTCATGCGCAGCGCCGACCGTGAGATCTACGAGGCTGAAAAGGCTGCCGAAGCAGCCGCCAAGGAGGGCTGATCACAATGACTGAAGAAATGGAAAGCATCCTCTGTGAACTCATCAGCGCCGCCGGCGCCGCCCGCAGCAGCTACATCGGCGCCATCCAGGCTGCCAAAACCGGCCAAGGCGACCCCGCCGCCCTGATGGCCGAGGGTGACAAATACTTTGAGCAGGCCCACGATTTCCATCACGATCTGCTCACCAAGGAAGGCGAAGGCGAAAGCCAGCCTGTGACCCTCTTTGCCGTCCATGTGGAGGATCAGATGATGTGCGCCGAGACCTTCCGCATCCTGGCGCAGGAGTTCATCGACCTGTATCAGAGCCGGGACAAGAAGTAAAAATCATTTGCCCACCTGCCCGAACGGCAGGTGGGCAAACGGATAAAAAGAAAGAAATGCGTCATGAAAAAGATCTCGCGCCGCAATTTTCTTCACGCATCGGCCCTGGCCGGCGCTGCGCTGATGGGCAGTCTGGCCGCCCCCGCCGCCTTCGCAGAGGAGACGCCGGCAGCCGCCGGGGTCCAGCCCATCGCCCGGGACCTGGGCTGGAAAACGGTGAGCGATACCGTTTATTCCTACGGTGCGCTGGACAATGTCCTTCTGGCCCATCGCAGCGATGTGGTCATCCCCACTTACTACATCTTTGCAGGGCGCAAGACCCAGCAGGAGGCCGTGGATCTGGTGGAGAACCAGCTTCAAATGATGGGCAATGTGAACGAGTGGGGCGGCAGCGTTTATGTCATCAGCCCCATCGGGGACCGTTACACCGAAGCAGACGTACAGGCTCTGAAAGATCTTGTGGCCCGCGCTGCCAAGAACGTCAAGGTAATCGGCATCGACGAGGGCGCCACCTTTGTCAACAACGAACTGTCCCGGCAGTGCTACTTCGTGGCCGGTGTGATGACCTGGGGCGGCGAAATGTCCGCGGACGCACAACTGTCTGACTGTCTGCCCGCCTACCTGTCCAACGCAGGATCCACAGCCAAAGCGGCCTACCGCGCAGCCAACCGGGGCCATGGGCCTCTGGCGGTGACGGTCACCGGCAGCGACGCCAACCTGGCGGAAGCTTTCCGGAACGCATGGGACAAGGTCTTTTCCCGCAATTACCGGATGCACAACAGCGTCACCGAATTCTACAATCTGCCGCTGGACGGCAGGAACTTCAACGGCACGGTCATGGAGGGCGCCTTTGATTACGACCTGTGCCCGCTGCCCCAGTTCGACCGGTCCCGCGTCTATGTCACCGGCCTGTCGGCGGGCGGCGCGCACAGCTTCTACATGGGCCTGGCCTACAGCAATGTCTTTGCAGCGGCCGCTCCCATCTCGGGCGTCAACGCAATGGACGATGAGATCGCACAGCTCGACTTGAGCCAGGTCCATGAGATCCCACTGCTGTACATCTGCGGCGACCACGACTACTTCCAGATGATCCCCGTAGACGGCTCCAGTCCCTACGGCATGAGCCTGCTGACCGACGGCCAGGTCTCGATGTGGGCAGACGACCCCCACACCCATATCTGGAGCGCCATCCAGGCCTATCGCACCGTCAACGGCCTGCCTCTGACCGAGATGGACATGACCGCCAACCCTTACTATGGCATCGCCCTCGACGACCAGCGCTGGGCGACCCTCGGCGACAAAGAGATGTACACCGGCACCCTGTCCAACGACAAGGGCGTCATGATCGAGCTGGCTGCCGTCAAGGACCTGGCCCATTGGAACTACGCTCCCGAGGCAGAGTATGTCTACGATTTCTTCAAAAACTACTCCCGCGATCTTGAGACCGGCGAACCGATCGTCCACGACCCCACCATTCTGGAACAGTTTGCCGACTGGTGCGGCGACGTTGCCGATGACATTTCCACCCGCTTGGGCCTGTGATCCCAGCTGTCCCGCCCGCGTCATCTTTCGAATCAAACAATCCCGAAAAATCTTCCCATATCCCCAGGGGCGCATCTGAAAATGCAAAGTGAAGTTTCCGGATACGCCCTGAGAAGGCCCGCTGTTTCCATGATCTGAGCAGCGGGCCTTCGCCGTATGCCTGGCCGGTCTGGCCAGGCCCGCAGCCAAAGAAAAACCGGACGCTCCTGCCGGGGAACGGACGGCTCTGTGCAGCAGCTGCCGGCAATTCTTTACAAGGAGGCGTACTCTCATGCAAGCACTCGACCACGTCATGGCCGGATGTACCGGCCACCCTATCCTCTCTTTCCTATGGATCCACGGCGAGGACGCAGCTGTCCTGCGCAAAAAAGATCGAGCAGATCCACAGCAGCAGTGTTCCGAAAGCCTGTCTTTCTGAGCGCATTGCGTCCTTCCCGCTGCCCTCTGGGGCACTGTCCTTGTACCGTTTCGGATGTCTGCAATCCAACCCTCCAAAGGCAATGAAAAAATCCGGACCCTTCTCCCATTGGAGAAAGGTTCGGATTTTGTATTTGGGTGCACTAGACCGCCGCATCTCAGCCGGTCCTTTATGAAACGCGGCAACACGTATTCCGTCCGCTACACTTATACAGACCATCACGGCAAACCCTGCCAGGGCTGGGTGAGTTTCAAAAGCAAAAAGGAAGCCCTGGAGCGCAAGATTGCGGTGGAAAAAACTAAAGGGAAAGCGCCGAATCCTACGATTCAGCGCTTTTTATCTGGTGCACCAAGGCAATCCATATCCGAACTTTTTTCCTTTGCCGCAGCCTCGGTGGCCTCGCCGAAAGAAACGGTCTCCGTGCCTTCTTTGTAGTTGAAGGTAATCAACATTTTATCATCATAAAGGTAAATTGCATTAATAAAAGTATCCACCAGCACCTGCCGCTGCTCCTTTTGGGACAGGTCCAGCTTGCGAAAGTGCAACAGCCAGAAGCGGACGAATTCCTCCTTCATCACGGGCTTGGCCAATTTTTCTTCGGCAATCTTTGCTTCCAAGTCTTTTTTCTGGCCCTCGAGGGCTTCCAGCCGCTCTTTGGTGGAGCTGGTCAGGATGCCGGCTTGAATGGCGTTGAGCATATTCTGAATGCCGGTCTCGGTCTCCCGAAGTTGCTTCTCGTAGAGGGGCAGGCTGGTGCTCTCCCTGTTTTGCAATTCCATGACCGCCGCCACAAGGGAATCAATGACCGCATCGTTCTGGATCAGTTTCATGGTTTCGCTGACTACCAGATCTTCCAGCCACTGCTTGCGAACCGCCTTTTTATTGCAGGATTTCCGCTTCTTGGCGGCCGCGCACTTGTAGTAGCGGTGCACGTCGCCAGTGCGGCTGGTGCCGCTTTCACCAAACATCAGCGCACCGCAGTGGCCGCAGAATAGTTTGGTCGTCAGAAGATAGTCGTCCTCTGCCTTGCGACGGGCAGGGGCCTTTTTGTTTTTGGAAATTTTAACTTGCACCTCCTCAAATAATTCCATAGGGACCAACGGGGGAATAGCGTCCGGCACAACAATATCTCGGAATTTCAATTCTCCTATATATCGTCGGTTTTTAAGCATATGCTCTACGCTATTGTATGTCATAGCGCCGCCGACTGGATTTTTGACGCCTTCCAGATTCATCCAATCACGAATTTCCTTCATGGTCGCTCCTTCTTTATATCTTTTGAAGGCTTCCAGTACAAAAGGCGAAGTGACCGGGTCGATATGGAAACGGCGTTCAGCATCCAGCGTATAACCAAATGTCCCACGGCCGCCATTGCAGCGGCCTTTGAGAACGTTTTCAGTCTGGCCGCGGACAACTTTTTCTGCGAGGTCGGCGGAATAATATTCGGCGTAACCTTCCAGCACCGACTCCAGGATGATGCCCTCCGGCCCGTCCGAGATGATTTCGGTGGCGGACATGAGCTTGACCCCGTTCTTTTTGAGCTGCGTTTTGTAACGGGCGCTGTCGTAGCGGTTGCGGGCGAAGCGGTCCAACTTCCAGACCAGAACAATGTCGAACAGCTTGCGCTCGCTGTCCTTGATCATCTGCTGAAACTGGGGACGGTTGTCTGTTTTGGCCGAAATGGCCCGGTCGATGTAGTGCTTGACCACCGTGATACCGTTCTTCTCGGCATAGGCGGTGCATTCCCGAATCTGGCCTTCAATAGATTCCTCGCGCTGGTTGTCGGAGGAATAGCGGGCGTAGATGACGGCGGTCATGGCGGGGCCTCCCTTCGCTCTGTATGGGGATGTATGTAACTGCAATATATTTCGTATAATATATACCATATTTTGTGTCTTATTGCAAGGCTTTTGAGCGCCGTCTGGTGGTATTCTTTTTGAACACTACCTGTTCTTGTACACCAAAGGCAGACGTTCGGCTGCCCGCCGTTACTTTTGGTATGATTTTCTTCCAAAACAATACGCTTCTTTGACATTTCGCTGTCCAATATGATACAATAAAAACACTTTGAGAAGGCGAGGGGAGGCAGCAGCGATGAGCGAAGCAAAAGTGATGGGGTCTCTGGCAGATAGGCTGCTCAGTTTTGTGAGCACCACACCCGAACGGGACGCAAACTATGATATCGCAGTGACTCTGCTCAAGCATTACCCCCAGCTCAAGGGGATGACTCTCGGCCAGATCGCGGACCTGTGCTATACATCCAAGGCGTCCATTTCACGGTTTTGCCGCTTTCTGGGGATGGACAGTTTCAAAGCGTTCCAGGCCTGGCTGGAGCAGGACTTCACCATGCGGACCGACTATTCCCGGCAGTTCTACACCATGCTGCATAACAATCAGGAAATGGCCATCGGTTCCTATCGCGACACGCTGATCGGCAACATCTATGCTACCATCACGCCTGAAAACGCCGAAGTTATTCCCGACATTGTGCGGGTGTTGCACGGCTGCGGCAAGGCGGCCTATTTCTCCCACCACTTTTTGTGGGACATCGGCCACTACTTCCAGAGCAAAATGATGATGATGGGCCGCTATGTCGAGTTGTTCATGGATTATGCCGCTCAGCTGGAGTGCGCCCGCAGCCTGACCGAAAACGACTTTGCCATCATTTGCAGCGTGGGCGGCAGCTACCTGACTCGTTACCCGGACATCTGTAACGCAATCATTTCCAGCGGGTGCAAGGTGCTGGTCATCACCCAGAACCTTGCCAGCCCCTATTTGAACACCGCCGATTTCATCCTGCAATGCGGCACCACCAACCGCAACGACGTGGGCAAATATGCAGCCCTCATGGCCAACGACCTGATCGTCATGGGCTATATGCGGGCATACGATAAAGCGTTCCAGTAAAGCACAGCAAAAATACAGCAAGGTCGCGAGGGTTGACCGCCCCGCGGCCTTTTTGTTTTGTCAAAGCGCACAAAAATACGCAAAAAATTTTTCATCAACATCACAATTTGAAACAGAAGACCTTGTTTTGAAACGTCACAGCGGCATTTGAAACCAAATACAATTCACTTTATATTATAATTTTAGTACAAATTGAGGCGAATTCAAATATTGCAGAAGAAAACAGAAAGGAGGATAGAAAATCAGACTGCGCAAGTTTGCATCGCTTCATACACTTGCTGCCGGCTTTACTGCCGTCGGCCGACAGCTTTTGGAAAAATGGCCCCGTCAAACAGGCCAATCATCCAAGTGTAAAATGTACTTACAAGGAGGAGTAGTCGTGAAAAACAAAGGAATCAGAACCATTACCGCAGGCGTTTTGGCGGTCAGCGTAGTGATGAGCACTGCGGTATCCGTCGTTGCGCTTGAGCCGTCACCTGATGGCACCAGCTTCGCTTCGATTCAGCAGGTAAGTCAGGACAGCAGCGAAAATTGTGCAAAACTGCTTGATTGGCTTGGTATCACCATTCCGCGGCATTTTGACAGTCAGGCTCCTTATAAAGTCAACATCCTGCCCGAATCGGATCCCAACTATTGGCAGGCTGAGTGGGAAACCCAGGTCTATAACTACAAGATGGTACGTAACTATCCAACTCTGTACACACAGGAAGCTTGGGACGCCGCGCAGAGTGCTGGTACTGTCTTACTGGGGATTCATCCTGAGGCAATGACCGATGCCAATAAGGAGCAAATCATTGCCGCACGGGACGCCATTGCAGCCCTGGCTGATCAGCAGATTAAACCCTTCAGCGATGGCATCAACGGTGAGGTCATTTATATTTGGGGAGACGATATGCCTGTCACTACCCCGGAAAGTGATTTGCAGTTCCCCTTGGTCAACTATGAAGGGGAATCAGTCTATGATAACGCTGACTTCCGTCCCTTTATCATTCCTTATCTGCTGGACGACCCCAGTTCTGCCAAGGGCACTATTATTGTCACCTCGGGCGGCGGCAATACCAGCCGCAGTAACCCGGTGGAAGCCTATGCTGTCTGTCCGGAGTTTAATAAGTTAGGCTACAACTGCTTCCTGCTTCAGCGTCGTGTCGCACCCTACAATAATGATGATATTGTCATGGATATGCAGCGTGCCGTGCGCGTAGTGAAATACTACTCTGACGAATGGGGCATCGACCTGGAAGGATCGCTGCTTGCTGTGTCCGGCTACTCTGGCAGCGGCGGCAATATTCGCACCATGCTGGAGAAGTTCTACGGTAGTATTACGCCCAATCAGTTTGACCCTAATTATGTATGCGACGCTATCGACGGTGTGAACAGCGATGTGGATATTGCCCATCTGATCTACTCTGGTGCTCCTATTGAGACAGAAAACCCCAACCTGCCCCATATGTTCATTGCGATTGGTGCTGATGACAGCATGGGTTGGGACGGCAGCTTGCAGCTTTTCAAGCAGGCGTATGAGCTTGGCCTGGACCCAGAGCTGCACGTCTACGGCCTGAATGGTCATGGTTTTGGCGCTGGTATGGAAGGTACTTCTTCCATGACCTGGATGGAGACCTGCGATTTGTATATGCAGAAAGTCATGGGCTATGCAGAGATTCCCTTTACCGGAGAGATTCCTGCCGAATACACGTTGACGCAGCAGATCCATGTGGACTGGTTCCCTATTGGCGATGACGTGACCGTTGATGTGTATACCACCGCAGATGGAGGCAAGTGCCTGTTTACCTTCTTTGGCTGGGGCGATAATATCACGGTAGAGAGCCTGCTGATCGGCGGCCGTGTTGCAAGCGTGACATATGACAGCGTCGGTTACTTTGGCCAGGATGCAGCCAAGATGTGGGAACTGGTTGACCCGTCTGCCTGGGTACCTGTAAATTGAATCCGACACAGGCCGGAAATAAAACGATCCTGAAGTCCATCGTTTTGTAAATCACATTATAAATTGCGCCTTTGAAAATGTCGATTTTCAGAGGCGCAGTTTTGTCAAAGCGCACAAAAACGGCGAAAAAGTTTTTCTGCGTTTCAGAACTTGAAACACATACAGTTGATTTGAAACGCAGCGCTTGTATTTGTAACCAAAATACAATCGACTTATGTTATACTTTTGTCAGAGATGCACAGGGCCTGCGGCCGAGCCTCTGTGTGCAGTAAAAGGAGGTAACAACAATCATGTCGGAGAAAAAAGAAAACCCCGTGATGTCATTTATTGATACCAAATTGATTCCGTTATCACAGCGCATTGCGGACAACAAGTACATCAAGTGCCTTGCAGGCGGTTCAATGAGCCTGATGGCTATCATCCTGATCGGCGCCGTCTTCAACCTGCTCAACAGCATCGGTTTTGAATGGTATCAGAACTTCATCCAGGGCATTGGCATCAATTATCTGTTCAACCTGATTTACAACGCCTGCATGAACCTGATGAGCGTATTCATTGTCTACTCAGTGGGTTTCAACTCTGCCAAGATCTTTGGTCATGAAGAACTCGCGTTCAACAATGGCTTTTTGGCCGAGGTTGCCTTCTTCATTCTGATGCCCATTGGTTCTTACACTGCAGAAGGGGCTTTTGGTGCCACCAACTTCTATGCCATCGACTATCTGGGCAGCCACGGCGTGTTCCTGGCGCTGATTACCGGTATCGTGGTCACCAAAATCAATATTTTCATCGTGGAGAAGAAAATCACAATCAAAATGCCTGCCGGCGTTCCCCAGAATGTCTCGGATTCCTTTACAGCTTTGATTCCCGGCACAGTCATCGTATTCCTGTTCGCCATTATCAACTGGTTGTTTACCATGACTCCCTGGGGCAATGCGGAAGATGCGATCTATGGCCTGCTCCAGACCCCACTGTCCGTACTGACCGGCTCTCTGCCCGCTTTTATGATCGCCGTCATCCTGTCGCAGGTGCTGTGGTTCTTTGGCATCCATGGTTCCTACACCA
The DNA here is from genome assembly GCF_002160915.1 of Faecalibacterium sp. An121. Taxonomy (GTDB): domain Bacteria; phylum Bacillota; class Clostridia; order Oscillospirales; family Ruminococcaceae; genus Faecalibacterium; species Faecalibacterium avium. The sequence continues at coordinate 133,478 of NZ_NFLM01000006.1, forward strand.
TTCTGCCTATTTTCATGCCCATCTGGCTCGGCTACCTGGCCGATAACACAGCTGCACAGGCTGCTGGCGAGGAAATTCCTTACATCTTCAACTGTGGTATGTTTGACTTGACCACCATTGGCGGATGCGGATGCACACTGGGTCTGGTCATCGTTATGTTCTTCTTCGCAAAATCCAAGCGGTATAAAACCTTCTCGAAGGTCGTGCTCCCCTGTGGCCTGTTCAATATTAACGAACCCCTGATCTACGGCTTCCCCCTGATGCTCAATGCCGCTATGATTATCCCTTTCATCGTAATGCCTCTGGTCAGCCTGATCCTTGGCTATGCCGCGATCATGCTGGGCCTGATGCCCGCGCCTGTGGGTCTGGTTGGTGTTACCAGTATGCCAGTCTTTTTCGGCGGCATCGTCCAGGGTTCCTGGAAAATCGGTGTGTTCCAGATCATCATTACTCTGATTTCCTGCGTCGTCTATTATCCCTTCTTTATGGCGATGGACAAGCAGGCCGTCGCCGAAGAAAAGGCCGACGAAGCCGCCGAACAGTAAGCTCTATCAATCATAAATCATCAGATTTTTAGGAGGAAATTTATTATGACTAAAATTATTCTTCTCTGTGCCGCAGGTATGAGCACCAGCGCTCTGGTCCGCAAGATGCAGGACGCCGCCAAAGCTGACAACTACGAGTGCGAAATTTCGGCCCATCCCGTTGCTGACGCTTCCAACTACGCCGACGCCGACATCATCCTTCTTGGCCCCCAGGTCCGTTACCGCCTCAAGGATGTGCAGGGCCAGCTGCCGGGCAACAAGGTCGAGATCATCGACATGAAAGACTATGGCATGATGAACGGCAAAGCTGTGCTGGACCATGTCCGCAAAGTGCTGGAGGGCTGAGACATGGCAATTTCGGTAGAAGAAGCTCGCGCCATGACCGAGGAGCAGCTGCAAGAGACCATCACTGAAATTGCCTTTGAGATCATCGCCAACGTGGGCACCGCCCGCGGGATGTATATCGAAGCTATCCAGGAGGCCAAAGCCGGCAACTTTGACCAGGCCGCCCAGCTGCTGAAAGACGGCAAGGAAGCCTTTGTGCAGGGCCACCACAGCCACGTCGACCTGCTGGAATGGCAGGGACAGGGTCTGACCTGGAAAACCAATATCTACCTGATGCACGCCGAGGATCAGCTGATGGCCGCCGACGCCTTCGAGACCATTGCCACTGAATTCATCGAGGTGCACAAGGAGCTGCAAGAGCTGAAAGCAAAACTGTAACTTTCTCTTTGTAGAGGTCAAAACTATGAAACGATTACTCATCCGTGCTGATGACCTGGGCTACTCTGAAGGCATCAACTGCGGCATTGCGGCAGCAGTAGCAGCCGGACTGGTGCGCTCAGTAGGGGTGATGACCAATATGCCCGCAGCTGTCCACGGACTGGGGCTGCTGTATGGCCGCCCGCTTTGTCTAGGGCAGCACACCAACATTTGTGTGGGCCGGCCGTTGACTGACCCCGCCCGCATCCCCAGCCTCTGTACGCCGGAAGGGGAGTTCAAACCCAGCCGCGCCTACCGAGAGGCCGCCAAAGAAGGCCGCGACTTTGTGGTGCTGGACGAGGTGATTGAGGAGATCGAGGCCCAGTATCGCCAGTTCAAAGCCTTGACCGGCCACGAACCGAGCTATTTTGAGGGACACGCAGTGGCCAGCGCCAATTTCTTTCAGGGATTGGAAATCGTTGCCCAGCGGCACGGCCTGCCCTACTTTGCGATGGGCCGTCCCGGCGAGGCAGTAACCTTCCGCCACACCAAAGTGTACGCCTATATGCCCAGAGATTTTAAGGCATACGAGACCGACCCCTTTACGGGCGTGCAGGACGCGGTGGCAAATGCTCACGAGGACGGGTGTGACTTGATGGTCTTCCATCCGGGCTATATCGACGCCTATCTGCTGGACCATTCCAGCATGACGACCACCCGTTTACGAGAAACTGCCATGCTCTGCCGGCCCGAGGTACACGCCTGGCTGGCGGGGCAGGATGTTCAGCTCGTCACTTACGACGATTTGACTTGAAAATAGGAGAAATCAGTATGGCAGACAATAAAAAGATCGCCGAGCAGGTTCTGGCGGCGGTAGGTGGAGCGGCCAACCTCAAGGATGCCACCCATTGCATGACACGCCTGCGCCTGTATCTGAAAGACGATAGCCTCCCCAAAGATGACGAGGTGAAAAAGATTTCCGGTGTGCTGGGTGTTGTGCGCGGCGGCCAGCAGTACCAGATCGTGATCGGCACCAATGTTCCGAAAGTGTATGAGGAACTGTGCAAGCTGGCAGGCATCAGCGCCAGCGCCGCCGTCAAGGATGATGCTGCTGCCGCCCAGGATGCCGCCATCACCAAACGGAAGCTGACCCCTAAGCAGGTGGGTAAGAATATCATGGGCTATCTGGCGGGCTGTATGACCCCCATGATCCCGGTGCTACTGGCCGGAGGCTTGTTCCGTGCTGTCAACTCTATCTTTGGCCCCGACTTGTTGGGACTGTACACCCTGGAAAGTAACTTATATATCCTGTTTGATTTCCTGTACGATGCGGCGTTTTACTTTATGCCTATTCTGGTGGGTTACAATGCCGCCAAACAGCTGGGTGTCAACGGTATGCTGGGTTCCTTCATCGGCAGTGTTCTAATGGTGCCGGATTTCGCGGCTTTTGCCACCAACGGCCAAACGTTCACGGTCTTTGGTATCCCTGCTACCGTGACCAATTACGCCCAGACTGTTCTGCCTGTTATGCTGTCGGTACCCCTGTTCTGCCTGATTTATAAAATTGTCAAAAAGTTCATGCCCGACCTGCTGACGACCGTTTTTACCCCGTTCCTTAGCCTGATTGTTTCTATGCCGTTTATCCTCTGCCTACTGGCACCTCTGGGAACTATTGTGGGCAATGCCATAAGCGGCGGTCTTGCTTGGTTCGGCATGACCACTGGCTGGTTCGGTGTGGCGGTTATCGCCGCTCTGTGGGAGTTCCTGGTTATGAGCGGTATGCACCTGGCTCTGATGATGCCCATGATGGCCGATTTCTTTGAGACCGGCATCGGCAGCGGCCCTATGAATGCGGGCAACTTTGCGACTTGGGCCTGCTTCGGTGTGGCGCTGGGCACGGCGCTCCGCCTGAAAAACAAGGATGACCGCAGCACCTCCTTTGCAGCCTTCGCTTCTGGCATCCTGGGCGGCGTTACCGAACCCACTCTATATGGCATCTGCTTCCGTTTTAACCGCTGCTTTGCAACCATGGCCCTTGGCGGTTTTGTAGGCGGTGCCATCGCAGGTATGTTCGACCTCAAGGGATATGCAATGACCTCCGCCAACTTCCTGTCTCTGCTGGGCTATGTGGGTGGTACCAATGCCAACATTGTGGTTGGCGTGGTAGCCTCCTTTGCTTCCCTGATTGTGGCAGCTGTTCTGACTTATCTGTTTGGCTTTTCCAAAAAAGATTTGGAGAGCGTTTAACTGCGTGATACAATAAAATCAAAAAGGCTGGTGTTATCGACTTGATGAAACAAATGATTTTCCCCACCAATTTCCTCTGGGGCGCGTCTACCAGTGCGTTCCAGGTGGAAGGCGGCTACAATGAAGGCGGCAAGGGGGTGGCTACCACAGACCTGGGCACACGCCGGCCCGGCGTCGCCGACAACAAAGTGGCTGCCGACCATTACCACCACTGGAAAGAGGACGTGGACCTGATGGCCGAGCTGGGCCTGAAGGTCTACCGGATGGGTTTTGCCTGGAGCCGCATCATGCCGGACGCCACCTGCACCCCCAACCCCGAGGGGCTGGCCTTTTACGACAGGCTCATCGACTATCTGTTGGAAAAAGGCATCGAACCGCTCGTTACTCTCTATCACTTCGAGTGTCCGCAGGCGCTGGTGGACGCCTTCGGCGGCTGGCTCGACCGCAAGATGATCGACGCCTATCTGAAATACGCCGAGGTCTGCTTTACCCACTTCAAGGGCCGCGTCAAGCGGTGGGTCACGGTGAACGAACAGCTCATCGCCACCGCCGCCGGCATCATGAACGGCAACTTTGAGCAGGATAAGCAGAAGAACCTGCAGAACATCTACCAGATGAGCTACCATGTCTCGCTGGCCGAGCACCGGGCTATTTCGCTGCTGCGGCAGATCGACCCGGAAGCCCAAATCGGCCCGGTGTGTGCTATCCAGGTGGTCTATCCCCAGTCCAGCCGCAGCGAGGATGTGCTTGCCGCCGAAAACGCCGAGGAGCTGATGGAATTCTACCTGCTCGACCTGAGTGTCCGGGGCGAATATCCGCCCTATGTGGCCAGCTACTTAAAGAGTCATGGACTTTACCCCCAGACGCTGCCCGAAGATGCAGCTGTGCTGAAAGCCTCGACCCCTGACTTCATCGGCATCAACTACTATTTCAGCATTTGCGTCAAAGCCAAGGAGGGTCCCGTCAACTACGACCAGCCGCCCTTCTGGGTGTCGGACGCCTTCGACATCTGTGATAATCCCCACCTGCGCAAAACCGAGTGGATGGACAAGGGCATCGACCCGATGGGCCTACATATTGGGATGCGCAAGGTCTATAATCGCTACCGTCTGCCCATGATCGTCACCGAAAACGGCATGGCCTACAGCGAAACACTGGGCCCGGACGGCCAGATCCATGATCCCTACCGCATCGAGTACCTCAAAGAGCACATCGAACAGCTGGCCATCATGATCGACGAGGGTCTTCCGGTGTTCGGCTATTGCCCCTGGAGCTTTGTAGACGTGGTGTCCAGCCACCAGGGCTTTGCCAAACGGTACGGCTTAGTCTACGTGGATCGCACCGAGACCGATCCCAAGCAGTGCGCCCGGGTGAAAAAGGACAGTTTCTACTGGTATCAAAAAGTGATCGCCAACAACGGCCTGACAGAATAAGCCATCACCTATTTCCCCCGCAGCCGTGCGGGCAACGTCCTGCGCTGCCTGCATGGCTGTTTTGTTGTTTGAAAGGAGTTTTTGTATGCACATCGCATTCGTATCTCTTGGCGCCTTCGGGCACATCAATCCCACCCTGGCCCTCGTCACCGAACTGGTGAAGAAAGGCGTCCAGGTGACTTATTTCACCACTGAAGCCTTCCGCACTATCATCGAGCCCACCGGGGCAAAGTTCGTCGCCGTACCCTCCTGGATGGCGGAAAACGACAAGCATAATGAGGACGGCGGGAAGAAAGAGGATGACGGCGGAGTGGCCGCCGCGGTGCCCTTCCTGTTCCTAAACGAGGCAGGAGCCTACATCGACACTGTGCTGGACACCCTGAAAAATGACAAACCCGACGCCATCGTCCACGACTTTGCGGGCATTGCCGGCACCATCGCGGCGGACAACCTCAAGGTGCCCAATGTTATGCTCTACACCAGCTACCCCTCCAACGACAGCTACTCGGTAGCCGCCGGGTTCGAGAACTGCCCGCCGGACCACCCTCTGCGCAAGGCTGCGGCGCAGCTGGCCCAGACCTATGCCGAAAAATATGGCTGCCGCCTGCTGACTGTCAAGGAGATCTTCGACGGCCACGGGGACTTCAACCTGGTCATGATGCAGAAAAAGCTGGTTCCCAATTACGAGACTTTCGATGACAGTTTCGTGTTCACCGGGGTACAGATCGGCAAGCGGACCGCCTTCGGCAGCTGGAAAGCCCCCGACAACGGCAAGCCGCTGCTGTATTCCTCTCTTGGCACTGCCTTCAACAACTGGCCCGAGTATTACCCCATTCTGTTTGACGCAGTGCGGGACCTGGACATCAACGTCTTTGCCGCGCTCGGCTCCATCGACCCCGCCAGTCTGAAGGACATCCCAGCCAACGTGGAAGTCGGCCAGATGGTGCCCCAGCTGGATATCCTGTCCCAGGCGTCGGTGTTCATCACCCACGCCGGTATGGGCGGCACCGGCGAGGCCATTTACTATGGCGTGCCCATGATCGCTATCCCTCAGATGGAGGAGCAGGCCATCACCGCCCGCCAAATCGAAAAGCTGGGCCTTGGCTGCGCTTTTCTGGATAAAAACGCCATCACCAGCGAGGGGCTGAAAGCAGCTATTGTCAAGCTGCTGACCGAACCTTCTTATAAGGAGACGGCCCACGCCTTCAGCGAGGATATGCGGAGCCTGGGCGGGGCAAAGGCATCGGCGGAAGCCCTGATGCGCTTCCTTCAGAAGTGATTATAAATGCCATTCCGGTCTATGCCTGAAGTTTGCCCGGACATAGATTTCCATAGCAGACATCTATGTCCGCAGCCTCCTTGATTCGGTGCCCCGCTCTGGTCGCACAGGGCGGGGCACACAGGGGAATGAGCTTAAGACTGCGGTCTGCCATGTCTAAATTTCCTGAAAGTTTTAATGATTCTTATGGAGCGCGTCCATTGCAGCCTCCCAAATGAAATGAGGCCGGAACGCCAATGGTAATGGCAAGTCTGCCCAGAACACCCTGTTTTACACTGGCACTTGCTGCTTGAAAACACAGCAGACTTTTTGCACTGTTTACAAAATCCACTTTAATTTTTTGATATTTCATCCAAATTATTCAGCTTTTACTTGACGGTATGCTATCCTTATGCTACCATTTATTACAAACCAATCCGCTTCATCTAAATAAAGCTGAGTAATTCTTTCCTGCCGCCCCGCAGCTACGCCGAACCATTTTGCCGCCGCTTGTCCCCGACAAAATCCTTTGGTCCCTTGCGGGGCGGTTTTCTTATATTCTGAGAGAATTTGCAGCCGGGCGACCGGCCTGCAATTCTTGATATCCGGCACCTTGAAAACTATATGAGCCGTCTGGATCTGGATACCGCGCCATGACCCCGCTCAAAATGCGGGCGAGCCGGACAACGCCGCTGCAACACAGGGGCAGGAACGCAGATTCGGTGCAAGCGGCGACCCCCGCAATAGGAGACACTTCTATTTGCGTGCCTCTGGCACGCTTTAGGGGGAACCCATTTCTGCCCGCATACGCGGGACAGAAATTCCTTCCCCCTAATATCCCCCTGGGGACAAAATTCAGCCCCAGAACCGCGCACTCGCTACGCTCGTACACTCTCTGGGTCTGAATTTCCCTGTCTGTGTCTCGTTCGTCTGCACATGTCAGCTGAACGAGACTTCTTCTGAAGTGCTTCCCAGCTTTGGAAATCAAAATCCAGTTTGAAATCTGTATTTTCATTTTGGACAGAAAAAGCGATAAGCAAGTATCGACCTGTGGCCACAATTTCAAAAATTGAAATTGTGGCGCACTTCCCGGTCGTGCTTGTTGGGGAGTGCCTTCCCCAAACCCTGCTTTTTGTTTTGAACCGTTTGCACTTGTTCGATCTATATTCCGTGCGGCTTTTTCACCGTACCGCCCAAAGGATTGGAGGTTGATACTCGCCAAAAACATCGAAAAGATTCTTCCGACCAATCACAACGATAATTCCAACAACCGCACTCACATCATCAAATTCCGTGTGACCGAAAAAGAAAAACTCACCCTCGAACTCTGCTGCAAACGGCTCAACATCAGCATGTCAACTCTCATTCGTCAATCTTTATTGGGAAAGCCCATCCAGCACACCGTCGTTGTCACAGGCGGCGGAGAGGATGCCCTGAATGTCCTCTCTGACCTGCTGGGACAGTGCGGCAAGATTGGCAGCAACCTCAACCAACTGGCCCGGCACTTCAACACCGGCGGCAAAGATTCAGAACAAATTCGGGCACAGCTCTTGACCGAATTGTCTGCACTCACACTCTTTCGGCTGAACGCCGAGAAAGCGATCGGAGAACTGTATGGCAACCATCAAGCATACAAGCTCGAAGAACTCTGACCTCTCGGCAGCGGAGCGGTATCTTACCTTCCAGCACAACGAATATACGGGCTTACCCATCTTTGATTCAGATGGGAAACCCAAGCTCCGCGAAAATTTTCTGTTGGATACGCTGGAATGCGGCGGCAACACCTTCGCCATGGCCTGCCTGCTGGCGAACCGGAAGTACGGCAAGAACGCACAAGTTGGTGATGTAAAGACTCATCACTACATCATCAGCTTTGACCCCCGGGATGCAACTGACAACGGCCTGACCCTGAAAAAGGCACAAGACCTTGGCTTGCAATTCTGCAAGGAAAACTTTCCGGGCCACCCGGCCATTGTCTGCGCCCACCCGGACGGTCACAACGGCGCTGGAAATATCCACGTTCACATTGTCATTGGCAGCCTGCGGATCCGCGAAGTCGAGCGCCGCCCCCCATATGGAAAAGCCCTGCGACTGGCAGGAAGGCTGCAAGCACCGCTGTACGGCAGCCATGCTGCGGCATCTCCGTGCCGGGGTCATGGAACTTTGCCAGAGCGCCGGACTATATCAAATCGACCTGCTGAAAGGTTCCGGCGACCGCATCACCGAACGGGAATACTGGGCGCAGCGGCGCGGCCAGCGCCGTCTCGACTACGCCAACGCCAAGGACGCCGCTTCCGGCCTGCCCATCCGGCAAACCAAATACGAGACTGAGAAAGCCGTCCTGCGCAAAAACATCCGTTCCGTTCTGCGAAAGGCGACCAGTTTGGAGGACTTCTCCGCTCAGCTTTTGCAGGAGCATGGCATCGCTCTCACCGAGAGCCGCGGCCGGTTCAGTTACCGCATCCCCGGCCGAACCAAGCCCATTACCTCCCGCAAGCTGGGCGATGATTTTTCCAAGGAAAATGTTTTAGCTTTTCTCGCCCAAAATGCCGAGCGCCAGAAAACCGCCGCTCTCCGCCGTACCGACCCGAACCCTGATAAAGTAAGTCGCCTGATCGACATCCAAGCCAAGCTGACCGCGGGCAAAGGCGCTGGTTACGAGCGCTGGGCCAAGGTGTTCAACCTCAAGCAGACGGCAAAGTCGATGGCGCTTTTGTCGGAGCACGGCGTAAGCACCGAGGCCGAGTTGGCGCAGCATATCGCCGAACTTCAGTCCCAGTACAGCGAAGCGCTCGAGGTGGTCAAAGACCTGGAAACCCGCATCGGCGAAAACCGGGAACGGAACCGCCATGTTTCGGCCTATCTCCAAAACCGGAAGGTTGTCCAGCAGGCCAAAACAGCAAAGAACCCGGAGACTTTTCGAGAATAGCACCGCGCCGAGCTGACAGCTTATCAGGCGGCAGCCGCCTATTTCAAGGCCCAAAAAATTACCAAACTGCCCAACCTGAAACAGCTGAAAGCCGAGCGTGAAGAATTGATTTCTGAAAAGGCGCAGTTCTACCAAAAGTACCGCGAAGCGCATAAAGCCTGGATGGACCTGAGCACCGCACAGCAAAATCTGGAGGCCCTGCACCGCGCAGAGGGCCGCCGCGAGATGACGAGAGGAGGGCAGCATGAAACAGCAGACATTGCGCATTGACCCTGAATTTAAGGCGCAAATCCCACCCCTGACCGAAGACGAGCGCAAACAACTTGAAGAAAACATTCTGGCCGACGGTGAAATACTGTCTCCCATCCTTGTCTGGAACGACACCATTGTGGACGGGCACAACCGCTATGAAATTCTGCAAAACCATCCAGAAATTCCCTTTACCGTTTATCCTTTGACTTTAGAGAACCGGGAGCAGGTTCTCGTCTGGATCTGCAAGAACCAGCTGGGACGACGCAATCTGACTCCAGAACAGAAAAAGTTCCTCATTGGGAAGCAGTACGACGCAGAAAAGCATGATGGATTCCACGGGAACCAGCACACGCTCCCGGCCTCATCAGGCGGTGTTCAAAATGAACATCAGCAAACCGCCGAGAAAACCTGTGAGCGCATCGCACGGGAAAACCGCGTCAGTTCCAGTTCCGTCCGGCGGGCAGCCCTGTTTGCCCAAGGCGTAGACCTTGCGGATAAACTCTGCCCCGGCATCCGACATCAGGTCCTTTGCGGCGATTTGAAAGCCCCGGACATCCTCTTTGAGCGCCTGGCCAAGGCCGCGCCGGAGGAGTATGACGACATCCTGGAACAAATCAAGAATCCCCGGCCCAAGACAAAACCCACTGCCAAACAGCAAGCGCCCCAGTTGCAGGAGCATCTGCCCACCAGCTATACAGCAGCAAAACTGCCATACGCCGAACCGCACTTCGAGGAAGTTGGAGGTTACCCCAAAGATCCTTCTGCCGCTTACGCCCAACTGGACGTTGCCGCAGCTACAATGCAGGAATCCTGGACGTTTATCTTTGAACACACGCTCAGCCTTCGCACCGAACCGGAGCATCGTAAAGCTGTGCAGGCGATTCTGGAAAAGCATCTGACTTTTCTGGCCTCACTGGGATGTAACCTGCCGGAATTCCTAAAAGTAGGCGAGGCAAAATCTGCCTAACCATGACAGGGCGAAATGCGGGCGCGTACATCCGCCCCGATTGCGCCCTCGAATAAAATTTGAGTGGGAAGTGAAAATTTCCCGCCCCACGCGCCCTCTCGCCCACATTAGCAAAAATGAATCGTATTGCCGTTTTATTTCTTTCGCTTCGTTTTTTCGGAATCCGCCCTGCCTGTCCGTGAACCCGCCCAGAAGGGCGCGTTCGGGGCGGGAGGGCGGATGGGGCGCGTATTTCTGCATTCCGCGCAGAAAAATTTTGGAGGCCAGTCCTGGAGCAAAGCAGGGCCGTCCTCTTTCATTCCACATTTGGGGCTTTGCAGGCTGATTATCCCCATGAGCCAGGCAGTGGACCGGAACAGGAGGTGGACTTGAACAAAAAGAAAAAAGTCGTCAATACTTCGATCTATCCTGATGAGGTCATCGAGCGTCTGGCGCGGTGCTTCTATCCTGCCATTCTGGAATGTTTCAACAGTGAGGAAGGCCAGAGGGCTTTCGCTGCCTGGCAGGCAGAACAGGCCAGATCCACAGCCAAAGAAAAACAGGACGTTCCCACCGGGGAACGCCCTGTTCTACATAGCAACTGTCAACGGCTTTTTTCAGACAAGGCGCACCTTTCGGGGTGCGCCTTTCTTTTGTCCTCCGGTTCAAGCCGTCACTGCCTGCCCCGCCCGGCCTTCTGGTACAGCTTCGGACAGGGGACTTCTCCTTGATTCAACTCACCGAAGAAAATGAAAAATCCGAACCCTTCTCCAATCAGAAAAGGGTTCGGATTTTCTTGATTTGGTGCACCTCCAGGGACTCGAACCCTGGGCCCACTGATTAAGAGTCAGTTGCTCTACCAACTGAGCTAGAGGTGCATATGGTGACCCGTACCGGAATCGAACCGATGTTAAAGGCGTGAGAGGCCTCTGTCTTAACCGCTTGACCAACGGGCCATATAAAACCATCAGGATACGGTTTCAATATCCTGATGGTGAGAGAAGCCGGCATCTACCTATTTTCACAGGCCGTGTCCAGCCAACTATCTTCGGCACAAGTGAGCTTAACTTCTGTGTTCGGAATGGGAACAGGTGGGACCTCACCGTCATCGACACCGGCTGTCCGGAATGACCTTCCGGACAATTCTCTCTATTCTTTTTTAGAAGGACGTGCCTTCAGAACTGAATAATAATCTGCTTTGCAATCAGAGTACAAGTGCTTTTACCTGGTCAAGCCCTCGGTCTATTAGTACACACCTGCTGAATGGATCGCTCCACTTACACATCGTGCCTATCTACCTTGTAGTCTTCAAGGGACCTTACCTGATCACTCAGTGGGATATCTTATCTTTGGGTCGGCTTCACGCTTAGATGCTTTCAGCGTTTATCCGATCCGAACATAGTTGCCCAGCTGTGCTCCTGGCGGAACAACTGGTGCGCCAGAGGTT
>NZ_NFLM01000060.1 GCF_002160915.1 Faecalibacterium sp. An121
GGTGTGAAACGGCACCCCGGCGTCAAAGACGCTGTGGCTGCGGCGCGCTTCCTCGATCCGGCGCAGGGCCGGGAACAGCTCGTTTTGCAGCGTGCCGGGTATGCTGCGGTTGGCGGCCAATGCCCAGGGGAAGGCGCCGCGGTGGATGTAACGGCTGTCCGAAGCTTTTTCGGGGTCGTCTTTGTAGCTGTAGTCGTTGAGCTGGCCGATCTCGTCCCCGCTGTACAGCACAGGGAGGCCCGACTGTGAGAGCATGAAGGCGTGAAGGGTCAGGTCGAGCCGGACAGCCTTTTCCTGCGCGGCCATGTCCCCGGCGAAGCCGGCCCGCTCGATGCCGCAGAGGGAGGCCGTGGTGCCGCAGAGGCGGGCGTCCCCCAGGCGCGGGTCGTCGTTGTACAGCTCCCCGATGGCGAAGGAGTTCGCCGTCTTGCCGGTAAAGAAATCGTTCAGGTACTTTTTGTGCGGGACCTCCTGCATCCCGAACCGGGCCAGGAAATCGTAGTCAAGGCCCCAGCCGATGTCGTCGTGGCAGCGCAGGTAGTTCTGGAAGATGCAGTTTTGGGGCAGACGATCTCGCAGATCATCCGGATCATCCGCACGATGGTGTGGACCTGGGGCAGGTTGCGGCAGCTGGTGCCCAGCTGCTTCCAGATGTAGGGCACCGCGTCCAGCCGTACC
>NZ_NFLM01000061.1 GCF_002160915.1 Faecalibacterium sp. An121
TGCGGGGTCAATTACCTGCACCTGATGCCTCTGCTGGCCAGCCCCCGGGGCAAAAGCGACGGCGGCTATGCCGTGGCGGATTTCCGCACCATCCAGCCCGAACTGGGCACCATGGAGGACTTCAACGCCCTGACCAGCGCCTGCCACCAAAAGGGGATCAGCGTCTGCCTCGACTTTGTGATGAACCACACATCGGAGGAGCACGCGTGGGCCCGCCGCGCCCGCGCCGGAGAGAAAGAATACCAGGACCGGTATTTCTTCTTTGACGACGACAGCATCCCCAACCAGTACGAGCAGACCTGCCCGCAGGTGTTCCCCACCACCGCGCCGGGCAACTTCACCTGGCTGCCCGACTGCCGGAAGATGGTGATGACCACCTTTTACCCCTACCAGTGGGACCTGAATTACGCAAATCCGGTGGTCTTCAACGAGATGGCGGGCAACCTGCTCTACCTTGTCAACCAGGGTGTGGACGTGGTACGGCTGGACGCGGTGCCCTACATCTGGAAGCAGCTGGGCACCAGCTGCCGCAACCTGCCCCAGGTCCACACCATCGTGCGGATGATCCGGATGATCTGCGAGATCGTCTGCCCCA
>NZ_NFLM01000062.1 GCF_002160915.1 Faecalibacterium sp. An121
GGAAACAGTATCTTCCTTCGGGACAGAGAGACAGGTGGTGCATGGTTGTCGTCAGCTCGTGTCGTGAGATGTTGGGTTAAGTCCCGCAACGAGCGCAACCCTTATGGATAGTTACTACGGAAGAGGACTCTATTCAGACTGCCGTTGACAAAACGGAGGAAGGTGGGGATGACGTCAAATCATCATGCCCTTTATGACTTGGGCTACACACGTACTACAATGGCGTTCAACAAAGAGAAGCGAAGCCGCGAGGCAGAGCAAAACTCAAAAACAACGTCCCAGTTCAGATTGCAGGCTGCAACTCGCCTGCATGAAGTCGGAATTGCTAGTAATCGCAGATCAGCATGCTGCGGTGAATACGTTCCCGGGCCTTGTACACACCGCCCGTCACACCATGAGAGCCGGGGGGACCCGAAGTCGGCAGTCTAACCGCAAGGAGGACGCCGCCGAAGGTAAAACTGGTGATTGGGGTGAAGTCGTAACAAGGTAGCCGTAGGAGAACCTGCGGCTGGATCACCTCCTTTCTAGGGAGTCTGGCTGACGCGGACTGAAAAGTCCGGCGTGAGTCGGTGACG
>NZ_NFLM01000007.1 GCF_002160915.1 Faecalibacterium sp. An121
CGAAACCGGCCTCTATACGGATCTTGTCACCGGTGAAGCCGTCGATGCCGGAAACGTCCCTCTGGAGCCCTTTGGCTTCCGGTGGCTCTGGAAAGGAACACCCGCCCATCCCTGACCGAGATCCATGCAAAAAATCCCCGCTCGGACGAATGCCGCATCGTTCATTTGCATTCCTCGTATGGATCGCATCTCCCAAGCCTCGGTTTCGGGGGTGCGTTGCCTCATAGCTTGGGAGAGCGCTTGAATGGCATTCAAGAGGTCAGCGGTTCGATCCCGCTTATCTCCACCAAAAGGCCTGCAACGCAAGTTGCGGGTCTTTTTATTTTTTGCTATAATTTTTAGCAGACCGGGCAATGAACATCTTTTTCTTCTTATCAGGATGGAGGTATTTCATGAATTTAACCATATGCCTGGATATGAACGGATGTCCGAACAGGTGCAAACACTGTTGGATCGGCCATATGCCAAACCCGCATATCAGTAACGATGAGGCCCGAGCTGTTGTCAATACATTCAAAATATATTTTAAGCGTATTACTTTCTATTCCTGGCTGCGAGAACCAGATTATTGCACTGATTTCAGAGCAAGATGGGCGGCTGATCTTGCTCTTTCGTCTGGAGGATAAACCGCAGAGGTTTGAACTGGCAAGTTTCTATCAAATCGTCAGAGATCCTGCATATGTGAAATTTCTCAAAGAAGTGGGAACAAAGAAGGTGCAGCTCACCCTGTTCGGATTAGAGGCAACAACCGACCGCTATGTCGGTCGAAAAGGCGCGTTTCAAGAGATCCTCAAAGCTACCGAGATCCTGATTGCAAACGATATTGCTCCCAGATGGCAGCTCTTTATCAATGAGGAAAATAAAGACGAGATCGTAAAACTGCTCGCTCTGATCCAGGAACTTCGATTGAAGGAACGATGTCCTCCCTTTACATTCTTCATTCAGGAAGGTTCCTGCGACGGCGAAAACGCGAAATTGTATCCCTTGAGGATCAAAAAAGAATCCGTCACCGAAGATCTTATCCCCTATTATTGGGATTTCGAAAAGAAGCAAACCGAACAGGACCTGGTCAAGCAGTTCAAGGCCAGCGTGCAGGAATATTATGTGCCGTCGAATCATCAGGGAGACATTGTGATCTATATTTCCGGCAAATGGGATGTTTTCTTCCATTTTACAAATATGACCTCCGAATGGATCATAGGGAATTTAAAAACCGACGATCCCGCAGAACTATGCAGAAGGATCCAAGAGGAAGATATTCCAGCGCTCCGTGCCGCCAGGAGGGTCACATTGTCCGAACTGGCCGGCCGATATGGAGATCCCAGTTCCACAAGGCTATTTGAAGAAAGCGATTATAAAATGTTTCTGTTGAATCGCTACCTGACTGATACGCTCAGACTTGCCGATGTCTCGAAAAGCTAGCTTTCAGCAGCCCTTACCATCTGTAGTATATAACAGTATCCCCCTCCCCTTTTCCATGATTTTATGATATAATCACCATAAACACCTGCCAAACCATGTTGTGATGTCCGGCTTTTGCCTCCAAGCGAAACGAGACCCCTTATGACAGCTGTACCTCTATGGGATGGGACTGTATTCTTTTTCCTCTCTCCTGGTCCCGCCGCGATCACTTTCTCTGAGCGCCAGCGCCCCCGTCCTGGGCGCGGCCTGGTTTTGTGCGGCCTTTTTGCCCTGCGCCCTTCTGCCCATGCGGCAGGAGGATGCAGGGCTTTTTCTTTTACCTGAAAGGAGCCAATGAAGATGCATTTAAAATACACCTGCCCCGGCTGTGGGACCCCTTTGGGCTATGACGGATTGTGCTGGAAATGCAAGTGCGAACAGGATCGGAATGCGGCGCTCGCCTGGACGCCGGAGCAGATCGCGGAGAAGCAAAGGAACCTGATTCAGAATATCCAGCGGCTGGCGGATATGGAGGACCCGGAGCTCACCGACTTCTGGCAGCTGCTGAGCTACCGGGACGCCATCACCCCGGAGATCCAGCGGGCAGCACTGGCCGCAGAGGTGTTCTGGCCCTGTGAGATCTATTATCACGCTCCCGCCGATGTGAGGGATGGCCTGATCCATGCGTTACTGTCTACGGAGAATTCCAGCGAAGCCTCCAACCTGATGAGTTGCCTTGCTATGCAGGGGGATGACAAGGCACTGGCGGCACTATTCGAACTGGAGCGGAACCCCCGGCCCTGGCGCAAGGGCCTCTATGTGGACCCATCCAGCTATGCGCAGATCGGAGGCTGGACCTTCGACAAGGAGGGCCAGAAAATCCAACTCAACTTCGACACCTGTTATCCTATGGTCAAGGGAACCACTGGCGAGAAATCTCCCGTCCGCATTGGCCGACCACGGGAGGACATCTGCCCCCACTGCGGCGGGCGGATGGTGGATATGCTGGTGCTGGATGGCCGGGATGAGCGGCTGAAATTTCTGAGGTTGGATGGTATCCTGACTGCCACCTGCTGCCCCAACTGCGTGGGATTCCTGAAAGGCCCCGCCTTCAACCGCTTTTCTCTGGACGGCGGTGTGGAGGTATTCCCTTCCGAACTGTTTGACGGAGCGGAGAAAATAGATTGCTATGTCAGTCCCGAGGACTACAAGACCCTCACCGAAAATCCCTTTGTGCTGGGCAGGGCGTCTGTGCCCCTGTTTTATGGATGCGCCAGCGAGGATGTGAACACCGTCGGCGGCTTTGGCAACTGGGTGCAGGACGCGGAGTATACTGCCTGCCCCCACTGTGGAAAGCCCATGAAATACCTGGCCCAGATCCAGTGGGATACGGTATTCGACTGCGCGGAGGGCACGCTCTACATCGAGTTCTGCCCGGACTGCCAGATCGTATCCATGCAGCACCAGCAGACCTGAGAGGAGAACCGATATGAGTTTACCGAAACGAGATGGCGTACATGGCCGCTATTATCTGATCCACAAACCAGATACAGACCCCAAAGTGCTGGAACACGCCGATCGGTGCATTCAGGATGTGCTGGATGGGACCGCCAAAGAAAACCATTCCGGCTTCCCGGTGGTCGTTCGGAACCAAAGCGGGGCCTCCTTCCTTCCCAGCCAACTGCTGGAGCGGTATCTGTCCAAACTGCCCTTGAAGGGCTTTCCCTATGAGGACGCAGTCGCCTTCTGCGATTCCCTGCGGCGGCTGGCGGGCTGGAAGGAGATCGATCACACACTGGGACAATACATCAAACACCAGGTGCAGGAGCGGTATTTTGAGGTTGGGGAGAAAGAGGATTTCTTTTCAGCTTACCCTCCCTGCACCGTGTGGCCAGAGCTGCGGCCAGAGGATGTGGATGATGGCCTGCTACACTTTGCCTGCTATGTGGCGGTCTGTTATACGGTATATGGAGCCAGCTACGACTCCCTCACCACCGAGCACATTCTCGGCCTGGTTTCCCAGCTTCGCCCGGATATGGTAAAGGAGCTGAAAACGGGCGGCAGCGGCAAACTGCCGCCCAACATCCAAAAGCGGAAAACGAAGCACCTGACCGCCTCGGCCAACGACGCCTTTGCCACCATCCGCATCACCGCCAGGGACTGCACCGAGGGGTGCTGCGACGAGGCGCTGAGCTATCTGGTGGAGGTGCTGGAGCAGCCGGAGTTCCCCCGCAGCTACTCCATCGAGTTTCGCGGACCGGAGAAGCTCTACCTGCCCATCCCCGGTCTGCCCAAGAAGGGCGTCAACCAGCTCTTTGCCTGCGCGGTGCGGTACCCGCGCCTCCATGTCCGAATGGAGAATTATGCTCGGCTGGCCATGCAGGAGGATGAGGTGTACCAAAACCTCTCCGATGAGATCTGCGCCCTGCCTGGCACCTTCGCCGTGTTCGCTCTGGGGCTGGAGGGGCCAAAGTGGTGGGGACTGGTGTGCGACTACCTGGACCGCTGTGACGATGAGCACTCTTCGCTCCAAGAAAAGTTCATCCACGCGCTTTTCAAGAAATACGGCTTTACCGCCCAGTCCCTGCCGGTGCTGGTCCACGGTGTCCAGTCCATGCAAAATCTGAAGCCCGCAAAGGAGTTCCGCACTCTGATCGCCAATGAGGAGAGCCTGGATGCGCTACTGGAGATCAAGGGGCATCTGGAGGACTATCTGCCCGAGGAAGGGGCGCATGACCAGCGGGCTCGGGACTACCTGTGGCGGGAGATGCTCTGGGCCATCTGGGGCCCGGCCTCCGAAAACAGCGGCGGCAGGGTCCTCAAGGTCGCACCAGAGGAGCTGAAAGAGAAATACCGGCAGGTATTTGCGTAAGGAGAACGCCATGAAAAAGAGAACGGTCAAGGACTTTATTGCTCTGTACACCCCGGAAGACGAGGAAAAGCTGACGCTGATCCAGACTGGTACCAGCGCGGACAAAACCTTTTTGGATACCTTTTGGACAGCCCATACCCATGCCCTTGCCATGGCGGACACCCGGACGGGACAGGTGATCTCCGGCCGATGCTATCTGAGCTGGCCGCTGACGGACAAGGAACGGGAAGCCGGCGACTATTCCAAGCGGTTTATAAAGGGTCAGGTCTACCGGATTAAAGCTCGCAGTTGGAAAGGTGATGCCCTCAGCGAACCTCAGTGGTATGTCACACAGGTGCTGGAGGAGGGCATCCCCTGCCCGGCCCTGGAGGAGCTCTGGGCGGAGTACACAAAGCCCGTCCTTCTGGAGGACGAAGTGCTGGGGACCCTCACGCTGGACCGTGAAATGAGTTATTTCAGCGGGACCTGCCAATGGCTGGGAAAAGAGGTCCAGATCTCGCTGGATGTGGAGATTGAAAATCAGGCATCCTGGACGCGCACCCGGAATGTCATGAAAAAGCTGCTGGCGGAACAGGAAACTTGGGACAGGTCCCTGCGGGCGCTGGCCGCCCGGAAGCTCACCACTCAGGCCAACGAGTGGCTGGCGGACAATGACCAGATCGACCGGGACCCGGAGAAAGACCCCATTACCGAGGATGAGTTCGCCCGGCGTATCCTGCTCACCGAGTTTACAGTATCTCCCGGTGGTCGGTTTACTGCTTGGTATGAGGATGACGATCTGTTCTGGGGCCATGTGATCACTGTGGATGGGACACTGAAAAAAGGCCCCGTTGACGCTGATATACAGGGCTGACTACGTCTGTTTACAGGGGAGGCATCCATGATGTGCGAGCACTGTGGGCAGATCTTCACCTGTGTGGTCAACACCTGGCGGGGCAGCGGCCACTTCAAAAAAGGCAGGAACTGACAGGAAAGGCGGTACGGAAATGAACCAGAGAGATGAAGCAAAACTGCTGGAGCAGCTGGAGCAGTGGAATGAGAAGGACGAGTTTTCCCGGTGCATCCAGGCCATCGAAGCCATCCCGGAGCGGGAGCGCGGCTATCTGCTGACCGTCATGCTGAGCCGGGCCTACAGCAATCTGGCGGTACTGGGCGATCACAGCACTCACGGTGAGGACGATGAAGTAGACGGGAATCTTATTCGGCACGCCATTGAGCTGCTGGAGTCCGTCCGCGCCCAGGGGGAGGGCGACCCCTACTGGAACGCCCGGATGGGCTATTCCTGCCTGATGGCATACAGTTCCGCATCTACCACCTATGAATACGCAAAACGATGGCTGTCCCTGGCCCCGGAGGACCCGGACGCCCAAAAGCTGGTGCGGGACTGTGAGGCGTATCTGGAGGAGGAAAAAGCCCTGGCACTGGACTGGAGCGAGCGGGAGGAGATCATCCGGCAGGAGACCATTCCCCCTGCCGACGATGACATCCTCGGCCATGTGAAGGTACATATTGACCGGTATTTCGGTGTCTATACCCAAGTCCTCACGGACGACAGTGACCCGGAGTATCCCCTGGAGATCGCCGTCATCCCGCCCCGGCTGGAGCACGACTATTACACCCTGGTCACCCTGGGCCTGAGCCGGCACCGGATGGGTTTCCCGGAGGAGCGGCGGGACGAAAAACTGGAGCGGGCGGAGCTGCTCATCAATCTACCCCGGGACTGGAAACTGACCAAGGCGGACTGCCGGGAGGAGAGGTGGAACTGGCCCATCCGGATGATGCTGGCCACCGCACGCTTCGCCATGGAGGACCCGGAGGTGGGGCTTGAATCCAGGACTACGTTGTCGGAGGGCGAGGAGGGCGCCCCTCTTGCGGAGGACACCGACCTGCGGGGCGAGATCCTGCTCTGTCCCGGTGTGTTTGGGGAGGACTCTTTTTTCTGTCGCCTGCCGGACGGGGACGAGGTCAACTTCTATCAGGTGATCCCCCTCTATTGGGAGGAGCTTCAATATAAGCTGGAGCATGGCTCGGACGCCCTGCTGGACCTCTGTCCGGACGAGAGTCTGGAGGTCATTGATCCCCACCGTCTGAATGTGGTCACCGACCGGGAGCAGCTGGGCTACGACCCGGCGGAGATGGACAACGCCGCCGGCCAGATTCAGAAGATCCGGGCGCTCCACCTGCCGGTGGACGAACTCAGCGCCTGCAATCTCATGGCCTTCTATCTTAGCTGGGCCATGAAGCGTGGGCAGATGAGCAACCCCTTCCTCTCCCAATACCGGGAGGTGGTAGAGGCAGTCCAGGCTGGAAAGGGGCCTGACCTGCGGGAATTTATCCGTGACCGGCTGGACGGAAAGCTGTCCACCCAGTGCTTTGACCGGAGAGGTTCTGGCTTTGCCCAGTGGTACGCCCAGGACAACCGTTCTAACCCCTATGTCTACCGCCGGGACTGCCGGGACATCGCCCTGGCCGGACTGGAGGGCCGCGTCTGGAACAGCATCGCGGAGCAGGAGGCGGCCTACCTGCTTCTGCCATATACCGAAGAAATCCGTCAGAGTGTGGAGCAGCTGCTGGATGAGCGGTATCAACAGTATCTGGAATCGGAATTTGTGGATGACCCGGAGGAACGTGTGGCGCGGGCAGCGGAGGGGAAACCGGCTGTCCTGCCCGACTGGGACGGTCCCCTGCTCTGCTACACCTCCGACCGCGTCGCCCAGAACGGGTGCAGGGTGCGGCTCATGGACCGGCTGCTTCCGGAACGGGAGGATATGGGCTGGGAGAGCGGCTGGGCCTTCTACTCCGGGGACGAGGAAGATGTGTACGGCGAAGGGGATGAATACGATGAGTCTCACTGCGGCTTCTATGATATCCGGGACATCTGCCGCATCGACCCAGACATTATCCGATTTCTGAACCTACCTTACGGAACCATGCAGATGCGCGGTGAAGATGGAGCATGGTATGAGGTGACCCGCGAGGACAAAGGTGAGGAGGAAACTTAAATGAACGGCGAGCAGATCACGGCTTTTTTACAGGAGCATTGGAACTGGGTGACCCTGATCATCGGCGCTGTCCTGCTGATTGGGGCCATTATGAACTGGAACTGGCTCTGCGACCCCACCGGCAAGCCGTACTCTCACCGCTATGGCCGCGGCTCCCGGCGAGTGATCTTCTTCCTGCTGGGGCTTGTGCTGATTATAGTGAGCGTCTGGAGCCTTGTGCTGACAATCAAGTAGGAGGAAATATCCTATGACCCAAGAAGAACAGATCCGCCTCTATCGGCTGATGGAAAAGCTCAACTGGTTTTTCCACCAGGAGATGCACTACCTGGATCGGGAGACGGCAGAGAAGACTGCGCAGGAGTGTTACCCGAAGATTCGGGATTTTACATACGACATTTTATGGAACGACCTGCCCAAAGAGGTCCAGAAGCAGCTCATGGACGAGGAGGAAACATCGTGTCCATAACCGCCTATCAAGTGGAAGCCGTCGGCCATGACCGGACCGGCAGGGACTTCGGCTATGTGAATATCATGTACCGCTATGGCGATAAGAAATCCTGCCCCCGGCCAGATCAATGTGAAAAGATAGAGGTCATGTGGGCGGATGAGAGCGTCTATGGGCCACCCGCCCCCGGCAACAAGGTGGGCGATTTTATCCAGACCTGGCTGATGGGCTCCTGGAACTGTGGGGTGTTCACCCACCGGGAAATTGCCCAGCGGCTCATGGATACCTTCACCGGCCTGAAGGTCAAGGAGCTGGCGTGGTTCGAGAACCCCAGGAAAAAGACGCTGAAAAACGGAAAGCCCCGTGCGCGCCGGGCCAAGTGGCTGCCGGAACAGGAGGTGGATCTGGTGTACCTCTACTCCGACCACTATCTTGACGCCAGAAATCCTACTCCCGCCGAAACCGACTTCTTCACTGTCACAAGGCTGGACGCCTGGGGTAAGAGCACCTGGTTCATGTGTACCCCAGAGGCCGCTGAGAAGCTGATCGGCATGGATTACGACAATCTGGCCGTCAAGGAAACCACCATTGTGGGATAGGAGAAAATGAATGATGACTTTGGAACAACTGCCCCCCAAGGGCATAAAGCGAGAACAGGCCATTTTGGAGCTGGGCAAGGATGAAGCAAACGGCGAACTGCTTTTCCAGCTTGTGAATACAGAAAAGGGCAAATGCAAAACGGCTGCTCAAAAGGCTTTGGCGCAGCTGGAGTATGCCCCTGCTGCCCCACTGTGGGCCAAACTGGTCAAGGGCAAATGGATGGGCAGCAATATCATGTCGGATACCTGTTCCGACTGTGTATCGGAACAGATCGCCCCAGTTATTCTGAAGACTCTCTCCCAGCTGCTGGACGAGGGGGACACAAAGCCACTGGATATAGAACAACTGAACTTCTGTTTCCATTTAATGTTGGGGAAAGCCTCGCCTAAAATGCTGGAGGTCTACCGCTTTCTGGCGGAAAACATCCAGCGGATCGCCCAGCTGAAACGCACGCCTGTTTATTCTCGTGATGATTGTACCTCCTGGTGGATTACGGACGGGCTTCGCATTTGGGATGCCACACCCAAGGAAAAAGAGAAAATTCCCGCTGTGGTACTGACCGCCTCCCTGATCCGCAACCCGGATGAGCGACTGCAAGCATTGGCTGATGAGCTGAATGAACGCTACGGCGGCAGCTGGCTGATGCCGGTCTTTATGAAGGCGATCATCACCCAGCCCAAGGAGCAGGTGTATGAGACCTATTCGCCCCTTCTGGATACGCCGCAAAAAGGCTATTTGTTCCATGCGCTGGGAATGCTCCATTACCGCTGTTATCCGGAAGGCTGGACCTATGAACGCCTGGGCCCGGATGGAATGATCGCTCTGATTTTCTGGGGGGATTATAGCTATGGAACCTATGACACAAGGTTTATGATTGAACGCTATGTGGATCTGGATGAGCGGTGGCTCTTTGATCTGGCCAAGGACCCGGAGGGCCGCAAACCTGCGGTGACATGGCAGACCTACAACCGTGGCGGTACGTTGTACGGGAGCTATGACGAAATGTTCATCAGCCTGCTGCCCCGCAAGGTGGAGAACCCGCAACTCAGGCGCGTCCTGCGGGATTACTTCCGTATTCGCAGCGAAAAAGTGAAAGTGGAAGAAAGTATTACTGTTTACAAAGATGCTGCTGAGCGGTTCGGGGATTAAGCAGAATGGAGAGACTGCCCGAAGGGGTGATACGGCATGATCGGAACGAATGAAAACCAAGCGGTGCTCCATGTGGAGGTCACCTTCTGGAGCGGCAAGCGAAAGGCACCCCCCAGTCTGATCAGCGGGAAATACTGCCCCCACTTTGTGGTAGAGGGGACTGCCGACTATCTGGGTGTGTGTTTTCTGGATGGAAGCGAGTGCGCCTTTGATGAACCGGCGCTGGGCAACGCCCAGCCCCTCTGCCCGGATACCGTGGACTATGGCCCTCTGGCCGACGGCGCGGAGTTTCTGATCTACGAGGGGGCCAACGCCGTAGGAGGAGGCCGGGTGCTGGGCCGGACTATTCCCCATCCAGTAAAGAAACAGAGGAAGTAAGCGCCCCTGTAATCGAGGGCGAGTTTGAGGAGTAAAGCCATGACATCCATAGACTTTCTGAACAAGGTACATAAAAGCCTGGACTCGCAGGAATATCGTCTTTCCTATTCTCCGGCCAAGTCCAAGAATTATATGCTGTACTGCAATGGCAGCTTCATCGGCGGCCTGTTCGATGAGGAGCTGTGCTTCGTCTACGCCGATAGCGTGAGTGAACTCCTGGGACACCCGGAGCCGGTCTATCGCGGCTACTCCAGCGCCGCCCAGCACCGGATGCTGGTGATCCCGGAGGAACACTGGGCGAAGGCGCTGAAACTGCTCTATGCCGAGAAATTCGACTGGAGCCGGTTGGTGTACGACATTACCTACACCAGCATTGGTACGGCTGTGATGGAGGACTTCTACGACGAGAATGTGGTATTCCTGCGGTTCTGCTTTGAAAAGGAGCTTCTGAAAAAGAACCCGCTGGACCGGCATGGCCGTATCCTGCGGATGGTCTATCTCAATCAGGACCTGACAAATATCGGTAAGAATTTGTTTCCTGAGTTGCTGGACAAGTTCCTTGCTTTTTATGATCGGAAAGGAAAAACCAGTCTGGAAACCATGCTGAATCGGTGGTACGCTGCGCTGGAGAAGGAGTACCGCAGTCAGATAACGGGATAAGGGGGCGACAACATGACTGAAGAAAACAGAACCTATATCACCCATCTTAAGGTCACGGATGTCCCGTGGCACCGGCTCACCACCGCCTATGGCCGGGGGACGGAGTTTCCCACCCACCTGGCGGTGCTGGAGCGGATGGAGGATATGGAGACAGTCAAAAAGTCCCTCGATCAGCTTACCGCCAACCTGGAGCACCAGGGTACATTGTGGCACGCCACCCCCTTCGGCATGGTGTTTCTGAGCCGGATTCTGGAGAAGGCCCTTGCGGAGAGCGGCCGGAACCCCGCGGCCCATTTCCTGGCCGGGGAACTGCTGGACTTCTTTGCCTGCATCCTCCAGTGTTTCCGCGACGGGGATGAGATGGAGCACGCCGAGCCGCTGCCGCTGTTCTCCGATCTGCTGAGGGAAGAATACCTGTGGTCAGAGGAATACGACGAGGAAGAAGATGAGATGCGCTACGAGGAGGATGAGGTCTTCCCCGATGACCTGTTCTACAGTTTCTATTACTACTCCTGGCAGGCGGTGAAAGCCTACCAGGATGTATTGGAGCAGGTCCCGGCAGAGTTTGCCGAGCCTGCCGCCGCAGTGCTGGAACTGCTGTAAAGGAGGATACACCGATGTTTGAAGAATTCTATGAGATGTACGAGCCCGAGGAGCAGGAAGTGGTCGCTCTGATCAATCGCTGCATTGGCGGCGGATATAACTGGAAAGGCAGCTTTTGGGAAATGACCGTTGTGACGCTGGGCATGGTGTTCTGTGACACCGGCAAGGTCAGCACCAAGGAGGAGCGTCTGGAGTGGCCGGTCACCGAGGAGGAACGCAATAGCGACAAGGGCTGGGGACGCTTTGGCAAGGAGCAGATCTGCCGCCTGAAGATCCGCCGGATGAAAGAAGAACGGGTAAAAGATCTGGTGGTGCGGCCCTGGTGCATCTCCCAGGTGGTCAAGGCCCATGAGGACTGCCCGGAGCTGCAGGCCGTTCTGGACGAATACCACAAGCCGGTGGTGATCCAGGACCAGGTGCTGGGAGAACTGAAACTGGACAAGGACTATGATACCTTTGAGGGTGAGATCCAGTGGTGCGGAAAGGATGTGAGCCTTTCTCTGGAAGTCAACGCGGAGAGCAAGCCCTCCTGGACCCGTGCCCGCAGTGCCGCCAAGAAGCTACTGGCCGACTGTGAAACCTGGGACAAGGCCATGCGGGAGCTTGCGGCCAAGAACCTGACTGGGCTGGCCAACGACTGGCTCTCCCAGGATGAAGAAAATCCCCGTAACCCGGAAACAGACCCCATCACAGAGGAAGAACTGGCCCGGCGGATCAGCATGACGAGCCTGTCCGTCACCTCCGGCGGCAGCTTCACCGCCTGGTTTGACTGCGACGAGATGTTCACCGACCATGCGGTGACGGTCTACGGCTCCCTGAAAAAGGGCCTCAAAACTGCCAACATTGAGGGGTAAGGAGGATAACATTATGAAACTGAACTGTAAACGCATTGATTTTACATATACACCCGGCGAGGAAATCTTCAACTTTCCCGAGGAATCGGGACTACCCTTTATCTTCGATGTAGAGGAAGAACTGACCGGCGATCCTGCTGCCATGGATGCGGTGGGAGAAATGCTGGATGAGGCGGAGGAACTGGCGGAAAAGGCCAAGGCCGCCATCCAAGGGGCGCTGGCAGATGAGGACAGCCCCTATCACAGCCTTGTGACGTACTTCATGCAGTTCCACCGGGACGATGTAGGTCCGGATATTGCGGCGGAGCTTTTCCCAGGAAGCGACCCAGCCAAGCTGTCCTTTGCCGAGATGGTGGATTTTCTGCGGCTCAAGCGGTTCGGCAGTCTGGTGGATGACGAGATGGATCAACAAGTTTTCATTATGGATCTGTCCTTCAACCCGGAGATCACCGACGAGCTGCTGGTGGTCTATTTTGATTCGAACCAGGAGATTTTCTGTATCACCCATGAGAGCTGAGGAAAGTACCTATGGAAAAAGCGACCGCTGTTAATACCTGCTTAGGTGTTTTGATGGGACGGGACTGCATCTATCTGGATCAGGTGAAACAGGATGCTCTAAACAATCTGACCTTTACAGGGGACATCAATGGCCATCTGGTTTCCCAGCATAGGGACGAAAAAGACTGGTTTCCCTACACACTCACCTTCCGGCAGGTGCTGGCCTATTTTACCTGTGAATTGGACACCTATGAAAATCTGGCTGGGACGGAGTATCTGGATGGCAGTTCCTTCGATTTGATCGAGGACAGCACCTGGCTGAAGTCTTTGCCGGTGCGGGAGGATTTTGATAAAAGCCTCTATCAGCACTACCGGCTGTTTACATACGATGATGTTTACAACATCATTGCGGTTTCCTATGAGTTTGCGGCAGAGTTGTAAATGTCTGAAACATGGAATATCTATCACAGAACCTCTTCACTTATTTGGAGGGCATCTTGAACGGGGAGGAATGATGATGCGGTATGTCTCTGTCATCTTTACTCCGGAGCCAGGCCAGTGGGGGCTGCGGGGCGACCCATTCCTGTGGCGGCTGTTGAAGGAGCGGTATCAGGCGGCGGAGCTGCCCTACCCGCCCGAGGCGCTCCGGGAGGACATCCTCCGCGTCTTTGCGGATCTGACCGGCGAGCTGCCCGCGCCGGGCAAACACTACTATGTGGAGCGGTTTGCCAAAACCCATGTGGGCATGTCCACCGGCTGGGTAAGCGGCGACTTTTGGCTGGACACGGCCATCCCGTTGCTGATGGAGCGGCTGGCACGGGCCAATCGTTCATAAAATGACGCTAAGAAAGGAGATACAACGATGCAGCCTATCACCAACACAGAGCCAGTGGACAATGAGTTCTTCCTCCAGAATCGAGCGGTCTATTTCTCCGGCCTGTATGAAAACGGCCTGCTCAAAGGCGTCTTACCCGAAGATTTTCTCTGCTGGCATTACTGGGGCAAAACCTCTGTGGCCTGCTTCATGGGCGGCATCCGCCTGCGGGGGGCGGACCCCGCCTCCTTCCGGGTGCTGAATTTTGCCTACACCATGGACAAAACGGCGGTCTACACCACCAGCGGGCGGGTCCCCGGCGCGGACCTGTCAACCTTCGAGACACTGGATGACGGCCAAAACGACTCAGGCGCGCCCCAGGGCTACGCCAGGGACAGCCGGCAGGTCTATTTCCACAATGGGGACGGCAGGGTGAAAATCATCAAAGGTGCGGAGGTCTCCACCTTCCGCTCCCTGGGCGACACCTATTTTGCCAGAGATGCCAAGCGGATCTATGCCTACGGCAAGCCGCTCCCCAGGGTGGAGCTGACTTCCTGGGAGCTGCTCCCCTGCTGGTATTCCCGCGATGCCAGGCGGGTGTACTACCTCAACCGGGAGATTAAGGGGGCGGATCGGGACAGTTTCACGGTCTGCACCCCGCCGGATGCGCCCCCGCTTGCCGATCATCTGGCCCGAGACAGAAACCATTTTTACTGGAACGACGAGATCACCGAGGAGGTGCAGTGGATGGAACAGCTGCGCGGGATGACGTGAGAACCATAAACGGAGGAAACGACGATGGATCATTTGGAATTACTGCGGGAAAACCCCGATTTGGCAAAGGAATTTGATGTTCTGTTTGACTTCTCCCTGCTGGATGAACTGACAGAGCGGGATGAGGCGGAGGGCCGGTGCACCTTCACCCTGCCCGGCATGGCCTTTGCAAGAGACGGCTCCGGCGGGGAATACCACCTACTGGAGGACGGCTCCATCGGCTATTACAGCAGCGAGGGAGAGGCGGGCCGCTTGGCCGAGAGCATGGACGACCTCTTTTCCCTGATCGTGAGCTGCATCTGTTGGCACGACTGCTGTGACGCAAAGCAGTATGTGGATGCCAAAACACTGGAGGAATACGGGCAGAGGCAGCGTAATATCAACTTGGAAGATATGGATATGGACAGCTGGCGGCGGGTTGCTGATGCGCTCGGCATCCCTACCGATGAGCCGCTGGCTCCGGTTCTGGAGCGGTTCCGCAAAGCAACACAGCGCCAGCCTCTGTATCAGTGTATGTTCCATGAGGATGATGGCAGCCTGACCGAATCATACGGTTTGATGTTTGAATGAGAAAGGAAGAATCAAAATGAAAGCGTTTGACCCCCATTACAAACTGCTGGACGAGATGTATCAAGACGATTACTATCCTGCCTTTCTGGTGGACAAGGTAAAGGACGAGCTTCAGAAGGTCATCGACCTGCTGGAGAGCGGCGAAACCGACACCGAAGCGGTGCAGGAAAAACTGGACGAGGCGGTCTGCGGCATCAATGATCTCCAGGAGGAGTTTGACGAGAACGACAGCGAGATCGAAACGGTGGCTCGGGACTGTATCGGCGTAACCGTGGACTACATTTTGAAATGGTTTGGCATTCCCATTGATATGGAGGAGGCCATCCGGGAAAGGGACTGGTGAAGACGATGACGATTGAAGATATGTTTGGGGATCTGCACAAGATCGACATTCTGGCAGAAAAACCCGAATCAAAGGAAGTTTTGATGGTCCTCGTCTGCAACGGATTCATTGACGGCTCCCCGGAAACGCAGAAGGCCCTGCTCGACAAGATGGAAGGCTATCTGAACCACACCCAGAGCGAGGAATTTCAAAAGGAATATGGGGATTGGTCCGTGATTTTGCGTGTGACCCTTGACCGGGAGCCGGATGAGCGCATCCTGGCCCTGCTCAGTAAGTGCCCCGCATGGGCAGAGGACTACGGCGTAAAGCTGGAAATTGAAATTGGAGGAAAACCGGTCCGCATTGTAGAGAGTTGACCAATGCTCAAACTGAATCAACAGGAGGGAACCATTATGCCGACTGCCGAATGGCTGAACAAATACGAATCCATTAAGGACAAACTGGCCTGCAAAGCGGACCTGGACGCCCATTTCACAGAGAAAGTGATTGGGAATATGGGTGTGGATGTGCTGGACATTGGGTCCGTCCATTTCCCTACCGGAACCATCTTTGCCTGCGATCCGATGGTGGAGTTGGAGGATACACCGTCCTTTATTCAGACGATCCCCGCCGGGACTTATCCCGTGAAGATCTGCGTGGTGCCCAGTGAAAAATACGGCGACCGCTACGCCTGCGTCAAGGTGGAGGTCAGCCGGGAAAAGCCTGTCCGCTATGAGCTGGGCATGACTGGCAAAGAGGATCTGGACGAGGGACTGGATGAGGACGATTATTTTGGCTTTGGCGTAGACGCCGGGATGAGCTGTGTGGCGGACATCCAGACCCAGACGGCTTTCAAGACTTACTGGGCCAAGCGGCTGGAGGAAGACCCGGACATCGACCCCTACAACGACCTGTTCTGCGATCTTCTGGAGGAAAACGCCAAAGCCCACCCCAAGTATCAGAGCAGCTACGGCGACTGGCTCAACTGGACGGTGCCGGACACGGACTGTAATCTGCCCATCTTTGCCTCCGGCTGGGGCGACGGCTACTATCCCGTCTACTTCGGCTATGACGCAAAAGGTGAAATCTGCGCCGTGTATGTGCGTTTCATCGACATTGAAGCCAGCTATGGAGAACAGGAGTAAATGACACACCATGGAATTACCAAAACGGGAGCGGACAGCGGACCGAATCGTGAGGGATACCTATTGGAAATATGAAACATTTGGCTCGGATGGTCAATGCGAATTGTTCGGTGTGAGCATCTTTGACTATGACTGGCAGCCCACCGGCAAGCGAGTAAAAGTCAAAGACCCAATCTATCACCAGGAGCACACCTTTGAGGTCTGGCAGGTGGAGATCGACGGGAAAATCCGCCGCTTTGCCGCTGGAGAGTTCTCCAACTGCGTATGGGGATTCTATCTGGAAAAGAACGGATGAGAGGAGCGTAGCGCCATGAAAGCCACCGCCGGAGAGGTCTATACAGTCTACAACCAATATCTGAAACGCTACACCGCCTGCCAGGTGGCCTATATCGCGCCGCCGGACACGGTGAGCAAAGAATCTTGGGCGGTGGTCCTCTCTCTGGATTGGGTGGGCGACGCCCCTCTGACCGCGGAGGAACTGCCCCATCTCCGCCCGCTCTACAAGGACTTCATGTACTGGTCCCGCGACCTCCACCTGCTGCGGGTGCCGTTGGAGGTCCCGCCTCAGTACACGCTTGTGGGCACACTGCCCCCCTTCACCGATGAGCCCTGCCGCTCCTACGGCGGCTGGAGTGACGGCTACGATGTGTACCTCCAGATCCGGTGGCAGGCCATCCCGGAGGAGCGGCGGCGGGCCTTCAAGGAGGCCATGGAGAGCGACGAGGTGACGGAGATCGGCGGTATCCCAGTGAAGGTCAGCAGCCACCGGATCATGGACTCGTATCCCCCCTTTGATTCGGCGCTGGAGCTGAAGGCGCTGCCCTGCCTCTCCGCCCTCATCTGTGAGCGGTGGCACCCGGATCTACTGGAGTTTCTGCGGGGGACCCCCTTCCTTGATGAACTGACCCTGCTGGACCACGGCCAGAGGACCCTGGACCTTCGGGGCACCAGCGTCAGAAAGCTGATGCTGGACATGACCGGGCTGCAGGAGCTGTGGCTGTGTGAGGGAACGGAGCAGCTCCTGTTCCAGAACAAGGGGCCGGACGCCTGTGCAATCCATGCCCCCGAAGATGGCAGCGGTTTGAACCTCCAATTTATCGGGGAATACCGCCCGCACACGGAACTGCCGAACCTACGAGGGCTGCATGGCATCGAGCTGAAGGACTTTGATCTGACCGGGCTGGCTGCGGTCCATCCCCATCTGAAGGAGCTGCGGCTCTGGGGTGCGCCGGGAAACTTGGGGAACTTCTCCGCCGTGGGAGGGTTCCGGGAATTGACGAACCTCTCCACCTATGATCTGTTCGGTTTTGGGGCGGATGACATCCCCACCCCGGAGCAGATGCCAAACCTCAGATGGTTCTGGATGACCAGCCTGCCGGAGGATGCGGCAAAGGCGGCTAAACGGCTCTGGAAAGGCAGGCCGGGCATGGACCTGCGGATCACCAAGCCCCGGAAACCGGAGTGGCTGGCGCAAAATTTGGACAATCCCTTCCGGGGCTGGGACGGCGCGGAGCATATCCCCGCTACTGCCGCAAAAAAGGCGGCCAATCAATACCGCAAGACCCGTGCCCTGCTGATGAAGCTGGCCGCGGAACCGGGCGGGGACGCCCAGGCCCAGGCGCTGGATGCGGTGGTGGCCTACACCCAGACCTTCAACCAGATGGGCTTCATTGAAACCGAGGAGCGGGATGAGATCTATCTGGCCCTGCGGGGTATCCTGGATGCCCTGCCGGGCGACACGCTCCAGAAAGATGCCCTGATTGAGAAGTTTGAGGAACTAAGAGATTTTTGAGGAGGGGCGAGGATGGACCAGACAGTAGTTTACAATGGCCAAG
Organism: Faecalibacterium sp. An121; assembly: GCF_002160915.1. Lineage (GTDB taxonomy): Bacteria > Bacillota > Clostridia > Oscillospirales > Ruminococcaceae > Faecalibacterium > Faecalibacterium avium. Next base: position 17,923 of record NZ_NFLM01000007.1, read on the forward strand.
TTCTTACTCTGACGCGGTTTTGGGCGACGGGAGAGCCTTGCCTGTGGATCACCGATCCTCAGCAGATCGGGATGCCTAAAATGGAATTTGTGGGAGGCCACCCGGACGAATACTGCATTTTCCTGAAAAATCTGACTGAAGCAGAGCTGGCACAGATCACATCCCTGGACGGCACTCCACTGGATATAAAAGAAGAACGAAACGACATGGAACGAGGTGAACACCATGGAATCAATTAGAAACCCGCTTCCCAAGCCGCCAAAATACATAGATGTGGACTATATGACTTTGCCTGACATCGACACCAACCCGCTGTTCTATGATGAGGACGCGCAGGAGATCCTGCTCTATTGGACGGACGGAGAAAAGGTCTTCTGGGGTTTTTCCCCGGTGTCCAGGGATGTAGAGCATTTTGTCTGGTTCAATCGGCTCTTTGCCAAGGATAGCAAACACTGTTTTCTCCAGGGCAAAAAGCTTCGGAATGTGGATCACGCCTCGTTCACGGCACTCAACAACTGCTACGCCAGGGATTGTAAAAGTGTCTGGACCACCGGCGGCCGGTTTGAGCCGGAGGATATCCGCTCTTTCGTTGTCTGTGATGATGGAGTCAAACTGACGAAGATTAAAGAGATCCGGACCATGTCCGATGGGACACAGCGCCCCATCCGGCTGCGGATTCCCTACGGATATGCCAAGGACAGCAGGGCCGTGTACTATGAAAACTTTGCCGGCAAGATCAAGATTTTGAAAAAGGCGGATCCCGCCACCTTCGTCTCCAACAACGACGGCTATTTCGCATGGGACGCCAAGTCCATCTTCTGGGGCGGTTATCTGCTGCCGAAGGCCGATCTGCAATCCTGGCGGATCGTGAATGCGGAAAAGGATCTCTCAAGGGATGACGAGCACTTCTATTTCCAGAATAAACGGGTCACAGAAGAAGAATGGAACCAGAAACTGCTCTGACGAGAAAGGACGTCCCCTTATGGCACTGCAAGACAAGAACATCATGCCTCCCCCCTGGCTGGCCTTCCCGGAGATCGAGCGATACTCCATCGGCTGGCGCATGGGCTATGGGGAGGATTACATAGACCGGTTCGGCCATTGGTTGGACACCCTCATCCCGGGGGAGCGGGCGGAATACCGCGCCCTCTTTCCCGAGCCGGTGAGCTGGAAGGGGTGGTGGGATGACGAGGACAGCAGCGAGGTGCTGGTACACGGTGACTTCCTGGTGGAGGCGTGGCAGCCGGAGGGCAGGCCCAAGTACACCCGCCAGTGGCTCCAGCAGGAGTTTGCCGCCGGGCGGAAGCGGGAGCTGTGCCTGTTCTGGGGCCATCAGCTATCCGAGGACGGCCAGCTGACAAAAAGCTGTCTCAGCCAGTGGTGGATGGAGGACTTCTATACGATGGCTGACTCCTACCTCTGCATGGAGCAGTATATGATGGCGGGCAAAGCCTCCGCGTAGAAGGAGATTCTCTGTATGCTGGCGGCGGACGGGATGCACCCGGAGAAGATTGCCCTCCTGCTACGGATGGAGGTGGAGACGGTGCGGGAGATCATGGCCGCCAAGCAAGCCCACATTGAGAAATGCAGAAAGAAACTTGAACAGGCGGTGAAACCATGAAAGACCTATGCCAATACGGAAATAGACGGGAGGATGAATGGGAAATCCTGCCCTGGATACCCGATCCGCGCCCGCCCTTCAAAATTTGGGTCAATCCGGAGCAGATCGCGCCATTCTTCCTCATTCCCCACCACCCCTACGCCATCTCCCTTTTGCTGAAAATCAACGATGGATTCCGGACGGAAGAATTCCGTCGGCTGGGACTGACTGGAAGCAGCGGAGACTGGGAGCGGTTGGTCCGGGGCGTGATACGGGAGTTCGAGGAAAACAACAGCGGTGTGGGTCTGTTTCACTTCGACTCTGACGAAGATGTGTTCTGCGTGTATTCTCAATACATCGACGATTTGATGATGCTGGCCAAAATGATCCAAGCGGCCTGTGCCGATGAAAAAACGATGAGGACTTATCTGGGCGGAACCGAGTACATCAAGCTCGTTTGGGAGGACGCACCAGAGGGAGAGCCGACCATCATCCTCTATGAAGTGGATACCGAAAATGAGCGGCTGGCCATCCGCTCCATCGACATCTTTGCGGATGGCAGCACCCGCAACATCCCTGACCTCTATGATGGTGCCATCGAAATCACGCCGATCCCCACCGTGGAGGAATTGAACGTCCATGTCTGGGGCGAGGAGTTCCACGCCTGCGTAATAGAGAAAGCGGAATTTGAGTCCATCTGGGAGAGCCACACCTATGATGGAGCGTTAAAGTAGCCAGGAGGAGACGCTATGAACCAACCTATAAAAGCCAAAAATCTGCCGCTGTTCTCCATCATGGACCTGAACGAACTGCGCCGGGACACCCATCTGGAGGATGCTGTGTTTTCTGACTTCTCCGTGGGCTGGGATCAGAAGATTTATTTGTTATTCAAGCAGACGGCAGAATCCCAAGATAAAATTACCGCGAAGACCCCCGCTGACTACACAGTGGCGGAGTTAAAGATGGACTGGGCCGGGGGAGAAATTCTGGACATGGCGGTATTTCCGCTGGGGCGTCTCAAATTTCAACTTCATTACCTGCGGGCCATTGGTGAGAACTTTCTGCTGTTTCAGGCCCGGTGCGCCTACCGGGAAAACGGCCCCGAGCAAAACGCCTGGATCGTCAGCCGGGACGGAGCTGTGCTGTCCTGTTTCTGCCTGGGGGATGGCATTCAAGACTGTGTGGTAAAAAAAGATGGCACCATCATTACCAGCTACTTTGACGAAGGTGTATTTGGTAATTACGGTTGGGATGAACCTCTGGGCGCTTGCGGCCTGATTGCATGGACATCGGAGGGAACTCCACTCTGGAAGAATGAAAAGTATCCCATCTACGACTGCTACGCCATCAGCCTGGACGAAGAAGAAAACCTGTGGTTCTATTACTACAATGAATTCCGGCTGGTGCGGACGAATTTCAAAGAGGACGCTGTGTTTGAACTGCCGATCGAGGGAAGCGGAGCTTTTTCTGTCGCCCCGTCTGGTGATACCTTTCTGTTCGAGGGCGGGTACCAGAAGCACGGCAAATTCTACTTCCTGACCGCCCGGGGCGGCCGCCTCGGGCAGAAGCAGAAGGCCGTTCCCACCTGCGACGGAAAGAAGGTTTCTGTGGAGCGGTGCAGCCTGCTTCGCAGCCGGATGCTGTTCCTCGGAAAAAACGGCGTACTCTATGGAGGCATTTGGGGGAGCGATGGCCTATGAAACAGGCAGATATTTATACCGAGGCTCTGGTCTGTCTGCGCACCATTCTTCAGACGGACCACCCGGAATTCCAAAACTGGATCGACTAGCTGGAGCGGGACATTCAGGACTGGACCCAGCGGCGGGAGGTTGGCCATCACCTCCGGGCCTACGGAGGCATGGGTTCGTTCAACGACCTGCCCAATATGCGGGGAAATCACGACTACATCTTTGAGTTCCTCAAGTCCGTGTGCTATGCCTTCGGCCACCTCTACGGCAAGCGTGAGGGTGTTTCTCCAGAGGCCCTGATGGAAGAATGCGCCCGCGACACAGAGCAGGCGTCCTACCACCCGCGCAAGGAGCTGAACCGAGCCATTGCCCGCCATTTGAGGCAGGGCAATCTACAGGAGAACCTGGATAGGTTGTGAGGTGAGCACATGGCAAAGGGCATCCGTGAACGCCTGCTGGAGCAGGCAATCAAGTTTCATCAATGGCAGGAAGCCACTTATCCCGGCAAAACCAGCGAGGAACTCGGCGGTGAGTGGGAAGTCGATTATCCATACTGGAATGATACTTACAGTGCCTTCTGCCAGGTGTTGACCCAAATGGATGCAGAAACGGCAGACAGCGTCCTGCTGGATGAGATGGTCTATCTGATCGCCAGGGACAACGAAGCGGAGGGGTTTATACAGGAGACCACTTCCCATCCCCAATGGTTCGAGTGCCTCTGCCGCAGGGCCGCAGCCTCCAATGAAAGTGAGGCCAAGTGGCAGTTTGCCGCTTATCTGCCAGAATGTCCATGCAGCCAGGAAGTCAAAGACATGATCCTGGACTTCGCAAAGGACCCCAATGAATATGTGAGCCGGCGGGCGCTTTTGGCGATGCCCGCTCTGCGTCCTGACTGTGTGGAACAGTTCGCTCCGCTGTTCTGGGAGCGGAACTGTTATTCCCTCGAATTACAGGAATACCAGCGGATCGCGGTTCTGGTCTCGCTGGACGCCATCCATTCCGGCCTGCTTCCACAATACTTGGAGCAGGCCAAGCAGGATGGCCGGCGCTATCTGCTGGAACACGCAGAAAGGATCGAAGGAGGACTACTGTGAACGAAAATTTATTCCGCTTTAAGAAAGAAAAAGGTATTTGGAGAACGACAAAATAAAATTTGAGATGGAGATTAAGAGCTAATATGACAGATATTCACGACTTAGTGCCAAAAAATAAATTTGATAGCTCAAATATAGAGAGGCTAAAACACCTTACTGACAATGAGATTGAGCCGATATTACCCTCTCTTTTGGAGTGGATACAGGACTGTAATTGGCCTGTTGCTGGTGATATTTTGCCGGTGCTCGCTTTACACCAATCAGCCCTTGTCCCTTTAATTCATAGAGTTTTAAGTCCACATGAAAAAGACGACATATGGAAGTATTGGATTATCACCTGTCTGGCACCTCTTTTTTCCGATGAGAGCATAAATTGTATTCTCTCAGATATACAGAGGATTGCAAAAAGTCCTACACAGGGCGAATTAAGAGAAGAAGTACATGAAGCCGCTGTCATCTTCTTGCAGAACAGACTATCAAAAACAGGTCGATAACTTCCCATTTATCGGGGAGATAGCAAAGCCAACCGAGCCAGCAACGGTCAAGATGAACTGCACATTTCATAAGCCGCCGCTGACAGCCTCGACTGTCTTTGCTGATAGGCAATCAAGCCGGTCTTTCGGCAGATGGCAGATATCAAAAAGGAAAATCTGGACACCCGGCTGTGGGGCCGGTGTGGAACCTACTATTTACAGAAAAAAGACTGAAGGAGGCGTCGATATGGATGTCATCAAACTGCCTAAAAAATTCCGCATGGTCTGCTATGAGATCATGGACGGCAAGGACGGGGCCCTGGACACCCTGGAGACCTTTGCCGACAAATATCCCCATCAGGTGGCGGCGGTGAAGGCGGAGGCGGCCTATTTTGAGCTGGGCTATGAACATGCGCTGGATCTGGATCTCACCGTCCTCCCCTGGCTGGAGGAGTGGTATTACAGCAATGTGAGCGATGAACACATGACTGCTATGACGGTGGCCGCCATCCAGCTCCACCGGGAGCAGGAGATGATCGATGCGCTGACAAAGGAACAGGCGCGCATCCGGGCGGAGAACGGCCGGCCCCAGCGGGACCGCTTCTGCGATATCCTGATGGACTGCCTCCGGCGGGGCGTCATGCCCTTCTCGGACAACGACCGGAACTACCCCTACCGTGATCCGGAGGAGCCCCAGACGAAGGAGCAGCTTTGGGCAAAGCTGGCGGAGCAGAACAAGAAGCTCTCCCCGGACGATCCCGACGCCAAACGGAAGCTCTACAACCACTGCTGTATGTTCGGCACTGCCAAGGATGCGGTGGAGCTGTTCGAGGAGATTCAGGGCGTGCCCATGGCTGACTCCTCCTATCGGGACGCAATCGCCCGCTATCTCTATTTAGGCGAACGGGAGAAGGCGCTCCAGACAGCGGAGCGGTTGGCAACATCGCGGCTGTGGGCGGTGGCCGGGCCGACCCAGGTGCGCCCCATGTCCTTCTTTGAGGACCCGAACCTGCGGGAGTTTTTGCTGGAACCGGAATCCCTCCGGCGCATCCGGGAAGCTGCCTTTATTGATGACGGGAGTTTGATCCGAAAGTAAATTGATTGGGAATGGAGGATCTGCCATGAGCAAGGAACTGGAACTGTATAAAGCATTTATTGACGGCCTTGTGGATCGGAAGAACAGCATAACGGCCCGGTGGGTCAAGGGGGATGGCTTTCCCAGGACGGAGGACAACAAGGCGAAAAATGAATTTCTCGCCGCACTGACACCGGAGCAGAAAGGTGTGCTGGCTGAGATGCTTCAGGACGAACATGTTGCGGGTATTCACGATACCCTTGCATATATCAATGAGATGATGGATCTGGATGGGCTGGAGCTGCGTCAGGACGAGGTATCCCTTCCCAACGACTATTTTGAGAGCCTGCACTATGACTTCATCAGCCGTTGTGACGGCGATGAATGGCCGGAATAAAAGGAGGCGTGACGGATGTATATCCAAAAATACTGGGGCAACTACATTGGCGGCTCGGATGACAGCCTGAACCTGGTGGAGTTTCTGGTGGACCAGAAGAAAGAGGAGGTTCCCCTGGGCGAAATCTTCGCCAAAATCGGACTGGACAAGCAGAACTGGGACTTCCGCCAGACTGTGGAGTATCTGGAGTTCACCCACTCGGGTGGCGTGGAGATGGACTTTCACTTCGCCATTGATGTGGTCACTGACCTGGCTGCCATCCTGCTGGAGTGCAGCGTCAGCGGCAGTGTAAACCTCCAGGACCTGGACGAGTACAACACCCCCGCCCGCTGCATCCGCATCACCGCCACGCCAGAGGAACACGACGCCATGAAAAAAGCCCTGACGGACTTTGCCCAGAATCCGCTGGAATATGACCTCAGTGAGATGATGGATGAGGACGAGATCCGGGAGATGGCCCGGGATGTGGAGGCCCTGCGGAAGGAGCTGTACGAGTCCGGCGGCCGCAACCGGGACTTCATCATCCCTCTGCTGAACACCCCTACCCCATGCGCCTTTGAGCGGGATGAGAATGGCGTGTTCCAGCAGATCAAAGACTGGAAACCGGAACAGGACGAGGAGGAACAAGATATGGATATTTTGAAGCAGTGCCAGAAATGGAATGAGGAGAACGAATTCCAGAAAATCATCGACGCGCTGGAGGCCATCCCCGCCGAGGAACGCACCCCGGAGATGGACAGCGAACTGGCCCGGGCCTACAACAATCTGGCGGACCCACATAAGCCGACTTGCAGAGAAATGCTTAAAAAAGCCCTCGCTCTGTTAAAGCCCCATGAGGAATACTTCGAGGGAGACTACTACTGGAACTTCCGCATGGGGTATGCCTACTACTATCTGGACCAGGAGGGCCGCGCCCTGCGGTACTTTGAAAAAGCATTGGAAGCTCGTCCCGGCGACGAGGATACCAAAGAGTTTATCGAATGGTGCAGGAAGGGCATTTCCCTGCCGCAGTTCTGGGAGTGCTTCCGGGAGCGGACAGAGAACTGGTGGGAAACCTTTGCCGAGATGGAAGCAGAATTGCGGCAGATGATGGACGACGACAAGGACCATACCCGCGGCGCCGAACTCGTAGCCCAAATGGAAGGGGCTTTGAACCAGGCGTTTGACGAAATCTCCTTCGAGATGGGCTTCAATGGCGAGAAGCATGAGCTGATCCTCACCCCGGAGGGTGACAAGGTCAAGCTGTTTGAGCTGATCTACTTCCAGAAGCACGCCCCCAGGGAGGTGCTGGAGCATTGGAACATCCTGGTGGGCCGTCAGCCCCTCCAGAATATCGGCCTGCGCACCGAGGATGGCTGGGACATCTCCGGGGAGGATGTGCAGGTCTGGCTGGAGGAGCAGGGTGAAAACAGCTTTGCCATCTCCGCCTACTGCGAAAAGCTGCTGCCTATGCTCCGGGAGGCGGAAGGCCGTGTCTGGTGGATGCTCACCACCCTCACCGACCAGGTGCTGGGCGAGATCTCCCACATGTGGTACATTGACGATTTCGATGTACTGGATCAGCCCAAGGCAGAGCCGTCCTTCCTCCTGTCCCAGCTGCCTGACAAACTGAAAGAAAAGGGAGCGAACCTTACCACCGATCCGGAAGCCTATCTGGAGAGCTACCTTGGCTACGAAATGGAACCCAACAAGGACCCGGACGCTGACTGGCGGCTGGATGTAATGGCCGGCTCCACCTGCTGTGTGCCGCTCATCAATGGCTATCTGAACGGGGACAACGATTTTATGGATGCTCTCCATGCCGACGGCGCAGTGGCGGGCTTCTTCTGCTATCCCCTGGACACCCTGCGGGAGGAAAAAGGATCGGAGAAGATCTTCGCCTTCCGGGACAAGTTGGAGGAATTGTTCAGCACCGGCGACGGCCCGGAGATCCTCACCCTCACCGGCGGAGCCACCGGCCTTTTCTGCGGCTATGTGGACTTCATCGCCTGGGACATCCAAACGGCGCTCCAGATGGCCAAGGAGTTCTTTGAGGGCACGGACATCCCCTGGGCCAGCTTCCACACCTTCCGCCGGGAGGCGGGCACAGTAGCCCTGAAAAAGCCGCCCGAGAAAGAGCCGGAGGGCAGCGAGGATACCGCTGAGCTGGACGAGACGCTGTCCGGTATGGACTACATCCCCTACACCCCAGAAAACGCCGAGGACTTTTTTGCACAGATCGAGCAGTGGAACAATGAGGATGCGTTCCTCCGCTGCATCCAGGCGCTGAACGCTATCCCGGAGAACCAGCGGAACTACCGCACCGCCTACGCCATGGCGCGGGCGCTGGAAAACTACGCAGTTTTGGGCGACCATCAGGAGGAGCTCCCCTACTACAAGGCAGAAAAAGCCCTGCTCCGGGCCATCGAGGTGCTGGAGTCCGTCCGGGAGGAGGGCCAGGACAAAGCCCAGTGGAATATGCGGATGGCCTATGGCTATCAGTATCTCAACCGGCAGGAAGAAAAGGCCATCCCCTATGCCCAGCGGTGGGCGGAACTGGCCCCCGAGGATGAGGACGCTCCGGCTGTGATCCAGGAGTGCCAGAAAGAGATCGACAAGCGGGGCAAGGCTGTGGACGAGGACGAGAGTGACACCGACCGCACCGGCGTCTTCACCGGCTTTGTGCTGCTGTCCAAGGGAGAATGGGACAAACAGCAGTTCATCCGGGACATAAAGGAAAAGTGGGACATCCCCGTGGATGAATCCGACGCCAGCGGGGAGAAGGACGACGACGTCCTGGTGTTTGAGGTGGGCGATATGCTCGCCGCCGTCAGTCTGAATAACTATCCTATCCCCGGCGGCGAGGCCGAGGTCAACGCGGAAAACAACTATATGTGGGAAGATGCGGTCAAGGTTGCCAGGGAGCACCGCGCCCACATTCTGGTGGCGGTGCTGGGCAAAGAGAAAGATCTGCTGGAAAAGGGCAGACTGTTCACCAAGGTGGTGGCCGCCTGCTGCCGCCAGAAGTATGCCACCGGCGTCTATACCAGCGGCGTGGTGTTCGAGCCCCGGTTCTATGAGGGCTTTGCCGATATGCTGAAGGGGGACGAACTGCCCATTTTCAACTGGATCTGGTTCGGCCTCTGGCGGAATGAGAAGGGTCTGAACGGCTACACTTACGGCATGGAGGCCTTCGGCAAAGACGAGATGGAGGTACTGGGCGCCGACGCTGAGCCGGGTGACCTGCGGGACTTTTTGGCCAGCCTCGCCTCCTATGTGCTGGGAAGCGATGTGGAGCTCCACGACGGGGAAACCATCGGCTTTACGGCGGATGACAAGCACGCCATCACCCGCAGCCCCGGCGTCGGTCTGCCGGAGGACCAGATGACCCTGAAAATCTCCTGGGAGCCGTCGGAGGGCGGCCCGGAGGACGAAGGAGAAGATGACCCGGACCCTGAAACGCCCCATGAGCCGGAGGGCGAAGCGCCCAATGGTGAAGAAACTGGCGCTCCCGAGGTCTACTCCGAGGAGGAAATGGAGGCCATTGAAGGGCACATCCAGCAGTATTTCGGCAATTTTGAGACCGTGTTTCACGAGTTGAGTTCCCCCGACATCCATGTGGACATCTGCGTGGTGCCGCCTTCTGAGGAACATGACTATTACACACTGGTGACGATGGGCATGGGCGCCCACCGGATGAATGTGCCCGAGGAACTGGCCGAATACAAGCTGGAGCGGGCGGAGCTGGCCATCGCCCTGCCCAAGGACTGGAAGCTGAAGCAGGAGGACATGAAAGACGATCGGTGGTACTGGCCCATCCGCCTGCTGAAATCCCTGGCCCGTCTGCCCATTGCCAGCGACACCTGGTTGGGCTGGGGCCACACCATGGACAATCAGGAGCCTTTTGCACCGGATACGGAGCTGTGCGCCGCCATCCTGACCGGCCCCCAGGGAACGGAGGACGGCAGCGAATTCTGCACCCTGCCCGGCGGCGAGGAGATCAACTTCTACCAGGTGATCCCCCTCTACCGGGACGAGCTGGAGTATAAGCTGGCCCACGACGCGGACGCCCTGCTGGACAAAATGGAGGGCATCAGCTTTGTGGTGAAGCCTGACCGTCAGGATGCTATCACTCGTGGCACCCTTTCCAATGATGATTTTGACGGTGAGATGGACGATGCCTCCTATCATATCGAGAGCATTGAGGAGAAGGGTCTGCCCATTGACCCCATCAATGCCTACAACCATATGGCCATCTACTTGCGTTGGTGCATGGAGCATGATTTGATGGGCGAGGAATTTCTGAAAGAATACGGCGAAGTGATCAAACAGGTCAAAGCCGACCCTGCCAGTGTGGACCTGCGGGCATTCATCCAGAATGAGTTGGACGGCTGCTTGTTCTCTGTGCTATTCAATCAGCAAGGCCGTGCTTTTGCAGGCTATTACTATGGAGAGGGCGACAGCCCCTACTATCCTGCCGATGTTGATGACAACGCCCTCCGCTTCTTCGGCCCGGAGCGGTATCACTCCAATGAGTTCCAAGATGAAGCCTACCTGTTTATCCCCTTTGACGAGGACTACTACCAGGCCATGGCAAAGGTAATCGAGAAACGCTTTGAAAACTGGCAGGGACAGGACTTCGACGAGGATACGCTGGAACCCTCCGAACTGGCTGAGGCGTTGATGGAGTATCTGGACTGCGAGTGTACCTATTTTCCCTCCATGAAGGACGATGATCCCATCATGTCGGCATACAGCTATGCCAAACGGGAAAGTGTCAAAGAAGGCTTTGTGCCGGTGCTCATCAAGGCGGATGATGAAACGCTGTTGGAGTGTCTGGTGATGAACGCCGACCCGGAGAATGATGCGGACATTTACGAATTTGACCTTAAAGCTGTAACGGAGTACCGGAAGAAGATGCTCTCCGCCCCCATCAAGGACGGAAAGGCGGTTTTGGAGGAATTGACCGGCCAGCGCAAGGAAGAAGCCGAGGACGATGATATGGACTGGAATGAGGAAGTCCTGGGCGAGATGGAGGGCGGCTATGAGAATAACCGTTTCTCCTGCTACTGGAATTCTGACACCGATATGACCTATCCCCTTATTCTGGCTAAGATCCCGGTGAAGAACCCCTGGGAGATCTTTGCCTACCTGCCCTTCGGAAACTGGAACGACTGCCCTGACACACCCCAGCTGATGGCAGCGGCCAAATACTGGTTCGAGCAGTACGGTGCGGTGCCCGCCGCCATGACCCACGACGAGCTGGAGTTCCTGCTCCCGGTCCCCGTCCCCAAGGAGAAGGCCATGGATGCGGCGGTAGAGCTGTACGGTTTCTGCCCCGATGTGATCGACCAGGGGCCGGAGGACGCCACCGTGGGCGCTTTGGCCGATGTGCTGCGGCAGTCCACCGTCTGGTACTTCTGGTGGGATTGATGAGGGTTCGGCAAACGATAGAAAATAAAACACTCACCATTCAGCTGAACGGAACGGAAAACCAGAATGCAACGTTGTCCGAATTTAGAACCTTGAAGGATTTCTATAACAAGTGTCAGGACTTTCAAGGGGATGATAGTTGTGGGTATCTATTGTGACTGAGAGGTGGCAACATGGAGAAGAAGGATTTCCCCAAGGAAACCAAGCCCCGCGAGATCTTCGTCTATACCTGTGAGCGGATCGCGGAGCCCTTGATTCCGCTGGGTTACAAATACCGCAAGAGCAAAAATGATATCTACAAAAAAGACGGCATCTTTGTGTTCTCTTTTTACTTTTCCCCCTCCATCCGCTTTGGCTCCACCACTTTTACTGCCTTCTTCGATGTGAGTTCCCCGGTGATTGCCCGATGGCGCAGCGAGAGGGAGAGGCATGAGGAGACTTATGACGGTATCGTAGGCACCTCCATCGCCCGGCTGACCCGCCGGTATGATGATTTCCCCCGCTATGAGGTGTCCACCCTGCTGGAGCGGGAACGCTCTATCCAGGAGATTTCCGGGCAGATCCAGGACTATGCCCTGCCGTTCTTTGCCCGGTTTTCCGACTTGCCGAAGCTGCTGGATGATGTGGAACGGGAGGGGTTCTTTCCCCATCGGAAGGGGTTCGATGTCCCTAAGCGGAATCGGGAGTTCATCGAATGCTTCCGGGAGTATCTCCAAAAGCAGTAGGATTCAGCAGAGAGGAACAAATGCCTATGTCAAACAGACGAGTATCCACCTGGAGTGGAATCCGAAACAAGCTGGAAAATGATTACCTGTGCCCGGCGCTCCGGGGTCACATCCAATATTTTGCCACCAGTTACAGCAAAAGCGCCGACCATGAGGGCCGGGCAGCCATTCGCATGGACGGCGTGGAAGTGCTGCGAAGCAACTACTACACCTATTTCGAGAATGTGTGGACGAAATTTCATCACCTGCGGTCCACAACGCTGAAAGATTGCGACTGTGCAAAAGAGGCCATCAACCAGGCTCATGCCTTTGCACTGGAGCAGGGCACCTTTGACCAAAAGGTATTCTATGAGGCGTTTGGGATCTTTGACAACCAGAGCATTGAGAAAAGCCTTGTCAGCGAGAATCCCCCGGACTGGGACCTGCCCGCCGGGACGGTGCAGAGCGGCCTAGAAACCCTGCTCTCCCATCTTGGACTGGTGCAGGGTGGCACCGCCCTGCTGTATGAAATGACTTGACGGGACTATGCCCATGCCAAGGATGCAGGTCAAGGAACGGAGAGAAATACCATGGTGAGAGATGGACTTGTGTTCAAAATAGATGAGGATTGGCAGGTCATATTCAATCAGTACAGCTTCTGCGAACTGGTGAAGCATCTGCTGGTGAAGCTGGTGGGGATCTCCTATGAAGAAGCCTCTCAGATTGTGGAACGCTCACCGCTGGCAGAGCCAGTGGCCGATGCCTTGGGAGTGGCGATATTCAGCCATGACCTGCCTTATTACTGGGCAATGTTTTTCTACTATGGGAATGGTTATTGGTGGGAAGACAAGGGTATTCCAGCGCAGCCAGAGGATATGGATTCCTATGAAGCTCTGGAAAAGCGGATTATGGAGAAATACCACTTAAAGGAGCCGTTTATATGGACATGAGAGAGGTGTTCACCATTGGCGGTCGTCGCTTTTCTAACATAGCCGGTTTTTATGACAAGGTGGAGCGGCTCTGACCAAACCAAAAAGGAGGCAATGCTGCGGAAATCGTATATGGACAGCTTCAGGGACTTTTCATACAGCGCCATCCGAATGTCCTTGCCCACCTGCGCCGAAAGGGCGGCACAGGTGTACCCGCCCAGGATGGCGCAGACGCTGGAGATGAGAGAGGCCGCCGCCATTTTGAGCCCGGTCGCAAACAGTACTTCCAGGGTGGCCCCCGACGTCCCCAGATTGAGCATTTCCGCTTCCTCGACTTTTGTCAGGCCCGGGCGTTTTCTTATCTTCCCTGGCTGGCAGACCATTGCGATGGCCAGTCCTCCGATGATGCAGCTATGAAACGATGGCTCCGCCCTGCGGCGGAGAGCGCCCTCCGGCCGCCGGAAAAATCAAACGTCCCCGGCAGAAGGGGCATTGGGGGGAATGGTTCCGATGCATCCCGCAACCTCCAAAATAAAAAAGCGCCCGGTTACGTTTCCATAACCGAGCGCACTCGACATCTTCTCCGGCTCCTGCAGCTACGGCTGCAAGCCTCCGATGAACATCAGATCTGATTCATTTTTGACTGCTCCATCTCGCTCCGGATCAGGCAGCTTATCTTCCTGGTCAGGGAGATCAGAGCATTGTGTTCGTCACTGCTTAGTTTTTTCCATGCGTTTTCCTCGATGCGGTGCATCCGCATGATATGCGCCTCAACGAAAGCCCTTCCTTCCTCCGTCAGCAGAGAGCGCTTGGAACGCTGGTTTTCCTCATAGGGTTCCAAACGGATCAGGCCCTTTTTGCGCAGCTGCTTGAAAGCGGAATTCAATGTCTGCCTGCTGACAAAAAGCCGTTCGCTGATCTGGCTTTGGGTGGCCGCGCCTTCGTAGATCAGCAGCAATGACCAATATTCCACTTCGGAAAGCCCGCAGGATTTGGGGAACAACGTATAAACATCGTCCAGTTCCCAGGTCGCTTCCCGGAACGCCGCCAGACTGGCTTGCATCTCCAGACTCTGTTCCATCCTTCCCCTCCTATCATCCCAAATCATACATTACGATTTCGGACATCCAGCAGTATAACGGATCAGGCTTTTGTTGTCAAGGCTTTTTTGAAAAATTTTACAGACGCCGTCTCCGGCCGCTCGTTTGCATACGGGCACTCATCAAACACAGTCCATCGGTCATTGTTTCAATACAAAGGCTCATTCTGCAAAAGCAACCGATAGAAATTCAAAGATTTTACCATGTCATTCACGCATAGATAGACCGTACTTCATTTCATTGCGAACACATCCCTGAATTTTCAAAGGCCGCCTATTTCTTGATCAGCTTCAGCTTAATGTTTTTTCTGTCGGCGATTTCCTGAAATACTTCTACGGCATAAGCGCAGCGCTCTTTTTCTGACGCAAACGCCCTGTCATTGGATTCGATCCTGTTCATCGCTTCCCGTATTTCGGAAAGTTCCAGTAAATTTACCGCCACGCAATAGAAATTTTTTCTACGTCCATCGTTGTATCCGGCAAGCAATTTTGAAAGGATTTGCGCTTTTTCTGTTTGCTCCAGATTATATGCACCAATGCCTGCGCTTTTCGCTTTTTCTAAATCCCGCTTTTGATGTCTGTGCGTGATAAAAGAATCGTATTCGTCAATATGCTCATATTTTTCACACGGATACTGCTTGCACTCATAGCAATATTCGATTTCCCCGTGTTCCAGGCTGCACTTTGCGATTTTGCATGATGGACTCCCGTTGCCGCATCCGCCGCAATGGTTTCCCAAAAGCATAGGGCATAGCCCACAATTCAATCCGCAAAGGGAAAGTCGCTGATTTTTTCTCTCAAAGTCCTTCATATATTTCATCCTTCATATATATTTCAGCGCTGAGCGCGCCGGCACGCCCGGATGCAGGCCAGAAGGTAGCTTACCTGAAGCGCCCCGAAAATCACAAGGACAACCAATACCGGCAGAAGCCCGGTTCCTGCCATGAAGTTCATCAGGGTCAGCACCAGATAGACGATCATACAGGTCACCGTGGTGGTTCGGTAAGCCTGAAAAGAGGCTTGGCCGATTTGGGCCCGCTCAGCCTCGTCGCAGCTGGTAAACCAGATCTTCTGAAACTTCAAGTCATAGACGCTGCCCTTTTTCTCTGGGTTTATGCTGCGGGTCAAATCCACCACCTTCTGCTGCAAAAGGATGATACAGGCCATAGCGATCAAAAACAAGACCACATTCAGCGGGGCATAGGTATACTGGAAGCTGGCAGCCAGAAAAAAGAACGCAAAGACTGTCTCAAGGTTGGTAAACAGCAGCATGAGCAGCAGCAAGAAATTCATCCGCCGGCGAATCTCATCCTCGGCGCCTTCTTCCATGTCAGGATCCCAGTTCCCATACAGCCTGCGGGCCGAACGGTAGTACAGCCATGCAGGAAACAGCAGCACCACACCGCTTACCGGGATCCCCCAGGGACCGGCCATATTCATCACTCGGTCCATCCCGACCCGGATGGCTTCCAGTGTCTCCGGCTTTGCCGCTATCGCAACCAAAAATCCACCGATACCGCCCAATACGGTGAACCCTGCCACAAGTGCCAGGAATTTGGGCAGCGCACGGAGGTTGTCCTGTTTCACAAAATCTTTCATCTCAGTCATCCTCCTGATACGAAAAAATGTCTTCCACCGTGACCCCGCAGAGTTTTGCCAGCTTGAGCGCCAATGTCACGGAGGGAGAGTAATCGCCCCGTTCGATCTGGCTGATGGTCTGACGGGACACGCCTGCCAGGCGCCCCATCTCCTGCTGATTGACTCCCAGCCGGGCCCGGTGTTCCTTGAGCCGATTGTAAAGCGGCATATTTCGTCCCTCCAATTTGACAACTAAAGCCGTCATTATGACAACTATAATTGTCATAATCAGAATACCACTGACAAAGATCCTTGTCAACAGGAAAAACAAACTTTTCCAAAAAACGTTGCGACCGTCCCCATAAAAATCGCTTTTTGGTCGCTCCATGATACAACTCAAGTCAATTCTTCGATGTTCTCGTACAGGATCACCGCAGCCTTTTCCTTCTCCATCCCCGGGCCTGTATGCGGACTGTCCAGCGCAAGGCGCAGTGTCTTGCGCACCGGGTCCAGGGCCTGGACGGCGCCGGTCACGGTCTTGTAGCGGCCCGCCGGCGGGTCGGCCGGGCAGAGCAGGTCGGGCACAAAATACCGCACTGTGATGGTCATGCCGCGGCGCAGAGCAGCCAGCCGGGCCGAGAGGGCGGCCTTCTCCTCCTCGGACAGCTCTGCTCGGGCCACACGCAGGGTCTGGGCACCTTCCTCCGCCAGCTCGTCATCGAAGCCCCGCAGCGCCGCAAAGGGGCTGAAGATCTTGGCCCGGCTGCCCAGGCTCATGCGGGGATGTTTAACGGAGGGCTCGGGACGCTCCATCTGCAAAAGATCGGCGTATTTCTGGCCGGCGATGCGACCTTCTTTGGTGTTTTTGTAGTCGTCCATATTCTCGCCCTCACTCGGCCTTGTGGCCGCCGATCCGCCCGTTGCGGTCCCGCATAGTGGCGCCCTCCAGGTAGTTGGAACCCTTGAGCACCGCGTTTTTGCCAAAGCGCTTCTTGAGGCCCAGCATGGCCTCCTGGAGGCTTTTTTCTTTTTCCAGCTTGGCGGCGTCGGTGAAAAAGTCGGTCTGGAAGATGCCGGGATCCTTTACCACCCGATTGGCGGTGAGGGTCAGGCGGCGGACCGTCAGCTTGGGATTGGCGATGCGGTCGAACAAAGCCGCAGCCGCGGCCTGCAGCTGGCTGCCCAGGTTGGTGGCCGACTCCAGCCGGACGCTGCCGTGACTGGGCTTGGGCAGGGTGCGGCCATACCGGTCGATCTGCACCGGGCCACGGTAACCGCCGCTGTCGCAGTTTTCCCGGTCGTAGCCGATGTCCAATGTAAGCCCGTCGGTGACAAGCCCCTTGTCCATCAGCTGATAGACCAGGCTGTCGGTCATCTCCTGGACGATCAGACGTGTTTTTTCGCAGGTATAGGGACAGGAGAGCACCTGCCCTTCACAGAGGCTGTTTGTTTCAGGCTGGTAGGCGTTGATCTCCTTCATGCCGCAGGGTTCGATGCCCCAGGCGTGGTCGATCAAAATTTCCGCGTCCACCCCGAACTCCCGGTACAGCATATCCTCGTCGCAGAGGCTGGCCCGGGCCAGCTCCCCCATGGTGTGGATGCCGTGCTTTTCCAGCCGGCGCACCGTCCCGGGGCCCACCTGCCAGAAGTCGGTGAGGGGTTTGTGGTCCCACAGCAGGTAACGGAAGGCTTTCTCGTTCAGCTCGGCAATGCGGACGCCGTCCTGGTCGGGGGCGGCGTGCTTGGCGGTGATGTCCATGGCCAGTTTGGCCAGATAGAGGTTGGAGCCGATACCCGCCGTGGCGGTGATGCCGGTGGTGTACAGCACCTCCCGGATCATGGTTTTGGCCAGGTCGTGAGGAGCCATATTGTAATAAGTCAAATAGGGCGTGGCGTCGATGAATACCTCATCGATGGAGTAGACCACCATGTCCTCGGGGGCCACATATTTCAGGTAGATGCCGTAGATCTGCCGGGACACTTTTTCGTAGTAGGCCATCCGGGGCGGGGCCACCAGGTAACTGATCTCCAGAGAGGGGTCCGCCGCCAGGGTTTTGGCGTCATAGCTGGGAGCGGCGAGGGACCATTTGCCGTCCTTTTTCACGGCGGTGCGGCTGCGGATGGCCGCCCGCAGCCGGGCGTCGTTGGCCTCCTTGACTTTCTGCACCACCTCGAACAGCCGTGCCCGCCCCGGGATGCCCAGAGCCTTGAGGGAGGGCGACACCGCCAGGCAGATGGTCTTTTCGGTGCGGCTGGCGTCTGCTACCACCAGGTTGGTGGTCAGCGGGTCCAGGCCCCGGGCAGCGCACTCCGCCGAGGCATAGTAGCTTTTCAGGTCGATGGCAAAATAGGTGCGCGGGCCGGACATGGCGCTCTCCCTTCCTTCTCAGAATTCACGCGGTGACAGTCTTTTCCACAAACCACCGGCCCACCCGCCCGATGAACTGTGAGCCGATGTGCTCAAAATACAGTTGTTTCTCCCGCCCCTGGATCAGGACGGTAAAGCAGTCTCCTGCCCTGTCGTTGCCCACCGCCCCCGCCGGGCGGAAATCCCGCACCGCCTCGATGGCAAAGGTGCGCCCGTCCGCCCAGGTGATGGACAGGGGCACCATGGAACCGGTGGTGTCGAACTCGGATGTCACTTTGACGTAGATGCGCTCAGTGTGGGCCTTTGCAGCTCTGCGGCCTTCCATGGGAGTCACCTTCCTGACAGTGGTTTTGATCCTTTGTATATATGGTATCGCAGAGGGCTAAAGTTGTCAATAGATATCATTAAAACAACCTTATGTTTTGCTTTTATCCCATAAAAAGGCCCCGCTCCCGGGACGGGCGGGGCCAAAAGAGCGGTCTTGTCCTTGGGATCACGTCACACGCGTTAGGGCGTATCTGAGAAGTCGAATCTGCCGAGAGATCCTCCCAAAAGTACCGCCTCCGGATGATGGAATGCAGCGCGGCGGACGGCGCTTTTGGGTAGAATCGAACCGCGTGGAGGAATTTTCAGATACATTTTAAGCATAACAAAAATCGCCGGCTGCGTAAAGCGATTTCTGAAAAATACATTTGGCCGCGGGAATCTTTTTTCTGCGCAGGCGCAGCATTTTGGATATCTTTTTCGTGCGGCGGATCGGATATCGCCCGGGTATATTTTTTGCTTTTTTGGCTCCTCGGATCCGGAGGTTCGATAAGAAGTTTTTTATTCCCAAAATGTGAAATATTTTATTTCGACAGAAAAGATATTGTGAAAGCATAAAATTTATATTATATTTTCAATAGGAAAATTCACCCCATTTTAGGAGGAGTATGATCATGCCCAGACTCAAAGGAAGCAAGAATAAACCCAAGACCGGCAAGCTGTCCTCTGCAGCCGATTACGCCGCCGCCATTGAGGCAAAGGCTGCCGAAAAAGCGCAGCTGGAGCAGAATATTTCGGAGACGCTCGATCAGATCAACGCCCTGAAAGCCCAGCTCAAAGCCAACCGCGCCGCGCTCAAAGCCACCGACAACGCCATTGCCAAGCTGGAAACCAAAAAGGTCAACGCCGAGGCCAAAGCCGCTCTGGATGCACAGAAAACGGAGCTGGACTCCACCGTCCAGAAACTGCTGACCGAAGGCATGACCATGGACCAGATCATCGGCAAACTGAACCAGTAAGCCATTTCGCCGGTCACCCGGTCAAGCAACGATCCCGCAGAGGGAGCCTCTTTTTGCGCGCAGCCGCGCGGCAGGAACAGGCTCCCCTGTTTTTTGCGGTCTTTTCCCGCATCTGTTCTGCAAAATAAAAAGACGCCGTTTGCACAGCTCCATCGAATGAGCCGGCAAACCGCGTCTTTTTATCTTTTCCCGCCCTAACGCAGTCTGACGGCAGCCTTTATTTGAGGGTCAGGCATTTCTTGGGACAGGCGGCGGCGCACAGGCCGCAGCCAACGCAGGCTGCTGCGTCCAGTTTCCAGGTCTTGGAAGCGCGGTCCACCGTGATGGCGTTCTGGGGACATTTTCTGGCGCAGAGGGTGCAGTAAACGCACTTGCCGGCATCGTTCTCCGGCTTGCCGTCGGCCTTGCCCGCCGGCGCGGCATCCGGTGCCTTGGGCCGGGTAAAGGTCTCGCTGGCCTTCTGTGCGGCAGGCGCCGTGTAGCCCGGCACAATGGCAAGGCACTTTTTGGGACAGACGTTGACACAGTTGCCGCACTGGACACAGTCGAACCGGTTGATGGTCCAGGTACCGGCGGCCCGGTCCACCTGCAGCGCGCCGGGCGGGCAGCTGTGGGCGCACAGACCGCAGCTGATGCAGTCCTCCACGCAGATTTCCACATGGCCGCGCATCCGCTCGGGATACTGGGCCGGCTCGAAAGGATAGCCTGTGGTGCACGGCTTGGAGAACAGGTTCTTGATCACTGTGCCCGCAAAGGGGAACAGCTTCCAGGGCGTCGTCTGATCGTGTTTGTGGTCCATCTTTCTCACCTCTCCGTGCAGCTGATACAGGGATCAATGGTCAGGATCAGCAGCGCAACGTCAGCCAGCTGGCAGCCCTTGAGCATCTCCAGCATGGGCGGGATGTTGCTTGTGGTGGGGGTGCGCAGGCGGAACCGGTCGATGAATTTGGTGCCGTTGGCCTTGACGTAGTAGATCGCCTCGCCCCGGGGCTGCTCGATCCGCATGAAGTGCTCGCCGTTGGGGTTCCCCTTGACAGGCACCGCAATGGGTCCCTGGGGGATCTTGTCCACAGCCTGACGGATCAGGTCAAAGGACTGGAAGATCTCCTTGATGCGCACCTCGCACCGGGCAAAGGAATCGCCGTCCGATGCGGTGACCGGCTCAAGCTCCAGGTCGCCGTAAGCCGCATAGCCCAGCTTGCGGACATCGTATTCCACCCCCGAAGCGCGCAGCATGGGTCCCACAGCCCCCATCATCCGGGCGTCTTCGGCGCTCAGCACGCCCAGCCCATGCAGACGGGTGCCCACCGTGTAATCCCGCAGAAAGGCCTCCGCGACCGGGCGCAGCTCCTGCGCCATGTCGTTGACCGTCCGGACCAGCGTCTTGAGCATGGTGTCATCCATATCTTTCAATACGCCCCCCACGCAGTTGACCGAGAAGATGACCCGGCCGCCGGTGGTCATGTCGAACATGTCCAGGATCTGTTCCCGCAGCTTCCAGCTCTGCATGAACAGGCTCTCAAAGCCCATCGCATCGGCCAGCAGGCCCAGCCAGAGCAGGTGGCTGTGGATGCGGCTCATCTCCATCCAGATGGTGCGCAGGTAGGCCGCCCGGGGCGGGATCTCCACATTCATGATCTTTTCCAGGCACTGGCAATATCCCAGCCCATGTCCAAAGCTGCAGATGCCGCACACCCGTTCCGCGATGTAGACATATTCCTTGTAATCCTTGGTCTCGACCAGTTTTTCCAGTCCGCGGTGGACAAAGCCGATGCTGGGCACCGCCTTGACCACCACCTCATCCTCCAGAACCAGGTCCAGATGCACCGGTTCCGGCAGGACGGGATGCTGCGGCCCAAAAGGCACGATACTCTGTTTTGCCATTCCCTCTCACCCCTTATGCTTGAACGGCGTCTCCTCCGCGATGCGGTAGAGCTTGCCGTGATAATCCTGCACCATATCCTCGATCTGGACGCCGAACAGCTCGGCTGCCTCGTTCTCCTGCAAAAATGCGCCGGGGTAGATCTGGGTGATGCTGGGGACCTTTTCGTTTTCCCCCACCATCAGGCGCAGCGTGCGCATATCGTATCCCTTGCCAAAGGAATAGCTCAGCTCATAGCCTTCCGGCAGGCGGGCGGCGCAGATCTGTACGACCCGCCAGCCGTCCATCTTGAACCGCAGCACCGCTGGCACAAACCCGGCCATCTCCATCGGCTCAATGGTATTGCATGCTTCCATTCCCGTTGTCCTCCTTTTTATGCGCGGCCGCTGCGGCGTCGGGCGGCATAGTCCTCCCGCTTGCGCTGCAAGATCTCCAGCGCCTGTACCACGCCGTCGATGATGGCCTGGGGGCGGGCGGCGCACCCGGGCACATAGACGTCCACCGGGATGATGGTATCCACGCCGCCCTTGATGTTGTAGCAGTCCTTGAACACGCCGCCGGTGCAGGCGCAGATGCCCACCGCCACCACCACTTTCGGCTCCGGCATCTGGGTATAGATCTGCTGGATGACGCTTTCGCTCTGGTGGTTGACGCCCCCGGTGATGAGCAGGATATCCGCCTGGAACGGGTCGCCGGTGTTGATGATGCCAAACCGCTCGATGTCGTATTTGGGCGTGGTGCAGGCCAGCACCTCGATGTCGCAGCCGTTGCAGCTGCTGCCGTCGTAGTGCAGCAGCCAGGGCGATTTTGCCAGTTTGTTTGTCATTGTGTTCGCCCCCTTTATCGGATCAGCATGAGGATCAGACCGTTCAGGCCGCCGGTCAGCAGGGTGAACACCCAGCAGCTGTCCAGCAGCGCCTTCCACTTGACGCGGGCGCTGACGTTGTCCCACAGGATCTCGAGGAAGTAGACCAGCAGGCAGGCGGCAATGGCCACCGGCCAGCTGATGGGATTGCTGTTGAGGAAGAACAGCGCCACCAGCCCCAGCATCAGGGTCATCTCGTAGTATTCGGCGATGTTCATGACCGCCAGGGCCGGGCCGGCCATCTCGGTGGTCAGGCCCTTGACGATCTCCTGGTGGGCGTGGTGGCTGGTGGACAGGTCGAAGGGCGACTTGCGCAGCTTGATGGCCATGGTGAACATCATCCCCAGCAAAAAGCCCGGCATGGTCGCCACAGCGCTGACCGGCTGGCTGATGATATCCGCCACCTGGAACGAGCCGGTCGCCAGATAGAAGCCCACCGCCAGCAGCAGGGTCATGGGCTCGTAGGCCATGATCTGGATCATTTCACGGCCGGCCCCCAGCGTCGAGAAGGGGGAGGAGTCGCTGGATGCCGCCATGACCAGGAACATATCCGCCGTGGACAGGATGAACAGGCACATGAGGATATCCGCCCCTGCGAACAGCAGCGAACCCGACACCGCCAGAAAGATCAGATAGCTCAGCAGCAGAAAGATCTGCACGCTGTTGACCGCCAGCATCTGCTTGGTGAACAGCTTGCCCAGATCGTAGAAGGGCTGCAGCAGAGGCGGGCCCTGACGGCCCTGCATCCGGGCCGAGATCTTGCGGTCCACTCCGTCCAGCAGCGCGCCGGCCAGCGGGGCCAGCAGCAAATAGAGGATCACACTGACAACCTGCATCATACCGCACCCCCAATCACCATGCACAGCATGACGGCGATCACACCGGCCGAAACGATCACCGACGGCCGCATCAGGCGGCGCCGGCCAAACTCAAAGCGCAGATACCAGTTGCTCAGGTATAGGTGCTCCGGTTCGCCGTAGCTGTTGACGAAATAGGTATTGTCCCCCATGTTCGCGCCGCCCATATAGATGGGCACATAATCCCTGTGAGCGCTGCGGGTCAGCAGGAACATCAGGGTGGGCACGAACAGGATCGACACCAGCATGACCGCCATGGTGGTCAGCACATCCATGGACAGCACCTCGTGGGAGGCGCCGAACAGGGCGCGGACGATGGGGTCAGCGATGCGGGAGGAGACCAGCGGGAACAGCAGGCAGAGCAGCAGCATGGCCCCCGCGTGAATGAACATCGAGAGGTACTGGTTCCCGTAGGTCTTGTCCCGGGCGATCTCCTTGGTGTGGTGCAGGGAGACCAGCTTGCTCAGCCACTTGGTCCAGTACAGCATGGTGGTGGCGCTGCCGTATGCCAAAAACAGCACCAGCAGATAGTTGTCGGCGTCCACAAAGGATTTCAGCGCCACCCACTTGGAGATCAGCATTCCGAAGGGGGCCAGGTACATCCCCGCGATGCCGATGCCCATCAGGTAGGTCAGCTTGGGCAGGCGGAGCAGCAGCCCGTGCATGGACTCGATGTCACGGCTGCCCAGGCTGTTCTCAATGGAGCCCACCGCCTGGAACAGCAGGGACTTTGCCACCGAGTGGAAGATGGTCAGCAGCACGGCGGCCCAGATCGTCTCCTCCACGCCGATGCCGGCGCAGGCCACGATCAGGCCCAGATTGGAGATGGTGGAGAAGGCCAGCACCTTCTTGCCGTCGTTCTGGGCAATGGCCATCATGCTGCACACGATAAAAGTGAACCCGCCGATGAAAGAGACCATCACGCCGCTCAGGGTGCCGGCCAGCGCCGGGGCCAGCCGGATGAGCAGATAGACTCCCGCCTTGACCATGGTGGCGCTGTGCAGCAGCGCGCTGGAAGGGGTAGGCGCCACCATCGCGCCCAGCAGCCAGGAGGAAAAAGGCATCTGGGCCGACTTGGTCAGGGCCGCAAAGGCCAGCAGCACCACCGGGATGGCCGCGCCCGATGCCACCACCTGGGTCAGCTGGACGGTATCGTTCACCGCCGCCGCATAGGCAATGGCCACGGCAAAACCGAAGCCTCCCAGCAAATTCATCCACAGAGCGCGGAAACTGTTGTTCACCGCCTCCTCGGTGCGGGTGTAGCCGATCAGCAGGAAGGAGACCACGCTGGTGATCTCCCAGAAAAAGTACATCCAGACCAGGTTCTCAGACAGCACCAGCCCGAACATGGCCGCCAGGAAAAGGAACAGCATCGAGAAGAAAAAGCCGCTGCGGTCGATGTAGTCCTCATGGTGCTGGTGATAGGCCTTCATGTAGCCCACCGCATAGATGCAGATGAAGCCGCCCACAAATGCCGCGATGATGCACAGCAGCATGGCCAGGCCGTCCACCCGCATATGCGCCGCCGGGCTGACCGGGTCGGTCAGCTCGGACCAGGCCACCAGCAGCGTCTGCCCCGCCGACAGCAGGATGATGGGGTACTTGCGGTGCCGGATGGAAAGCAGGATGATCAGCCCCATCAGGACCAGCTCGCCCAGCAGCATGGCATGGTCGATCAGCTCTGTCTCGACGTACAGTTCCACCCGGCCCGCGCCGCCTGCCATCCAGGCAGCCAGCAGCGCCGAAGCCAGAACCATCACGCCCACAGCCGCCCCATACACAGCGCCGCCGCGCACCCTGCGGTCCTGGATGCAGGGCAGGACGGCCGCCGCAAGGGCCGGCCATACGATCAGTAGGATTGGTATTGCGCCCATAATACACGCTCCCTTTAGAAGAAAAACCGTTTATTTTGTCACTTTTGTCATTATACTCCCCTTTTTCCCGGTTGACAAGAGCGCAGGCCGATTTGTTTATTTTTTCACAAGCGGAGTGCCGGTGCTCTGGCATTTTCCCCTGGGCGGTGCTATAATGAAAGAAGTCTGCGGGGCGGCCGCCCCGGGAAAGGAAGGGACGTCCCATGCATGAGCTGGCCATCACCCAGAGCATCCTGGATATTTCGCTCAAGGCTGCCCAGGCGCAGCACGCCCGGCGCATCCGGACCATCCGGCTGACCATCGGCCCCTTTTCGGGGGTGGTGCCCGAGTGCGTCCAGATGTACCTGGACGTGCTGGCCAGAGGCACCATCGCCGAGGGTGCGAAGATCGAAGCAAAGACCCTGCCGCTGCGGGTGCGCTGCCGCACCTGCGGGCAGGAGGGCGAGATCGACCGGCGCCATATCGCCTGCCCTTTCTGCGGCGGCCTGGACCTGCAGCGGCTTTCGGGCCGTGAATTACTGGTAGACAATCTGGAGGTAGACGTATAATGGAGATCAAAGTCCTGCATCAGGTCATGGAGTGGAACGACGACGTAAGTGCCCAGGTGCGCGACACCCTGCGCGAGCACAAGGTGTGCCTGATCAATGTGATGGGCAGCCCCGGCGCGGGCAAGACCAGCCTGCTCACGGCGCTGATCGCCCGCCTGCGGGAGCAGTTTGCCATCGGTGTCATCGAGGGGGACATCACCGGGCAGATCGACGCCGAGAAGATCGCCGCCCTGAACATCCCCGCCGTGCAGCTGAACACCGACGGGGCCTGCCACATTGAGGCCATGAGCATCCAGCACATCCTGCCCCAGTTCGACCTGGACGGGCTGGACGTGCTGTTCGTGGAGAACATCGGCAACCTGGTCTGTCCCGCCGAATTCGACATCGGCGAGAACTTCCGGCTGACGGTGCTGAGCATCCCGGAGGGAGACGACAAGGTCGCCAAATATCCCCTCATGTTCACCGACACCGACTGCCTGGTCCTGACCAAATGCGATATGCTGCCCTATTTTGATTTTGACCTGGAGCGCGTCACGGCCGACTACCGCGGCGTCAACCCCCAGGGGCCGCTGTTCCGGCTGTCGGTCCGCACCGGCGACGGCCTGGATGAGCTGGCCGCCCATCTGGCCGGCCGCATCCGTGCCGCGCTGGCCTGAGCCGGGCGCCCGCCGGGTCCATATCCTGGCCGCCGGCATCGTGCAGGGGGTGGGGTTCCGTCCCTTCCTCCACCGGCTTGCCGCACGTCTGGGGCTGGGCGGCTGGGCCCGCAACACCCCCGCCGGGGTAGAGATGGAGCTGGAAGGCCCGCCCGACGCCATCGAGGCGTTCATCCGCGCCCTGCGCACCGAACCGCCGCCCCTGGCCGCCGTGGAACAGCTGGACGTGCAGCCCATGGCCGCTCTGGGGGAGACTTCCTTTGCCATCCGGCCCAGCACCGCCGGCAGCGCGGCCACCCTGGCCTCCCCCGATCTTGCCCCCTGCCCCGCCTGCCTGCGGGAGATGGCCGACCCGGCCGGCCGGCGTTACCGCTATCCCTTCATCAACTGCACCGACTGCGGGCCCCGGTTTTCCATCCTCCGGGCCCTTCCCTATGACCGGGCCAACACTTCGATGGCCGGCTTTGCCATGTGCCGGGACTGTGCCGCCGAGTATGCCGACATCCGCAGCCACCGCTACCACGCGCAGCCCAACTGCTGCCCCGTCTGCGGCCCCCATGTCTTTTATCTGGACCAGGAAGGCCGGGCGATCCCCGGCGACCCCATCGCCCTGGCCCAGCAGGCTCTGGCCGCCGGCCGGACGGTGGCGGTCAAGGGCGCCGGCGGCATCCACCTGGCCTGCAACGCCCGGGATGAGGCAGCCGTCCTCCGCCTGCGGCAGCGCAAGCACCGGCCCGAAAAGCCCCTGGCCGTCCTCTGCCGCGATCTCGACACGGTGCGGCAGCTCTGCATCCTGTCGGATCCGGAAGCCGCCCTGCTGCAAAGCCCGCGGCGGCCCATCGTCCTGCTGCAAAAGCGCCCCGGCACGACGGGCCTTGCCTGCCTGAGCGAGAACCGCCGCCTGGGCATCCTGCTGCCCTACACCCCCCTCCATGTCCTGCTGGCGGACGGCACCGCAGGCGGCCCGGCGGCTCTGGTCCTGACCAGCGCCAACCGCCCCGGCTGCCCCGTCATGACCGATAACGCCGAGGCCCTGGACGGTCTGGCCGGGATCGCGGACGGCTACCTTCTGCACGACCGCCCCATCGTGAACCGCTGCGACGATTCCCTTGCAGCGCTCTGGCAGGGGCGGGAATACTTTTTCCGCCGCAGCCGGGGCTATGCCCCCCAGCCGCTGGCCATGCCGTCCGATGAAGCCGACGGGATACTGGCCTTCGGGGCCGAACAGAAGGCGGGCTTTGCCGCCGGGCGAGACCGCCATGTCTTTCTCAGCCAGCACATCGGCGACCTGAAAAACGCCGAGACGCTGGACCATTACCGCACCGCCCTCGAAACGCAGCTGCACCTGTTCGGGATAACCCCCCGGATGCTGGTGTGCGATCTGCACCCCGACTATTTTTCCACCCGGGAGGCGCAGTCGATGGCGGCCAAGCGGGGCCTGCCCCTTTTGCAGGTGCAGCACCACTGGGCCCACATGGCGGCCTGCATGGCCGACAACCAGCTGGAAGGCCCCGCCTTTGGCATCGTGTGGGACGGCACCGGTCTGGGCAGCGACGGCAGCATCTGGGGCGGCGAGTTCCTGCGCGGGGGCTACGACGGGTTCCGGCGGGCCGGCTCGATCCGGCCCGTTCCCCTGCCGGGGGGCGACGCGGCGGTGCGGCAGATCGGCCGCATCGGCCTGGCGCTGGCCTGGGATGCCGGCGTGCCCGCCGAAGTTCGGGAGGCCCTGCCGCTGCTGCGCGCCCTGCCCGGACAGACGGCCCTGCTGGCCATGCTGGAAAAAGGCATCGCATGCCCCGGCGCCAGCAGCATCGGACGGCTGTTCGACGGCGTCTATGCGCTTTTGTCCGGCCGGGTAGACGCCGGCTATGACGGCCAGGCCCCTGCCCTGTTGGAGTCGCTGGCCTGCGAGGAGATCCCCGGCCGGGACTATCCCACAGCCTACGGCCCGGAAGGGGAAGTCCGCCGGTTCGACACCCGGCCTCTGGTGGCCGCCGTGTGCGCCGACATCGCGGCGGGGGTGTCCCCTGCCGCCATTGCAAGAGGTTTTATGGACGCTCTCGCCCGGATGGCGCTGGAGCAGTGCCGGGCCCTCAACCCGGACCGGCTGCCCGTGGTGCTGTCCGGCGGGGTCTTTTTGAATCAATATCTGCTGCGCGCAGCAACGCGTCTGCTGGAGGGGGACGGGTACGCCGTATTCAGCCACCACCGCGTCTCCGCCAGCGACGAAGGTCTGGCTCTGGGCCAGCTGGCCCTTGCGGCCCGCGCACGGCAGGCAGAATGAAAAGGAGTGAAACACCATGTGTTTGGCCGTACCCCTCAAGATCCTGTCGGTGGAAGGCAAGCAGGCCGTGGGCGAGGCCGGCGGGCTGACCCAGAAGCTGCGGGTCGATTTTGTCCCCGGCATCCAGCCCGGCGACTACGCGATGGTCCATGCCGGCTTTGCCATCGAAAAGCTGACCGAACAGCAGGCCAAAGAAAACCTGGCCTGCATCCAGGAGGCCATCGATGCCGCCGAGTGAGGCGGCCTTCCGCCGCCCCAAAAACGCCGCCGCCCTGGTGGACGCCATCCGCGGCCTGACAGCCGGGCCGCGGCCCCTGCGCATCATGGAGATCTGCGGCACCCACACCATGGCCATCGCCCAGGCGGGGCTGCGCAGCCTGCTTGCGCCGGGGGTCCGGCTGGTGTCCGGGCCGGGATGCCCGGTCTGCGTGACGCCGGCCGGCGCCATCGACGCGGTGCTGGAGCTGAGCGGGCGGCCGGGCATAGTCATCGCCAGCTACGGCGATCTGCTGCGGGTGCCCGGCACCGTCCGGGGGAACACCCTGCTGCGGCGCCGTGCCCTGGACGCGAAGGTCCTGACCGTCTATTCCCCCATGGACGCGCTGGCCGCCGCCCGGTCCGACCCTTCGGCGGAAGTCGTCTTTCTGGGGGTGGGCTTTGAGACGACTGCCCCCGGCACTGCCGCCTGTATACTGGCTGCCGCCGAGGAGGGCATCTCCAACTTTTCGGTGCTCTGCCTGCTCAAGCGGACCGAGCCCGCCCTGCGTGCCCTGATCGAGGCGCCGGACTTCCAGGTGGACGGCTTTTTGTGCCCGGGGCACGTCGCGGCCATCACCGGGGCGGAGGCCTTCTCCTTCCTGCCCGAAGAATATGGCCTGCCCGCCGTGGTCAGCGGCTTTGAGGCCGGGGATATCCTCTATTCCGTCTGGCGGCTGGCGCAGATGCACGCCGCAGGCCGCCCTGCCCTGGAAAACGAGTATACCCGCCTGGTGCGCAGCGCCGGCAATCCCGCAGCCCGGACCGCCATGGAGCAGGTATTCCAGCCGGTTTCCAGCGTGTGGCGGGGCCTGGGGGAGATCCCGGCCAGCGGCCTTGCCCTCAGGCCCGCCTTTGCCCCCTGGGACGCAGCCAAAAAATTCGGATTCACGCCGGCGCCGGAGGCCGAGACCCCCGGGTGCCGCTGCGGCGCGGTGCTGCGCGGGGTGTGCGCCCCGCAGGACTGTCCCCTGTTTGGCCGCGCCTGCACCCCTGCCGACCCGGTGGGGCCCTGCATGGTGTCCTCAGAGGGGGCCTGCGCGGCGGCGTGGAAATACAGGGAAGCTTAAGAGAGGTAGATCATGCAGGATATCATCACATTGGACTATGGCAGCGGCGGCCTGAAAACCGCGCAGCTGATCGACGAGATCCTGGTGCCGGCCTTCGCCAACACCGCTCTCAGCCAGCTGGGGGACGGCGCCGTGCTGCCCGCACTGGACGGCCCGCCGGTCTTTTCCACCGACAGTTTCGTTGTGTCGCCCTGGCGCTTCCCCGGCGGGGATATCGGCAAGCTGGCCGTCTGCGGCACCGTCAACGACCTGTGCATGGCCGGGGGCGTCCCGCACTATCTGAGCTTTTCCCTCATCCTGGAGGAAGGCTTTGCCCTGGACGATCTGCGGGCCATTGTGGACTCGGCAGCCAGGACCGCCCGGCAGGCCGGGGTGCAGATCGTCACCGGCGACACCAAAGTGGTGGAGCATGGCCGGGGCGACGGCATCTACATCAACACCGCCGGCGTAGGCGTGCTGCGCGCTCCCGGCCTGGGGCGCGGCGCTTTGCGGGAGGAGGACGTCGTGCTGGTCAGCGGCAGCGTGGGCTGCCATGGGGCAGCCGTCCTGATGGCGCGCGGGGACCTGCCCTGCGAGGGCGCCCTGCTGTCCGACTGCCGTCCGCTGCACCAGCTGAGCGCCGCCGCCCTGGAGGCCGGCGGGGTGCGGATGCTGCGGGACCCCACCCGCGGCGGCGTTGCCACCACCCTGAACGAATTTGTCGAAGGCTCGTCCCTGTGCATCGAGCTGGAGGAAGACGCCATCCCGGTGGACCCGCCTGTGGCGGCCGCCTGCAGCCTGCTGGGCCTGGACCCCCTTTATTCCGCCTGTGAGGGCCGGATGCTGGCAGTCTGCGCCCCCGAGTCGGCCTCTGCCGTCCTGGCGGCGCTGCAAGCGGTGCCCGGCGGCGAGGGCGCGGCCCAAATCGGCCGGGTCACCGCCAGACGGCCCGGCCAGGTGGTACTGCGCAACAGCTTTGGCGGCAGCCGCATCCTCGGCAAACTGACCGGGGCGCAGCTCCCCCGCATCTGCTGATCCTTTTGCCCGCTCCAACAAAAACGTGGAGGCCCACAGGTGGCCTCCACGTTTCTTTATGTTCCGCTGTGTTTTTTCTTTTTCTTTTGCTGTCTTTGCCGGAACCGGCGCTCCCGCTCGGCTTCCCGTTCCTTTTGCAGCGTCTGTTTTTGTTCCTGCTTTGCCTGTTCCCGCTGGAGCTGGAGGGCCGTCTGCGCCTTTGTGGAAGTCCCGCGCCTTTGGAGTTCGCGCCGGGCAGCCCGCCGCATCCGCTTCGGGTTCCATTTTTTCTCGCCCGGGCCGTCATCCGGGACTCCGGGGCTGAACCGGAGCTTCCCCCAGTTTTCCAGCACAAAGGCATAGATCTCACCGTCCCGGGGTTCCGGGCCAAAGGTGATCTTGCAGGCTTCCAGGCGGGCGCCGTCCGTCCGCTGGACGATGCCCACCCAGAAGGGGTCTTCAAAAAAGACGGTCAGCGAACACAGATTTTTTTGCATGGCAAACACTCCTCGTTGTACGGCGAAGAATGGACGACCGAGGAGGAGGGTTACTGACAGCATGCGCTGCGCCCGGACTACCAGCCGGGACTGTGTTTTCTGCTTCGCTCTTATTCTGAATGTATTTTATTATACCAGCCCATCGACTGGTTTGCAAGCCGCCTTCCGGCTCTCCATCCAATCCACCGGCTCTTTCTCATGCTGATATATTTTCCTCCTCATCCCCTTTTGCCGGGATTTGTGGTATAATGATCGTATCCAGCCATCCATAGAAGAGGTTTTGCATGAACGCCTTTCCTCTGCCATTCGACGCCGAACTTTTCTCCGGCTTTCGATCTTTTCTGTTCGAAGGGCCTGTATCTGCGCTCCGGATACAGTCTGGTTTTATGCGGCCTTTTTACGCCCTGCGCCGGATCACGCAGAATGAAATGTCGTGCGGGACAACCGAAAGGTTCTGCGGTATCTGGAAGAACACCATATCAACTCAGCAAGCCACAGCTTGAAACATTATCTGCCGTGGTTCTCAGACTGTTTTTCGGTGAACTGCTTTTTTAGGCGGAAACAGAAGTGTCGTTGGCAGAAATTACGCGAGGGGATAACTATGGTTAAAATTTATCGTATTTGGTTCAATACAGAGAGAATGGACAGAGAGGATCACTACAAAATCACATTATTCAGTCGCCCTCGTGTATCTATTCATGTGGATGAGTACATTTGGAGTTTCATCGAAGAAAACATTGTGAAGCCACACAAGCTTATGCGCAGTGAGAAGCATGGGTATCTGTTGGACATTGCGTTTGGCCAATTTGACCCGGCAAAACACCGGTATTTTCCGCTTTCCTCATACAACGGCTTGCTTCGGGAAGGGGTCGAGATGGACAGCGCCAACAGAAGCTATTTCCGCGAGGACTTTGCAGGCGGCAAGGATCGGACTACCTGGTTCTCTCCCAATAAAATATGGACAAACTGCGGTGACAAGGTTCTGAATGTGGACATCAAAGCTGCCAACGTGAGCGAGAATATTACCCCCAGAGAATACGCAGATTTGCTTTTCGATGGCATTGGAGCGGCCTTGGTGTTCAATTTCAAAAGGCTCAAGCGCGAGGAGTTTGATGGGCTGAAGCCCAAGATCGACTGGAGCATCGTAGAAAGCTTCCCCTTTCCCGCACCCTTTGAGGAACAGCGGTACATTGGGGATGGTGGCAAAATTCATGTGTATTCCTGGGATGGCCGACAGAAAAAGACTCTTGTAGGCCCCTATTCCGTGCGAGAGTTATATCTGGAGCATTTCGGAGAATCGTGAGGAGGAATTTTGCCGTGCAAGTCTGGTCAAAGATGGATTTTGACACTGGAAAGGTCATTTTTCTGGATGCCACGCGAAAAGAAGATATGCTGCAAGTGGAATATCCGAACTGCTTTCTGCTGGATATGGGCGGATATCAGGACAGATACATCATTTCTGTCATTCATAACTTCGATTGGGCGAATCCAGTCCAGCAGTATGAAACGACAGAAACAAATCAGCTTCCCAAGTTGTTGACGGAGGCGGTTCGCCTTGTGGAAAAGGAATCACAGTCTGCCGGAGCAAATGGAAAGAGGTCTTATTATGAACGAGAATTGGTTCCGCCCCGCATTTGATCGGATGGATGCCGCCGGGAAGCAGGCGCTGATGGAAAGCCTGGCCGCCCGCTATCAAATGACCTTTCTGGGCCTGCATACCTTTGACCGGTGGGGGCAGAGCTGTACCACCGGTCTGTTTGAGAAAGACGGCCGGGAGTTCGTCTTTGTCCCCGGCGATACCGTCACCCTGGGCTGGGAACGGTTCGCTGTGGGGCTGGATCCCGACAGCCGGAAGGAGCTGGACGATCTGTTTCAGGAATGGGAGATCGAACAGGCCCCGGAGGAGCTGGTCCGGGCGGTCATGGCCCCCGTGCGCCAGGCGACCATCGGCCCCATGCTGGTGGGGCGAAAGCTGGAGGAGCTCTGCTGGGAGCCGGTCAAGATGTCCGATCCCAGAGTGACCGCCCATCCGGACTGGCTGAAGAAGTTCCGGGACTTCGCCTGGAGCGATCTCGACAGCCTGACCCTGCATCAGTCGGCCCGCATTGAGCGGATGAAAAACGGCTTTCAGATCTGGATCTATAACCGCACAGACCACGATGCGCTTCTTGCCGGGCTGGAACAGCAGGGACTTTCGCTGCCTACGGCGGACGAGTGGGCCTACCTGTGCGGCGGCGGGTGCCGCACCCTGTTCCCCTGGGGGGATGGGATGGATTACTCCATGCACCTGCATCACTTTGAAAGTGAGGAAGATCAGGGCAAGTCCTACGACATGGAGGAGCCCAACTTCTTCGGCTTGTCCATCGCCTACGATCCCTATAAGCGGGAGGTGGTGAAAGCCGATGCGTTTACCACCTGCGGCGGCGACGGCGGCTGCAACATCTGCGGCGGACTTGGAATTTTTCTCGGCTACCTGCCCTGTTCCCCTCACTGCAAGCCGGAAGTGCAGGAGGACAAGGAATTGAACGGCGACTATGACTTCTGCCGGCCCGTGATCCGGGTGCAGACATCCGGGTGGAAAATGGGTCAACCCGGAGACGCGGGGTGATATTGCCAAATGATCGAAGCAATTATGAAAATCCACACCACTTCTTCTTCGGTTACATTTGAATGTGGGGATGCTGCCATGATTGGAAATGGTGAGTTTCGGGCTTCATCCGGAAAAGTGAATGGGTTTATCCTGTATGCCGACACTTTGCGGTATGAAAACGGGGCGAAGCTCTCACGGGATGAGCAGGAACATCTGAAGCGCTTGTATCAGCGCTTTGCATTGGACCATGAAGATTTCATAGATTGGGATATTTGAGAAGAGATTTCCCAGCAGATCGAACGCAGGAGCAAGGAGGCAAGCTATGGAATGGCCAAAACGGGCGCGGACAGCGGATTGGGAAAACGGTTTCCTGACCTTCGACAAAGAGAAGCAATTGGAAGTCCCGGAGCTGACCGCAGAGATCATGGAGCGGCTGGCCGGTTACCCCCTGGCGGGTTTCCATGTGAAAGGCTATCCGGTGACCGATGAACTGCTTGCACCCTTTGCCGGGCACAAAAGCATGGCCAACTTCGGTGTGGAAGACGGCGCGCTCACCGACGCCTGTTTCCCTGTTTTTTCTGCTATGCCCAAGCTACGTATCCTACTGCTGACCGGAAACGCCAGGATTGATGGAAGCGGCCTGTCCGCCCTGCAAAGCTGTAAGCTGGATCTGCTGGCCCTTGACCACACCGGGCTGGACGATGCCGGGCTGCGCCAGGCGGCCTCCATCCCCAAGCTCTCCCATATCTGGATTGACCATACTGCTGTGACCTATGAGGGCCTGCTGGCTATCACCGGCAACAACTACATCAAGCCGGTGTCCCATGTACAATTCACCCAGGAGCAGATGGAACACTTCTTCCAGCTTCAGCGGGAAAAGGCCAAAAAGCCCGTCCAGCTGGACGAACAGGCGGCGGAGGAATGCCGCAGGGTGCTTTCCGCTTTCTTTGCCGAGATGACGGAATGGGAGCAGTACATGGAGCAGGCCGGGTTTGAAGATGCCGAGGCTGCGCCTCGCCTGCTGGCAATCTGGGAGAAGTATGTGAGCGAAAAGCCCCGCCCCGGCTACCGGCCTCTGGGCCTCTCGTACAGCGCCCAGGGCACCTACAACGGGGAGCAGTTTCTGGACGCGGAACAGATCACCCGGAACAAGCTCTACATCTACACCCGGGAGAAAGCCATCGGCTTTGACCGCCGCTTTCTCATGAAGCGCGTGGGCGAGGGTTGGATGATTGACGCGGTGCAGGAGCGGCTGGACGGCTGGCAACGGACAGGATTGTAAGGGAGGCATAATGGATGCTATATCGGTTTACGGAAGTATTAAACGATCTTGTTAATTATTTTCTCCTTGGTGACATTTTGTTGCTGGAGGACTGGAAGCAGGCAAATCATCTTTCAGATGATTTAGCGATGGAGTTTACCACAAACGAAAGCGGCGACCGGGCGTTTGCCGAAGGGATCGTGATCCCCATGACCGGCATTGAGAACTATCCCTATACCATATTGTTCAACCTCTCTGCTGACAGGCCGGAACTGTGCAAAGAAAAGAACCGATTGCAGTTTCGGAAAAGCGGCTATTTTCTCAAAGTAGCTCATCATACCCTGCTGCTGTTTACATGGCCGGTATTGAAACAGTTCACGCCTGAAAAGGTGAACGATCTGATTTCTTATTATAAAGTGCATAACAAGCCGATCCTTGCGCTTGCGAATGGCTGGTACCGTATCGAGATTTTGGGCGGAGAGACCTTGCAGGACGGGGACTATGAACCTACATTTGAGTTTTTGATACAACCAGCCACAAATGAAGAAGTCACCATAAATGCAGATATGAATTTTAGCTTTGAAATTACAAGCTCTGCTTATTAAGAGAATCAAAAATGAAAAAGCGGCCGCACCCCGCTCGGGTGCAGCCGCCTTTTTGCATTTTGTTTATTTCTGGAGGCTCTCGCCGTTGGAGGCGATGACCTCTTTATACCAGCCGAAGCTCTTTTTGCGGTAGCGCGCCAGGGTGCCGCTGCCGTCGCTGTTCAGGTCCACATAGATCATGCCGTAGCGTTTTTTGATCTCGGCCGTGGAACAGGAGATCAGGTCGATGCAGCCCCAGGCGGTGTAGCCCATCACATCCACCCCATCGTGCAGCGCCTCGCTGACCTGCACCAGATGGTCGTTCATGTACCGGATGCGGTAGTCGTCCTCCACCGTAAAGCTGCCGCGGCCGTCGGGGATGAGGGTGTCGTTGGCTCCCAGGCCGTTCTCGGCAATGAACAGGGGTTTCTGATACCGGGCATACAGGCGGTTCAGGGTGTAGCGCAGGCCCTGGGGATCGATCTGCCAGCCCCATTCGCTGACCTTGGAATACGGGTTGCGTTTGAGATTGGTGGTCATATTACTGCCGGTGGGCTCTCCCTTGGTGGGGTCGGCCGAGGCGCAGTTGCTGGAATAATAGCTGAAGCTGACAAAGTCCACCGTGTGGGTCAGCGCCTCCCGGTCCTCAGGGGTGATCTCCAGCCTGACCCCCTTCTCCTCAAACAGACGGGCGGCAAAATAGGGGTAGGCGCCCCGGGCCTGTACGTCCGCAAAGAGGTAGTTCTCGTCGTCCAGGCGCATCACCTCGATGATGTCGTCGGGATTGGAGGTCAGCGGATAGATGGTCACCGCCAGGATCATGCAGCCCACCTTGCAGGCCGGGTCGATGCGATGGGCCATCTCCACCGCCCGGGCGCTGGCCACCAGCTCGTGGTGGATGGCCTGGTACAGGTCCTGGCTGCTCAGCTGGTCCTTGGGGGTCAGGATGGCCCCGCTCATGAAGGGCTGGTGCAGGATCGAGTTGATCTCGTTGAAGGTGATCCAGTACTTCACCTTGCCCTTGTACCGCTCAAACAGCACCCGGCAGTATTTGAGGTACAAATCGATCAGGATGCGGCTGCTCCAGCCGTTGTATTTTTTGGCCAGGGCCAGAGGAGTCTCGTAGTGGCTGATGGTGACCAGCGGCTCGATGCCGTATTTCAGGCACTCGTCGATCACCCGGTCGTAGAACTGCAGGCCCGCCTCGTTGGGCCGGTCCTCCTCCCCGGTGGGGAAGATACGGCTCCAGGCGATGGAGAACCGGTACACCTTGAAGCCCATCTCGGCAAACAGGGCGATGTCCTCTTTATAGCGGTGATAGTAGTCGATGCCGCGCAGCTTGAGATTGTCGGGGGTGGGGCCGTCGGTGATCACCTTGAAACCCTTGGGCAGAACGTCCTGGATGGACAGGCCCTTGCCGTCCTCATCGTAGGCGCCCTCGCACTGGTTGGCGGCCGTGGCGCCGCCCCACAAAAAGTTTTTCGGGAAATACATACCTGGTCTCACGCCCTTTCTGTCAGGAGTTTTCCTTCTCGGGGTCCTTGTAGAGGATGTAGGACACTGCAAAGCCCACCACGAAGGCGATCGCCGCGCCGGCGCAGGCGAAATAGAAGTTGCTCATGGGGGCATCCAGGCCGATGTAGCTGGGCAGGGTCAGCAGGCCCGGGGAGCCGCCGGAATAGTTCTTGGTGTTCACCAGGCCCATAAAGAAGCCGCCCACGCCGCCGCCGGCCATGGCTGCGATCATGTTGGTGCGGATCTTCATGGTGACGCCGTACAGCACAGGCTCGGTGATGCCGCAGACCGCGGTGATGCCGGTGGACGAAGTCAGTTCTTTCAGCTCGGTGTTCTTGGTCTTAAAGGAGACAGCCAGCGCAGCGGCGCCCTGGGCAATGTTGGAAGCCAGCTGGCCCGGATAGATGATGGTGTCGAAGCCGATGGTCATACGGTTGTTGATGCCGATGGGGGTCAGGGCGTGGTGGGTACCGGTCATGACCAGGAACGGCAGCAGCGCGCCGATGATGGTGGGAGCCAGCCAGGGGGCGATGGTGCTCAGGCCGTTGATGGCAGAAGCCAGGATGTTGGAGATGATGTAGCCGATGGGGCCCAGCACGCACAGGGTGGCGATGCCCACCACGAACATGGTGAGGAGGGGCGCGGTGAAGAAGCGGATGGCCTTGGGGGAGATGCGGGTGGCCACAGGCTCTACCTTGGACATCAGCAGCACGCCCAGCAGGATGGGGATGACCGACGAGGAATAGGTGGCATTGTAGATGGGCAGCCCGAAAATGGTGATGGCCACGCCGCTCTCCTGGGAGGCCGATACCATACTGACAAAGTTGGGGTGGATCAGGATGCCGCCCAGCATCATGGCCAGGTAGGGGTTGCAGCCCAGCTTTTTGGCTGCGGAATTGGCCAGCAGGATGGGCAGGAAGTAGAAGGTGGCATCCGCCATGAAGTTGACCACCTGGTAGGTGCTGGAATCACTGCTGACCAGCTTGAAGGCCACCAGGACCGCCAGGACCGCTTTCAGCATACCGGCGGCGGTCAGAGGCGGCAGGATGGGGGTAAAGATACCGGTGATGGTGTCGATCAGACGGCTGACCACCGATCCCTTCTTCTCCTCGGCGGGGGCTGCGGGCGCACCCATGTCCCCCAGTTTGGCGGTCAGCTTCTCATACACCTGGGTGACCTCCGGTCCGATGATGACCTGATACTGCCCGTTGGCCGAGGCCACGCCCAAAACGCCCGGGGTGCCCTTGATGGCATCGGTGTCGGCCTTGCTCTCGTCCTTCAGGTTGAAGCGCAGACGGGTGGCGCAGTGGGTCACATTGGAGATGTTGCCCTCTCCGCCCACCAGACCGATGATCTTTTTGGCAAGCTCATCGTAGTTTTCTTTTTTAGCCATGTGTAACTCCTCCTGATACAGGGTGCTGACAGTGATGCACAGGCGGCTGCGGCCCAGCTGGGCCCCGGCGACCCCCGGCACACTGCGTATGGATTCGAGATCCACCATGCTGCGGTCTTTTACGGTGATGTACAGCTCGCCGCCCCGGGCCTGCCACCGGCCGACATTGGCATACCCGCCCAAGTGGGGATAGAGCTGCTGCAAAAACTGCTGTTGATCCAAGGCGAATCTCTCCTTTGTATCTGCATCAGGCCGGCGCGCGCTGCCGTCCCGATCCATTCAAAATTGGGGACAAGGCCAAGCGGCCCTGTCAGTCGTTTTTCTGCTGGACCCGGTAAATGTGCAGGATCAGGTACAAAAGCTCCTCATCGTTGCACTGCCAGTCCCAGGTGGAAGCAAAGTACTCCACCACTTTTTTGGCGCAGGCGTACACCTCGGGGTACTCCCTGCGCATCTGGCCCAGCAGGCCCACCCCCTGGTCCTCCACCTGTTTGCCGGTGGAAAGGCGCTGGATCAGATACCGCAGATGCATGGCAAAGCGGGAATACTGAAAGCTGTCCTTATCCAGGGTGATGTGCAGTTCCTTTTCAATGATGTTATCCACATCGGATGTGATCTTCAGGGCCATCATCATGGAGTGGATATCCCCCGACTCGCTGCCCGCGTTGATCAGGTGCAGCGCCACATTGATGGCCTCATAGGCGGGCAGGCGGGTGCCGGTATACTGTTCCAGGATATCCAGCGCCTTTTCCCCCAGAGCTGTTTCTTTGGGATAGAGGTGGCGCACGTCATAGGACAAAGGGGTGGCCAGGGCAATCCCCTTTTTCACCCGCTCGACGGCAAAGTTCAGATGGTCTGCCAGGGTAAACGGCAGGTTGGGGCTCAGTTCGCACTCCAGCTCCAGTTCCGCCTGCTCGGCAATATCGGCGCTGGCCTCCAGCACCGCCGACGGGATCCCCGCCGCCATCTGTACATAGCGGGGGTCCATATCGTAAAAGGTCCGCTGGATGGCATTGTAATCGGTCAGCTCATAGGGCATATCGGGAAATCCGATCCCCTTGCCCAGCACCACCACTTCGGTTCCGCTGCCGTCCAGACCAAGGGCCGCGTTGTTGTTGATCTTTTTGATGATTTGCACTTTGCACTTTTCCCCCCAACCAACCCAGCAGCCTTTTGCAGACAAAGAAAAAGCCCCTGAAGCAGCCTACCACAACACTCCGCCCCTGGATGTAAGGGAAAAGAAGTGTGCAAGTAGCGCCTCCGGGGAGTAACGCCTCGATTTCTGCAAGAAGGATACCACATTTGCCGCCCGGCGTCCATTCGCAGAGAGCACAAAAAAGCCGCCGTATTTTTGTAAGACAGCACAGACAGACAAAAAGGTCCCGGCCGGGCGGCAGATGCGCACGGTCGGGACCCAGTTCTGGCCAGCCAGGACAGGCGGCCTGCGGGATCAGTTTTCAGCTTCTTCCTGTCCGGGAGCGCCATCCTGCAGCCGGGCCTCCAGCATCTCCTTGATGCGGACATTGTAGGCCGCGGTGCGGGTCAGGAACTCCTTGCGGGGCAAAGCGGCGTAGGCTTCCTCCACCGGCAGGACCACGGCGTCCATTGCGATCCCCTCTTTTTTGGCCACCTGACGCTGCAGCTTGCGGTTGTCGGCGGTGACGGCCAGATGGACCATCAAAGCCTGGTTGCGGTACCTGCGGCTGAGGATCACCTCGGCAATCAGGCCGCCCACCACGGCCACGGCCGCCAGCAGCTGGGAGGCGCGCAGCCCCAGAGAGGGCACCAGCAGCAGGCTGTCGGTGCGCAGTCCCTCGATCCAGAAGCGGCCGGCGCCATACCAGATGGCGTACAGCAGGGCCATATCCCCGTTGAAGCGGCGGTACTTCATATACAGCCGCAGCAGCACAAAGCCCACCAGGCACCACAGGCTCTCATACAAAAAGGTGGGGTGCACCGGCATGGTGGGGTCGATGGTCACCCCGGCGGGGGCGGTGACGGTGCTGCCCCTGAGGTATGCCTCGGTGGCGGCGCTGTACATCCCCCAGGGCAGGGTGGTGTTGCAGCCAAATGCCTCCTGGTTGACAAAGTTGCCCCAGCGGCCAATGCACTGGCCGATCAGGAAGCATATGCCCGTGAGGTCCAGCACCGGCAGCACCGGCAGCCTGCGCCATTTGCAGCCCAGGGAACCAAAGACCACCGCGCCGATGATGCCGCCGTAGATGGCAAGGCCGCCGTCCCGGATGGAGAGCATATCCCAGATGCTGTCGTACGAAAAGGGCGCCATGGCCACATAATAGGCCCGGGCCGACAGGATGCCCATGATCACGCCGACAACGACGACGTCGGTCAGACCGTCCCCATCGATCCCAAACTCGGTGCAGTGGCGGAAGGCGAACAGGATCGCCAGCACGATGCCCAAGGCGATCAGCACGCCATACCAGTAGATATTGATGCCGCCAATGGTAAAGGCCACCCGGTTGACCTCAAAGCTCAATCCCAGCCCCGGGAAAGTAACAAGGTTCGACATTGTCTCATTCCTCCTCTGTTCCCGCCCCGGCATCGCCAGGCAGGATCTTGACATAGGCCATGCGCTCGGGCCGCAGGATCCCCTGCATGGCCCGGTCGGCGTCCTCAGCGGTCAAGCCGGCCAGCATCTCGATCTGCTGGGCCACCGTCTGCCCCAGCAGGGCGAAGTCCGCCATCTGGCTGGCGGCGTCCTCCACGTTCTCCAGATTTTCCACCAGCTGGCCGTATTTTTCGTTTTTGCACAGGGTAAAGATCTCCCGGCCCACCCCCTGGCTGCGGATCCGCTCGATCTCCTCGAGCAGCAGCTGCCGGACGGTGTCGGGCTGGTCGCTCTCCCCGGTGAACAGGATGCAGCAGCACCCGTCCACCCGCAGCACTTCTCCCCCAAAGCCCGGATTGACCAGTCCCTGGTCGTAGAGGCGGCGGTACAGTCCCGACATTCCTCCGCACAGGCAGCACAGCACCAGGTCGTACAGCGCCTCGGTGCGCCCGTCCCCGGGGGCCAGGGGTTCCTCCTTGAATCCCACCCCAAAGCAGGGCTTTGCCACCGCCATATGCAGGGTCTTTTCCGTCTGCACCAGGGTCATGGGTTCATCCGCCCAGATCCGCTGGGCCGCCGGCGCTGCGGCGGGCTGATCCAGCCCGGCCCGGGCGCAGGCTTCCAGCACCTGTTCGGCGGTGATATTGCCCGCGGCCGCCAGCACCAGATTGGAAGGAGCGTAAAAGGCCCGGCAGCAGTCGTACAGCATCCCGGGGGTGATGCGGGCGATGCTCTCGCAGGTGCCCGCGATGTCGCTGCGGATGGGATGGCTGTGGTACAGGCACTGACACAGCTCGGTGATCAGCCTCCAGTCGGGGCTGTCCTCGTACATTTTGATCTCCTGGGCAATGATGCCCTGCTCCTTGGCCACCGTCTCGGGGGTGAAATAGGGATGGGTCACCATCTCCAGCAGCACGTCCAGGCTTTCCTCCACCTGGCTGGTAGCGGTGAAATAGTAGCAGGTGCGGTCAAAGCTGGTGAACGCATTGGCGTTGGCCCCGGTGCGGGCGAACTTGGCAAAGGCGTCCCCCTCCTGGTCTTCAAACATCTTGTGCTCCAGGTAGTGGGCCACACCGGCCGGCAGGGTCAGCTCCTGATCCCCCAGCCGGAAATGGACGTCGATGGAGCCGAAGCGGGCCGCCACGATGGCATGAGCGGCGGCGTAGCCCGGCATGGGCCGCACCAGCACCGTCAGTCCCGAGGGCAGCAGATAGCGCTGGTTGCCGGCACAGTCCAGCACAGCGCGCAGATGGTCAGACATAGGGCCCCTCCTTCCGTGTCAGCAGATAGCTCACCGACAGGCTGAACCGGCGCAGCACCGCCCGCACCTGGTCCTCCGTGACGGCGGCCAGGTCGGCCCGGGCCTGGGCCGGCGTGGTGATGGGGCCGCCCCGGATGATCTCCATGGCATACCAGCTCTCCAGGCCGCCCAGGGAATCCTCTACCCCTTCCAGTCCGGCGATCAGGCCCCGGCGGCAGTCCTCCAGCTCCTGGGGGGTGATGGGCCCGGTGCACAGGTCGGCCAGTTCTTCCTGGATGGCCTCCTCCGCCCGGGCGGCGTTGCCCGGCTCCACCCCGCTGTTGACGGTCATGCTGCCCGTAAAGCTCTGGAACGAGGAGGAGCAGTAGTAGCACAGGTTATCCCGTTCCCGCACATGGAGGAACAGCCGGCTGGTGACGCTCCCCCCATACAAGGCCATGGCCAGCCTGTAAGCGGCCATTTCCTTGAGATCCATGGGCCGGCCCAGGGTGAACGCCATACAGAGCTTGGCCTGCACCATGTCAAAATACTCAGTCTTATGTACCGTCTGCTGGCGGGGCATGGCCATAAAGGGGGCCACGGCCCGGGGCCGGCGGCAGACGGCGGCCAGCTCGGCCAGAAAAGCCTGCTCCACCCGCTGCGCCTGGCCGGGGGTGCAGCCCAGGACCATCACCTCGATGGCGGCGCTGTCCACCATTTCCCGGTATGCCTGAGCCAGGGCCAGGCCGTCCAGTCCCTCCACTTCCTCCAGATAGCCTTCCTGGCGGATGCCCATGGGGCTGTCCCCATAAAATACCCGGGCCGCCTGGCGCATACAGTACAGGCGTTTGTCGTTCAGTTCGTCCTCCAGAGACTGGCGCAGCATCTGCTTTTCGATGGCCACCGCCTCCGGGTCAAAGGCGCCCTGCCGGATGCAGGGGTGAAAGGCCACCCCCAGCGCCAGCTCCAAATAGGCCCCGCACAGGTCCTCCCCGGCCAGGGCAAACCGGTCCTTGATGCCGCTGACACTGATGCACAGGTTGCGGTTGGCCCCCATGGGGCGGCCGTCCACCGTCAGGTCAGCCCCATACAGCCGGGCCAGGCGCTTGGTCAGGTCGGTCATGTCGGGGCAGCCCGCGTAGCCCCGCTCCATCACAAGGGGCAGCAGGGCGTGGGCCGTGGCGGTATCCCGCCGGGCGGGAAAGGTAAAATGGATGCTGATCCGGCAGCGGTTGAGCTTTTCGGCCGGGTCATACGAGAGATGCACCCCAGGTGCAAGCTGTTTACGTTCCAATCTGTGTCCTCCTGGCCCGGGGGTTCCGGGCCGCAAAGTGGGTCAACTCAGCTGGTTGACCGCCAGGAATTCTTCCAGCGAAAGGCCGCTGGCGGCGATGCCCCGGGCGTTCTCCACCCCCACATACCGCCAGTGCCAGGGCTGGTACACCATGCCGGTGGCAGCCTGGCAATCCTGCGGCCACCGCAGAATAAAGCCGTAGTCGGCGGCGTAGGCCCGCAGCCACTGGAAAGCGTCGGTGTTTTCAAAGCCGGTGTCCAGCGAATCGTACTCCTCCGACAGGATATCGGCGGCAAGGCCGGTGCCGCTCTCATTGCAGCCGGGCTGGGGCACGATGGCCGAGGCCCGGGCCTGGGCCTCCTCCTCCGTCATCCCCTGGTCCAGATAAGCCTGTTTGCGGGCGTCGAACTGTTCCTGCCGGCGCTGCTGGTCCTGGTATCCCTCCACCAGAACCAGATGGACCCCCACCTCTCCGGCGGCCTGGGCCATCTGCCGGTAGGCCGCGGCGGCGGCAGTCTCCAGCTGCTGGCCGGTGGCGTCGTCGGCCACCGCCAGGGCGGGCTCCTGCGCCTGCTCCAGCGGCAGGTTGTTGTTGACCAGCGCCAGATAGGGGTCGCTCCCGTCAAAGACATAGCCGCTCAGATCATAGCTGGGGGCAGTGAACTCCTGCCG
Organism: Faecalibacterium sp. An121; assembly: GCF_002160915.1. GTDB lineage: Bacteria > Bacillota > Clostridia > Oscillospirales > Ruminococcaceae > Faecalibacterium > Faecalibacterium avium. The sequence goes on from NZ_NFLM01000007.1 coordinate 62,522, forward strand.
TCCGGCCAGCAGGCGGCTGACGCGGGGCAGCACCCACAAGATCAGCCCGGTCATCAGGCCCACCGCCAGCCCACAGACCGACAGAAAGAGGATCCAGTTGCGGATCAGGCGCAGCCTGCGCCGCCGCCGGCGGGCCAGCCACTGCTGGCGTGTCAGGCGTGGCCGGGAGGGCTGCGCCGTAGGTTGCTGTTTTTGTTCCATGTTCGCTCCATCACTTGGTATTGAGGTTTGCCCCTGCGCCGCTGGCGGGCCGGGCGGCCCCTCTGCATTTCCGACAGCCCCCGGTAACGCCGCACGGAGCTCTCAGATACGTCTTAGTATACCGCTTTTCCCGGCCCGTGTAAACGGCGGAAAGGGTGAAAAAACCATGGACAAACCCCGCCGGGCACAAAAAAGGCCGCCAACAGCGGGCGGCCGGGGGCTTTTTCAGGTTCAGTCGAACAGGCTGTCGTGGATGGCGCTGACGGCGCGGTCCGCTTCTTCCCTGTCGATGATGCAGGAGATCTTGATCTCACTGGTGGAGATCATGTGGATATTGATGTTGTTGTTGGCCAGGGCCTCGAACATACTGGCGGCCACGCCGCTGTGGCTCTGCATACCGGCGCCCACGATGGATACCTTGGCGTAGCTGTTGTCACAGCTGACCTGGTTGAATTTGGCGCTCTCCTTCAGGGCGCGCATGGCAACGGGCGCATCCCCCTGGGAGCAGGTGAAGATGACGTCCTTCTTGCCGTCGCGGCCGGTGGACTGCAGGATGATGTCCACATTGATGTTCTTCTGTGCCAGCATCCCGAAGATCTTAAAGCTCATGCCGGGCTCGTCGGGCACATTCATGATGGTGATGACGGCGACGTCGGTGTCCTTTGCAACACCCTTGATCAGCATACCTTCCATATCCTTTGCAACCTCCTTAACCAGTGTGCCGGGCATCGGATTCAGGCTGGAGAGCACCTCCAGCTCCACATTGTACTTTTTGGCCAGTTCCACGCTGCGGTTGTTCAGCACCTGCGCGCCCAGTGAGGCCAGCTCGAGCATCTCGTCAAAGGTGATCTCGGGCAGCTTGCGGGCATTGCGGACCTTGCGCGGGTCGGCGGTGTACACGCCCTCCACATCGGTGTAGATCTGGCAGCGGTCGGCGTGCAGGGCTGCGGCAATGGCCACCGCGCTGGTGTCCGAGCCGCCCCGGCCCAGGGTGGTGATATCGTCCAGCTTGTTGATGCCCTGGAAGCCGGCCACCACCACCACGCGGTTGCGGGCCAGCTCCGAGGTGATCCGCTCGGTCTCCATCCGGGTGATGCGGGCTTTGGTGTAGGCCCGGTTGGTGCGGAAACCCGCCTGCCAGCCGGTCAGGCTGGTGGCGTGGCAGCCGATCTCGTTCAGGGCCATGGCCAGCAGCGCGATGCTGATCTGCTCGCCGGTGGCCAGCAGCATATCCATTTCCCGGGCGGAGGGGTTGTGGGTGATCTCCGCCGCCTTCGCGATCAGGTCATCGGTGGTATCGCCCTGGGCAGACACCACCACCACTACGTCGTTGCCCGCGTTGTGGGTATTGGCCACGATGCGCGCCACGTTGAAAATGCGCTCGCGGTCCCGCACGGACGACCCGCCGAACTTCTGTACGATCAACGCCATATACTTGTCACTCTCCTCTTTCTCATCCTCTGTCCAAAGGCAGGGGGTCTTGCTTCCAGCTTCCCTCTACTTTGGTCATTCCACTGTGGCGCCGGTGTTGTCGGCATCCAGGCGCAGCAGTGTGAACCCTTCACATCCGTCCAGGCCCTCCAGGGCTTCCAGTCCCTGTTCCATCCCTGCATAGAAGGCCTCTGCGCCGCTGCGCTCGGCCACCGCCATGACAGTGCTGCCCGCCCCCGACACATACACGGCCAGGGCCCCGCACTGTTTTGCCAGGGCGAACACCTCTTTGGAGCCGGGCATCAGGGGGATGCGGTAGGGCTGGTGCAGGCGGTCTTCGGTGGCGATGGGCAGCAGGTCATGCCGTCCGTCGCAGAAAGCCGCGGGCAGCAGGGCCGCCCGGGACAAATTGTACACCGCGTCCTTGTGGGGCACCTGGGCGGGCAGGGCCGCCCGGGCCGCCTCGGTGAGCAATTTATAGTCGGGCACCACCGCCGCAAAGCACAGGCTGGGGTCCACGTCCCGCTTGACCGAGTAGACCTGTCCCCCCTCAAACACGCTGGACGTCAGGCCGCCCAGCAGAGCCGGGGCCACGTTGTCGGGATGGCCCTCGATGGCGGTGGCCAGGGTCAGCAGTTCCTGGGTGTTCAGCACATCCCCCAGCATCCGGTTGGCCCCCAGCAGCCCTGCGATGATGCAGGCGGAGGAGGAGCCAAGGCCCCTGGCCATGGGGATGGGGTTGGTCTGCACGATCCTGAGGGGGGGCATCTTTTTGCCCACCCGGTCGAACAGCATCCTGGCCGAGCGGTAGATGAGGTTCGTCTCGTTGCGGGGGATGCGGGTGCCGTCGGCCGCCGAGATGTCCAGCCGGTCGCTCTCCTCGAATACAGCCGTATTGTACAGGGTCACGGCCAGGCCCAAAGCGTCAAAGCCGGCGCCGACGTTGGCGCTGGTGGCCGGGACGGATACTTTGATCTTCATCTGCGGGCCCTCCCCTCTTTATTCTTCCTCGGGCAGCAGGCGCAGCACCAGCCGGACGCTGCCTCCCACCGCCTGGATCTTGCCGGCCGCCGCCTCCAAGGCGGGACCGTCGGCCCGGGCCACCCGGTAAGCGCAGCCGTCATACTGCTCCGCCACCAGCTGGCCTTCCCCGTAAATGGCCTGCACCACCGCCGGGGCGGCCCCCTCCACACGCACATAGTATGCCGCGGGGGCCGGGTCGGTGAGCATCCCTTCCGCCGGGGCGGCGGGCTGCCAGAACAGGGTATCGTGGACGCGGGCCCCGCGTTTGAGGGCGTCCACCACGTCGGCCACCACTGCGCTGGCGGTGGGCAGTTTGCCTGCGCCCTTGCCGTAAAAGACCACGTCGCCCAGCATATCGCCCCGCACCTTGACCGCGTTGAACACATCATCCACGCCGGCCAGCTGGTTGGAGCGAGGCACCAGGCAGGGCTCCACGCCGGCGGCCACCTCGCCGCCGGGCAGCAGCTTCATCCAGGCGATCAGCTTGATGACGCAGTTCAGCTTGCCCGCGGCCTGCACGTCAGCCACCGTGATGTCCCGGATGCCCCGGGTGGGGATGTTCTGGGGGTAAATGTGATGGCCGCACACCAGAGAGGCCAGAATGGCGATCTTGCGGCAGGCGTCCCGGCCGTCCACATCGTCGCCGGGGTCTTTGGTCTCGGCATAGCCCAGCTGCTGGGCGATCTTGAGGGCCTGGTCAAAGCTCATGTTCTCCCGGGCCATCTTGGTCAGCATAAAGTTGGTGGTGCCGTTGACGATGCCCTCCACCTCGGTGATGACATTGGCCGCCAGGCACTGGTGCATGGGGGTGATGATAGGGGTGCCGCCCCCCACCGAAGCTTCAAACAAAAAGGCGCAGCCATGGCTTTTGGCCAAGGCCAGCAGCTCGGCGCCATAGGTGGCCACCATCTCCTTGTTGGAGGTGCATACGCTGCGGCCGCTGGCCAGCACCTGCTTGACATAGGGATAGGCAAAGCGGGTGCCGCCGATGGTCTCCACCACCACCTTGACCTCAGGGTCGGCCAGGATCACATCGATGTTCTTGACGAACAGATGGCCGTCGGGCCGGGACGAGAAATCCCGCACATCCAGAATGTATTTGACTTCCACCGGTTCGCCGGCGCGGCGTGCAACGCTTGCGGCGTTGTGCTGCAATACCTCGTACACGCCGCTGCCCACGGTGCCAAACCCTAAAATTGCGATCTTAGCCATAAGTCTTGCCCTCGCTCCTATCCTTGCGTGATTGACAGCGTCTTACAAATCATACCCCAAACGCACCCCCACCACCGTGCTCTGGCGGGAGAGCATGGCGGCCAGCTCGTCGGGGGTCATCTGCATGGTGTCGGTGCGGATGGTCACCGCCACCTGGGCCGTGCCGTTCTCGGGGGTGGCCTGGTTGATGGTGACGATGCTGGCCCCTGCGCTGCTGATGCCGGCCAGCAAGCTTTGCAGTGCGCCGGTCTCATCCCGCAAAGTCGCCATGACGGTGATCAGCTCCCGCCCGTTCTCCGAATCGAATATGCAGTCCTTATACTTATAAAATGCACTGCGGGACAACCCCACACTGCGGGTCGCAGCCGAGATGTTCCGCGCCTGGCCGCTGGCCAGCAGTTCCTTGGCACGGATGACTTTCAAAAAGACCTCGGGCAGCACCTGGGCGTCCACCAGATAAAATCGGCGCTCCAATCTGTTCACCTCTCAAGCACAACTGTTCTCGCAGGAAATATAATAGCATCCGCCCCCCTGCATTGCAAGAGGACGGATGCGATTTTGGCAGATTGGCCAGTTTTCTGTTGTGAAGCGCCGCTCCCGTTGCCGAAATGCTCAGTCGGTGTCGATGCCGGTCGTGTCCAGCTGGGTGGGCACCACACCGCCCGAGTGGTCATAATTGCAGGTGGCAGGCAGATCGTTGGCGTTGTAGTAGCCCACCGCTGTGCCGGGGCAGCCGGAGGTGGCCAGCAGGCCGCTCTCGGTGCAGTAGCTGCGCTGGACCACGCCGTCCGCCATGGGGAACTCCTTGTACTCATAGCCTTCCTGCACCACGTTCATCAGGGCCTTCCAGGCCTCCACGCAGGTGCGGGTCCGGGCCTGGCTGCCCAGGGTGCGGGTCATGTCGTAGGGGGAGTCGTAACCCCACCACACAGCGGTCACATAGTATGGCGTACCGCCCACGAACCACAGGTCGCGCTCATCGGTGGTGGTGCCCGTCTTGCCGAAGGAACGCATATTCCCGGTGGTGGGATAGCGTCCGGCGGCGGTGCCCACACTGCTGTACAGCACGTTCTGCAGCAGCTGGTTCATGATGGTGGCGGTCTGAGGGGTCAGGGCCTGGTAGCTGGTGGCGTTGTTCTCCAGATAGATGTTGCCGTCCCGGTCCAGGATGCGGGTGTACAGATGGGGTGTGGTGTACTGCCCGTCGTAGAAGATCTGGAAGGCGGCCGCCAGGGCCATGGGGGTGACGCCGTGGGTCTGGCTGCCCATCACCATGGGGGCCAGACCGACATCGTTCACCGGGTCCAGGGTATCCAGCTGGAGGGTGTTGTAGGCAAAATTGAAGATGGTGCTGGCGCCCACCAGGTCTCCCACCCGGGCCGCAATGGTGTTCAGCGAACGGGCCAGGCCGTTCCACAAAGGCACGTCCCGGTTGTCGCCGTAGTTGCCGCCGTAGTTTTGGGGCCAGTTGCGCCAGGCGTTGGGATAGGCCCGCAGCGCCTCGTCCGACAGGCCCGACAGCCCGTGCTGGCGGCAATAGTCATCGTTGCGGATGACCATGTCGCTCTTGAGGTAGAGGGGGGAATTGTTCAGCATGGTGGACCAGTTGACCAGCCCATACTCGATGCCCAGCGCATAGGCGCCGATGGGCTTGATGGCCGAACCGGTCTGCCGGGTAACGCTGTAAGCCCGGTTGAGGGTCAGGTCCTGGGTCTTTTCGCCCAGGCCGCCCACCATGGCCACCACATTGCCGTCGTAGTCCAGCATGACCATGGCAGCCTGGGTGCGCACATTGCGGTAATAGGTCACCGTGCCGTCCTCGGCGGTGGTGGTCTTGAGGGTACCGTCGTCGTTGTAGACCGGGATATCGTCCTCCGACAGGGCGGATACCTCCTCCTCATGCCAGCCGGCCGGGAAATAGGCGTCGTCGGTGTTGAGCATCAGCTCTTCCATCTGGGTCTGGATCTTGGGGTTGACGGTGGCTTCGATGGTAAAGCCGCCGGTGTACAGCATCTGCTGGGCCGCAGCCTCGGTGATGCCCTCCTTCTCCATGATGTCCTGCACCACTTCTTCAAACAGGGCATCGGTGAAATAGGAGTTGTTGGTGGCGGTGGTGCGGGAGACATCCTCCTCTGCCAGCACCAGCGGCTGGGCGATGGCGTCCCGGTAGACTTCCTCGCTGATGATCCCCTGGTTCCACATATTGTACAGCACATAGTTGCGCCGGTTGATGAGGTTTTCGGGGTTGGTGCGGGGATTGTAGTTGGTGGGGTTGTTGGTGATGGAGGCGATGGCGGCGCATTCCCACAGGGTCAGCTGGCTGACGTCCTTGTTGAAATACTCCAGCGCCGCCGTCTGCACGCCCTGGATGGTGCCGGTGAAACTGATGGTGTTCAGGTAGGCCTCCAGGATGGTCTCTTTGGAATAGTTGCGGTACAGGGTGTACGCCCGGTAGATCTCCCGCAGCTTGCGCAGCGCGCCTTCGATGCCGCTGGCGCTGTCATCGCCGGTCAGGTTTTTGATCAGCTGCTGCTCGATGGTGGACGCGCCCTGCCTGCCGCTGTAAATGGGCACGATATACTCGTTGATCATGGCGCCCACGGTCCGCTTCAGGTTGAAGCCCGGCTCGTTGTAGAAGTCCTTGTCCTCGGTGCAGATGAAGGCATACTGCAAATAGGTGGGGATCTGCTCCAGGTCCACCCACATCCGGTGGCTGTTGCTGGAACGGAGGGTGGCATACTCCACCTGCTGGCCCGTATCCGGGTCGGTGGCCACCACGACGCTGGACTGGCTCAGCTCGATGCTGTCCAGGTTCAGCAGATCGCCGTCGTTGGCGGTGGCCTGCACCACATAGAACACCGCGCAGACCACCAGAGCACAGCCCGCCATCACGCCCAGGCAGAACAGGGTGGCGAACAGTCGGAAGATCCCCCGCAGGATGGGGTGGCCCTTCTTTTCCTTTTTGGGCCCCTTGCCGCCGGACCCTTTGCCCCCGGCAGGGGGTTCTGCAGGGCGCCGCCCGCCCCCCGAGGAGGGCGGCAGGGCTTCTTTCCTGCTGCGGGTGGTGTTCACCCTGCGGCCCGAGCCCGTGCCGGCGCTGCGGCCGGCCCCCTCGCTGTCGCTGCGGTGAATACGCCTTATCTCATTCATAGCGATCTAAACCGCCTCCTTATCCTTCTCGATCCTTTTCCCGCCCGCCGCCATGGGACGGACGAACATCTGCGGCCCTCTCTGTACGGCCGCGCGCCGCGCCTCTCCAAGCAGGCGCGGCCAAACGCAGTCAAATGGTCGGATGGAAGTATTATAACACAGTTCGCGGGTGAAAGTACAGCTCTCCGCTGTGAAAATTGGCGTCTATTGTGTGAAATGCGCCTCTTTTGCCCATACTAGGGTGTATCTGAGAAGTCCAAACATACTGCGATGTCCGCCAAAGGATGCGGATACAGGGCGGGACGGAACAGTGCTTTGGGATCTTCTACCCCGAAAGGAGCCCGGCTTTATGCGCAAACTCTGGTATTGTATCTTTTATGGCCTGTGTGCCTTCACCATCGTGTTCAGCCTGTATTGGATCGCCGCCATGCCGCCCCGGAACAGCCAGGGCAGTTCGAGCGCCCCGGGCAGCAGGGACGCGGACAGCCCGGCCCTGCGGGCAGGCAACTCCCTGTCCGGCGTCCGGGAAGAGCCCGCCGGCTATTACCTCTGCGACGAGGGGGGCCGGCTGGCGGTATACAGCTGCACCGCCGACGGGGTGCCCCGCCAGCGTCTGGAGCTGACCGATATCTATATCAACCTGCTGCCCGAACAGGACGCTTTGCAGTTCAAAGCCGGCTATCTGGTCTGGGACCGGCAGGAACTGGAGACCCTTCTGGAGGATCTGGGCGCCTGAACGGCCCCTGCCGGTTGACACAGCCCCTCCTGTTAGGTTATACTGACTTGTAAGCACCATGTAAAATGTTACAGGAGGGACTTTTCATGTCCAAGACCTATCTGATCACCGGCGCCACCTCCCCTCTGGGCCTGGCCCTGATGGAACGGCTGCTGCCCACTCTGGCCGAGGGGGACCTGATCCTGGCTCAGGGCTGCGGCGACCTGGCCCGGCTGGCCAGTCTGTGCCAGGCCCGGCCCGGCTTCATCCGCCCGTATGACGCGGACTTCACCCAGCCGCTGGCGGTGCGCGCTTTCCTCAGCGACCTGGTGGACACCTACCCCGCCCCCACCCACATCATCCACCTGCCCGGCCTGCGCCCCATCCAGACCGCTTACGCCTATTTTGACGAGGAGCGCTTTGCCGATGACCGGGCCGTCCAGCTGGACAGCGCCCTGCTGCTGTGCAAGACCTTCCTGCCCCGGATGGCCCAGGCCGGGAGCGGCCGGGTCCTGTTCCTGACCGGAGGCGTCCCCGCGGCCCAGATGGCCAGCACCGTCATCGTCAAGAGCTCTCTGGAGGGGCTGGCCCGCTCCCTGGCGGCAGAGTATGCCTCCAGCGGCGTCACCGTCAACTGCATCGCCCCCGGTCCCCTGCTGACCGAGGACACCGCCGGCGACCCCGCTGCGGTCCGTCCGGAGGAGGTGGTGCCTGCCATGCTGTTCCTGCTGAGCGAAGATGCCGCCCGGATCAACGGCGTGACCCTGCCCATCGGCGGCGGGACTGCCCTGCGCTGAAACTGCAAAAGCCCTGTCTTTCCAACAGGGCTTTTGTCCTTTTTAAGAGAAAGTTGTATTTATTTATATAAATAGTATAGAAAAGCGGTTTCAGCTTTCCAGTTCCTCCATGGCTTCCCGCATGGTATCCGCAGAAAAGAGGAACGCTCCATTCCTGCTGTATACTTCCACATGGCCGCCCACATACCGGATCTCGATGTCGCTCATCTTTTGTCTCTCCTCTCTGTACGGTGCTGGCAGGGGGCCTTTCCCCCTCCTGTTGTGTACAGAATAGCAGAACAAAAGTCCTATAATTTACACTTTCAAATCTTTTTTGGGCTTTTTTACGCAGAAAAACGCCCCCGGCGGGCTGCACCTGCGGGGGCGCGGTATTCTTTCAGTCAGATTTGCAGAGCGGCGCCGGCGGGGGCCTGCACGCGGCGGCCGGCCTGTTCGGCCTGGCGGGACTTGTCGTAGCAGTATTTGATGATAGCCTGCCGGCGGACGATGCCGATAAAGACGCCGCGGTCGTCCACCACCGGCACAAAGTTCTGGTTCATGGCGGCCTCCACCAGCTGGTCCATGCTGGTGTTCACCGTGACGGGCAGGTAATCCCGCTTGCGTTCAAAGCTGCTGATGGGGATATCTTCCGCCCCTTCGATGTCCAGCCCGTGATACCGCTTGAGCCCCCACAGGATGTCCCCTTCGGTCAGGGTGCCCACATAGCCGCCCTTCCGGTTCAGGATGGGGATGGATGCATAGCGGTTGTTCTCCCATTTTTCCAGGGTCTGACGGAGGGTGAAGTCCTCATACACATACATCAGATCCTGCTTGGGAGAGAGGAAAAACAAAATATTCATAAAAAGAGCTCCTGCTTATGTTATTTGCCGCATGGTTCATTCTTTGGGCCGCGGCATAAAGATGCCGCAGGGGTCCGCGTCCATGATGCCCGCCCCCTTTCTGTTATAATTTTAGCACTTTTACACATCGAAATAAAGTTCCGCACAGATTTTTTAGATTTTATTCACAACTGGAACTGCCCCATTTTAAAATCCGCGCCAAATCCATGCACAAGCTGCGTTTTTGTGCTATACTAGTTTCATCAAGTGTCTCAGGGACGCGCCCCGCCTGTTCCAGTATAGCAGGCAGCGGTGTCGAATTTTTGCCAAAGGAGGCTGGTGATCCCCATGCACCTGACACATCCCACCCCCCTGCGCCTGCGAGCCGCGGCGGCGGCGCTGGCCTGCCTTGTGCTGGCCGGCTGCACACGTCCGGCGGTCCTCCAGCCCTCCTCCGAACAGGAAAACCCCGCCTCCTCCCAGGACGGCGCCGGCGAGAGCCTGCCCGCCCGCTTCGCCATTGCGGTCAGCGAGGGCAGCTACAATCCCTATCTGGACACCAACACCCTCACCGAACAGGTGGCCGGGCTGCTGTTTGAAAAGCTGGCGGTCATCTCCCCCCGGATGCAGCTGGAGATGCGGCTGGCCGATTCCATCACCTCCAGTGGGCTCACGGTCACCATCCAGCTGCGGCAGGGATGCACCTTTGCCGACGGCACGCCCATCACCGCCCAGGATGTGGCGGCCAGCCTGCTGGCGGCCAAGGCCAGCACCTTTTACAGCGGGCGGCTGGCCAACATGGCCGACGCCCAGGCGGTGGGCAGCGATACGGTGGTGCTCACCCTGGTCCAGCCCGACAGCCTGTTCGGCTACCTGCTGGACCTGCCCATCCTGAAGGCTGCCGAGACGGCTTCCCAGCGGCCCACCCCCAGCGGCCGGTACACCTATGGCCGCCAGGATACCACCCTGGTCCGCAACGACCGGGCCCCCTTCCCCCAGGAAGGTCCCGACACCATCTGGCTGACCGCCGTCAGCGACTACGCCGAATTGGTCAGCCAGCTGGCCATGGGACAGATCAGCTTTTACCTGGCCGAGGAGAGCGCCTCCTCGGCGGTGGCCACCTCCGAGAATTATTTCCGCACCAATACCCTGCTGTTCCTGGGGGTGAACGGCGCATCCGACAACCCCCTGTGCGCCACCAGCCAGGGCCGGGCCTCCCTCAGTGCCGCCCTCTCCCGGACGGAGCTTTCCGGCCGGTTTGCCAGCGCCAGCCCTGCCACCGGCGCCATCAACAGCCTGTACTCCTGCGTCCAGGGCAAGCAGGTCATCTCCGCCGAAGCCGAAACCGAAGATCTGCCCCAGGCCATGGCCGCCCTGGGCTATACCTGGGACGAGGCCTCCTCCCTCTACCGGGACCAGCAGGGCCAGCCTGCCAGCGTCAGTATTTTGGTGTGCGGCAGCTCGGCGGACCGGGTGTATGCGGCCCGGCTTTTGCAGCAGCAGTGGGCCGAAGCAGGCATTCAGGCCACGGTCACCCAGGCCGATGATTTCGGCGCCTACCTGCAGATGGTGCAGGACCGGCAATTTGAGCTGTACATCGGCGAAATGAAGTTGTATAATAATATTGACCTCTCGCCGTTCTGGAGCGGCAGCGCCCGGTACGGCCTGTCCGTCACCCAGCAGCTGCTGGACGCTTACACCCAGATGCGGGCCGACAGCAGCGCGGCCCCCGCCTTTGAGGAGGTGTTTGCCCAGCAGATGCCCTATATCCCCCTGCTGTGGCGGGGCGGCGTCACGGTGTCCAACCGCCGCACCAGCGGAGTGCTGTCCAGCGTCAGCGATATTTACTATTCCCTCGCAGGGCTGTCTGTCACAGGCGGCAGCCAGGATGCAGAATAAGCGTAACGCTTTAAAATTTTTATAAAAGGAGCAGAGCGATTATGATCACTACGCATTTACCCTTGGGCGATGTCCGCTTTTCCGCCGAGTATTTTTCGACGCTGGTAGGCGAAGCCGCCAAGAACTGCTACGGTGTGGCCGCCATGGCCCCCCGGGGGGTGGCCGACACGGTCAAAAGCCTGGTGCGCGGCGAGGACTTTGCCGAAAAAGGCGTCCGTGTCACTTCGGAAAACGGCCGCCTCATCATCGAGATCCACATCGCTGTCGGCTATGGGCTGAACATCGCCACAGCGGCCCAGAGCATCACCCATCGGGTGCAGGACGAAGTCGAGCGCTCGACCGGCCTGCGCGTGGCCCGTGTGATCGTGTCGGTGGACGACGTGATCGCCTGAAAAGACGAAACACAAATCCCCGGGCGCGCCCGTGGGCAGACAAGGAGTAGAAAGCAATGATTAGTGGTAAAATTCTGCGTGACGCCATCATCTCCGGCGCAAACAACATCAACAACCAGCGCTCCCGTGTGGACGAGCTGAACGTGTTCCCCGTGCCCGACGGCGATACCGGCACCAACATGGGCATGACCATCGGCGCCGCCGTGCCCGAGCTGCAGGCTCTGGGCGACGACTGCACCGTGGGCGAGGCGGCCAAGACCGCCGCTTCCGCCATGCTGCGGGGCGCCCGCGGCAATTCGGGCGTCATCACCAGCCTGCTGTTCCGGGGCTTTTCCAAGGCTCTGGAGGGCAAAAAGGAGGCCGGGGCCGAGGATCTGGTCTGCGCCCTGGAAAAAGGCGTGCAGGCCGCTTATAAGGCTGTCATGAAACCCACCGAGGGCACCATCCTGACGGTGGCCCGCATCGCCTCGGAGGAAGCCCGGGCCAGCGGCATCGCCGACGTGAACGACCTGTGGGAGCTGGTGCTGAACGCCGGGCAGCGCGCCCTGGACGACACCCCCAACCTGCTGCCCGTGCTGAAAAAGGCCGGCGTGGTGGACGCCGGGGGCCAGGGCATCCTGATCATCTTCGAGGGGATGGGCCAGGTGTTCCGCGGCGAGGGCATCGTCCCCTCTGCCGGCCAGCCCCAGAACAAGGCCAAGCTCTCCACCGAGAACGCGGGCCGCGGCGTCTTTACCGACGACCTGATGAAGGTGGAGGACATCAAGAACGGCTACTGCACCCAGTTCCTGATCCACAAGGAGGATGGCGCCAGCGCCGCCAAGATGCGCGCCTTTGCTGAGTCCAACGGCGACAGCGTGGTCTGCATCGAGGACGACGACGTCATCAACCTCCATGTCCACACCGCCGACCCCGGCAAGATCCTCTCGGAGGCCATCAAGTACGGCTACCTGACCAATTTCAAGATCGAGAATATGCACGAGCAGTTCCTGGCCCGTCAGAAACAGGGCAAGAGCCTGGAAAAGCAGGCCGAGGCCGAAAAGCAGCGCAGCTCGGACTCCATCGCCAGCGAGTTCATCTACGCCGCCGTGGATCCCAGCCGCGACTACGGCTTTGTGGCCGTGGCTGCCGGCGAGGGCCTGAAAGCCGTCTTTGCCGACCTGGCTGTGGACGCCGTGGTGTCGGGCGGGCAGACCATGAACCCCGCCACCGAAGACATCCTGGCCGCCGTCCAGAGCGTGCCCGCCAAGACCGTCTTTGTGCTGCCCAACAACAAGAACATCATCATGGCCGCCGAGCAGGCTGAAAAGCTGGCCGACCGCCAGGTGGTGGTGCTGCCCACCCGCACCATCCCCATGGGCATCACCGCCATGCTCAATTTTGACCCCACCGCTTCGGTGGAGGCCAACACCATCAACATGATGAAGGCGGCCGACAACGTATCCACCGGCCTGATCACCTACGCCGCCCGGGACAGCGAGTACGACGGCCGCCGCATCCGCAAGGGCGAGATCATGTCGCTGGAGAACGGCAAGATCGTGGCCACCTCCAACGACCTGACCAAGGCCGCCTACCGTCTGGCCCGCAGCATGTGCAAGAAGGACTCCAGCTTTGTCACCGTCATTTCGGGCTGCGATGTCAGCGACGAGGACGCCGAGCGCACCACCGAGATGATCAAGGCCAAGTGCCCCAGCCATGTGGAAGTCAGCCATATCCGGGGCGGCCAGCCGGTCTACTATTATATGATCAGCGTTGAATAAGCCCCGCAGGCCCCCGTTCTTTGCAGAATGTTTCACTCCTGTACGCGTTTGTCCATTGACAAATGCAGTCCCATCCTATATAATGAGAAACACATGAGGGAGTAATTCCGCGTGAGAGCGCGAGGCCGGCCCGTCAGGACAACTCTTTATGAGTTCGGGCAGCTTTGATAAAGAATGAGACTCATGCACCGGAAGCCCATCCAGTGCATGGGTCTTTTGTTTTGTCGGGCACTCTTCGCTTTTGTGTTCGCCCTCACCATGCACCGGGGTGTATCCGAAAAACCACAGGTTCCATACGACGCCGGTGGTTTGGAAGACGCCCTATACCGTTAGGAGGAGAAAACCTAGAATGAAACAACAGGAGTATGTACAAACCCCGCAAGAGCTGATTGCGGAGCTGGACACCAGCCCCAGCGGTCTAAGCAGCGAGGAGGCCGCTGCACGGCTCGAGAAATACGGCCCCAACAAGCTGAAGGACGCTGAGAAGCCCACCCTTCTGCAGCGCTTCATCGAGCAGCTGAAGGACCCCATGCTGATCATCCTGATGATCGCGGCCGCCGTCTCTGCGGTGACCAACTTCATCTCGGGCGAGAGCTTTGCCGAGGTCTTTATCATCCTGATCGTGGTGCTGCTGAACGCGGTGCTGGGCGTCTTCCAGGAGAGCAAGGCGGAGGCCGCCATCGAGGCGCTGCAGACCATGACCGCCGCCACCTGCAAGGTGCTGCGGGACGGCAAGCAGATCTCCCTGCACAGCGATCAGCTGGTGCCCGGCGACATCGTCCTGCTGGAGGCCGGCGACGCCGTCCCCGCTGACGGCCGTCTGCTGGAGAGCGCCAGCCTGAAGATCGAGGAGGCCGCCCTGACCGGCGAGAGCGTCCCCGTCAACAAGATCATCGATGCGCTGGGCCTGGGCAAAAACCAGACCGAGATCCCCCTGGGCGACCGCAAGAATATGTGCTATATGGGCTCCACCGTGGTGTATGGCCGCGGCAAGGCCCTGATCACCCGCACCGGTATGGACACCGAGATGGGCAAGATCGCAGGCGCCCTGGCCAACACCGAGCAGGAGCAGACTCCCCTGCAGCGTCAGCTGGACCAGCTCAGCCGCGTGCTGTCCAAGCTGGTGCTGGGCATCTGCCTGTTTATCTTTGTCTTTGACCTGATCGTGGCCGGCTCCTTCACCCTGGATTCCATCCTGTCCACCTTCATGGTGGCGGTGTCCCTGGCTGTGGCCGCCATCCCCGAGGGCCTTGCCACCGTGGTGACGGTGGTGCTTTCCATCGGCGTTACCAACATGAGCAAGCGCAACGCCGTCATCCGCCGTCTGACCGCCGTGGAGACCCTGGGCTGCACCCAGGTGATCTGCTCGGATAAGACCGGCACCCTGACCCAGAACAAGATGACCGTGGTGCAGCATCTGGGCGAGACTGCTCCCCTGGCCACCGCCATGGCCCTGTGCAACGACGCCATCCTGAACGACGCCGGCCAGGCCGAGGGCGAGCCCACCGAGGCCGCCCTGGTCAACTTTGCGGCCAAAGAGGGCCTGCCCAAGGGCCAGCTGGCCGCCGCCCAGCCCCGTGTGGACGAGGCTCCCTTTGATTCTTCCCGCAAGATGATGAGCACCATCCACACCGCCGGCAGCGCCTTTGTCCAGTACACCAAGGGCGCTCCCGACGAGATCCTCAAGCGCTGCACCTCCTACCTGGAGAACGGCAAGGTCCTGCCTATGACCGACGCCAAGCGCGCCGAGATCCTGAAGGCCAACAAGGATATGGCCGACCAGGCTCTGCGTGTGCTGGCCGCCGCCAAGCGCGACTGGGCCGAAAAGCCCGCCAAGAACGAGCCTGCCTTCCTGGAGCAGGATCTGTGCTTCCTGGGCCTGACCGGCATGATCGACCCGGTCCGTCCCGAGGTCAAGCCCGCCATTGTGGAATGCCGTGAGGCCGGCATCCGTCCCGTCATGATCACCGGCGACCACAAGGACACCGCCGTGGCCATCGCCAAGGAGCTGGGCATCATCACCGACGCCAGCCAGGCCATCACCGGCGCAGAGCTGGACAAGGTGCCTGACAGCGAGATCGGCGAGGCCGTCAAGAAGTACGGCGTCTACGCCCGCGTCCAGCCTGAGCACAAGGTGCGCATCGTCACCGCCTGGAAGGGCAACGGCGCCATCACCGCCATGACCGGCGACGGCGTCAACGACGCGCCCTCCATCAAGGCTGCCGATATCGGCATCGGCATGGGCATCACCGGCACCGACGTCACCAAGAACGTGGCCGACATGGTGCTGTCCGACGACAACTTTGCCACCATCGTGGGCGCTGTGGAGGAAGGCCGCCGCATCTACGCCAACATCCGCAAGGCCATCCAGTTCCTGCTGGCTTCCAACATGAGCGAGGTGCTGGGCGTGTTCTGCGCCACCCTGCTGGGCTTCACCCTGCTCAACCCCGTCCACCTGCTGTTCATCAACCTGATCACCGACTGCTTCCCCGCCCTGGCTCTGGGCATGGAGCAGAGCGAGAGCGATATCATGAAGCGCAAGCCCCGCAACTCCAAGGACGGCATCTTTGCCGGCGGCCTGGGCTTTGATATCGGCTACCAGGGCCTGCTGATCTCGGTCATCACTCTGGCCTCCTATATCATCGGCCACTGCATGGAAGTGGGCTACTTTGAGATGCCGGTGGGCGTCAGCGACGACGGCATGACCATGGCCTTCCTGACCATGAGCATGTGCGAGATCTTCCACAGCTTCAATATGCGCAGCCAGCGCAAGAGCGTGTTCACCCTGCACACCCACAACAAGGTCCTGTGGGGCGCCATGCTGGGCAGCCTGGTGCTGACCACCGTCGTGCTGGAAGTGCCCTTTGTGGCCAACCTGTTCGGCTTCACCCCCGTTGACCTGGGCGAGTACCTGGTGGCCCTGGCCCTGGCGTTCCTGGTCATCCCCGTGGTGGAGATCGTCAAGCTCATCCAGCGCAGCACCGCCAAGGCGGAGTAACGCTGTTTTCCATCCCTGTTTTTTCAGCGATCCGGCCCGTGTTCCCCTGCCCGCGCAGAGGGGCACGGGCCTCTTTTTTGCTCCTGCGCATTTTTTGCGCAATTTGTGTGGAAAAGGAAAATATTTCAAGTCCATTTTGTGTAAAAAATGCGAAATACCCCCTTTTCTTTTTCCTATTTCCTGTTATACTAATGTGTATCTGAGAAGTCAAAAATGTTGAGATATCCGCCCCGGAGGCGCCAGCTGCGGACAGCAGCACGGCAGGGAGCGTCCCGGTCAGGATGGAACGGCATCGCGGCGGTCAGATACAGGACATCTGGATGGCTGGCGGCACATCCTTGCCGGGGGCGCCGCACAGGGCATCCAGTCCCACCTCTGGTCTTACTGGCAGCAGCCCATCCCGGGCTGCCGCACCACAAGCAAGGAGATCTTATGTTCGACTTTATCAAAAAGCAGTCGCCGGTGCGGGTCATTGCCCTTGGCTTTGCACTGGTGATCCTGCTGGGGTCGGTGCTGCTGATCATGCCCTTCAGCGTACAGGAAGGGGCTGTAGTCCACTACATCGACACCCTCTACACCTCCACCAGCGCGGTCTGCGTCACCGGTCTGATCGCCATCGATGCGGGAGACAATTTCACCTTCATCGGGCAGTTCATCCTGGCGGCGCTGATCCAGATCGGCGGCCTGGGCGTCACTTCGGTGGGCGCGGGCATCATCCTGGTCATGGGCCGCAAGATCAATCTGAAGGAGCGCAGCGTCCTGCAGGAAGCCCTCAACCTGGACTCCGCCCAGGGCATCCTGCGCTTCCTCAAGCGGATCTTCCTGATGACCCTCTGCTTTGAAGGGGTGGGCGCAGCCCTCAGCTTCATTGTCTTTGTGCAGGACTATCCGCCCCTGCGGGCCCTGTGGATCAGCATTTTCCACTCGGTGGCAGCCTTCAACAACTCGGGTTTTGATATCCTGGGCAATTATCAGAACCTCATCCCCTACCGGGACAACGTGATGCTCAATCTGATCACCTGCGGGCTGATCATCTTTGGCGGCATCGGTTTCCTGGTCATCCAGGATGTGCTGCACAACCGCTTCCACTGGAAGAAATTCTCGATGCACACCAAAGTGGTCATTACGGTCAGCGCCATCCTCATCGTGGTAGGCGCCGTACTGCTCAAACTGACCGAGAACATCACCTGGCTGGCTGCTTTCTTCCACAGCGTGTCGGCCCGTACCGCAGGCTTCTCCACCTATCCCCTGGCCGAGTTCAACAGCGCCGGCCTGCTTGTGCTGATCGTGCTGATGTTCATCGGCGCTTCCCCCGGATCCACCGGCGGCGGTATCAAGACAAGCACCTTCTTCGTGCTGCTGCAGGGCATCAAGTCGGCCGCCACCAACCGGGGCGAAAAAGCCTTCCACTACGCGGTGCCCTCGGGCGCCTTCCGCAAGGCAGCGGTCATCACCCTGCTGGCTCTGTCGGTGGTGCTCACCGGCACCTGGCTGATGATGGTGTTCGAGCCCCAGCTGCGGCTGGTGGACGCCCTGTTCGAGATGACCAGCGCCTTCGGCACCGTGGGTCTGTCCACCGGCATCACCACCGGGCTGGGCATCCCCGCAAAGCTGATCTCGATCCTTACCATGTACATTGGCCGCCTTGGCCCTCTGACCATCGCTTCTGTCTGGTATTTTGACAAGGGCGAGCGGATCAGTTACCCCGAAGGCAACATCGCCATCGGCTGACAGGAGGAAATAGTATGTTTGGCAAACCCAAGAAATCGAAATCTTCTTACGGCATCGTGGGCCTGGGCCGCTTTGGCAGCGCCCTGGCCATCGAGCTGGCCGAGGCCGGCGAGGACCTGGTGGTCCTGGACCAGGACGAAGAAAAGGTGCGGATGCTGCGGGATTACACTGAGAGCGCCTATGTGGTCAAAAACCTGGACAAAAAGACCCTGGAGGAGACCGGTATCCAGAACTGCGACGTGGCCGTGGTGTGCATTGGCGAGAAGATGGACGTCTCGATCCTGACCACCCTCCATCTGGTCAGCATGGGCATCCCCACCGTCATCGCCAAGGCTGCCAGCGAGGAGCAGGGCCAGGTCCTGCGCAAGCTGGGCGCCCAGGTGGTATATCCCGAACACGACATGGCCATCCGCCTGGCCCATCGCCTGGAGACTACCGGTATGCTGGACTTTGTCCAGCTCAGCGAGCAGGTCAGCATCTCCAAGCTGGAGGTCCCCTCCAAGATGATCGGCCGCACCGTTGTGGACGTCAATCTGCGCGGCCGCTTCGGCCTGAACATCATCGCCATTGAGAATGGCGGCAAGGTCAACGAGTCGGTCGGCCCCGACACCGCCTTCAAGGAGGGGGATATCCTCTTTGTGTCCGGCGATAAGAACGGCGCCAACCGCCTGCTGGACTGGCTGAACAACCAGTAACTGCGATTCCCTGCCTTTCTGCCTGAAAGACAGGGGATTTTTGCATCCGTCTGCAATCTTTTCCCATTCCGGGACGTATGGGGAAAAAGAAGTTTGGAAAAGGAGGGATCCGTATGAAACCGAACCGGGCGCGCAGCCTGTCCAGGACCCTTTTGTACGTTCTGCTTGGCCTTCTTGTGGTCCTGCTGCTGGCCCTCCAAACCGAGGATGTCCGGATCTACGGGGCGCCGCTCGCGCTGTCCATCGGGGTCGGAGCTGCTTACAGCATCGTGCTCTTCCGCTGGTGGCGCTGCCCCCACTGCGGCAAGCGGCTGCCCGATTTCGGGCTATACGCCCGCAGCCACATGATCACCCACTGCCCCTACTGCGGCGGGGCCATCGACGAGGCATAAACAAAGCCGGCCCCCTGCCGTTTTGGCTGGGAGCCGGCTCTTTTTGCATGGTTTTCAGAAGAAGCTCACCTGGCTGCTCTCGGGCAGGTCCCCCAGAGCGCCCACCTGGCGCAGCTTGTCGATGACGGCGCTGGAGACCCCGGCCGCCTGCTGCAGCTCCTCCACCGAGAGGTAGTCCTCGCCGTGGATGGTGACATTCTCGAGGGCCAGGGCGGCGGTGGCGCCCAGGCCCTTGATGGCCGCAAAAGGCAGACGCACCTTGCCGTCCTCGATGACATAGCGGGTGCCGCGGCTCTTGCCGATCTGGATGGGCAGGAACTGATAGCCCCGCATCAGCATCTCATTGACCAGCTGCAGCGACACCAGCAGATCCTCGTCCTTGGCGTTCTTCTCCTCTTTCAGGCGGCGGTTGACCTCGTTCATGTGGGCGCGGGCCACATCGGTGCCGCCCACGGCGGCTTCGTAATCGATGTCATCCCCGCGCACGGTGAAATAGACCGCGTAGAACGCCTGGGGATAGTAGATCTTGTACCACATCAGCCGGATGGCGCTCATCAGGTAGGCCACCGCGTGGGCCTTGGGGAACATATACTTGATCTTGCGGCAGGATTCGATGTACCAGTCGGGCACGTCGTGCTCCCGCATGGCCTCCTCCCAGCCGGGTTTGAAGCCGCCCTTGGCCACTTTGCCCTTGCGGACGTCCTCCATGATGTCAAAGGCCATCTTGGGCTCCAGGCCCTTGCGGATCAGGTACAGCATGATGCTGTCACGGCAGCCGATCACTTCGGCAATGGTACAGGTACCGCTGCGGATCAGCTCGTCGGCGTTGTTGGTCCACACGTCGGTGCCGTGGGACAGCCCCGAAATCTGGATCAGCTCGGAAAAGTTCTTGGGCTTTGCCTCCACCAGCATCTGGCGCACAAAGTTGGTGCCCATCTCGGGGATGCCGAAGGTGCCGGTCTGGCTGTCGATCTGCTCGGGGGTGACCCCCAGCGCCTCGGGGCTGGTCAGCAGGCTGTATACCTTGGGATCGTTCATGGGGATGCTGTCCACCGGCACCCCGGTATACTCCTCAAAATATTTGTAGAAGGTGGGCATATCGTGGCCCAGCTCGTCCAGCTTGAGAAGGGTATCGTGGAGGTATTTGAATTCGAAGTGGGTGGTCAGCAGGCCGCCGGCCACGTCGTCCGCCGGGTGCTGGATGGGGCAGAAATCGTAGATCTCGCTGGTGGCGGGCACCACCACCATACCGCCGGGGTGCTGGCCGGTGGTCCGCTTGACGCCGGTGCAGCCCAGGGTCAGACGGTTTTCCTCGGCGTGGTTGACCGTCTTGCCCCGCTCCTCCAAGTACCGCTTGACATAGCCATAGGCGGTCTTGTCCTGGATGCCCGAGACGGTGCCCGCCTTAAAGACGTTCTCCTTGCCGAACAGCTCTTCCGTGTAGCGGTGGACGTTGCTCTGGTATTCGCCCGAAAAGTTCAGGTCGATATCCGGCTCCTTGTCGCCGTAAAAGCCCAGGAAGGTCTCGAAGGGGATGTCGTGGCCGTCTACCAGCATGGGGGTGCCGCAGACCGGGCAGTCCTTGTCGGGCAGGTCAAATCCGTCCTCCACGCTGCCGTCGGTGATGAACTCGCTGTGCTTGCACTTGGGGCAGCGGTAGTGGGGCGGCAGGCTGTTCACCTCCGAGATACCCGAGAAGTGGGCCACGGCGGAAGATCCCACCGAGCCACGGCTGCCCACCTGGTAGCCGCCCGCGTTGGAGAAGGCCACCAGTTTGACCGCGATCACATACAGCACCGCATAGCCGTGGCCGCAGATGGAGTCCAGCTCCTTTTGCAGCCGCTCCTGCACCAGAGCGGGCAGGGGGTCGCCGTAGTCTTCCTTGGCCCGTTTCCAGGTGGCGTCCCGCAGCTGCTGTTCCGCCCCTTCGATGCTGGGCGGATAAGTGCCCCGCGGAATGGCACGGACGTTGTTGTCGATGACAGCCGCGATCTTGTTGGGGTTGGTAATCACGATCTCCCGGGCCTTTTCCGGGGGCAGGTAGTCAAACTGGGCCAGCATATCCTCGGTGGTGCGGTAATAGAGGGGAGGCTGGTGGTCGGCGTCCTTGTAGCCGCCGGCCGCCTGCATGACGGTGCGGTAGACGGCGTCCTCCGGTTCCTGGAAGTGGACGTCGCCGGTGGCGATCACCGGCTTGTGCAGATCCTCCCCCAGACGGATGATGGTGCGGTTGAAGTCCTTGATCTTCTCCACACTGTCCACCCGGCCCTCCCGGACCATATATTCGTTGTTGCCCAGAGGCTGCACTTCCAGGATATCGTAGTAGGCGGCGATCTTTTTCAGCTCCTCATAGGGACGCTCCTCCACCACCGCACGGTACAGCTCTCCCGCCTCGCAGGCCGAGGTGAGCAGCAGCCCCTCCCGGTACTGGTTCAGCAGGCTGCGGGGCACCCGCGGCTTTTTGAAGAAGTAGTCCAGATGGGCCTTGCTGACGATCTTGTACAGGTTCTTCAGGCCGGCCTGGTTTTTGACCAGGATGATGATGTGGTAGTATTTTTTGCGCAGGACCTCCCGGTTGCCCCCCAGCCCGGTGTTGATCTCACCGATGGAAGCGATCTGCTTTTCTTCCAAATCCCGCAGCATGACGCAGAAGATGCGGCCCAAGGCCCCCGCGTCCTCGCAGGCCCGGTGGGCCTCGTAGGGAGGCAGCTCCAGGTGCTTGTTGATGGTGCCCTGCCTGTAATTGTGGAGGCCGGGGTACATGGTCTGGGCCATGGTCAGCGTGTCGATGTAGGTAGGGGCAAAGGCGATGCCGCTGCGGCCCGCCGCCGCCCGCAGAAACCGGATATCAAAGCCGTTGGCGTTGTGGGCCACCAGCACCCGGCCCCCGGCAAAGTCCAGAAAAGCCCGCAGGGCCTCCCCTTCCTCGGGGGCGTCCGCCACCATCTCGTTGGTGATGCCGGTCAGCTCGGTGATCTTGGGGGTGATGGCCTTGGGCGGCTTGACAAAGGTATCGAACTCCTCCACCACACGCCCGTCCCGCACCAGCACCGCGCCGATCTCGGTCAGGTATTCGCAGCCGGGGTCAAGGCCGGTGGTCTCGGTGTCAAAGACGCAGAACTCCCCGCTGAGGGGCTGGTCCTGGGCGCCGTAGACACAGGGCACCATGTCATCCACAAAATAGGCCTCACAGCCGTAGATCAGCTTGAAGTCCGGGTCGGCCTTGTGGATATCATCGGCGGCCAGCATGGCCTCCGGGTAGCCCTGGCACACCCCGTGGTCGGTGATGGCGATGGCGCGGTGTCCCATCTTGTGGGCCAGCCGGACGATCCCGCCCGGGTCACAGAAGCCGTCCAGGGCCGACAGCTTGGTGTGCAGGTGCAGCTCCACCCGTTTTTCGGGGGCGTGGTCCTCCCGGCGGCGGCGCTCTACGATCATCACATCGTAGGGATAGACGATGTAGTCGTGCTCATATTTGTCGTAGCTGCAATCCCCCCGCACCAGCAGGGTGGTGCCGTTTTTCAGGCCCTCCCACTTGGAGCAGTCCTCCCCCTCCTGGGCGCGCACCTTGAGGCAGATGGAGCCGGTATAATCGGTGATGGACACCGAATAGATCTTGCGGAAGCTGCCCTTGACCTCGGTGGCGAACACGTCGCCCCAGATCATGCACTTGCCGCCCTCGCCTCCCAGGTCTTTGAGGGGGACCAGGTCTTTGGGCTTGAAGGTCTTGCCGTGGAAGATCTGCACCGGCTTGTCGGTCAGGTCCAGCCCTTCCACCTGGATGGGAGGCGCCGTGCGCTTGGCCTCGAACTGGATCACCGGCGGGGCAGCCTTTTCCTCCAGCTTCTTTTCCAGGGCCAGACGCTCCTCTGCGCCCGCGGCGGAACGCAGGGTCACCTGGGGCTTTTCGCCGGTGTGGGCCTCGATGCGGGCGGCCAGCATCTCGTCGAACTTCAGATCGTGCAGAAAGCCTGTGCCGCCCCGCACCCCCACCGTGATGCAGCTGCCCTCCAGCTGCAGGGTGCACCGGTCCAGAAAGCCGTTGATGGGCACCCCGTCCTTTTTCATTTCTTCAAAAATGGCGCGCAGTTCCTCTTCATCCAAAGTGTCATAGGGGTACTGGTTGAAGATCATCAGCTCATACCCCTCGTAGTCGGGCTGCAAAGACGCCAAAAGCCGCGCACACAGGCCCTTGTCCAGCGGCGCGGCACTTTTCAGTGTAAAGATCACCTTCTGCTCGACCCGCAGCATCAGGGCGTGCTCCACCAGGACTTTGCCAAAGCAGGCGGCAAAGTCAGGGTCGGCCATGAACTGGGGCCACAGCTGGGATACCAGTGGTTTCAAATCGTTTCTCCTTCCAGCGGCTTTTCAAAGCAGGCAAAATCGGTGCCGTAGAGGCGGGCCAGCCCCACATAGACAAAGCCCTGCCCCTCATAGGCCCGCAGGGCCCGGCGGTTGTCCTTCGCCACCAGGATGCGGCAGCTGCGGCAGCCCATGCGGGCCAGCCGCGCCACGGCGTCGGCCAGCAGCCGCCCGCCCAGGCCCTGGTTTTCGTAGGGGGCCGCGGTCAGCAGGCGCACCACCTCGCCGGCGGGTTCCAGCCCCTTGGTCCAGAAGGTCTGGGCCTCGGTGCCCTCGTCCCCAAAGGTGAGGACGTAGGCCCCCATCACCTGGCCCTCCGGGTCTTTGGCGCAGAACAGCCGCCCTTCGGCCTGGTCGGCCTCCAGGGTGGCCTGATCAGGGTAATCCTGGCTCCAGGGGCAGTCGGGCCGGGCTGCAGCCTGGCGGTAGTAGGGCAGCAGGGCCTCCAGGTCGGCCGGCGAAGCCGGGGCGAAGGTGCAGGGCGTTGCGTTCTCTCTCATAGCTTGTAGATCTCCTCCATGAACTGGTCCAGGATGTTGTCCCCCGTCAGCTTGCGCACCGGCTGGCCATGGACGAACAGCACCGCCTCGTTTTTGCCGCCGGCAATGCCTATGTCCGCCTCCCGGGCCTCGCCGGGACCGTTGACCACACATCCCATCACCGCCACCTTGATGGGCTTTTTGTAGCCCTGCAGCCGGCGCTCCACCTCGTTGGCGATCTCGATGCAGGGGTATTGGGTGCGGCCGCAGGTGGGGCAGGTGATCACCTCAGGCCCTGCCACCGCGTAGCCCACCGCCCGCAGGATGTTGAAGCCGGCCTCCACTTCCTTTTCGGGGTCGGCGGCCAGAGAGACCCGGATGGTGTCCCCGATCCCCTCCAGCAGCAGCCCGCCGATGCCCATACCCGACTTGAGCAGGCCCATCTGGTAGGTGCCCGCCTCGGTGACCCCCACATGCAAAGGGTAATCCGTGACCGCCGACAACTGGCGGTAGGCCTCCATCATCCGGGGCACATTCGAGCTTTTGATCGAGATGACGATATCCTCAAAGTCAAATTTTTCCAGCAGCCGCACATGGTACAGGGCGCTCTCCACCATGGCCTCGGGCACCGGAGCGCCGTATTTGGCCAGGATGTGCTTTTCCAGGCTGCCCCCGTTGACCCCGATGCGGATGGGGATGTGCCCGGCCCGGCAGGCCGTCACCACTTCCTTGACCCGGTCATCGCTGCCGATGTTGCCGGGGTTGATCCGGATCTTGTCCACGCCCACCGCCGCGCAGGCCAATGCTGCACGGTAATCAAAATGGATGTCCGCTACAATGGGTATATCCACTGCCTTTTTGACCGCCTCGATGCACCGGGCATCGGCGGGGGTGGGGCAGGTCACCCGCAGGATCTGGCAGCCCGCCGCCGCGCAGCGCCTGGCCTGGGCCACATTGCCCGGGATATCGTCGATGGGGACGTTGAGCATGGTCTGCACCGCAATGGGATTGGACCCGCCGATGGCCATGCCGCCGATCTTGACTTCACGCTTGCGCACACGCATGGGCGCACCTCCCTTGTTCAAAAGCCGCCCGTGAACAGGCGGATCACGTCGTTGTAAGTGGCAAAGATCATCAGCCCGAACAGCAGGATGAAGGTGGCCACCGTCAGCCCCTCCTGCAGCCGCTGGGATACGGGCCGCCGGATGACGGCTTCCGCCGCCAGGAACACCAGCCTGCCTCCGTCCAGCGCCGGGATGGGCAGCAGGTTGAACACGCCCACGTTGACGGTGATCAGGACCAGCATCTCCAGCAGGTCGGTCAGGCCGTAGCTGGCCGCCTGGCTGATGGCCGACACGATGCCCACCGGCCCCGAGAGGTTGTTGATGCTCTCCCGCCCCCGCAGCAGGTCCACCAGGGTGGTAAAGATGATCCGCCCATAGTACAGTTCGCTGTTCAGGCTCTCTTTCCATACGTTTGCAGGCGTTTTCTCCAGAGCGTATACCACAAAACCGATGTCCATGTGGGTGCCGCCCGCCTCATCCTGGTAGGTATCGAACCGGACGCCGGGCAGCTCCACCCGCCGGCCGTCCCGCAGCACGGTGAAATCAGCCTGGGTGTTCCGGGTGCGCACCAGCTCATAGACGATGTCGTTGGCTATGAAGCAGCGCCGGCCGTTGACCGCCAGGATCTCGTCCCCGGGCTGCAGGCCGGTCTGGCCGCACAGGGCGCCCTCCTCGATGCGGTAGATGACCCGGCTGG
This sequence comes from Faecalibacterium sp. An121, assembly GCF_002160915.1. Classification (GTDB taxonomy): domain Bacteria; phylum Bacillota; class Clostridia; order Oscillospirales; family Ruminococcaceae; genus Faecalibacterium; species Faecalibacterium avium. The sequence continues at coordinate 88,338 of NZ_NFLM01000007.1, forward strand.
CGATGGGGTCGGAGCGGAAGGCGATCAGCCCCAGCAGCACCGCAAACCCCAGCACAAAGTTCATCAGCGGGCCTGCCGCCATGACGATGGCCCGCTTCCAGACCGCCGCCTCAGGGAACGGGATGCCGGTGCGCTGCTCGGGCGGGATGGGATTCAGGCAGGCGTCCTCCTGGTCCCCGTCGTCCTCGCAGGCGTCCCGCTCCCGCTGAGCCTGCTCCGACTCGGGGCTGCCCTCCCCTTCCATGGCCACATAGCCCCCGATGGGCAGCAGCCGCAGGGTGTACTGGGTGCCCCCGGCGATCTTTTTCAGCAGGGCCGGGCCCATCCCGATGGAAAACTCATTGACCTGGATCCCCGAAAGTTTCGCCGCCGCAAAATGCCCGAACTCATGGATGGCGATGACCGCGCCGAACACCAGCAGGGACGCCAGAAAGGTTATCAGTATCGTCATAATGCTCCTTTGATCACGCGTTGGCCCTCACAGGTGGCTGTGCACGAAAGCCCGGGCCATCCGGTCGCACTGGTACACGTCGGCCAGGTCGTAGCTGCCTCCAAAAGCGTCGCTGTCCACCACGGCCTCCACCAGACGGCCAATGTCCAGAAAGCCGATCTTGTCCTCCAGGAACAGCTTGACGGCCTCCTCGTTGGCGCCGTTGGCGGCGCAGGGCCCAAGGCCCCCCTTGGCGATGGCCTTTTTGCAGGCGGCCAGGCAGCGGAACGTCTCCTCATCGGCCACGTCGAAGGTCAGCACCTTGAGGGCCGCAAAGTCCAGCTCGGGGGCCACAGGGCCTCCCCGCTCGGGCCAGGTGAGGGCATACTGGATGGGGATACGCATATCCGGCACCCCCAGCTGGGCGATGATCGAATGGTCGCTGAACTGCACCGCCGAGTGGATGATGCTCTGGCGCTGGACCACGATCTGGATCTTTTCGGGGGGAAGGCCAAACAGCCACACCGCCTCGATCAGCTCCAGGCCCTTGTTCATCAGGGTGGCGCTGTCAATGGTGATCTTGGCCCCCATGTTCCAGTTGGGGTGGCGCAGGGCATCCTCTTTCGTTTTGCCCCGCAGCTGGTCCGCTTTCATCCCAAAGAAGGGCCCGCCCGAGGCGGTGAGCAGGATCTTGGTGAGGGATCTGGCGCTGTGGGCGTCCTGCAAACACTGGAAGATGGCCGAGTGCTCGCTGTCTACCGGCAGCAGCTTGACCCCATGCCGGGCCACCGCCTGGGTGACCAGGTGCCCGCCGGTGACCAGGCTCTCCTTGTTGGCCAGGGCCAGGTCATGGCCGTTCTCGATGGCCGCCAGGGATGCGCCCAGCCCGGCGATGCCCACCACACTGTTCAATACCACGTCGGGGCCGTCCATGGCGGCCAGCTGCCGCAGCCCTTCGGCCCCGCGCAGCAGCACCGGCGCGCCGGCACGGCCAGCCAGGGCGCCCTCCAGACGGCCGGCAGCGTCGGGGTCGGTGACGCACACCACCTTGGGATGGAACGTCTCGATCTGCCGCAGCAGCAGATCGGTGCGGCTGTGGGCCGACAGGCCGAACACTTCATACCCCTGGGCCCGGATCACATCCAGGCTCTGGGTGCCGATGGAACCGGTGGAACCCAGCAGGGTGATCTTTTTTGGCATAGCTGTCCCCTCCTTTTACCGGTAGAATACCGCCGTGATCACCATCGAAACAAAGGGTGCGATGAACATCACGCTGTCGAACCGGTCCAGGATGCCGCCATGCCCCGGGAAGATGGTGCCATAGTCCTTGATGCCGCACTGGCGTTTGACCACGCTGGCAAACAGGTCGCCGTAGATGCCCAGCACGGCGGCCACCACCCCCAGCAGGGCGATGATGGCATACATCGACACGCCGATGTTGCTCTGGGTGAAAGCTTCGGTGCGGTCGGCGATGACCGAATAGGCCACCGTGATGATGACCCCGAACAGCATGGTGCCCAGCACCCCGCCGATGGCGCCCTCCACCGTCTTTTTGGGGCTGACCTTGGGGCACAGCTTGTGCTTGCCGAAGGCCCGGCCTGCAAAGTAGGCGCAGGTATCCCCGCCCCAGGCGAAGCACAGCACCAGCAGGATGAAGAAAATGGCGTCGTAGCTGTACCGGTCCACCGGCAGCAGGATCTTCAGGTGCACCAGCGAATAGAAGCAGAACAGGATGATCCCCGAAAAAAAGACCAGCCCGCTGACTTTTTGGAAGCTGACGCTGCCGTTGCGCACCACCAGGTAGATGCAGTAGAACATCAGCAGCACAAAAGACACCGCCAAAATCAGCCCGCGCACCATCTCATAACTGGACAGCATCACCAGCAGGGTGTAGGGCACCTGCACCGCATACAGCAGCCAGTCCTTTTTGTCAAAGCCCAGGGCGGCATACACCTCGTGCATCCCGATCAGGGCCACCGCCGCCACCACCAGGTTGAACACCAGGGTGTTGAAGGTGAGCATGACCAGCACCAGCACTGCGATGCCTACAACGGCTGTAATCACTCTTGTTTTCATCGTTTCTCCTTATCTGGGACGGGCCCGGCTGCCCGTCAGATGCCGCCAAAGCGGCGGCTGCGGCGGTTGAACTCCCGGATGGCTGCATCCAGGTCTGCGGGGGTAAAATCCGGCCACAAGACGTCCATCTCCACCAGCTCGGAATAGGCCGCCTGCCACAGCATGAAGTTGGACAGCCGCTTTTCTCCGCTGGGGCGCAGGATCAGGTCGGGGTCCTTCTGGCCGGCGGTGTACAGCCGGGACGCCAGCATCTCCTCGGTGATGGCGTCCGGGTCCAGCGTGCCTGCCGCAGCCTGGCGGGCCAGGTCCCGGGCGGCCCGCACGATCTCCTGGCGGCCGCCGTAGTTCACCGCCACATTCAGCACCATGCCGGTGCGGTCGGCGGTGCCCTGCTCGATCTCGTCCATCAGCTGCTGGTAGCGGGGTTCCAGGGCGGTGCGGTCCCCCAAAAAGACGATCTTGTTGTTGCGGCTCTTGTAATCAAAGGCCTTCAGCAGGTACTCCCCCAGCAGCTTCATGATCGCGCCCACCTCCTCGGCGGGGCGCTTCCAGTTTTCGGTGGAAAAAGCATAGAAATACACCGAGGCCAGGCCCAGCTGGTCGCAGTAATCGGCGATCTGCTGGAATACCTCCGCCCCCTTCTTGTGGCCGGCGGTGCGGGGCAGGCCCCGCTGTTTGGCCCAGCGGCCGTTGCCGTCCATGATGATGCCCACCGAAAGCCCTTTGGCAAACTCTTCCGGATGCTGCGGCATACCATCCCTCCTGTTCATCTCATCGCAAAAAGTGCCGCGCACCATTCCCAGCGCACGGCACCTCCCGTTCGTTTGCAGCAGGATCGGTCAGACCGACATGATCTCCTTCTGCTTTTCCTCCACGGCCTTATCCACAAGCTTGCTGTACTTGTCGGTGATCTTCTGGACATCCTCCTCCATGGTCTTCTGGCTGTCCTCGGTCAGCTCGCCGGCCTTCTTCATGGCCTTGGCCTTATCCATGGCTTCACGGCGGACATTGCGGATGGCCACCTTGGCGTCCTCGCCCATCTTGGCCACCTCTTTGGCCAGCTGGCGGCGGCGCTCCTCGTTGGGGGCGGGGAAGTTCAGCCGGATGGTCTGGCCGTCGTCGATGGGGTTGATGCCCACGTCGCTGGCCTGGATGGCCTTGCTGATGGGGCGCAGCAGCGAGCGGTCCCACGGGGTGATGGTCAGGGTGCGGGCCTCGCTGACCGCCACAGACGCCACCTGCTGGATGGGGGTGGGCGAGCCGTAATAGTCCACCGTCACCTTATCCAGCACGGCGGGGTTGGCCCGGCCTGCGCGGACGGCGGCCAGTTCCCGCTCCAGATGCTCCACCGAGTTCTTCATCTTTTCCTCAAACACCTTGGTATTGCTGCTCATAGTCGTTCTCTCCTGTTCTTGTCTTATCCTGCCGGGCTGCGTGCCCAGACCCGATCCATATAGTATAGGGGCGGCTCAGCCTTCATAGACCAGGGTGCCCACCGTCTCGCCCTGGACGGCCCGGGCGATGTTGTCGGGGTCTGCCAGGTCGAACACCAGGATGGGCAGCTTGTTGTCCCGGCAGAGGGTGGCTGCCGTGCCGTCCATGACGGCCAGCTGGTCTTCCAGCACCTTGCTGAAGGTGAGGGTGTCGTATTTCTTTGCATCCGGGTATTTGTGCGGGTCCTTGTCGTAGACGCCGTCCACCATGGTGGCCTTGAACATCACGTCGGCGGACACTTCCACCGCCCGCAGGGCCGTGGCCGTATCGGTGGAGAAGAAGGGGTTGCCGGTGCCGCCCCCAAAGACGGCTACCTTGCCCTCTTCCATGGCGGCCAGGGCAGCCTTGCGGTCAAACACAGGGGCCACCTTGGGCATCTCAATGGAGGTGAACACCTCGCTGGGCACACCCAGCTGGGCCAGCTTGTCCGACACGGCCAGGGCATTCATGACGGTGGCCAGCATACCGATCTTGTCGGCCAGGGTGCGCTCCATCCTGCCGCTGGTACGGCCGCGCCAGAAGTTGCCGCCGCCCACCACGATGCCGATCTGGACGCCCAGGTCATAGGCCTTTTTGACGCCGCCGCAGATCGAGTCCATGGCGGCCTCGTCAAAGCCGGAGCCTTTTTCGCCGCCCAAAGCCTCGCCGCTGATCTTTAAAAGGATACGGTTGTATTTCAGTCCCATTGCAATTCACTCCGCGCAGTTTAGATTCTCATTGTGCCTATTTTACAATAAAATGCCCGCAAAGTAAACAGGAAAACCGCTTTCCGGGCCAGAAAGCTTTCACAGAGGGCCCGCCGCCTCAAAAGGTCTTTCGCAGAGCCCGCAGGGCCTGTTTCTGCTCCGGGGTGATGCGGCGGCTCTCCAGGGCCTTCTGCACCGCCTTGGCCCGCACCCAGGGGTCCAGACGGGGCTGGGCCAGCCAGGGCCAGGCGGCCTGGGGCTGTTTGGCCAGGGCCGTAGCGAAAAACCAGGCCGCCATCATCCGCACATAGTATTCCTCCGACTGCACTTTTCCCGCCCAGTCCAGGTATTCGGGCCGGAACGCCTCGTCCAGATAGTAGCGCATCAGCATCCCCAGCCCATAGCGGACGGTGTAGGTCTGCTGCGAGCCGATCCACCGGCGCACCGGCTCCAGCAAAGCATCGGTGTGTTTTGCGAATACCTTGGGGCTGGTGGTGTCGCAGGTGGCCCAGTTGTCGATGTAGGGCAAAAAAGTTTCCACCCCCGCCAGGGCGGCGTCAAAATCCCGGATCCGCTCCAGCAAAAAGCCGTGCAGGTTGTTCTCCTCATAGTATGTGTGGGGCAGCGTCTCCAAAAAGACCGCCGCGTCCGCTGTGCCCGCCAGCTCCTTTGCACAGCGGCGCAGATCGGGCAGCCGCACCCCGATCACCTTCCCGGGCGGGACGGTGGGGAGCAGCTTTGCCTGAAAAGCCTGATAATCGGTATCCTGCATGGCGAACAGCCGTTCCCGGATCCTCTCGATGGCATCGGTCATCCTGTGCCCTCCTCTCTTTTCTCTATCTTACCGAAAAGGCCGCCCGCTGTAAAGTCCATGTTTTTTGATTTTGACTCTGGACTTTTGCTCCAAACCGTGGTATACTATCCTCCACAAGTGCGGGTATAGTACATCGGCTAGTATAACAGCCTTCCAAGCTGTGGAGGTCGGTTCGATTCCGATTACCCGCTCCAGAAAAGCGGCCCGGGGACTAACGTCTCCGGGCCGCTTTCGTTTGCCGTACCCCGCATCCCGCTTGCGCGGGGGCGGATTTCGTGCTATCATGGTCTGGAAATGGGAAGGGAGGTCCCGGCATGACATTTTCAGAGCTGATCCGGTCGGTGGCCGGATCGTTTGTTCCCCACAAGGCAGGGCAGCAGCCCCGGCAGGAGGCGCAGGCCCAGCAGCCTTCCCCCGCCCCCGAGGCGCTGGAGGCGGACGTCTACCGCCCCAATCCGGAGTGGACCCGGGTGAACGTCTCGGTGCAAAGCCGCCACAACGCATCCATCCTGGCGCCCAAATGTCTGGAGGAGGCCAAGCAAGCCGCCGACGTGCTGAACAAGACCACCGACCCCGACACCTTTTTCCGCAAATACGATTACCTTCTGGGCCGGTTCGTAATCCTGGCCGAGTGCACCAAATACACCCGCTTCGGGGGCGAACAGCCCACCGTCACCCTGGCCCGGCTCTACCGCCAGAGCTACCGCAACCACGTGGGCAAGGCCATGATCGACCGCTGCTTTGCCAGGGCCCAGGACAAGCTGGCCCTGCTGGCCAAGCCCAAGGACCGTCTGGCGGCGGCGGAAGCCTTCCAGAAAGCGTTCGAGCCCTGTCTCGGGTGCATGGGCGAGGAATTGTGCCGCTACCAGGCCGAAAAATACAGCCAGCTGACCCGGCTGGCCGCAGGAGAGGACCTTTCCGCCCCCGCAGCCTCCGACGACAGCCCCGCTTCCCTCTGAGAAAACACCCCCGGATCGTAACCGGGGGTGTTTTTCTGTCTTGCCGGTTCACAGCAGGGCCACGCGCAGCAGCCCCAGCGCCAGCAGGTGGAGCGGATAAAACCAGTAGAAAAACCACTGGGCGAACCGGCGCCCATGGGCGGCCCGCCGGCCGTTGTACAGATACAGAACCGCCACGCCCTGTCGGCCGTTACCAGCCCCGGGCGGCGGGGTCCAGCTGGCCGGCGGCTGTATACAGCAGGGCGTTGCAGATGGCGGCGGCCACGCTGCTGCCCCCCTTGCGGCCCATGGCGGCAATGGCAGGCACCCCCAGGCGCCCGCACACGGCCATCAGCCGCTCCTTGCTCTCCACCACGTTCACAAAGCCCACCGGCACCCCGATGACGAGGGCCGGACGGAACTGCCCTGCCTCCATGGCGTCGCACAGGGCAAAGAGGGCGGTGGGGGCGTTGCCCACCGCAAATACCGCGCCGGGATGCAGGGCGGCCGCATGGCCCATGGCAGCCACCGCACGGGTGGTGCCGGCCGCTTTGGCCGCAGCGGCCACGGCGGGGTCCGCCATATAGCAGAAGGCCGCGCCTTTGAGCTTGGCCAGGGCGGGCTTGCTGACCCCCGCCAGGGCCATATTGGTATCGGTGACGATGACGCCCCCCGCCCGGAGGGCCTGCACGCCCCGCTCTGCCGCCCCGGGGGTGAAGCGCAGCTGTTCCGCATAGTCAAAGTCGGCGGTGGCATGGATCACCCGGCGCACCACCGCCTGATTTTCAGGGGGAATGGCGATGCCCCGCTCCTCCAGCTCGGCGGCGATGATGGCTAGGCTGGTGCGCTCGATGTCCCCGGGCAGGCTGTGTTTGGTTCCGCTCAATATTCCACCCCCCTGCGTGCGGCGATGCCCCGGGCATAAGGATGCCTGTGGCAGCGCATCTCGGTGGAATAGTCGGCCAGCTCCTCCATCCACGGGGCGGGATGGCGGCCGGTCAGCACCACCTCCAGGCTCTGCGGACGGCTGCGCACCGCCTGTTCCAGCAGAGCGCGGTCCACCATGTCCAGCTCCCAGGCGGCACAGGCTTCGTCCAGCACCAACAGGTCGGCCGGGCGGGCCAGGGCCGCCTGCAGGTTCCGGGTCTGCAAGGCCCGGGTGGCCGCCTTTTCTTCCTCGTCCATCTGAAAGACGAACTTCTGCCCCGCCTTGCCCCGGTAGACCTCGGCGCCCAGCCGGCGCAGCAGGGGCACTTCGCCGGTGTCCGCCCCCTTCAAAAACTGCACGACGGTCACTTTGCAGCCGCTGCCCAGCGCCCGCAGGGCCAGGCCCATGGCGGCGGTGGTCTTGCCTTTGCCCTCGCCCCAGTACAGATGCACCAGGCCGAGGCCGTTTGTCTGTTCCATCATTGGTTCTGCCTTTCTGTCCGGCGCGCCGCTGCCGGCGGCCCGACGGTCCACAGCTTCTCACCGCAGTCCCTGCCTCCGGATGGGCTCCGGTTCAGCCCTCCATCATGCGGTAGACCGCATCCATATCCAACGCGCCGCGCACGGCGGCGGCCAGCTTGTCAAACTCCTGCTGCTGGAACGCCTCATGGCTGAGAGGGGCCGTCCCGGCAGGGTCCAGCCCCTTTTGGCGGCACAGTGCGTCCGCCAGACGGGCGGTGGCCTCCCCGGTGTCGAACAGGCCGTGCAGGTAGGTGCCAAAGACATTGCCCGCGGCACAGCCCTCGGCCCGTCCGTCCGACAGGCGGCAGAAGGCCGCGCCCTCCACCCGGGTGGCGCCCATATGGATCTCATAGCCGTCCAGCGCGGCCCCCGCAAAGGGTCCGGCCAGGGCCGTGCCCTGCACCCGGGTGCGGGTCTTTTGGGCGCAGAATACCGTCTCGGCGGGCAGAAGGCCCAGCCCCCGGCAGACTGCCCCCGGCTTTCCGCCCTCCACCCCGTCGGGGTCCGAGAGGGAACGCCCCAGCATCTGGTATCCCCCGCAGATGCCCAGCACCGGTACCCCGGCGGCGGCCAGCTTGAGGATGGCGGCTTCGAGGCCGCTCCCGCGCAGCCAGCGCAGGTCGTCCAGGGTGCTCTTGGTGCCGGGCAAAATCACCAGATCCGGCAGGCCCAAAGCCTCCGTCCGGTCCACATACCGCACTCCCACCAGCGGATGCTGCTCCAAAGGGGCAAAATCGGTGAAATTGGAGATACGGGGCAGACGTACCACCGCCGCATCGATGGGGCGGCAAGCTTCGGTCTGGTCCAGCCGGGGCGCCAGGGAATCCTCGTCGTCGATCTGCACCCGGACATAGGGCACCACCCCCAGCACCGGCACCCCGGTCTTTTCTTCCAGGGGGGCCAGGCCGGGACGCAGGATCGCAGGGTCGCCCCGGAATTTGTTGATCACCAGGCCCTTGATGCGGGCCCGCTCGTCGGGGTCCAGCAGGGCCACCGTGCCGTACAGCTGGGCAAACACCCCGCCCCGGTCGATATCCCCTGCCAGCAGCACCGGCGCATCCACCATCCGGGCCAGGCCCATGTTGACGATGTCATCCGCCTTGAGATTGATCTCAGCCGGGCTGCCCGCCCCCTCGATGACGATGATGTCGTATTCCGCCGCCAGGCTGTTGTAGGCCGCCAGAATCTCGGGCACCAGCTGTTTTTTGTACCGGAAATACTGGGCGGCGGGCATCTGCCCCCGCACCTCCCCATGGACGATCACCTGGCTGCCCACATCGCTGCACGGCTTGAGCAGGATGGGGTTCATCCGCACATCCGGCTCAGCCCCGGCGGCCTGGGCCTGTACCACCTGGGCCCGGCCCATCTCCAGGCCCTGCCGGGTGACATAGCTGTTCAGGGCCATATTCTGGCTCTTGAACGGGGCACAGCGCAGCCCGTCCTGCCTGAAAATGCGGCACAGGGCGGTGCACAGCAGGCTTTTGCCCGCCCCGGACATGGTGCCCTGCACCATGATGCAGCGCGCCCGCCTCATCCCAGCACCTCCTCCAGAGCCGCCAGCAGGCGGCTGTTTTCTTCTTCGGTGCGGACGGCGGTGCGGTACCAGTCATCGTCCAGCCCCGGGTAATTGCCGCAGCCGCGCAGCAGGATCCCCCGCTCCCGCAGAGGCCCGCAGAGTTCGGCCGGGCAGTGGAACAACAGGTAATTGGCCTCCCCCGGCACCACGCGGCAGCCCAGCCGCCGCAGCCCCCGGGCCAGCCAAGGCCGCTGCCGCCCGATCAGCGCCCGGACGGCGGCCACATAGTCCCGTTCGCCCAGGGCGGCCAGGCCCGCCGCCTGGGCCGGTGTCGAGACCGGCCAGGGCTGACCCGCCTGCCGCAGACGGTCCAGCAGCGCGCCGTCGGCGCACAGGGCATACCCCAGCCGCAGCCCCGCCATGCCGTACAGCTTGGTAAAAGCCTTGAGGATCAGCAGGCCGCCGGGGGCCAGAAGGCCCTTGAGGGTATGGGCCTCGGGCCGGTCCAGAAAGCCGCCGAAGCATTCATCCACCACCAGCAGGGCCCCTGCCGCCCGGCACCGGGCCAGGATCCGTTCCAGCAGAGGGCGGGGGGTGGTCAGGCCGGTGGGGTTATTGGGTTCGCAGAGGAACACCAGATCCACCCCGGGCCGGATGGCCTCCAGGAAACCTTCCCCCAGCCGGAAATCCTCCTCCTGCCGTAAAGAAAACCGCTCGGTCCGGCAGCCCACGGCCGCCAGGGCGCACTCGTATTCCGCAAAGGTGGGGGCAGTCACCAAAGCCCGGGCGGGGCGCAGGGCCAGGGCCGCCCGCCAGATCAGGTCCGCCGCACCGTTGCCGCACAGCACCCACTCCGGGGGCGTGCCCTCGGCCCCGGCGATGGCAGCGGACAGCTGCCGGCACAAGGGGTCGGGGTAGCGGTCGCACAGCCCTGCACATTCCGCCATCGCCCTCGCCGCAGCGGGAGCCAGGCCCAGCGGGCTGACGTTGGCCGAAAAATCCAGCAGCGGGGCCTCGGCCCCATACCGGGCGGCAAAACCCGCCCAGTCCCCGCCGTGGGTCAATGTGATCTCGCTCATAGCAGCTCCCATAAAAGCAAGCCCCCCATCCGGGCGGCCAGCCCCAGCCCCAGGGCCAGCAGGCCGGCCAGATACAGCATCCGGTCCGCCCGCAGGATGTCCCCGGGGGTCACCGGACGGTCCGGGTCCCCGATGGTAGGTTTGTCGTAATATTCTCCAAAATACCAGGCGGGCCCTGCCAGCTGCACCCCCAGCGCCCCGGCGCAGGCCGACTCAGTCTGGGCAGAGTTGGGGCTGGCATGGCAGCGGCGGTCCCGCCGCCAGATCCGCCAGGCGTTTTTCGCGTCAAAGCCCCCCAGAGCCGCCGCAGCGATCCACAGCAGGGCCGCCAGCCGGGCGGGGATGTAGTTGGCCGCATCGTCCAGCCGGGCGGCCGCCCGGCCAAAATGCAGATAGCGCTCGTTCTTGTAGCCCACCATGCTGTCCATGGTGTTGATCGCCTTATAGGCCAGACCCAGAGGCGCACCGCCGATCAGCAGATAGAACAAGGGGGCCGCCACCCCGTCCGAAAAGTTTTCGGCCACCGTCTCGACGGCAGCCTTGGCCACCCCTTCGGCCGAGAGCCGCTGGGTGTCCCGCCCCACGATCCGGCTGACCGCTCTGCGGGCGGCGGGCAGATCTTCCCTGGCCAGCTGGTCGTAGACCTTGCCGCTCTCGTCGGCCAGGCCCCGCAGGGCCAGCGCCTGCCAGCACCACACAAGCTGCACCCCAAAACCCAGGGCGGGATGCACCCGCCGGGCCACCGCGCATACCCCTGCCGCCAGCGCAAAGGTCCCCAGAGGCAGCACGGCCGCCAGGACCCGGCCTGCGGCCCGCTGCCCTGCGGGGCTGTCGGGAAAGAGACGGCGCAGCACCTTTTCCAGCCAGGTGATGGCCCTGCCCATCCAGACCACCGGGTGCGGCATCCAGGCCGGGTCTGCCAGCAGCAGGTCCAGCCCGAAGCCGCCCAGCACCGCCAGGGCGGTCAGCATCCGGCCTCCCCGGCGGCCCTGGTGTACCGGACCGTCCGCAGATAGCGCAGGGTATGTTCTTCCGCCCAGACGCCGGCGTCCCCTTCCAGCACAAAGCCTCCGGCATTGGGGCCGCACCACTCGTGGTAGCTCTTGCGGGGCAGGGCGTACCGCTCCATCACCGCCATCTGGGTGCCCCCATGGGCCATGATCACCAGCATCTCGTCCCCCCGGGCAAAGGCCTGGTCGGCCAGCCGGGCAAACACCTGGCAGCTGCGGCGGGAAAAATCCGCCTTGCGCTCCCCGTCGGGGCAGGGGCTCTCACAGTTGGAAGCCACCCATGCCAGGTAGTCGGGGTCGTTTTCCATCTCCACATAGTTGCGGCCCTCAAAGGTGCCGAAGTCCATCTCCCGCAAACCGGGCACGATGATCTGCTGCGCCTGAGGGAACAGCACCGCCGCCGTCTGGCGGGCCCGGGTCATGGGGCTGACATAGACCCGGGCGGGCCGGATGTCCGCCGGGCACAGAGCCGCCCGCCCTTTGGTGGAAAGCGGGATATCCCGCTGGCCCTGGTAGCGCTTCTCGGTATTATAGATCGTCTCTCCGTGGCGGAGAAGATAAATGGTCATCGTTCAAAGTTCCCCTTTCAATACAAGCGGCAGGCCGCAGAACACCCGCACCACGCAGCTGGCCCGGGCCGCCAGCAGGCAGCCCAGCCGCCCGGCCGCTTCCCGGTCCCGCCGCACCTGAGGGTCCGTGGGCACCACGCCCCCGCCCACCTCGGTGAGGATCACAACTTCCTTCCTGGCCAGCCGTTCGGCCAGGGCCTCCAGGTCATCGCAGCCGGCGGCCAGCTCCTGTGCGTCCCAGACGGCCCGGGCCGCCAGTTCTTCCCGCCCGCAGCCCAAAAGGCGGCAGGCGAAGTCCCGTTTCCCGCTCCACAGCGGGCCTGTGATCAAGATCATGCCAAATACCTCTCCAGCAGCTGGGCCGCCACCAGGGCCCCCAGCATCCACAGCTCACACCGCTGCAAAAACCATCCGGCCAGGTCCCCGGTGATCCCGCCAAAATCCCGGCGGGCCACCGCGGCATACCGCCACAGGGCCGCCAGGGCCGCCGCCAGCATGGCCCAGCCCGACACGCCCCCCAGCGGCACCAGCACCATCAGGGTAAGCAGGATCTCCCCGGTCAGGACCAGTCTGGCCCTGCGCCGGGGCGCCGCCTGGGCAAAGGTGTGGGCCAGGCCGGTGTGTTTGGCCAGGGGCAGGGCGGCCACCGCCCAGCCCGAAAGGGCCCGCTCCAGCACAAAGGCCAGCTGCATACAGCCCACCGCCTCGGTGGTCAGGGGCAGAGCGGCGCACAGGGCCAGGTCGGCCACAAACCAGCTGCACAGCCGGATCACCGCAAAGGCCCCGCAGTGGGGGTCCTTGAGGATGGCCAGACGCTTGTCCCGGTCGCCGTAGCTGGCCAGGGCGTCGCAGGTGTCGGCGTAGCCGTCCAGATGGATGCCGCCGGTCAGCCACACCGGCAGCAGGCAGAAGCCTGCCGCCCGCAGCAGCACCGGCAGATCCAGGGCCGCGGCCGCCCAGCCCCAGACTCCGAACGCCAGGGCGCACACCACCCCCACCAGAGGAAAAGCGCAGAGGGCATAGCGCATATTCCGCTCGTTCCACTGGGGCTGCGGCACCGGGATGGCCGAAAACATCCCAAAGGCCACCGCCGCCGTCTCCCCTGCCGTGCGCAGCCGGGGCGCCCAGCGTCCCGCCAGCCCTTTCAGACGGCCGGCCAGGGCGGACAGCTTTGGCGGCGGCGCAGGCTGGGATTCCTGCTGCGGCTCCTGCCAGCCCTCCAGCGGGGTGTCAAGGTCTTGTCTGCGGTTCCATTTCATCGTTCCTTCCCCCTTTTTTTGTAAAAGACCGGCAGCCCAAAGGCCACCTCGCACACCTGGTCGGCCCGGGCGGCCAGAGCCAGATGGGCCCGGGCCAGCAGTTCCAGGTACGCCTCGGTGCCCGGGGCATAGTCCCGCCCGCCGGCAAAGATCTCGTTGGAGACCACCACCAGCGCGCGGCACTGCGCCCGCAGGCTGTCGATGCCGTCCAGGATGGCGTCCAGGGCGCCCTCCGGTCCGGCGCCTCCGGGGCTGTACCATTCGTTGGCGGCCAGGTTGCCCAGATCCTCCAGCAGCACCGCCCCCCGCCGGGGCAGACGCAGGCCCGCCAGGTCCACCGGACGCTCCACCGTCACAAAGCCCTTGCCGGCCCGCTGGGCCCTGTGCCGGGCGATCCGCGCGCCGCACTCCGCATCCATGGGCTGCATGGTGGCCAGGTAGTAACAGGGCCGGATCCCCAACCCCCGGACCAAATCCTCGGCCCAGGCGCTCTTGCCCGAGCCCGCCCCGCCGATCACCAGGGTGAACATCTCACAGACCCCCTTCCTGGGGCTGATACGCTTTCACCCCGCAGGTCTCAAAGCTGTAGCTCTCGGCGTAGACGGCCCGGGCCATATCCCACAGCGGGATGCAGGCCACCGCGCCGGTGCCCTCCCCCAGCCGCAGCCCCGCCGTCAGCAGCGGGGTCTTGCCCAGCGCCTGCAGCACCGCGCGGGCCGCCGGCTCGGCCGACACATGGCTGGCAAACACCGCTTTGGCCGCTCCGGGGCACAGGCGCACGGCGCACAGCGCCGCCACTGTGCTGATGAGGCCGTCGGCCAGCACCGGCACTCCGCAGGCTGCACCGCCCAAAAAGGCTCCGCACATCCCCGCGATGTCAAAGCCGCCCACCTTGGCCAGCACGTCCAGAGGGTCGGCGGGGTCAGGGCGGTTGACTTCCAGAGCGCGGGTCACCGCGGCCACCTTCCGGGCCAGGCCCGCATCGGACAGCCCCGCCCCCCGGCCGGTGAAATCCCGGGCCGGACGGCCCAGCAGGGCGCAGGCCACCGCCGCCGATGTGGTGGTATTGCCGATCCCCATTTCCCCGGTGGCCAGCAGCCGGACTCCTGCGGCGGCCTGCCCGGCCGCCAGCTCCGCCCCTGTCAGGATCGCCTGACGCACCTGCGCGGCGGTCATGGCGGGGCCCCGGGTGATGTCGCCGGTGCCGTTGCCCACCCGGCGGCTGAGCACCCCCGGCGCGCCGGCAAAATCCAAAATGCCCATGTCCACCGGCACCACCTCGCAGCGGGCTGCGGCGGCCATCCGGCAGACAGGGCTCTGCCCTGCGCCCAGGCCCCGGGCTACAGCGGCGGTGGCTTCGGGACCGGTCTGGGTGACCCCCTGGGCCACCACCCCGTTGTCGGCGCAGAACACCAGCACCGCGCGCCGGCTGAAATCCAGCCGGGGGCTGCCGGTGAGGGCGGCGGCGTCCTCCAGCATGGTCTCCAGCAGGCCCAGGCTGCCCAGCGGATGGGCCAGGCTCTGCCAGCGGCTGTGCGCCTGCGCCCGGGCCGTATCGTCTGCGGGGGCGCCGGCTGCCCGGCAGAGCTGTTCGATGGTATCAAAACGCTTCATAGCGCGGTTCCTTTCTGTATGCGGCCGCAGCGGCTGCAAACCGCCCGGCCAGTGCGGGACTGCCCGCAAAAT
Organism: Faecalibacterium sp. An121; assembly: GCF_002160915.1. Taxonomy (GTDB): domain Bacteria; phylum Bacillota; class Clostridia; order Oscillospirales; family Ruminococcaceae; genus Faecalibacterium; species Faecalibacterium avium. The sequence goes on from NZ_NFLM01000007.1 coordinate 103,344, forward strand.
AGAGATGGGGAAAAGCCGCATAAAGGCTCGCGGAGGCAAAGCCGCAGTCCCAGCTGCGCCCATCCGGCTTATGGGCCGCAAAGGCATCGCCGCAGGCGGTGCTGTCCCAATGGTGGAACTCATGCACCGGCACCTGCTCCCCTTGGCGGAACAGCAGGCTGTCCTGCCGTGCGGTGAGGGTGGCGTAGCCGAACCGCACCAGCCCCTCTGCCCGGCGGCCCTGTCCCGGCAGTACCCCCGCCATGGGCCAGCTCCGGCCCGCCTCATCCGCCAGGGACTGCCCCAGATAGAGGAAGCCCCCACATTCGGCCACGGTGGGCATACCGCCCTCCACGGCCCGGGCTATCGCCTGCCGCATGGCGGCATTCCGGCCCAGCTCCTGTGCGTGCAGCTCAGGGTAGCCCCCCGGCAGGTACAGCCCCGAGGCTCCGGCCGGCAGGGCCGTATCCCGCAGCGGGCTGAAAAAGGCGCAGCGCGCCCCCGCCTGCTCCAGGGCGTCGAGGGTCTCGGGATAGCAAAAGCAGAAGGCTTCATCCCTGGCCACCGCCACCACCGCCCGCCGCGGGACGGCAGGATCTGTCGGGGCCTCGGGCGCCGGACGGCGGCACAGCTCCAGCAGCCTGTCCAGATCTGTGTTGGCTTCCAGGGCCTGGGCCAAAACCTCCAGCCGGCCGTCCAGGCCGGCGATCTCCCCTGCCGTGTACAGGCCCAGATGGCGGCTGGGCAGCTGCGCGGCCTCCAGCCGGGGCAGGCAGCCCACCACCGGCAGGCCGGTCTCCCGCTCCAGGACGGGGGCCAGGCGGCCGGCATAGGACGCCGAACACCCGTTGAGCAGGATGGCCGCCAGATGGCTGCGGGTGCGAAACTGGCGCAGGCCCCGGATCTGGGCCGCCAGGGTCAGGCTGGACCCGCCGGGGCGCACCACCAGCAGCACCGGCAGATCCAGCGTGTCGGCCACCTGCCAGGCGCTGGCGGCATCGGTCAGGCCCGCCCCGTCGTAATAGCCCATGGCAGCCTCCACCACGGCGGCTCCATGTCCGGCCAGATGCCCGGCATACAGCTGCCGCAGCCGGGCGGGCGCGGTCAAAAACAGGTCCAGGTTGCAGCTGGGCACCCCCAGCGCCGCCCTGTGGAACATGGGGTCGATGTAGTCGGGCCCGCACTTGAAGGCGCAGGGGTCCAGACCCCGCTTTTTAAGGGCGGCCAGCAGGGCGCAGACCGTCACCGTCTTGCCGCTGCCTGAGGCCGGGGCCGCCGCCATCAGCTGAAAACATTCCATGGTTTCTCCTTTATTTCCCTGCGGTGATGAGGAACACCGGGTTTTCCCCCCGCAGCAGGTGCAGCCGCCCCGTACCGGGGGCATGGGCTGCGGCGATCTGGGTCACATGGGCCTGCAGTCCCCGGCTGGTGAGGGCCGCTGTGGCGGCGGCCAGGGTCTCCAGGGCGATGGCCGAGATGCACAGCCGGACCGCAGGGTTTGCCGCGAGGGCCCTGTCCAGGATGGGCGCAAGACGGCCCCGGCTGCCCCCCACAAAGACCAGGTCCGGGGCGGGCAGCTGTTCCAGCGCTTCGGGGGCCGTGCCCTCCACCACCCGGACGTTCCAGGCTCCATGGCGCCGGCAGTTGTCCCGGATGAGGGCGCAGGCCTCGGGCAGGCACTCCACCGCATACACCGGCGCGCCTCCATTGGCAAAGGCCAGTTCGATGCTGACGCTGCCCGTGCCCGCCCCCACATCCCATGCCGTATCCCCGGGCGTCACCGCCAGGCCGGCCAGGATCTGGGCCCGGACGGCCTGCTTGGTCATGGGGATGCCGTCGGCCCGGGCAAAGGCTTTGTCCGGCCAGCCGGGCGCACGCCGGGGAGCCCGGGGGGCAGATTCGGCCAGCAGCACGGCCAGCGGGCCGAAGGCGGTTTCCGCCAGCTGCCCCGCCGTGCCCTGGGTGATTTTTTCGCCGGGACAGGCCAGGTTTTCCCCCACCGTCACCGGCAGGGAGGCCAGGCCGGCAGCTGCCAGCCGGGCGCACAGGGCCCGGGAGCTTCCCTCCCCTGTGCCGGTGAGGAACAGCACCGGGCGTCCCCCGCACACCGCCTGCACCGGGTCACACGGGACCCCATGGGCAGACACCAGCCGCCAATCCTGCCAGGGCCGGCCCAGGCGGGCGGCCAGCAGCTGCACGCTGGAAAGTCCCGGCAGCACCCGGAACGGGATCCCCTGCCGGCGCAGCAGCTCCACCAGGCCGTCCGCCCCCGAATAAAAGCCGGTGTCCCCGCTGTACAGGGCGGCCACCGGGCCTTCCGCTCCCTGCAGGGCGGCCAGCACATCGGCGCAGCGGACAGCGGGCACCCGGTCCGCCGTCACAGCGGGGGGCAAAGCGTCCAGCAGGCGGCGTGCTCCCGCCACCCGCCGGGCCGCCCGCAGGGCCTCATATCCCTCTTGCGTGAGGGTGGCGGCCGAGGCCCCCATGCCGATCAACGTCACTTCTGTCATGGAGCCATCACCTCCCGGCAGCGGGTCAGCACCGCCTGATAAGACGCGCCGGCCTCCCGGGGGCGGCGGATCACCACCAGACGGGCCCCGGCAGCCCGGGCCGCATCGGCCTTCTCCGCAAAGCCGCCGGGGGCTCCGCCGTCCTTGGTGACCAGCCAGCGGATGCCGTACTGTTCCAGCATGGCCCGGTTGAGGGCGGCGCTGAAAGGCCCCTGCATGGCGATGATGTGCCCCGCAGGGATGCCCGCGGCGGCGCAGGCGTCCAGGGATGCATGGGTGGGCAGCACCCGGGCATACAGCCGCTCGCCCCCCAGCGGGGCAAAAGCGGCCAGTTCCTTGGCGCCGGTGGCCACCAGCACCGGGCCCTGGGTCTGCTCCAGCAGCCGGACCGCCCCGGAGGCATCGGGCGCGTCAAGCGCGTCCGGCGGCAGAGGGCTGGCCGGGCGCAGCAGCCGCAGGTATTCCACCCCGGCGCCGGCACAGGCCGCCCGGATGTTGGCGCTGGCCTCCACCGCATAGGGGTGGGTGGCGTCCACACACAGGGCCGCCCCTGTCAGAACTTCTTCCATCCGGGGCCGGTCCAGCCGGCCGGTGCAGACGGTCAGCCCCTCTGTCCGGCCCTGCTGGGCGCTGCCATAAGGGGTGGCCACCCAGACCGTGGCCCGGATGCCCTCGGCCGCCAGGGCGCAGGACAGTTCCCTGCCCTCGGTGGTGCCCCCAAAGATCACCAGCTTTTTCATGCCTGATACCCCCTGGGGGTGACGAGCCTGTCCCCGGCCAGCCGGGTGGTGGAATTGCCGATGAAGACGGTGGTGAACATATCCACCGGTTCCTCCTGCAGCTGGGCCAGCGTGAGGATGCGGTGGGTCTGGCCGCCGCGGCCGATGTTGCGCACCCAGCCGCAGAGGGTGCCGGGCGCAAGGCCCGCCTCCTGCAAAATGGCGCAGGCCCGGCGCAAATGGTCTTTACGGCGGCGGGAGGCCGGATTGTACAGGCACAGCACAAAATCCCCGGCCGCCGCGGCCCGCAGCCGCTTTTCGATCACCGGCCAGGGGGTCAGCAGGTCGGACAGGGACAGGATGCAGAAATCATGGCCCAGAGGCGCGCCCAGCACGGCGGCCCCCGCCAGGGCGGCGGTGACCCCGGGCACCACCTCCACTTCCACCTCGGGGTAGCGGGGGGCAAGCTCCAGCAGCGGGGAGGCCATGCCGTATACCCCCGCATCTCCGCTGCACACCAGGGCGGCAGTACAGCCCCCGGCAGCCTTTTCCAGGGCCAGGGTGCACCGCTCCAGCTCCTGGGTCATGGGGGTGGACAGCAGTTCCTTGCCCGCCGCCAGAGGGGCGATCAGATCCAGGTACACCCCGTAGCCGCAGATCACATCGGCTTGTTCCAGAGCGGCCCGGGCGGCCTGGGTCATGCCATAGACCCCGCCGGGCCCCAGACCCACCACATACACTTTGTTCATTCGGTCCACTTCCAATCCGGCCCAAAGGCCCTTGCGGCCACAGCCAGCGTGACGCCCGCCCCGGCCTGTTTTGGGACAAGCAGGTCCCCGCCCTGTGCGCCCAGCACGGCGGCCCGCTCGCATACGTTATCCACCCCCACCGTTTGGGCTACAAAAGCCGAGGGGGTAAAGCTGCCCGGCGCGTCCCGCAGCTGGGCGGCGGTATAGGTGGCCAGGGGCCAGCCATGGCTGCGGCAGAATTCCAACAGCCCCGGCTCATCGGCCTTGCGGTCGATGCTGCACACCACGCACACGCTTTTGGGGCACAGGCCCTGGCCGGCCGCAAGGGCCTGCCAGGCCGCCTCGATGGTCCGGGCCGGGGTGCCGCGGCGGCAGCCCACCCCCAGCGCCAGCACACGGGGGACCAGCCACAGGGGGCTGCCCGGGTCCGTGAGGGTCAGGGCCGCATCGCAGTCCTCTTTCCGGCCGGTAAGACAAACTTCCGGCGGGGGCTGGCCCCGGATGGGCCAGTCGCTGTAAAGGCGGATGCCCTGCCCGTCCAGCAGCCGGGCCGACACGGCCTTGATCTTGTGGGGATCCGCCACGGCACAGCCCTGGGCCCTGGCCCAGTCGTCGATGGGGAACCGTCCCGCCGCATCGGTGGCGGTGGTGAGCACAGGGACGGCCCCGCAGGCCGCGGCGATGGCCCGGGCCAGAGCGTTGGCCCCGCCCAGGTGTCCCGCCACCAGAGGCACTGCAAAATGCCCCTGCTCGTCCACAGCCACCACGGCAGGGTCCGTCTCCTTGCTGCGCAGATGGGGCGCCACCGCCCGCACCGCGATGCCGCAGGCCCCCACATATACAAGCCCCGTCCCCTGGGTAAAGTGGTCTGCCGTCCACCCGGCCAGGGTGACGGGGCCGCCGCAGCGCTCCGCCCGGCCTCCCAAAGCCGACGCCAGTTTTTGGGCCAGTGCCAGGCCCCGGCTGCTGAAGGCCAGGTAGTACAGTTTCACGCTTTGCCCTCCCGGAAGCCGGTGGTGAAGGCAGGGTCATACAGCTTGCTGCGCTGGTAGCCCCCCTGGGCCAGAAAATCCCCCACCAGCACCAGGGCGGTGCTGCGCACCCCCGCTTCGGCGGCGGTCCGGGCCAGGGTGCCCAGGGTGCACCGCAGCAGCTTCTGCTGAGGCCAGCTGGCCTTGTAGACGATGGCAGCAGGGGTGTCGGGGGTGTATGCGCCCTGCAGCAGCCGGGCCTGCACCTCATCCAGCAGCCCCGCCGAGAGGAACAGCACCATGGAGCATCCATGGGACGCCAATGCGGTCAGGTCCTCCCCCGCGGGCACGGGGGTGCGGCCCGCCATCCGGGTGATGATCAGGCTCTGGCTGACCCCCGGCAGGGTGTACTCGGCCCCCAGAGCCGCCGCTGCGGCGCAGAAACTGGACACTCCCGGGGTATCGTCCCAGGGGATGCCCAGGGCGTCCAGCGCATCCATCTGCTCTTGGATGGCCCCATAGAGGCAGGGATCGCCGGTGTGCAGGCGGACGGTGTCCACCCCGGCGGCCTCGGCGTCCCGGATGGCCTGCAGCACCTGCTCCAGGGTCATCTCGGCGCTGTTGTAGACCGTGCAGCCCGCCGGAGCATAGGCCAGCAGGGCCGGGTTTACCAGGCTGCCCGCATAGATGACGCAGCCCGCCCGGGCCAGCAGCCGCATCCCACGCACGGTCAGCAGGTCGGCGGCGCCGGGGCCTGCACCCACAAAATGTACCATATCACCCCTCCTTTGGGTCTTTGACGATGATGGTGGCGAAATAGCCCGCCTCCAGAGCCGCCTGGGGCAGCCCTTCCAGCGAGGGCAGGGCCAGCTGGCCCGGCAGGCCGCAGTTGGCCACCAGGGCGCTGGAGCCCGCCAGGCCCCGGTCCTGCAAAGCGTGCAGCACCTGGGGCAGACGGCGGGCGCTCTTCATCAGCACCTTGGTGCCGGGCAGGGCCAGGGCCGCTTCCAGATCCTGCTGCTGGCAGCTGGGGATGATGTGCAGAGGGGTGTCGATATCGGTGAGGCTCTCGTCCAGCAGGGCGGCGGCAGCGCAGAAACTGGGCACCCCCGCCACCCGGGCGGTGGCATAGCCCTGGGCCCGCAGCTGCCCGATCAGATAAGAACAGGTGGCGTAGATGGACACATCCCCCAGGTTGAGCATGGCCACATCCTGACCTGCATCCAGGCGGGCGCGCACCAGCTGCACGGCGGCAGCGTGGGCGGCGGCCCGGACCGCCGGGTCGGGGGACATGGAAAAATCCAGGGGCAGGATCTCTTTGCCGGACAGGTCCGCCGCCTGGCGGGCGATGTCCAGCGCCACCATCCCCCCTCTTTTGGTGCGGGGGGCCGCCACCACCGGGCAGGCCTGGATGGTGCGCAGGGCCTTGAGGGTCAGCAGCTCGGGATCTCCCGGGCCCACCGATACCCCGTAGAGGACGCCTTTGGGTTCATGCATGGGTATGCCTCCATTGGTCGATGAGTGTCCGGGCCTGGGGGCTGAGCCCCAGCAGGCCATACTGGTTGGAAAAAAGCAGCGCCCCCACCGCAAAGGCGCCCGCCGCCCGGCGTTCCAGATGCGTCTGGACCGCGGCGGTCAGGCTGGACAGCACAGGGTCCCGCAGACCCTCGGCATCCAGCAGGGGGATGCAGGCGTCGGTGGTGGCGGCGTCCAGCAGCCGGCGGCACAGGGCGGTGGACGCCCCGGCCGCCGCCGCGTGAGCGCAGAAAAGTTCGGTGCGGCAGTCGGCCTGGCGGGAGTGGGTGTTCATGATCCCTCCGGCCACCTTGACCAGCTTGCCTATATGGCCCGCCAGCAGCACCTGCTCAAAGCGCTGGGCTGCGGCGATGTCCAGCGCGTCCCCGATGAAGTTGGAACAGCGCACCACCGGCACGCCCAGACCGTCCAGGCCCTGGGCCGCGAGGAAATCCGCGCCATAGTTGCCGGGGGTCAGGATGAGCCGGGCTCCGCTTTGGCGGGCCTGACGGGCCTCCACTTCGATGGTGTCCACAATGGCCTGCTGGCTCATGGGTTCCACGATGCCCGAAGTGCCCAGCACCGAAAGGCCCCCTTCCACCCCCAGCAGAGGGTTGAAGGTGCGGCGGGCCGTTTCCGCCCCGCCCGGGATCGAGATGGTCACCCCGGCCCCGCCGGGCCAGGCGGCCGTCTCCAGTTCCTGGGCCACCGCCCGGGCGATCATCTGCCGGGGCACCCGGTTGATGGCGGCAGCCCCCACAGGCTGGTCCAGCCCCGGCCGGGTGACCCGGCCCACCCCTTCGCCCCCCTGGATGGAGACGCCGGGCCCGGGCGTGAGGACCACTGCGGCCTGCACCAGCATCCCGTGGGTGACGTCGGCGTCATCTCCGCCGTCTTTGCGCACGGCGCACAGGGCGCCGCCCTCCTCCAGCAGACGGCAGAAAACCGGGGCCACCTCCACCACCCACCCCTTGGGGGTGCGCAGCGAGAGGCAGGACGGCGCCTGCCCGGTGAGCAGCAGCCTCGCCGCCCCTGCGGCAGCCAGGGCCGCGCAGGTGCCGGTGGTGTAGCCGCAGCGCAGCATCTTCTGGCCGCTGCGGATATAGTGTTCAAAGGCCATGGGCCCCGTCCTCCTGCAGCACGCCGCGCAGATGGGCGGCGTACAGGTCCTGGACAGCCTTTTCGCTGCCCAGGCCATGCCGCACCCAGTCCACCCGGTAGCCCTGCCCGGCCAGCACGCTGCGCCAGCTGTGGGGGCCGGGGCCGGCCATGTCGTTTTGAGCGTGGTCGCCGGCCACCAGCATCAGAGGGACCAGCAGCACCCTGGAGGCCCGGCTGCGGGCCAGCGCGGCGCACACCTCCGCCAGCCCGGGCCAGCCTTCCACCGTGCCCACGCGGATATCGGGGCGGCTTTGCAGCTCAAAGATCCCCTGCAGGGCCGGGTAGACCACATTGGCCCGGTGGGCCGAGCCATGGCCCATCAGCACCACCGCCCGGCCGGGCTCCGCGGGATACAGCGCGCCGATGGCGCCCGCCAAAGCCCGCAGGTCCCGGGTGTCGTCCAGCAGGGGACGGCCCACCCGCAGCCAGTCAAAGCCGGGAGCGGCGGCCAGGGCCTGGGCTTTCAGTTTATCATATTCCACCCCCCAGAGGAAGTGGGTAGGCTGCACCAGCACCCGCCGGCAGCCCGCGGCGGCGGCCCGGGCCAGAGCCTCGGGCACGCTGTCTTCCGGCTGGCCGCGGCCGGCCAGGGCCGTGCGCACCATGCCGCTGGTATAAGCCCGCAGCAGCTGCCAGCCGGGGGCGGCGGCGGCCAGGGCCTGTTCCACCCCGGCGATGTCGGCGGCGGCTGTGGGGACGGTGGTGCCAAAGCTGGCGCAGACCAGCGCCTTCTGGGTCGTTTGCATAAGCGGTTCCTTTCCTGTCCTGTATAAAGAAGAGCGGCCCCCCGCCCTCTCCGCCATGGCAGGGAGTGCGAGGGGTCCTGGCAGAGCGCCCCCGCAAGTCAGGCCGGGCCATGCGCCGGGCAAAGGACCTGTCAGAGGCACCCCAGTGATTCAAAACGCTTCTTCGGGCCGGCGCTGCTGGGCGAACACCTCAGCGATCAGATCGTCCATGTCGGACAGATAGGTCAGCTGGCAGCAGGCCCGGCGCAGGGCGCCGGCCCCCTTCAGCCCTTTCATATAGTGGATGGCCTGGGCCCGGGCCTGGGGCATGGCGGTGCGCTCGCCCTTTTGCTGCACCATCTCCTCCACCTGGCGGCGCAGAGCGTTCATGCGGGCCTGGAGGTTGGGCGCCGGGGGCTGGGGAAGCCCCTCGATGGCGGCGTTGACCCGCTCGAACAGCCATGGGTCACCCAGAGCGCCCCGGGCGATCATCACCCCGTCGCAGCCGGTCTCGCGCAGCATGGCCAGCGCGTCTTCGGGGGTCTGGATGTCCCCGTTGCCCAGCACCGGCACCGACACCGCCTGCTTGACGGCGCGGATGATCTCCAGATCGATGCCGGGGGTGTACATCTGCTGGCGGGTGCGGGCGTGGACCGTGATGAGAGCCGCGCCCGCCTCCTGGCAGGCTTTGGCGCAGGCCACGGCGGTGACGTGGTCTGCATCCCAGCCCTTGCGCATTTTGACGGTGACGGGGCGGGAGGTGTGGGCCTTGACGGCCGCGACGATCTCGCCGCACAGCTCCGGGTGGAGCATCAGGGCCGAGCCTGCGCCCCCCGACACGATCTTGGGGGCGGGGCAGCCCATGTTGATGTCCAGGAAGTCAAAGTCCTCCCCTTCGATGGCGGCCGCCGCCTGGCCCATGATGGCGGGCACCTCCCCGAACAGCTGCACCCCGTAGGGCGCGCCGGGGGTGCGGGGCCGCAGCAGACTGAACGTCTTGTGGTCGCCGAAGGTCAGCGCACGGCTGGACACCATCTCGCTGACGGTGAAACCGGCCCCGTGCTGGGCCATCAGGCGGCGGCAGGCAGCATCGGTAAAGCCCGCCATGGGGCCAAACACCGCCCGGTGCGGCAGCGTGAGGCCCCCAAACTGGATGGGTCGCATAAAAATCGGTTCTCCTTGGGTAAGCTTATTCGCCCAGGTGGATGCGGTCCAGCACCCCCTCGGCCTTGTCCCGGGCCAGCTCCAGATGGCGGGTCAGGGCAGCCGCGGCAGCATCCCAATCCCCCGCCAGGGCGGGGGTGAGGATGGCCAGGTGCTCCGAACAGGTGTCCTTCTGGCTGATCATCCCCACCTTGCCGGTCATGATGCGGAACCGCGTGTTCTGACCGGTGATGGAGTCGTGGGCAGACCGCAGGTACTTGTTGGGCAGCGGGCTGATGAGCAGCTCGTGGAACGCGTCATCCGCGGCATAGAAGTCGGGGATGGTCTCGGGGTGCTGCATCAGGCCCACAAAGCGCTCCAGCCCCTCCCGGGGGATCTGGGCCCCATACACCCGCAGGGCATAGGGCTCCACCAGCAGGCGCACTTCGTAGATGCTGTGCACGTCCTCATCGGTGATGGCCGACACCATCAGGCCCTTTTTGGGCAGAATGGTGATCAGGCCCTCCTGTTCCAGCCGTCCCAGGGCGTCCCGCATAGGGGTGCGGCTGATGTTGCCCATCTCGGCGCACAGCTTCTGTTCGTTCAAAAACTGGCGGGGGGCGTATTCACAGCTGAGGATCCTGGATTTTAAGTATTGGTACGCCTGCAGCTTCAGGCTGGTCTTGGTGGGTTGCTGCTGTTCAAGCTCTCGTTCTTTTTCTCTCATGATCATGATGCCTTCCATTCCCTACCGGGCCCCGTCCAGGGGCCAAAAGCCGGCCCTGCAAGCCGGCCGCTTATCGTGCTGTCCGCCCCGCAAAGGGCGGCGGCCATGGCGCGCCGGTGCCAAGACCCTGCAAGCTTGGCTGTGCCGGCATAGTGCCGTGCACAGGGCGGCCATTCAGTTTTATTATTTCACAACTTGGGCAGAAAAACAAGGCCTGGGGGCGGTGTTTGAGCCCCCTTCCATATTTTACACAAAATTCACCCGGAGTTTCGGGCATTTGAGAGCATTTGGCCCACAGACATCCCCCGCCCCGCCGGGCTTGCACTTTGGGCCGGGGCAGGCTATAATAGCACCGAAAGGAAGTGTCCCCCGCCTATGGCACGCAGCAGTTACAATACCCGCACCCGCCAGCTGATCCTGGACTATCTGAGGGCCAACCCCAGCCGGGCGGTGAGCGCCGCCGACATCGTGGCCTATCTGGAAGCCGCAGGCGCGCCCGCCAACCCCACCACCGTCTACCGCTATCTGGACAAGCTGGCCGCCGACCAGCAGGTGATGAAATATGTGGCGGACAAGGGCGAACGGGCCCTGTACCAGTACACCGACCAGCAGCGCCACTGCCGCGAGCACATCCACCTGAAGTGCACCCGCTGCGGCGAGATCTTCCATATGGACTGCGGCTTTATGGCCGAGGTGCGCCGGCACCTGCTGGAGGAGCACGGTTTTACCCTGCAGTGCGAGGGCAGCGTCCTGTACGGGCTGTGCCGGCGGTGCGCCGCCGGCTCCGAGGTTGACAGCGGCGTCGAGCCGTGCTACAATAACACCCAACAAAAGCTTTGACCGGGAAAAGTAGGGCCCACAGGCCGTCCCTTGGCAGAGAGCGCGGGCAAGGTGCAAGCCGCGCGGGGGGCCGGGCCGCGAAGAACACCCGTGAGCTTCCGCCTGAACCCGCCTGGCAACAGCGGCAGTAGGGCCGGACGGCAGCCGCACGTTACGCGGCGGCGCTTTCAACGAGGAAAGCCATGAGCGGCTGGCAGGAGCCTTTCTGCCGGCAACACAGGTGGCACCACGGATACGGCAGCATTCGTCCTGAAACAGGATGTTTGCTGCCGTATTTTTTTGAGCAAAGGGGTAACGAATATGTGTTGTATCATGGGTTATACGGGGCACGATGTGTCCGCCGCCGCTTTCAAAGAGTATCTGCTGCGCACCGCCAGCCGGGGTCCCGACGACCAGCGGGTGGTACAAGGGCCTTTCGGGCTGATGGGCTTTGGCCGGCTGGCCATCATGGGCCTGACGCCGGACGGGATGCAGCCCTTCCGGCGGGGGGCCGACTGCGTGGTGTGCAACGGGGAACTGTACGGCTTCCGGTTTGAAAAGGAGATCCTGCAGCGGGCGGGGTACAAGTTCCGCTCGGGCAGCGACTGCGAGATCCTGCTGCCCCTGTACTACGAGTACGGGCTGGATATGTTCCGGCATCTGGACGCCGAGTTCGCCCTGATCCTCTACGACAGCCGCAAAGACCGTCTGATCGCCGCCCGGGACCCCATCGGCATCCGGCCGCTGTTCTACGGCTATTCCAAGACAAGCCACCAGATCGCCTTTGCCAGTGAATTGCAGAACCTGGTGGGCTGGTGCGAGGACATCCGCCCCTTCCCCATCGGCAGCTACTACTGCGACGGGCGCTTTGTGCGCTATGAAGACGTGGCCGATGTGCCCGCCCCCCACGCCGACGGCATGGAGCAGGTGCTGGAGAACATCCGCACCAAGCTGATCGCCGGGGTGGAAAAGCGGCTGGACGCCGACGCGCCGGTGGGCTTTCTGCTGTCGGGCGGGCTGGACAGCAGCCTGGTGTGCGCCATCGCCGCCCGCAAGCTGGGGCGCATCCGCACCTTTGCCATCGGGATGGACACCGACGCCATCGACCTGAAATACGCCCGGCAGACGGCGGAGTACCTGGGCAGCGAACACCATGAGGTGATCATCGACCGGCAGACGGTGCTGGACAGCCTGGAGGAAGTGGTCCGCACCCTGGCCACCTGGGATATCACCACCGTGCGGGCCAGCGTGGGGATGTACCTTTTGTGCAAGGCCATCCACCGGGACACCGACGTGCGGGTGCTGCTGACGGGGGAGATCTCGGACGAGCTGTTCGGCTACAAATACACCGACTACGCCCCCACCGCCGACGCCTTCCAGCAGGAGAGCCAAAAGCGGATCCGGGAGCTGTATATGTACGATGTGCTGCGGGCCGACCGGTGCATCTCGGCCAACAGCCTCGAGGCCCGGGTCCCCTTTGGGGATCTGGATTTCGTACGGTACGTCATGGCCATCGACCCCCAGATGAAGGTGAACCGCTACGGCAAGGGCAAATACCTGCTGCGCAAGGCCTTTGAGGGGGACTGGCTGCCCCCCGAGATCCTCTGGCGGGAAAAAGCCGCCTTCTCGGACGCAGTAGGCCACAGCATGGTGGACCACATCAAAGCCTATGCCGAGAGCCTGTACACCGACGAACAGTTCCAGATGCGCCGGGCCAACTATTCGGCCCACTGTATGCCCTTCACCAAGGAGAGCCTGCTGTACCGGGAACTGTTCGAGAAATATTATTACGACCAGGCAGCTACCGTCACCGCCTTCTGGATGCCCAACCGCGCCTGGCCCGGCTGCGATGTGGACGACCCTTCTGCCCGGGTGCTGGCCAACTACGGCGCCTCCGGCGTATGAGATGATCTTTACCCGTCCAGGGACAAAAGCAGGCCGCCCAGGGCGGGCAGGTCCACCCGCAGCACCCCGCTGCCATCGGGGGCAGGCAAAGCGTGCAGCCGCTGCCCCTCGGCGGAGGGACCTTCGCCGCCCCACTGGGGGTCCTGGGTGTTCAGCACAACGGTGGCCGCGGCCGGCGTCTCCAGCCGCAGCGGGAAGCCCGGGCAGGGGCTGTCCTGGGTGTTGAGCACGCACAGGAGGGTCTGCCCTTTGGACCGGCGCAGCCAGGCGTAGACGCCCCGGGCGGGGCTGCTGCGCTCCACCCAGGCAAAGCAGCCCGGGTCATACTCGCCGGCATAGAGGGCGGGCTGGGTGGCGTACAGCCAGCCAAGCCGGGCAAAGTACCGCTGGAAACTGTCGTGGAAGGGATAGGCCAGCAGCTGCCAGTCCAGCGGGCGGCGCTCGTCCCACTCGCGGAAGTGGGCCAGCTCGTTGCCCATGAAGTTCAGCTTCTTGCCCGGGTGGGCGAACATATACAGATACAGCGTCCGGAGCTGGCGGCATTTTTCCTCATAGCTGCCCCACAGCTTCTGGATGATGGCATTCTTGCCGTGGACCACCTCGTCATGGCTGAACGCCAGCAGGTACAGCTCATTGTAAAAATACTCCATGCTGAACAGCACCTTGCCATAGTGGGCGGGCCGCTCCCCGAAGGGGGTGGCAAAATAATCCAGGGTGTCGTGCATCCAGCCCATGTCCCACTTGTAGTCAAAGCCCACCCCGTCGTAGCGGGTGGGGGCGGTCATCTTGAGGTAGTTGGTGGAGTCCTCTGCGATGTAGACGCCGGTGGGCCAGCGCTGGTTCAGCCCGTGGTTGAGCTGCCGCAGAAAGTCCACCGCCCCCTGGTTGACCCCGCGGGCGGGGTCCCCCAGCCAATAGATGGCCCGGGATACCGCGTCCAGACGCAGGCCGTCCATATGGTAGACCTCCATCCACAGCCCGCAGCTGCTGGCCAAAAAGCTGCGCACCTCGCCCCGGTAATAGTTGAAATTGCAGGTGCCCCACTCGCTGTGGCCCACATCGCTGTCGTATTCGTACAGGCAGGTGCCGTCCAGCCGGGCCAGCCCCCAGGGGTCCGCGGCAAAGTGCACCGGCACCACATCCAAAATCACCCCGATGCCCATGCGGTGGCAGGCATTGACAAAGGCCGCCAGCTGCACCGGACTTCCATAGCGGCTGGTAGGGGCGAAATAGCCGGTGGTCTGGTAGCCCCAGCTGCCGTCGAAGGGGTGTTCGGCCAGGGGCAGCAGTTCCACATGGGTGAAGTGGTGTTCGGCCAGCCAGGGGATCAGCTGCCGCGCCAGTTCCTCGTAATCGTACCACCCGTCCGAACCGTCGGGGGCGCCGGCCCCGGGCTTGTGCCGCCAGCTGCCCGGATGCATCTCGTAGATGTTCATGGGCAGGTCGTACCGCTTGGAGCGGGACTCCATCCAGGCGCCGTCGTCAAACTCGAAGTCCAGCCGGGCCAGACGGCTGGCGGTGCCGGGGCGCAGCTCGCTGGCAAAGGCGTAGGGGTCGGCGTGCATCTGCATCCGCCCGTCCGCCCCGGTGACGCAGTATTGGTAGCTGTCGCCCTCGGCCAGGCCGGGCACAAAGGCGCTCCAGCAGCCGGTCTCGGCCCGCTGCATGGCGCACCGGCCCCATGGGCCGCATACCTCCGCCGCCAGGGCCCCCGGGGCCCACAGCACAAACTGCCAGCCCTCCTGGCCCTGCCGGCAGGCGGGATGGGCGCCCATCCACCGCCATGCGTCGAAACATTCTCCTTCCCAAAAGCTCTGGGGGACCTGGGGATCACACATAGATACTCTCCTTGTTGTTCAGAATAAGATCGGTTCGTATGGAAAACGGCAGAACGCCGAAGCATTTGCCAAAAAGGGCGCAGAGGGCGGCGGGGCCGCCGCAGACAGAGGATGCATCCGGGCAGGTTTTGTGCTATACTGATGACAAGACCTTTAAGACAGGAGTGTGCTTTCTTATGCCTTGGTACGACAGTGCCGTATTCTATCACATCTACCCTCTGGGGCTGTGCGGCTGCGCCCACCAGAACGATGGCCAGCCGGTGCCCGGGGCCTGGCGCAAGCTGGACGACTGGGCCGCCCATGCCGCCGACCTGGGGTGCAATGCCCTCTATATCGGGCCGCTGTTTGAAAGCGGCAGCCACGGCTACGACACGGTGGATTACCGGACGGTGGACCGCCGCCTGGGCACCAATCCGGAGTTTGCCCAGTGGGTGGCCCGGTGCCACGCCCGGGGCCAGAAAGTGATCGTGGACGGGGTGTTCAACCACGTAGGGCGGGGTTTCTTCGCCTTCCAGGACCTGCTGGCCCACCGGGAGCAAAGCCAGTACCGGGATTGGTTCTGCGACGTCAATTTCTATGGCAACAACGAGTACGGGGACGGCCTGTCCTACGCCAACTGGGGCGGCCACAACCTGCTGGTCAAGCTGAACCAGCGCAACCCCCAGGTCCAGCAATACCACTTCGACACGGTGCGCTACTGGGTGGACGCCTTCGACATCGACGGCATCCGTCTGGACGCCGCCGACGTGCTGGACTTTGGCTTTATGGAGAACCTGCGCCGCTTCACCGACACCCTCAAGCCCGATTTCTGGCTGCTGGGCGAGGTGATCCACGGGGATTACAGCCGCTGGGCCAACCCCCGTATGCTGCACTCGGTGACCAACTATGAGCTGCACAAGGGCCTCTGGAGCGGCCACAACGACCACAACTATTTTGAGATCGCCCACACCATGCGCCGCTTGTCGGGCCTGTGCGGGGACACCCGCCTGTACACCTTCTCCGACAACCACGACGTGGAGCGTCTGCCCTGCAAGCTGCGGGAGAAGGCCCACATCCGGCCTATCGCCATCCTGGTGTACACGCTGTGGGGCATCCCCTCCATCTATTATGGCTCCGAGTTCGGGGTGGAGGGCCGGAAGGAATGGGGCAGCGACTGGCCCCTGCGCCCCTGCCTGGATCTGACCGACTATCCCGACTGCACGGTGTCCCATCCCATCGCCGCCCTGTACGCGGCGCTGGGCCGCCTGAAAGCCAGTGAGCCCGCCCTGACCTATGGCCGGGTGGAAGAGCTGGTGCTGACCACCGAGCGCTACGCCTTTGCACGGGTGCTGGACGGCCGGGCTCTGGTGACCGTGCTCAACAACGCCGGCTCCCCTGCCCAGGTGGAGTTCCGCGCCCCGGTGCCCGCCGATGCCGCCCAGGATCTGCTGGCCGGCCTGCCGGACAGCCAGGACGTGCCGGTGCAGGTGCAGGACGGCCGCGTGACGGTGCAGCTGCCCGCCAACTACGGCACCATCCTGGCCCTGGGCTGCTGAAAGGAGGCCGCGCCATGCACACAGCCGACCGCCGCCAGGCCATCCTGGAAAAGCTGGCGGCCAGTCCCCAGCCCCTCAGCGCCAGCGCGCTGGCCGGCCAGCTGGGGGTGTCCCGGCAGATCGTGGTGGGGGACGTGGCCCTGCTGCGGGCCGCAGGGGCCCAGATCGACGCCACGCCCCGGGGCTATCTGCTGCGGCGGGAAGCCGCCCCCGGCTACACCGGGCTGCTGGCCTGCGCCCACAGCACCCCCCAGCAGCTGCTGCAGGAGCTGTACACCGTGGTGGATCTGGGAGGCACGGTGGTGGATGTGATCGTCGAAAATGCCCTGTACGGCGAGCTGCGGGGCAATCTGAACGTCGCCAGCCGCTACGACGCCGACGCCTTTCTGCGCCAGGCCGCCGCAGCTCCCGACGCCCTGCTCAGCCGGCTGACCGGCGGGGTGCACCTGCATACCATCCGCTGCCCGAACGCCGAAGCCTTCGAGCGCATCCGGGACGCTTTGGCCGCCGCCGGCCTGCTGTACCAGAAAGAGGACGGGTGAGACGGCTGGTCTGCTCTGTTCCCATTCTATCCCAGCCGCGGGAGTCTGTCCACTTACAAACCGGCCTCTGTGTAAGGGCCGGGAAAGGAGCGCTTATGTATCCCACCCAAGAGAAAGCCGAGGCTCTGCTGGCCGAGGCCAGGCAGCAGTACGACCTTGTCAGCCAGACCCATGGCCGCTGGGACGACCATTGCCGCACCGCCGCCCGCTGCGCCCGCGCCATTGCAGCCCGGTGCCCCGGCCTGGACCCCGACAAAGCCTATGTTCTGGGCCTGCTGCACGACATCGGCCGACGCTGGGGCGACGGGCACCTGCGCCATGTCTACTACGGCTGGCAGTATATGATGCAGCTGGGCTATGACGATGCGGCCCGCATCTGCCTGACCCACTCCTTCCAGATCCAGCGGATGGACGCCTACATCGGCCGCCGGGACATCCCTCCCCAGGCGCTGAACGAGCTGGAGCAGGCCCTAAAAGCAGCGGTGTACGACGACTACGACCGTCTGATCCAACTGTGCGACTCCATCGCGGGCACCGACGGCCCGGTGGACATGGCCGCCCGGATGGAGGACGTACGCCGCCGCTATGGCAGCTATCCCCAGGACAAGTGGGACCGCAATTTTGAGCTGAAAGGCTATTTCGAGCACTGGGCCGGCGCCGGGCTGTACCAGATCGTAGGCGCTCCCCGCCCCCTGTAACATTGCCGCCAGGCAGCAAAACGCCCCCGTCTCCCTCCAAGAGGGCGGCGGGGGCTTTTATCTGCGATGGGTCAGGTGCCGGGGGTAGGGTCGGCAGGGGCGGCGGCGGGGGCTGCCTCCTCTGCGGCGGCCTGGGCCGCCTGGGCTGCCCGCTGGGCGGCGCGCTCAGCGGCGCGGGCCTTGGCACGGGCGGCAGCGGCCTCCTGGCGCTTTTTGGTGCGGATCTTGACCCGGCACACGCCGCACACGCCGTCGGCGCTGTCGGGGGGGATAGGCTTGCCGCACTCGCTGCACAGCTGCTTTTGGAACCGCAGCACGCTGACCGGGCCCAGGCTGGTCAGGGGGCGCAGCTTCAGGCCGTCGATGGCGTGGTGGTTGCAGCTGGAAACGCACATCCCGCACTCGGAGCACTTCCAGGGGGTGATGACCACCCGGCTCTGGCCGCCCTCCAGATCCTCCAGACGGATGGCGCCTGAACGGCAGTTCTTTACACACCGTCCGCAGCCAAAGCACTTGGACGTGAAAGCGGGCAGATACACCCCGTAGTGGAAGGGCGTCTGGGTGGCGGTCTTGAGCTGCTTGACCCGCTGGTGCAGCGCGTAGCGGAAGGGCTGGATCTGATGTTCCTCCTCCTGCAGGATGGGCAGCTGCCGCAGCAGGTACTTGGTGCCGTTCTTGGAGGAATCCCCCACATGGGCGAACATCTCCCGGCGGGACAGCTCCTTGGCCTGATAGGGGGCCTCATCGGGCTGATAGGCCAGGGTGATGCGGGCCTCAAAGAGGGGCTGGCCCAAAAACTCCACCAGGCGGGTCAGGTTGTCCCGCAGCAGCTTTGCGCACGGATCGTTCTCGCATTCGCCGCAGGGGGTCAGGTCCAGCACCAGTTTTTTGTGCAGAGCCAGATAGGCCAGCGCCTCCCAGCACAAAGCTCCCACGCAGGGTCGCACCAGGTCGTTGTGGCGGGTGCTGCGCTCGCAGCCGATCCAGATGGTGTCGGCGTCGGCGCCGGCGGCGGACAGGTCCCGCTGCACCTGCTCCTCCGACGGGGTGATGCAGCGGGTCTTGCAGACCGATACGCACAGCCCGCAGTCGGAGCAGGGATTCCAGCTCTTGACCAGGTTGGGCCGGCTGAAGATATCCTCCCCATAAGGGCAGATATCCTTGCACAGGGTGCACTGCTCCCGGTGGGGGTGCAGGTTCCAGCACTGGGACCGCTCGATCTCGGGGTGGGTGTTGTTCATCAGGGCGTTCATGGCCGCTTTTGTAAAAAAGCCCATAGGTCATTCACCTTCTTTGGGGGTCTGCCGGTCATCCCCGGGGATGGGGTCCACCACCGAGGTGACCACAGCCTGTTCCAGCAGGAACCGCTGCACTTTCTGGCTGATGAGGGCGGCCGCGATGACGTCGGGCGGCAGAGTCTTGCGGATCTCCTCCTCGGGGGTGTTGTGCCGGGCGGCCAGCCGGCGGTACTCCGCCTCTACTTCCCGCTTGGCAACGGTGATCCCCTCCGCCTCCGAGATGGCTTTGGCGGCCAGCACGCTGCGCATCCGCTTTTCGGCTATCTTGCGGAAGCTTTCTTTCAGCTCTTCGGGGGTGGTGCGGCAGGATCTGCAGTAGGCTTCCAGGGTCATGCTGCTCTTTTTCAGCCGGGCCTCCAGCTGCTGGTATTCCCGGCCGGCCTCCTTTTCCAGGGCCTGGCGGGGCAGGTCCACCGTCAGGTTGGCCCCTGCCATCTCCAGCAGATCCTGGCCGGCCTTGCGGTCGGCGGCAGCCTCGTGGCTGGCCTGCTTTTCGGCGCGGATGTGGTCCTTCATGGCCTCCATCGAGTCAAAGCCGCGGCTGCGGGCAAAAGCCTCGTCGGCCTCGGGGATGTGCCGCTGGGCCACCGCATGGATGGTGATGACAAAGTCGGCGGTGACCCCCGACAGTTCCTCCACGCGGAAATCCTGGGGATAGGTAAAATCAAAGTGGAAGGTCTCGCCGGCGGCATGACCGTATACCGCCTTTTCGGCGGCGGGCATCAGCTTGCCGGTGCCCAGCAGGATGGTGACGTTCTCCATCTTGCTGTCGGGGATGGGCTGGCCGTCCAGAAAGCCCTCAAAGTCCAGCGTGACCTTGTCCCCCCGCTTGGCGGGGGCCTGGGTGGGCTGGTAGGCCGCGTGCAGCCGGCAGCGATGGGACACTTCCTGCTGGACGGTGCGGTCCAGCACAGGGCGGACGTGCCGCGTGACGGCCAGGCCCTTGTATTGGCCCAGGGTGACGCGGGGGGTGGTGGGTTTGGTCTCAGACATAGGGATGTTGCTCTCCTGTTCTATGGTGTCAGCAGTCGGTGCAGGCGCCGCCGGCGCTCAGCCAGTCGGTGTCCAGGGTGACCGAACCGTCCTCCCACACAAAGGTGGGGATGCCGATGCGGCCCTCGGCCTTGACGGCGTCGTAGATGGGCATGGAATCCCGCATGGCCAAAAAGGCACGCAGGTCCTTGGTGCTGGCGGTGATATCGATGTATTCATAGGGGATGCCCTTGTCGTCCAGCAGCTGCTTGACTTCGCGGCAGGTGGAGCAGATGGGGGCTCCATACAGTTTCATCATAAAGGGTGGCCTCCTTGTAGCTTGCAGAATCGATGCCGGGCCCAATGCACGGCGCCCGGACACCTATTAAGTATACACCCGAAGCCGGTCCAGGGCAAGCCCCCCGGACTGCGCCCTCCGTTTCCCAGGGCCGTCCCCGGCAGCCAAGGGATGGACAGCCCGCAAGCGGTCTGGTATACTGGTATTACAACATCCCAAGCCGAAAGGAAGTCTGCCCCATGCCAACCACCGAGACCCGGCCCCGACGCCGCCTGCGCAAGGCGCTGCTGTTTCCCCTGACCCTGGCCCTGCTGTGCGCCGCAGCTGCCGCCGGGCTGGCCGCAGAGGCTTTCTTCCCCCTGCTCAGTTTGTGGGCCGGGGCGCTGCTGTTCACCCTGACCCTGGCGGCCGGCCGCCGGGCGGGGGTGCAGTTCGAGACCTTCCACTGGACGGTCCTGGCGGGGGCATACCTGCTGCTGGCCATCTGCCTGTGTCTGGCGGTGGACAGCCGCACCTTTATCTACATATGGGATTACGGCAACTATCTCCAGCTGCAATATACCGCCGAGGCAGCCTTTGCCGCCGGGCCTTTGCAGGGGCTGTGGCATCTGGTGTCCTCCTTCACCCAGGATTACACCAGTTTCATCTGTCTGTTCACCGAATTTCCCTTCTGTCTGACCGGCCACACCGGGGACAGCTACGTCAAAAGCATGGCGGTGAGTGTGCTGCCCAGCCTGCTGGCCGCCCTGGGCGCGGTGGTGTGCAAAGCGGGGCAGATGCTGCAGGTCCAAAACCAGCAGGGCTTTTTCCTGATGGGGCTGACCCTGTCGGCCTGCTGGCCCTTTGTGCGGCTGGCGGCGGCCCTGGGCCAGCCCGACTGGCTGGGGCTGGTGTTCGCCCTGATCATCCTGGTGCTGACCCTGGATTACCGCTTTGACGCGCCCGATCCCGCCCGGTGGGTGGGCCTGTTCTTTGCCACCATGGCCCTGATGCTCACCCGGCGGTGGTATCTCTATTTCATCCTGGCCTACTACGCCGTGTATGCCGTCACGGTGGCGGCAGGGGCGGCGGGACTGGCCCGCCACCGGCAGGGCCGCCGGGCCGCCGACCGCATCCGGGGGCTGGTCACCTTTGGGGCCGGGTCGGTGGCCGCAGCCATCGTGCTGTTCTGGCCGGTGCTCCAGCACCTCATCTCTTACAGCTACGCCCAGCGCTTTGCCGCCTACAATGTGGGCGGCCTGGGGCTGGAGCTGTACAGCCAGGCCTGGCGGCTGGGGCCGCTCTACCTTCCCCTGGCCCTGGCCGGCGTGGCATGGGCTTTCCGTCACGGGGCCGGGGCCATGGCGGGCCAGGCGCTGGGGACGCTGGCCCTCAGCCTGGTCCTGTTCACCCGGGTGCAGAACATGGGCAGCCACCAGACTCTGCTGCTGGCCCCCGGGTACATCCTGCTGTTTTTGCTGGGCGCCGCCCCTCTGGCCGACAGCCTGGCCCGCCGCGCCCCCCTCAAGATCGGGCTGTGGCTGTTTACCCTGGCGTTCAGCCTGTCGGCGCGGCTGTCCCCCCTCACCACCGTGGCCCTTCCCGAACCCCTGGTGACCGCCCTGGGACGGCTGCCGGTGTTCGCCCAGTTCGTGCAGCTGGACACCCTGACCTATGACCGGGAGGATCTGGCCCAGATCCAGGCCCTGTCCGCCTGGGTGGACAGCCACTGCGCTGCGGGTGAGTTCGCCTACATGATCCCCCATTCCATGACCTACTGTCCCGACACCTTCAAAAACGCCTCCCTGCCCGACCGGCCTTTGGAGGACAAGCTGGCTTTCGGCTTTGGCATTCTGGGCACCCAGTCCTTCCCCACCCAGCTGTTTGAGGCAAAGTATGTCATCACTGCCGACCCCTTCCCCTGGTGCTATGAGGTCAGCAGCGTGGCGGCCAAGCTAAACGACCAGTTCCTGGCCCTCCAGGACGCCTACTTCGTCCCCGAGACGGTGTTCGATATGGGCAACGGCACCCGCTTCACCATCTACCGCCGCATCACGCCCGCCACCCGGGCCGAGGCGGAGGCCTATCTGGCCGCCTTTGCCGCCGAAGATGCCCAGTACCCCGACCTGTTCAGCCAGGTCATCCAGGCCTGGCTGGCCCAAAAGGGGCTGTGAGAGGCCGCTGTTCAGGATTTTACCACCTTAAAGCATTGACACAAGCCCCGTTCGATGTTATACTTCAAGGCAAGCTGGCTTGAAAGCCAGATGGACTGTTACAACGGAGTGACGGATCGTTTTTCCGTTGCTCCGTTTTCGTTTTCCACTCAAAACGCGCCTTTGCACCGGCGCAAACTTTATAAAGTAAAGGGGAGTTTTTCATGCGTCATACCATCACCCGCCGTCAGTTCCTCACCGCTTCCGGCGTCACGGCTGCGGCCGCCTGCGCCGCCGGTCTGCTGTCTGCCTGCGGCTCCGGCTCCTCGGGTGCTTCCTCCGCCGCGGGCGGTCAGGACACCTCCAGCTACACCATCCTCTATTCCAGCCAGCCTTCCACCCTCAACTACCTCACCACTTCCTCGGATGTGGAGATGCAGGTGGGCGCCAACTGCGTGGACACCCTGCTGGAGTTCGACAACAAGGGCGCGCTGCGGGAGGGCCTGGCCACCGAATGGACCTTTGACGAGGCTTCCCTGACCTGGACCTTCCAGCTGCGGGACGAGAACTGGGTGGACTGCAACGGCCAGGTGGTGGCTCCGGTCACCGCGCAGGACTTTGTGGACGCTTTGCGCTACCTTCTGACCCCCGCCTATGCCGCCGCCAACGTGGGCCTGGTCACCTCCTACATCGCAGGGGCGGAGGCCTACTACGATTACCAGGTCAACCTGGCCAACGCCCAGGCGGGCTATGTGGCCGATGACGGCACCACCTACACGGTGGACGATGCAGGCGCGGTCACGGTGGCCGCCCCCGGCGCCGAGGCCCAGGTCTTCCAGCCGGTCAGCTTTGACGAGGTGGGGGTCAAGGCGGTGGATGAGCACACCCTCACCTATACCCTGACCTACGATTTCCCCGGCTTCCTCAGCCTGCTGGTCTATCTGCCCTATGAGCCGGCCTATGGCCCGCTGCTGGAGGAGATGGGGGACCAGTTCGCCACCTCCGCCGAGACCACATACAGCTGCGGCGCTTTCTATCTGTCCGAGTATGTTCCTCTGGAGAGCTGGGTGATGACCAAAAACCCCGAGAACTACGACGCCGACAACGTGTTCATCCAGACGGTCAGCCGCATTTACAACGCCGAGGCCGAGGTGAACGGCCCTGAGATGATCCGCCGCGGCGAGATCGACGAAGCCACCATCGGCTCGGATATCCTGGACAGCTGGCTGGCCGACCCCGAGACAAAGGATCTGGTGTCCATGGACCGGCCCAACACCAACTACACCTATTTCTATCTGTTCAACTTCATGCCCTACCGCCACGAGTTCTCCGGCCAGACGGTGGAGGGCCTGGACGCCGAGTATGAGCCGGACAACTGGGCCAAAGCCATCAACAGCACCAATTTCCGCAGGGCTTTCCTGTACGGCATCAACAACGCCGTCACCCTGGCGGTCACCGCCCCCGAGGGTTATGAGGGCTATATGCTGAACACCGTCACTCCGCCCTCCTTCTGCGCCAACGACGACGGGGTGGACTACACCCAGTGCGGCGACCTGGCCTCCTTCTCCACCTTCTTTGACGAGGCCAAGGCCAAGGAGTACCGGGATGCCGCCATCGAGGAGCTGACGGCGGCGGGGGTCACCTTCCCTGTCAAGGTGCAGCTGCCCTACAACCCCTCCACCAACGACTGGGACCGCCAGTGCCAGGTGCTCAAGCAGCAGCTGGAAAGCGTGCTGAACGACGGGGCCTCCTTCATTGACATCCAGATCACCCAGGGCCCCTCGGACAACTACCTGTCGTCGGTGCGCCGCGCAGGCAAGTACTGCTTCCAGCTGTGCAACTGGGGCGCCGACTACTCCGACCCTGAGACCGAGACCGATCCCTTCTACCAGGCCCCCGGCGAATACGGCGGCCGCTATGCCTACCTGCGCACCGCTGTGGAGGACGGCATCGTCACCGGCGAGACCGCCGACGCCATCATGGCCTACATGACCGCGGTGGAACAGGCCAAGGCCATCACCAGCGACATCAACGCCCGCTACGAGGCCTTTGCCAACGCCGAGGCGCTGCTGATCAGCAACGCCCTGGTCGTTCCCATGGGCATGAGCGTGCCGGCCTACCTGGCCACCCGCCTGAATTACTGGGAGGGCCAGTACGCCTCCACCGGTTTTTCCAACAAGCGGCTGAAGGGCATCCATG
This sequence comes from Faecalibacterium sp. An121, assembly GCF_002160915.1. GTDB lineage: Bacteria > Bacillota > Clostridia > Oscillospirales > Ruminococcaceae > Faecalibacterium > Faecalibacterium avium. The sequence goes on from NZ_NFLM01000007.1 coordinate 127,779, forward strand.
TGCTGGACCACTATGTCTCGATGGCCGAATACGAGGCCAACCGGGACGCCCGCTGAGCCCATTGGGGGCCGTGCCTTTGCACCACGGAGGCCGGCCCCCGTTTGTATCTGAAACGCCAGACGGGACTGTGGAGGCACCTTTCAGATACGTCCCATCAAACCGAAAGGAAGTGGCGCAAGGGATATGGTAAAATACCTCGCCAAACGGATCGGCCATTCGATCCTGACCCTGTTCATCATTGTGACCCTGGTGTTCTGCCTGCTCCGGCTGATGCCGGTGGAGGGTTACTTTGCCAACTACGAAAAGATGACCCAGACCCAGATCCAGGCCGGCCTGCAATCCATGGGCCTGCTGGACCCGCTGCCGGTGCAGATTTTGCGCTTCTGGCGCGACGCGTTCCGGGGGGATCTGGGTGTCAGCCACATCTACCGCGTCAACGTGCCGGTGGTGGACATCCTGCAGGAAAAGCTGCCCATCTCGGTGCAGATGGGGGTGCTGGCCATGCTGGTGTCCCTGGCCGTGGGCATCCCCCTGGGCCTTGTGATGGGCCGGTTCAAACACCGTCTGCCCGACAAGCTGGGCACTGGGGTGGTCATCCTGATCCAGGCGGTGCCTGCGGCGGTCTACTACCTCTACATCCAGATGTACGGCACCACCGCTTTGGATGTGGGGCTGCTGTTCCAGGCCAGCAACTGGCGGTACTGGGTGCTGCCGGTGTTCTCCATGAGCCTGGGCAACATCGCCTTTTATGCCATGTGGCTGCGCCGCTACATGGTGGACGAGAGCAACAAGGACTATGTGATGCTGGCCCGGGCCAAGGGCGCCGGCGAGGACCGCATCGCCCTGGGGCATATTTTCCGCAACGCCATGGTCCCCCTGGTGCAGTACATCCCCTCCGCCTTCCTCAATACGGTGGTGGGCTCCATCTACATCGAAAGCCTGTACAGCATCCCCGGCATGGGAGGACTGCTGGTCACCTGCGTGCAGCGGCATGACAACACCATGGTACAGGGCATCGTACTGCTGTACGCCTGCGTGGGCATCATCGGCCTGATCCTGGGAGATCTGCTGATGGTCCTGATCGACCCGCGCATCAGCCTGGGCAAGAAAGAAGGTGGACGCTGATGCTGTTCTTTTTGAAAAACGCCAAATCCCGGCAGCTGGAATCCGCGCTGCAGCAGCAGGTCCAGGACGGGCCCGCCGCCTGGGCGTCCCTGCCCGATGAGGAGCTGTTCACCCCTGCGGGCTTCACCGCCGAGCAGGCCGAGGCCACAGCCTATTCCAATTACAGCTACTGGGGCAGTACCCTGCGCTCTTTTTTGCGCAACCGGTTCGCGGTGGCCCTGCTGGCAGCGCTGGTGCTGGTGGTGGGCTTTGCTTTCCTGCAGCCCCACCTGCCCGGCCAGATCGACCCCAACTACTGCCGGGTGGACCCCGCCACCGGCATCCAGTACCGCAACGTGGCCCCCGGGGTGGACGGCTATATCTGGGGCTCCAACTCCATCGGCCAGGACTTGTGGGCCCGCATCTGGGCGGGCACCCGCACCAGCCTGATCATCGCCTTTTTTGTGGCCATGATCGAGGCGGTGGTGGGCATCTCGGTGGGGGTGCTGTGGGGCTATGTCCGCCAGCTGGACCTCTTTTTCACCGAGCTGTACAACATCTGTGACAACATCCCCTCCACCATCATCCTGATCCTCATCTCCTATGTGGCCAGCCCCAGCGTGCCCACCCTGATCCTGGGCATGTCCCTTACCGGGTGGATCGCCATGGCCCGCTTCATCCGCAACCAGATCCTCATCATCCGGGACCGGGATTACAACATCGCCAGCCGGTGCATCGGCACGCCCACCTTCCGCATCGTGGTGCGCAACCTGCTGCCCTACCTGGTGTCGGTGATCATGCTGCGGATGGCCCTGACGGTGCCTGCCGCCATTGGCAGCGAAGTGTTCGTCACCTACATCGGCCTGGGCCTGTCGGTGGAGACCCCCAGCCTCGGCAACCTGATCAACGACGGCCGCCAGGTGATGATGCAGGCCGGGCTGCGCTACCAGCTGCTCTACCCCACCATCATCCTCAGCTTTGTCACCATCGCTTTTTACCTGATCGGCAACGCCTTCTCGGACGCCGCCGACCCCAAGAATCATTTGCAGTAAAGGAGGCGGCGCGCTTTTGGACAGCACAACACCCATCCTCTCCGCCCGCGACGTGCACATCTGCTTCAATCTGCGGGGCCGCGTGCTCCACGCCATCCGGGGCATCGACCTGGATATCTTCCCCGGCGAGGTGCTGGCCATCGTGGGGGAGAGCGGCTCGGGCAAGTCGGTGTTCACCAAGTCCTTCATGGGCCTGCTGGACGCCAACGGCTCCATCACCCAGGGCACCATCGACTACTACGGCGCCGGCCGGCCCATCCGGCTGTCCGGTCTCAAAAGGGAAAAGGACTGGCTGGCGGTGCGGGGACGCGAGATCGCCATGATCATGCAGGATCCCATGACCAGCCTGAACCCCCTCAAGACCATCGGCCAGCAGATCCTGGAATCCGTGCACCTGCACCAGCACCTGAAAGGCCCGGCCGCCCGGGCCAAGGCCCTGCAATACTTGCAGGATGTGGGCATCCCCGAACCGGAACGGCGTTTCAAGCAGTATCCCCACGAGTTTTCGGGCGGGATGCGCCAGCGGGTGGTCATCGCCATCGCCCTGGCCTGCACCCCCAAGATCCTGATCTGCGACGAGCCCACCACCGCCCTGGATGTCACCATCCAGGCACAGATTTTGCAGCTGCTCAAGGAGATGCAGGTCAAATACCGCCTGACCATCATCCTGATCACCCATGACCTGGGGGTGGTGGCCAACATCGCAGACCGGGTGGCGGTGATGTACGCCGGGGATATCGTGGAGATCGGCACCGCCGACGAGATCTACTACGACCCCCGCCATCCCTATACCTGGGCCCTGCTTTCCAGTATGCCCCAGATGGGGGTCAAGGGGGAGGACCTGTTCAGCATCCAGGGCACGCCCCCCAACCTCTTTGCGCAGATCCAGGGGGACGCCTTCGCCCCCCGCAACCCCCAGGCCCTCAAGATCGATTTCGTCCGCCAGCC
>NZ_NFLM01000008.1 GCF_002160915.1 Faecalibacterium sp. An121
ATTTTAAGTGTTTCCAACACTTTAAAGGTTCCGTTACAAGTATTCGATATTGTTCAATTTTCAAGGTCCTGCGCCGCGCTGTCTTTCGACCGGCGACCTGTTTATTTTACCACATCCGCTTTTGCTTGTCAAGCTCTTTTTTTCATTTCTTCTTGACGCAGCCTGGCATCTGTGCGGCGGCATCGTCCGCCGTGGAAACTATTTTATCACAAGTTGCATCAAATTACAAGGGGAATTTACATTTTTTCTCAAAAAATCATCCGTCCAGCAGTTTTTCACGCATCAGCTTCAAAATTTTCCGTTCTCTCCGAGAGATCTGCACCTGGGTGGTGTGCAGGAGTTTTGCGGTATCGCTCTGGGTGCGCCCACCATAAAACCGAAGCCGGATCAGCTGCTGATCTTCTTCCGGCAGAGCCGCCAGCACTTCCTCCAAACTGATCCGGTCCGCCAATTCCTCCTCAGGAGAATCCACCGGGATATCCATTTGCCGGTCCTCCCCGTCATCGTTTTCAGGGGTCAGGCTCATGGCGGGCATGGAGGCCCGGATGGCAAGCGCCACGGCTTCCGGACTTTCGTTCAGTTCCTGGGCCAGCTGCCCCACCGTCATCTCAGTACCAAACAATTTCATATGGTGCTCCCGGGCGGCATTGATCCGCAGCCCCAGCTCCTTGATGGAACGGCTGACCTTCACCGTCCCCCCATCCCGGAACAGCTTCTTGATCTCCCCCAGGATCACCGGCACCGCGTATGTGGAAAAGCATACGCCCCGGCTCTCATCAAAGCCGTCGCAGGCCTTGATGAGTCCCATACAGCCGGCGCTGTACAGGTCGTCGTATTCGATCCCGCGCCCCCGGAACCTGCCTGCACAGGAGTGCACCAGTCCTAGATTCTTTTCAATGAACGCGCTGCGCCGGGTCTTGTCCGATACCATACCATGGCCGCCTCTCTTTTATAGATTATGTATCCTCCCCTTTGGCGGTCAGACGCTTGGTCATGGTCACCCGGGTGCCCCGCGCCGGATGGGAAGCCACCCGCACGCCATCCATAAAGCTCTGCATCACTGCAAAGCCCAGGCCGGACCGTTCCTCGGGGTCGCCGGTGGTAAAGAGAGGCTCCATGGCCTGGGCGATATCAGGGATGCCCACACCCTTGTCCGCGACCGTGATCCGCACCCTGCGGTCGGGGTAGACCGACACCGTCAGGACGATCTGTCCCACCCGGTCGGGATAGGCGTGCACGATGCAGTTGGTCACCGCTTCCGATACAGCCGTCTTGATGTCGGCCAGCTGGGGGACGGTAGGGTCATAGCGGGCCAAAAAGGCCGCCACAGCCCCGCGCGCATATGCTTCGTTGACACTGAGGGAATCGAACTGGATGCGGGTGGTATTCTCCGCTTTCATGACTGGACGCCTCCTTCTTCCTTTGCATTCTCCTCGGAGCTGGTGCAGGCGATCTGCGCCAGGGAAAGCACCCGCCGCAGCTGGGGCGGCGCGTGCTGGACCTGCAGCCTGCCGCCCAGAGCCCTGACTCGCCGCTGCCGGCCCAAAATCAGCCCCACCCCCGAGGAATCCATAAACCCTACCCCCGCAAAATCCATCACCAGAACCCGGGGGCTGCGGCAGACCAGGGCGTCATCGATGCGCAGCCGCAGGTACTGGGCCGCGTCGTGGTCGATCTCGCCTGACAGATAGGCATAAAGGGTATCCCCTGCCGCGCTCAAGCTCACATTCGCCATCGCATTTCACACTCCTTTTCAAAAAAGAAAAGATCCCATACACTCTGTTACCAGTGTACGGGATCTTCGGTTCTGTTTTTAGTGAAGTATGTCGATACGCTCAGATCCGGCGCTCCGCCCGGGCTTCCAGCAGCTGTTCCGCCTCCAGGGCAAGTTCCTCACTGCCGCAGACCAGCACGCCGCGGCCTCCTGCGGCCTGGGCCTGTTCCATCGCCTCGGACAGGTCGGGGCACACTTCCACCTCAAAATGAAAGCGCGCCAGATCGGCTAGTTTTTGGGCCAGGCCGGGGTCGGCCCCGCCGGGCACCGTCACATAGAGCTTGTCGATGGGGCCGCCCTCGGACATGCCGGGCATCTTTGCCTTGTCCCTGGTCTGTTCGTCGGGCAGCAGGCCGTTTTCCAGAGTGGCAAAAAAGTCCGCTGCGCCTTCCTCTCCCCGCAGCCCGATGACCGCGTTGAGATGCCGCACCTTAGCCAGCTGCAGCACCCGCACCAGGGCCGCCGCCTGCTGGGGCGTGCGGCAGGCATCCAGGATCATCAAGGGCCGCTGGGCCATGATCCGGATGCTGCTGCGGTTGCGCACCCCGGCCAGGCCCGCCAGGATGGCTTCATCCTGGATATCGCAGCCCCTGCGCCAGAGCGCCAAAGCCAGTTCCACCGCGATGGCTGCGTTGCCTGCGGCGTGCAGGCCCGGGAAGTCCGGGGAGATCTGGTAGCCGCCGTAATCCATTTGGGCGGCAGTCCCCTCCCCGCCCTCGGGAATGGTGATATCTTCTTCCTCCGGGACCACCAGCTCGCAGTCTGTTTTGCCCGCCGCCACGATGATCTCAGTCAGGGCGGGCTTGGGCTGGCCGGGGGCCGTGACACAGACCGCACCCTTGCGCATGACGGCGGCCGCGTCGTGGGCAAGCCGCTCGATGCTGCGCCCGGTGCCGTCGGGGCCGATGTGAGTCACCGCACAGGCAGGCACCTGGGGCAGCGCGCCGGCCAGGGCGCCGTCGGCCGCCTCCACCACAGCAAAGGTACAGCCCGCCGCCTCAAAGCAGGCGCAGGCAGCCGCCAGCTCCGCCGCTCCGCGGGACAGCAGGGTGGTGTCCAGGATGCGGTCCGCCGCCCCGGTGTAGGCATCGGGGCAGACGTCCGCGGCAGGGCGGCCGTCCAGGGTGATCCGCTGTGAGAGCGGCCGGGCACCCGCCTGGTACAGACCGGTGGCAAAGCCCGCCGCTGTCAGGATACCCGCCGTCAGGCAGGCCACCGCCGTCTTGCCGGCCGTGCCCGCCACCGGCAGGTACTGCACCCGCCCCGCCTGGGGCAGGGCCGCCCCAAAGTCCTGGGGCGTATCGAATCCTTCGGGCAGGGAGGCAAAGAAAGCGTCTGCCTCGGGGATGGTGTGGATGGTGGACATGGTGTGTTCCTTTCTGGCCTGTTCAGCCGTGGCGGGACGCAGGCCTGCGCCGGCCCAGCAGCAGCCCGATCAGCCACAGCAGGGCCAGGGCCAGAGCCATGCCGGTCACTACCCCGCCAAAGTCGATCCATATATCGGTCACCTGGCTGCTGCGCCCGCCCGAAAACAGCTGGATGGTCTCATCCGTCAGAGCCGTCAGCAGGCCGGCCAGCGCGGGCCAGCTGATGAACCGCCAGGCGTGTCCGGTGACCGCCCGGGTGGTCAGCAGCAGCAGGAATCCTTCCAGGCTGTATTCACAGAAGTGCGCCGCCTTGCGGACGGCGTGTTCGGTCAGACTGGCGGCAGCGCCGGGATGCCCCAGGCGCCGCAGCAGTTCCTGCAGGGTGCGCAGCACCCGCTGGCTGGAGTTCGATGAGACGCGGGCGGGCTGCATCGAGTTGGAAAAGATGAACCAGATCGTCCCCGCCAGGGCCAAAAGCAGCAGTCCCCCTATGATCAGCTGCCACAGCTGCTTGCGTTTGATGGTCATAGCCTTGTCCCTCAGCCCAGCGCCCGGATGCTCTGCTGGATGTTGGCCAGCTTATCCTGGCTGCGGGCAGCTTTGGCGCGTGTCTCCTCCACCAGAGCGGCGGGAGCCTTCTCCACAAATTTGGGGTTGGCCAGCTGCTTTTCAAACATGGCCAGCTCCTTCTCCGCCTTGGCCAGCTCCTTGTTCAGCCGGGCCAGCTCCTTGTCCCGGTCGATCAGCTCCATCATGGGGATGAAGCCGCGGGCCGCGTGGGTGGACACCTGCACCATGCCGTCGGTGCTGCCCTCGTATTTGGAAGTGAAGGTAACGTCGGTGGCAAAGGCGAATTTGGCCAGATACACATTGGCCTGCTGGAAGGGGGCGGGGTCCGCCGTCTCGATCACCATGCTGGTGCGCTTGGCGGGGTGGACGTTCATCTCGGTGCGCATGGTGCGGACCGCCTTGATGTAGTCCATCACCTTTTCAAAGGCGGCTTCCTCCTCCGGCCAGCTGTGGGCGGGGTCTGCGGTGGGCCAGGCGGCGGTCATGATGGTCTCGCCGCTGCCGGGCAGGGCCTGGTACAGCTCCTCGGTGATGAAGGGCATGAAGGGGTGCAGCAGTCTGAGAGCCTGGTCCAGCACATACACCAGCACCCGCCGGGCGGTGTCGGCCTGGGCCGCATCCCCCGAGTTCAGACGGGGCTTGGCGATCTCGATGAACCAGTCGCAGTAGACGTCCCAGATAAAGCTGTTGATCTTGGCGGCGGCCAGGCCCAGCTCATAGTGGTCGATGTTGTCGGTCATGGCGCCGGCCACCTGGCTCAGTTTGGTCAGCACCCACTTGTCGCTCATATCCAGCATCGCGCGGTCGGGCAGGCCGGGGACAAAGTCCTCGGGCAGATTCATCAGCACAAAGCGGGTGGCGTTCCACAGCTTATTGGCAAAGTTGCGGGCGGCCTCCACCTTCTTTTCACTGTAGCGCATATCGTTGCCGGGGGTCGAACCGTCCACCAGCATGAAGCGCAGCGCGTCGGCGCCGTACTGGGCGATGACTTCCAGCGGGTCGATGCCGTTGCCCAGGCTCTTGGACATCTTGCGGCCCTGGCTGTCCCGGACGATGCCGTGGATGCACACGGTGTGGAAGGGGGCTTCGCCGGTGTAGGCCAGGCCCGAGAAGATCATCCGGCTGACCCAGAAGCCGATGATGTCATAGCCGGTGACCAGGGTGTCGGTGGGATAGAAATATTTCAGGTCCTCGGTCTCCTCCGGCCAGCCCAGGGTGCTGAAGGGCCACAGGGCCGAGGAGAACCAGGTGTCCAGGGTATCGGGGTCCCGGGTCAGATGGGTGCTGCCGCACTTGGGGCACGCCGCCGGGGCCTCCTTGGCCACCACGGTCTCGCCGCATTCGTCGCAGTACCAGGCGGGGATCTGATGGCCCCACCACAGCTGGCGGCTGATGCACCAGTCCCGGGTGTTCTTCATCCAGTTCATATAGTTCTTGGTGAAGCGCTCGGGCACAAAGCGGATCCTGCCCTTTTCCACCGCCTCGATGGCAGGCTTGGCCAGGGGCTCCATCTTGACGAACCACTGACGGGATACCATCGGCTCAATGGTGGTGTGGCAGCGGTAGCAGGTGCCCACCTCATGCTTGAGGGGCTCCACCTCTTTGAGGTAGCCGCCGGCCTCGAGGTCGGCCAGGATGGCCTTGCGGGCTTCCAGGGTGGTCATGCCGGCGTATTTGCCGCAGTCCAGCACCCGGGGCTCGTTGACGGTGTTCTTGCCCGCCTCGAACAGAGCGTCCGCAGCGGCTTTGTCGGCGGCGCCGGTCATGTGCCCGTCGTAGGTGAACACCCGCACGATGGGCAGGTCATGGCGCAGCCCCACTTCAAAGTCGTTGGGGTCGTGGGCCGGGGTGATCTTGACCACGCCGGTACCCTTTGTCATGTCGGCGTGCTCGTCGCAGACGATGGGGATCTCCTTATTGAGCAGCGGCAGGATGACGTGGCAGCCGTGCAGATGGGCATAGCGGGGGTCATCGGGGTTGATGGCCACAGCGGTATCGCCCAGCATGGTCTCGGGGCGGGTGGTGGCCAGCTCCAGCATCTCCCCGGTCTCCTTGACCGGATACAGAAGGTGCCAGAAATGGCCGTCCTGTTCGGTGTACTCCACCTCGGCGTCCGAGATGGAGGTATTGCAGTGGGGGCACCAGTTGACCATCCGGTTGCCGCGGTAGATCAGCCCTTCCTTGTACAGCCGGACGAACACCTCACGCACTGCGTCCGAGCATCCTTCGTCCATGGTGAAGCGTTCCCGCTGCCAGTCGCAGCTGCTGCCCAGCTTCTTCAGCTGGCTGACGATCCGGTTGCCATAGCGGACCTTCCAGTCCCAGGCCCGCTCCAAAAAGCCGTCCCGGCCCACCATCTCTTTGGTCAGGCCCTCTTTGGCCATGGCTTCCACCACCTTGGCCTCGGTGGCGATGGATGCGTGATCGGTGCCGGGCACCCACAGGGCCGCATACCCCTGCATCCGCTTGGTACGGATCAGGATATCCTGCATGGTGTTGTCCACCGCGTGGCCCATGTGCAGCTGGCCGGTGACGTTGGGGGGCGGCATCACGATGGTATAAGGCTTTTTGTCGGGGTCAGCCTTGGTGTGGAAGTAGCCCCCATCCTGCCAGAACTGGTAGATCCGGTCCTCCACCTGGCTGGGGTCGTACTGTTTTGCGAGTTCTTTCATCAAGCAACCTCCAGAGTATCATCAAAAATCCGAGCTTGTGGGGACAACAAAAGCCGCCCCACGGCGAACCATGGGACGGCTGAACCTCGAGCCGCGGTACCACCCAAATTGCGCCCATCTCCATGATGGGCCGCCTCTTGATGCCCCGGTAACGTGGGGCAGGCCCGAGGACAGCTGCCGAAGGCCCATAGCCGGCCCGCTCACCGTCCCTGCTCAGGAGTGACAGCCCGCCCCCCGACCCTGCCGGCTTGCACCTGGCCCGGCTCTCTGAAAGGGCGGATGGGGCGTACACTCTCCCTCAATGCATTTAGACAGAATAAAGATAGCAGGTTTCGTGCAGTTTGTCAATACGCCGCTTCACCGCGCTCTTTTTTAGAAAGGCAGACCGGTCTCCTATTTTCCCGCCTTCCGGAAAAAGCGCGCCAGAAAGATACAGCACAAAATCCCGATCCCAAAGGGGACAGCGCAGATGAACGCCGTGCTGGGCGGCGCGCTGTACCCGGCGTACCGTCCGCCCCACTGCAAAGCACAATAGTTATATGCGACCACCGCACACAGGATGTCGGAGAGCAGGATCGCGAGGGCCGCAAAAAAGCGGCTTATCTTTTTCATATGCCTTCCACCTCTTTCACAGCAGGTCTGTAAACATCGGTATGCGTTTCGGCTCACCGCAGGAAAGCCCGCACCAGCTTGTCCCCCAGCGGGGTATAGGGCTGATAGCGGATGGGCAGATCCAGGCTGCCCCGCACCAGCACGCTTTTCTCATGGGTGAAGGTGTCGAAGCTGCGCTTGCCGTGGTAGCTGCCCATCCCGCTCTGTCCCACTCCGCCAAAGGGCAGGAAGGGGTCGGACAGGTGCATGATGGTGTCGTTGACGCAGCCGCCCCCATAGGGCACGGTGCGCACCACCCGGCTGCGGACCGCGCGGCTGCGGGTGAACAGGTAGAGGGCCAGGGGCTTGGGCCGGCTGCGCACAAAGTCCAGGGCCTCCTCCAGACGGCGGTAGGACAGCACCGGCAGCAGCGGGCCGAAGATCTCCTCCTGCATGGCCGGCTCCCGGGGCGACGCGTCCTCCAGCAGCGCCGGCGCGATGCGCCATGCGTCTGCGTCCCGTTCCCCGCCCCAGACCCGGGACGCTCCGTCCAGCAGCCCGCACAGCCGCCGGAAATGCTTTTGGTTGACAATGCGGCCATAGGCGGGGTTCTGCAGCGGGCGCGGCCCGTACTGCCGCCGGATCTCCGCCTTGATCCGGGCCGTCAGCTCCTCTTTCACCCGGGCGTCCACCAGCAGGTAGTCGGGCGCCACACAGGTCTGCCCGCAGTTGAGCAGCTTGCCAAAGACGATCCGCCGGGCGGCCAGGGCCAGGTCTGCGTCGGCCGTGACGATGCAGGGACTTTTGCCTCCCAGTTCCAGGGTGACGGGAGTCAGATGGGCGGCGGCCTTTTCCATCACCATCCGGCCCACCGCCACACTGCCGGTGAAAAAGATGGTGTCAAACGCCTGGTCCAGCAGGGCGGTGTTCTCGGCCCGGCCCCCTTCCACCACCGTCACATGGCCCGGCGGGAAAGATTCCCGGATCATCCTGGCCAGCAGCGCCGAGGAAGCGGGGGCGTAGGCCGAAGGCTTGACCACCGCGCAGTTGCCCGCCGCCACCGCCCCGATCAGGGGCTCCAGCGTCAGCAGGAAGGGATAGTTCCAGGGGGCCATGATCAGCGCCACCCCATAGGGTTCGGGCACCCGGACCGCCAGCCCCGGAAAGTTGGCCGCCCCGGCCAGACGCACCCTGGGCTGCGCCCAGCGGCGCAGATGGGCGCGGTGGTCCCGCAGCTCGGCCAGGGTCAGGCCGGTCTCGCACATATAGCTTTCCTGGGGGCTTTTGCCCAAGTCGGCCTGCAGCGCCGCCGCAATGTCCTCCTGATGGGCCCGGACCGACCGTTCCAGCCGCCCCAGAGCGGCCAGACGGCAGGGCACCAGCAAGGTGCGCCCCTCCGCAAAGTAAGCTTTCTGCCTGCGGACGATCCTCGCAATTTCTTTTTCCTGCATGGTGTGCTCCTTTCCCGATGAACGGCGCGCTGTGCCGTGATGTTCCGGATACTCCTATCATACCCCAAAACGGCCCCGCAGGCAACCATATGACAAAAGAGCGCGCCGCAGATCCCGCGGCGCGCCCCTTCTATGTTTCTGCGCCCGGACGGGCGGCCTTTATTTTGCGGCCATCACAGCTGGCTGCGGTACAGCTCCACGATCTCCTCCACGCTGGTATCGCGGGGGTTGCCGGGACGGCAGGCGTCGGCATAGGCGCTCTGGGCCAGGAACTCGATGTCCTCCTCCTTGAGGATGCCGTGGAGGTTTGTGGGGATGCCCACATCCGCCGACAGCTGCTTGACAGCGGCGATGGTGGCGTCGGCAGCCTGCGCGTCGTTCATCTTATCGATGTCCATCACGCCCATGGCCTCGCCGATGGCGCGGTAGCGCTCGCCGGCCACCTCCTTGTTGTACTCCAGGCCCACCGGCAGCAGGATGGCGCAGGCCACGCCGTGGGGGGTGTCATACAGGGCGCTCAGGCCGTGGGCCATGCTGTGGACAATGCCCAGGCCCACATTGGAAAAGCCCATGCCCGCAATGTACTGGCCCAGAGCCATCCCCTCCCGGCCTTCGGGGGTATTCTGCACGGCGCCCCGCAGGCTGCGGCTGATCAGACGGATGGCCTCCAGATGGAACATATCCGAGATGACGCAGTGGCCCTTGGTGATGTAACCCTCGATGGCGTGGGTCAGCGCGTCCATACCGGTGGCCGCGGTCAGGCCCTTGGGCATGGAAGCCATCATATCGGGGTCCACCACAGCGACTTCGGGGATGTCGTTGGTATCCACACAGACGAACTTGCGCTTCTTCTCCACGTCGGTGATGACATAGTTGATGGTGACCTCGGCGGCGGTGCCGGCGGTGGTGGGCACGGCGATGGTGAACACCGCGTGCTTTTTGGTGGGGGCCACGCCTTCCAGGCTGCGCACATCGGCAAACTCGGGGTTATTGATGATGATGCCGATGGCCTTGGCGGTATCCATGGCAGAGCCGCCGCCAATGGCCACGATGCAGTCGGTGCCGGCCGCCTGGAAAGCAGCCACGCCGTCCTGGACGTTCTGGATGGTGGGGTTGGGTTTGATCTCACTGTACACGCTGTAAGGGAAGTTTGCAGCGTCCAGCAGGGCGGTCACCTTGCCGGTAACGCCAAACTTGAGCAGGTCAGGGTCGGAGCAGACGAAGGCCTTGGTGCAGCCCCGTGCGGTCAGCTCGGGGACGATGTTCTCGATGGCGCCGTGGCCATGATAGGAAATGCTGTTCAGAACGATGCGGTCAGCCATGGTAATAACTCTCCTTTGCTCGTTTCGGCGGGCCGGGCCGTCCGGCCCCGCCTAGTATATTTTTATAGTAACACAACGTTTGCCCCGAAAAAAGCGGAGACTGTTTCAGACTGGAACACTCTCCGTTTTTTTCTTTCACAGGTCCAGGAAGTCCCTGCGGTAGTTGACGCCGAAGTATTCCGCCAGCTGCTGCATCTCGCTGTCCTTGATGGTGTTCACCCGGGGCAGATGGGCGGTCAGCATATAGATCTGAGCGGCCTTCTCCACCGTCTCGATGAGGCCGAAGGTCTCATCCAGGGTCTTGCCGGCGCCATAGATGCCGTGCATCCCCCAGATCACCAGCCGGAATTCCTTCATCTTGGCGGCTGTGGCCTCCCCGATGGAGTTGGTGCCGCAGAGCATCCAGGGCAGCACGCCCACGCCGTCGGGGAACACCACGATGCACTCGGTGCACATCTCCCACAGGGTGTGGGTGAATTTCTTTTCGTCCAGCTCGTGGACGTAGTTCATGGCCAGGGTGTAGGTGGGATGGCTGTGCATCACCACACGGTTTTCGGGGTCCACTTCCAGCCGGGCCATGTGGCTCATCAGATGGGCGGGCAGCTCGCTGGTGAATTTGCCGCCGTCCTTATACCCCCACAGCAGCTCGGCGGTGGTGCCGTCGGCGGCGATGCGGATGATCCCGAGGTTGGTCTCGGGGTCATTCTGTACATTTTTGAAATACTTGCCGGTGCCGGTGACGATGAAGTATTTGCCGATCAGGGGCTTTGCGTCAAAGCCGGTGGGGATGGTGCGGATCACCCTGGTGGTGTCCAGGTATTCCGCCACCTCCTCTTCCCGCAGCAGGTAGCTGATGTTGCCGCCGTTGCGCTCGTCCCAGCCCAGGCGGTACATATTGGCGGTGGTCTGTTTCATTTCCTCCACAAAGGGGGCAGTCAGGATGTCTTTCATGGTCTCAACCTCTCTTGCTCAGCACATTCTTTTCGTATTCCATCACCTGGGAGAACCATTCCCCGTCCACAGGCTTGCCGCAGCGGCGGCAGTACTCGTCCCACACTTCGCCCAGGGGCATGGTCTTGAGCTGCTCCTGTTCCACCATCAGCCGGGTGAAGTCCCCCTCGTCCTGCAGCCGTTTGAGCAGGGAGCCGGGCTGCAGCAGGGCAAACAGCAGGGCTTTTTGCAGGTTGCGGTAGCCGGTCACCCAGGCCGAGATGCGGTTGATGGAGGCGTCAAAGTAATCCAGGGCGATGTGCACCCGTCCGTCCAGGCCGCCGCAGCGCACGATTTCCCGGGCGATCTCCCGGGTCTCGTCGTCGTACAGCACCACATGGTCGGAATCCCAGCGGATGGGCCGGGTGACATGGAGGGCGATCTCGTCAAAGAAGGTCAGCAGGGCGGGGATCTTGTCGCTGACCACCTCGGTGGGGTGATAGTGGCCGTTGTCCATCAGCGGAATGCATTTATCCTTGTGCATGGCCGCATACAGCAGGCTGAATTCCCCGCTGCCCGCGGTGTAGGCCTCCACTCCGATGCCAAAGACCTTGCTCTCCACGCAGGGCTTGACCTTGCTGAAATCATAGGGCTGGGCCAGGATGGCGTCGATGGAGTCGCGGTAGCGCTCCCGGGGGCCCATCCGGTCGCCCGGCACGTCCTTGAAGCCGTCGCCGGTCCAGATGTTCATGACGCAGACGTCGTTCAGCTGCTCGGCCAGATACTGGCTGATCCGGATGCAGGCGCGGCCGTGCTCGATCCAGAAGCGGCGGGTCTCCTCGTTGGGGCTGGTGAGGGTCAGGGGGTCGCACTTGTCATGGGAGAAGAAGGTGGGGTTGAAGTCGCAGCCCAGGCCCCGTTCCTTGCAGAACTGCACCCACTTTTCAAAGTGTTTGGGCTCCAGCTTGTCCCGGTCCGCCCAGCCGCCGTTGTCCTTGTCAAAAATGGCGTAGCTGGCGTGCAGGTTCATCTTGGGCTTGCCAGGGATCAGCGCCAGCACCTGATCCAGGTCGTCCATCAGCTCCTGGGGGGTGCGGGCCCGTCCGGGATAATTGCCGGTGGTCTGGATGCCGCCGGTGAGGGGCTTGGAGGGGTCGCCGTCAAAGCCGCGGACGTCGTCCCCCTGCCAGCAGTGCAGGCTGACAGGGACCTGTTTCAGGGTCTCGATGGCGGCCTCGGTGTCCACGCCCAGGGCCATGTACTTCTCTCGTGCTTCGGAATAATGCATCAAGTTTTCCTCCTTTGTACGGGTGTTCTATCACACTGCCTGTCCGGGCAGTATCTCATGGATATCAAAGCTCCTGCGGATGCAGCGGCGGGCGTCGGCCAGGTCTGCCAGCTCCCCTGCGCCGATCAGCTGCACCGCCAGATTGCCAATGGCAGTTCCCTCCACCGGCCCGGCATAGACCGGCAGGCCCGTGGCCCGGGCGGTCATCCGGTTCAAATACATATCCTGGCAGCCGCCTCCCACAATGTTGATGCTGGTGTACCGGGTGCCGGTCAGCTCCTCCAGGCTGCGGATGGCCTCTTTGTAGCAGGCCGACAGGCTGCGGTACAGGCACTGCATCAGCTGGCCCACCGTGCCGGGCCGGGGCTGGCCGCTGGCGGTACAAGCGTCCTGCACCGCCGCGATCATGCTGTCCGGCGCCAGGAAAGCGCTGTCGTTCACGTCCACCACCGAGGGGAAATCCGCTGCCTCCTCGGCCGCTGCGATCAGGTCGGGGAAGGACCACTGCCGCTGCCCTGCTTCCACATCCAGCTGCCAGGGCGCGGCGGCCTTGCCCGCCACATAGCCCTCGCCGTTCAGTTCCCGCCGCACCGACTGGATCATCCACAGACCCATGATGTTTTTCAGGTAGCGGTAGCGGCGCCAGGCCCCGCCCTCGTTGGTGAAGTTGCAGGCCCGGCTGGCTTCGGTGGTGATGGGAGCGGGGTTTTCCACCCCCAGCAGGGACCAGGTGCCGCTCGAGAGGTAGACCGCCCGGTCATCCCGCGCGGGCACCGCCAGAAAGGCCGAGCCGGTGTCATGGGTGGCCGGCAGCACCACCTGCGATGCAAAGCCCGCCTGGGCGGCGATATCGGGCGCCAGCGGCCCCACCACCGTTCCCGGCATGGACAGCGGCCCGAACAGCGCCCGGGGCAGCCCCAGACGGTCCAGCAGCTCTCCGTCCCAGCAGCAGTCCCTGGCGTTGACCAGGCCGGTGCTGGTGGCGTTGGTGTACTCCTGCTTTTTCACCCCGGTGAGCAGGTAGTTGAAATAGTCGGGGATCATCAGCAGGCTTCCGGCCCGGGCCAGCTGGTCCGGGTGTTCGGCCTGAAGGGCCGCCAGCTGATAGATGGTGTTGAAGCTCTGCTTCTGGATGCCGGTGTGTGCGTACAGCTCCGCCGCCGGGATCAAGCGCTCCACCACGGCGTCCATCCCCTCGGTACGGCTGTCCCGGTACGCCACCGCGTCCCCCAGCAGCCGTCCTTCCGGGTCCAGCAGCACAAAGTCCACTGCCCAGGTGTCGATGCCGATGGTGGCAGGGATCTTTCCACGTGCGCGGCAGGCCTTCAGCCCCGCCAGGATCCCCTGCCACAGCAGCTCCAGATCCCAGCAGTCGTGGCCGTTTCGGCGCACCTGCCGGTTTGCAAACCGGTGTACCTCTTCCAGGACCATTCTGTCCCCTTCCAGCCAGCCAAGGATGCACCGTCCGCTGGACGCCCCAATGTCGATGGCCAGATGATAATTGCCCATAAAAAATGAACCGCCTCCTTGCAGCTTTGTCTCATCTGCTGCAAGTATAGCGGTTCGGAGCATTCTTTGTAAGGACGCCGCCGGGATAAAAACAGGGACCTTTCTTGCAATGTCGGCCGGGCTGTGGTATGCTTGTAGCCAGAAGGAGGAGACCGCCATGAACCAGGCTCTTTTGGCCCGGCTGCGCCAGATCACCGATGAGGAACGCGCCATCCTTGCAGGGGACGGCACCGTCCAGCGCAGCCTGTACACCACCCGCCACGAGTTCGTGGTGGACAGCGCCCGCCTGCTGGAAAAGGGCAAACTGATCGAGATACGCCCCCACACCCGGTTCGTTCATTTTCCGCGCCACCGGCACAACTATGTGGAGCTGATCTATATGTGCAGCGGCTCCACCACCCACATCATCAACGGCACTCAGAAGGTGGTGCTCCAGACCGGGGACCTGCTCTTTCTCAACCAGGCGGTGTACCATGAGATCCTGCCCGCCGCCCAGGACGATGTCGCAGTCAACTTCATCATCCTGCCCCAGTTCTTCGACCGCAGCTTTGCTATGCTCCAGCAGGAGAACGTCCTGCGGGACTTTCTGGTATCCACCCTGTCAGGGGAGTCCGCCTTTGCAGGCTATCTGCACATCCGCGCCCATGACATCCTGCCGGTGCACAACCTGCTGGAGAACATGATCTGGACGCTGCTGGAGAACAAGCGGGGCGTCAACGACCTGAACGAGACCACCATGGGCCTGCTGCTGCTCAACCTGTCCCTGTTTGCACAGGACATCAACCAGGCCGGCCCCGACCGCATGGACGAGAACACCGTCTTTGCGGTGCTGCAATACATCGAAGCCCACTACCGGGACGGCACCCTGGCCGACGCGGCCGCTCTGGTGCACCGGCCCGCCTACACCGTCAGCCGTCTGCTGACCCGCCATACCGGCCAGAATTTCCGCCAGCTGCTCCAGCAGCGCAAGCTGCAGCAGGCAGCCTACCTGCTGAGCCATACCCCTCTGCCGGTGGAGACCATCCTGGAGAACATCGGCTACGAGAACAGCAGCTATTTCTACCGCCGCTTCCGGGCCCGATACGGCTGTTCCCCTGCCGAATACCGGGCAGGCCGGTCAGTCTAAGCGGAACACCTGCTCCAGCTTGGGCTGCGCCCCCGTCTCGGGGTCCATCTCAAGCTCGAGGATATCCTTCATGTACTCGTTCCAGCGGGCCACCACCGGGCTCTCTGCCTGCACCTTTTCGGCGTAGGCCACCCCTTTGGCGCACTCATAATAGCCGAACAGCTCGCCGTTGACATAAAAATGCTGTAGTTGCAGATGCCGGCCTCTTTCAGCACCTGGACCATTTCGGGCCAGATCGCATCGTGCCGCCGCTGGTATTCCTCTTTGCAGCCGGGCTTGACCCGGCCCTTCCATGCCATGTGTTCCATTGTGTCCGCCTTTCTCTCTTTGTTTTGTCTGCTGCGGGAAGGCTCCCGCGCCGTCTTTATCTGAAAGATACCACGTTTGCCGCCGCTGCGCAAGGTCCCCTGCTTTTTTGGGAGGGCGGCCCCGCCGCGCGAGGCTGTTATCCCACCCGCAGCCGGCCCCGGACTGCAAGCCGCGCCGGGCCGCCCTGCCCTTTCCAGGAGGTCTTATCATGGCAGCTCTTCCCTACCGCAATTACATCTTTGATCTGTACGGCACCCTTGTAGATATCCACACCGACGAGGAGGACCCCGCCGCCTGGGCCGCTCTGGCCCGGTTTTACAGCTATTACGGCGCGCGCTATGCACCCGACGCGCTGCGCGAGGCCTACCAGCAGGAGGTAGCCGCCCGTACGGCGGGCCGGGCCGCCCTGCGTCAGGACAGCCACGAGGCCCATCCCGAGATCCGGCTGGAAGAAGTGTTCCAGGCGCTTTTTCAGGCCAGGGGCGCCCAGGCCGATCCGGCTCTGGCGGTCCATGCGGGCCAGTTTTTCCGGGCTATGACCACACGATACCTCCGCCTGTACGACGGCGCCCTGGAGATGCTGGAGATGCTGCGGGCCAAAGGCGGCCATCTCTACCTGCTCTCCAACGCCCAGCGGATCTTCACCGCCTACGAGATGCAGGCTTTGGGCCTGGACCATTCGTTCGAGGCGGTCTACCTCTCCTCCGACTGGGACTGCAAAAAGCCCGACCGCCGCTTTTTTGACCTGCTGCTGCAGCAGCACCATTTGGACCTCGCCCACAGCATCATGGTGGGCAACGACGGCCTGTGCGACATCGCCGGGGCCAAACAGGCGGGTCTGGCCACCCTGTATGTTCGCTCCAACCTCTCCCCCGAGGAACCCCTGCCCCCTGCCGATCTGGTGCTGCCCGCCATGGATATGGCCCGGATGGGGGCCATGCTGGCCGGCGGTCAAGGTTGACAAACACCCCCTGCGGGTATATAATCCATCTATCCTGAATCATTCCGATCGTCCCAAGACAGGAGGACCGCATCATGCGCATCGTACAAATCGTTTTCAGCCCCACCGGGGGCACCCAGCGGGTGGCCGACCTCATCACCGGCGCCTGGGGACTGCCCGTCACCCAGTTCGATCTGTCCGACCCGGCTGCCGGCTGCACCGAGCTGCAGCTTGACTCCCAGAATCTGGTTTTGATCGCAGTTCCTTCCTTTGGCGGCCGCGTGCCGGCCCTGGCCATCCAGCGCCTGGGCAACATCTCAGGCGGCGGCGCCCGCTGCGCCGTGGTCTGCGTCTACGGCAACCGCGCCTATGAGGATACCCTCATCGAGCTGTCCGATGCCGCCGCCCGGTGCGGTTTTGAGGTCATCGCCGGGGTGGCCGCCATCGCCGAGCATTCCATCTTCCACGAGTACGCCACGGGCCGCCCCGATGCCCAGGACACGGCCCGTTTGCAGGACATCGCCCGCCGGATCCTGGACAAAGCCGGCAGGGGCGGCAGCGGCGCGCCCGCCATCCCCGGCAATCATCCCTATAAGAAAGCCGGCGGGGGCGGCCTGGTCCCCAAAGCCGAGAGCGGCTGCACCGGCTGCGGCCTGTGCGCCACCAAGTGCCCCGCCGGGGCCATCGACCCGGCAGACCCCCGTCAGACCGATCCCCAAAAATGCATCTCCTGTATGCGGTGCGTCTCCATCTGTCCCGATTCGGCCCGCAAGATCAACAGCCTCAAGGCGGGCGCCGTGGCCCTGGCCATCAAAAAGGCCTGCCTTGTGCGCAAAGAGTGCGAACTCTACATCTGACCGGGACCTGTTATTATCATAGATCCGATTGGACCGGCAGCTTCCTGTGTGGAGGCTGCCGGTTTTGGTTTTGGGGTGGATAGGGGGGCTGCCGCGTGGTACAATCTCTTTACAGGATCTTTCCGAAGGAGGTTTTCGTATGCGAAATGTCGTTTTGTTCATCGCCATGAGCCTGGACGGTTTCATTGCCGCCCCGGACGGCGGGGTGGACTGGCTGACCGGCCAGGACAGCGCCGCCGAGACCGCCGACAGCTACGGCGCGTTCGTCCCCACCATCGACACGGTGCTGATGGGCTGGAATACCTATCATCAGGTGGTCACAGAGCTCTCCCCGGGGCAGTGGCCCTACGAAGGGCTGGACTGCTATGTCTTTACCCACCGACAGGCGTCTCCCGTGCCGGGGGTCCGCTTTGTTTCCTGCGACCCCTGCGCCCTGGTGGATCAGCTCAAGGCCAGGCCCGGCCGGAACATCTGGATCTGCGGCGGGGCCCAGCTGATCCGGCAGCTGTCGGACCGCATCGACCGTCTGCAGATCTCGGTCATCCCCACCCTCCTGGGACAGGGGGTGCGGCTGTTCCCCGCCCGGGCCCGGGAGCAGAAGCTGCGGCTGACCGGCGTCACCCACAGCAACGGCATCGTTGAACTGACCTACCAGCCCCGGTAAAGGCGCCGGTCAGCGGGTGGCCTTCCAGAAGGGGTCCGTCTCGGTGGAGGAGGCGGTGGCCTTTTCCAGCTGGTACACCACCTCGCTGTAATAGCGGGCGGGCACCTGGTCCAGCGGCAGGATATCCTCTTTCTTGGGTTCATCGTAGACGTAGCTGCCGTGCTCGACCGTGCCTGCGCGGTAGAACACCGCGTCGTAGACGGTGACCGTCTCGCTCTCGCCGCTCCCCACAAAGGCCCCCGAAAAGTTCAGCTGCACCGACAGGCCCACGGCCTGGTCTTCCCGGTAGAAGGAGTAGAATCCGCCCGCATCCTGCACGCTGCCGCGATACCATCCCATCCCCAGCAGTTTGCCGGTCAGGGACAGGTCGCTGATCTTTTTGCCGCCGAACCGCTCCAGGGCGGTGTGGCCCGCCTGGTCGGGCTGCAGGCGGTAGACGGGGCGGTCCAGCTGGTCGATGGCCGGGGTGATCTCATAGTCCTCCAGCTGCTGGCGCCAGGCAGACAGGGCCTCCTGGTCCAGCTCGATGGGGTGCACCAGACCGATCCGTGCGCCGGCATCCTCCGCAGGCAGGGTGTATTCCTCCTCATCTGCGGTGGTAAAGCTGCCGTCCTCCAGATAGCGGAAGGTGTCCCCCAGCCTGCCGTCGGTGTATACGCCCCAAATCAGGCTGATGGCGAACTGATGCATGATGGGATTGTTCACAAAGAGGGCCTGCCAGGCTTCCGGGGTCCAGCAGCGCTGCACCGAGAGGGCCGACTCCAGCCGGCCTTTCTGGGCCGAGACCGTCGTTTTGATCTGCTTTTTCAGGTTTTTGAAGGCGGCGCTGGCCGCACCGGCCTTTTCGGGGTCGTCAGCTTTGCCGGGGGCAGGCAGGTTTTTCAGCTGCTTGCCCGCGTCGTTGGTGATCTCCAGTTCCAGCGCCGCCGTCAACCGGACGGTGAACTGCCGAGGCCCGTAGTCGAACACCTGCGTCCCGTCGGGGCCAAAGCCCAGCGTGGGCACGATGCGGTCGGCCAGCTCCTCGGCGGAGATGCCCAGCTCCCGGGCGGCGTTGGCCAGGGCCTGGCCCGCCGCCGTCTTGACCTGCCGGAACTTGAATTTGCGGCTGATGGCGTCCACCGTCATCAGCGCCGCCGGGTCGGGGCTGATGGCCAGGGCCTGCACCCCGTCGCAGGCGATGGCGCCGCGGGCGTGCTCGGGCCAGGTCTTGACCGCCTGGGTCAGGCGCGGCGTCATGGCCTCCCCTCCGCACCGGGCGGCAAAGGCCAGCACCCACTTGGTTTTGCTCTGGGCCCCCGCTTCGATCCAGTGGTCCCACACCTCGCAGGCGTAGGCCGCCAGTTCTGCGGCGTCCAGCCCCTGGACCAGCTGTTCGGCAGCCGGGCTGCGGCCGATCCGTCCCAGATCCGCATAACACACCAGGATAGCGGCCATGCGGTCCTCGCCGGCAGGGGCGCGGTCCGGGCCGGTGCAGTGGACCGTGGGCAGGGGCTTGTCCAGCAGCCACTGCACCTTGCGCTTTTTGCCCCCCTTCAGGATCTGGACCGCCAGTTCTGCGGCGTCCTGGGGCTTTTCCTCTTGTTTACCCTCCCGGGCCGCGCCCAGCGCTGCCAGGGCCTCACGGATGGCGTCGGCGGCCTTGGCGCTCTTTTCTTTTTCCAGGGCGGCGTTCAGGATGGGCACCGCCTCCGGGCCGCCCACCCCGGCCAGGGCGCGGGCCGCCATGATCCGCGCCCCCTGCTTTTTGCCGGCCAGCAGGGCGGCATAGTCTTCCTTCCACTCAGGGTGGCCGCAGTACGCCTCCAGCAGTTCTTTCTGCACCATCTTGGCCGTCTCATTGGCGCAGTCCAGCAGGACTTCCCTGGCTTTTGGGGCGTCATCCGCACCGGCCGGCACCGCCCCCAGCCCTTTGACGGCTGCGCTGCGGGCAAAGCTGCAGCCCTCCCGGGCGGCGATGGCCAGCTCCCCGACGCCGCTCCGGGCGCAGACTGTGTCCCCGGCTTTCCGGATGTTCTCCTGCTCTCCCGGATAGGATCCGGCGTACATGGCGCCCAGCACATCCAGGATCTCATGCGGAGGCATCCCAAAGGTGTTCAGCGCATTGGCAAATTTTTCATACTGGTCCGGCAGGCCGTTCACGATCCATCCCTGGTTCACCAGGGCCAGCGCGACCATACTGCGGCAGAAAAACCGGTCCCAGCCCATCGATTTGTGGTATGCCTGCAAAATACTGCGCGCATCGTACATTCTCATCTGGCGGTCAGCGAAGGGCGCCAGCCGGGCGGCGCTGCCCGCCATCGATCCCTGGTCCGTCAGGTACGCTTCCATGGCGTCGCCGTCCGCGCCGGGCGCACCGCCTGTACCCAGTGCGTTCCGGAACTGCCTTATGATCCGGTCCTGCATGGCAGCGGCCCTGTCCTGCTTTTTCCGCTTCCATTCCAGGTACAGGTCGCTGTCCTCCGGCAGCAGGGAGCAAAGGCCCGCATACTGGTCATCGTTGGCCAGCTTCAGCGCCTGTTCCATCTCGCCGCTGCACAGCTGCGCCAGCCTGATCGCCTCCTTTTGGCCGGCATAGCCTCTGCCGCCCATGTACAGCAGCAGCACCACACCGCCTCCGGGCACGCATTGCTTCAGCACGGCCGCCTGCCGGACGATCTCCTCAAAGCCCAGCGCATCTTTCAGCTCATCCAGCACATTGCCGGGGCGCAGTCCGCTGAGCACTTTAAAAGCGCACCGCAGCCGGGGGTCTGCCGCCTGTCCCTCAAAAGCCGCCAGAGCCAGCCGGGACAGCCGGTCGCTGTCTGCTCCTATGTGCACCTTCAGCACGTTCTGGGGCTGCACATCCCATCCGGTTCCCACGCTGAGCCGGGGCACCGGGTCTGCGGGGCGGCCGCTTTGGATGTACTGTTCCAGCTGCCGGCAGTCGCTGGCAGTGATGCCCGCCCTGCCGTGCTTCAGGTAATCCATCACCCCGCGCAGCAGGATGTCCACCTGGTTTTCGGTCCACCTTACCGGTTCGCTTTTGACGCCGAATACCCGGGCCAGCAGGCCGGGCCTTGGGTCCTGGCCGGCCCGGGCGTTCTGCAGCAGGATGCCTGCCAGGAAGGCGGGCATCATGGTCTCCCCTGCGGGACACAGGGTCTGGGCCTGGACCAGTACGTCCGGCTGGGTCTGCGCCAGCTCCTGCAGCCAGGATGCGATCCGCTTGTTCCCTATGTAGTGATACACAACGGCCTGGCCTTCCAGAGCTGCGGCCGCAGGCAGGCCCAGCAGCTCATCCCACACGACGCGGCGGTCGGCTATCTCGTCGGAGTTCCCTTTGCCCCTGGTGAAAGCCACCTTGTACAGGCAGCGCAGGGCGTTCTCGGCGCTGCTTTGACCCACGGCCCAGAGATACCGGACGGTGCGGCAGGCGCGCTCCCGGTCCCCTGCCGTCAGCGCGGCAAACAGGGTGGAGATGGGTTCCCTTTCCGGCCAGCTCAGCTGGGGAAGGATCTGGAGCTGCGCCTGCTGCAGCAGCTCGTCGCCGGCCTCATCGTTCAGCAGATAGTCTTTGGCCAGCTGGACGTTGGCCGAAGTCAGGGACAGCAGCTTGCTCAGCTTGTCCAGCCAGCTGGTCTGATCCTGGATATGGGGGGCATTGTGTCGGTTCGTGTTCATACAGAATCGTCCTTTCCTTTTGATCGGATGCCGGGGCCCTGAGGGTCCCGCTTTTTCTATGATCGTCCCTGCCACCGCAGGCGGATGGCCTCCTCCTGCCAGCGCTGGCGGCAGAGGGCCAGATACCGCCCCGCCCTGCAGATCCGGTCCGTCAGGGCCTGATCGTCCTTCTGCATCCGGTGGGCCCGGGCCTCCAGGTCCGCAGCTACCTCCTCCAGCAGCTGCGCCCCGGTGTGCAGGCCGGCCTGTTCTCCCTGGCGGGCCAGGGTCCGCAGCCGGCCGGCCGCCTCCGGGCCTGCGCTGGCCAGTCCCGCCTGCAGCAGGTCGGACAGGGCCTGTTCCATCTCATCCAGCAGCTCGTTCATGGGCATTCCTCCTCTGGGGGCGCGGCCTGCCAGCTGTCCGGCCCGAAGTATTCGATGGGATACAGCCGCAGCAGATCCTTGTCCCGGTAGACCGTGCCAAAAAAGACCGGCATCCGGGCGGTGTCTTTGCGCAGGCCCGCTTCCAGCCGTTCCAGCGCGTCGATGACCGGCTGTTCGGTCTGGTCGTACCGCACCGTGACCCACAGATCCCGGCCGGCGTCGTCCAGAAGCCGCATCTGGAACAGCTGCTGCACCCGGTCATAGGGCTGCGGGATGCACTGCGCCGGCCGCACCACCGCCAGTCGCTCCCGTTCGGGCAGGCCGGCGGCGCTGTGCTTTTGCAGCAGTTGCTCAAAGTCGGTGCAGAGGGCCTCGGGGGGCAGGATCTCCCCCGGCAGGACCCGCTGGCCCAGGTCGGCATGGCAGCTGCTGGTGCCCGACAATCCCCCTTCCCCGTTGACCCGGGCGCCGTGCAGCCGCAGGACGCAGTTCCAGGCCTGGTCCAAAGTGCAGGGCATCCCCCAGAGCTGCAGCGGGCTGCGGCGGCGGGGCTTTTCATAAAACGCGGGGCGCAGGTCGCTGTATGTATAAAAGCAGCGCCCTTCCGTATCCCAGAAATAATAGACGGCCCCCTCATAGCCGCTGTTGTTCCGCCCTGTCACCTGGCGCAGGCCCAGCAGATACAGCTGCATCGGCCCGGCGGGGCGGTATTCGTCCCGGAAGGTGCCTGCCAGCTGCAGGATGCGGTCCTCCGGGGCGGCCTCGATGGCCTGGGCCAGCCGCCAGGCCTGGCCAAAGCGGGCCAAGAGGGATGTATCCCGGTAGGTGGCCGACCGGCGGAAGTAGGCCGCGTATTCCTCCTGCAGGCGGCGCAGGGCCCGCTCCAACCGGGGCAGGCGTCCGGTGTGGCAGAGGGCGGCCAGACGCTCGGTGGTGTCGCACACCGACGGGGGCAGCCGGCTCAGACCGGTGGCCATCTGGGCGGCCAGGGCCTGCCGGACCCCCTGGCAGACGCCTCTGGCCTGCTCGGGATCCCAGCCGCTGCCCGCCGCCGGGGCGGCTTCCTGCAGAGCGGCGGGGACCAGCCCCTGCTCCAGCTGCCAGAAGAACAGAGCCTCGGCCTTGTGGACGCAGAAGCTCTTGCTGTGGCAGCTGCAGGTGCTGTGCTCCAGCGGCTCCAGCAGACGGACGGAGGCCGCCGCCCAGGGCAGCTCCACCGTGACCACCGAGCCGCCGGCGGTGATCTTCGCCCCCTGGCCGCTCTGCCAGCGCACCAGGTCGGCGGCATGGCGCCGGGCCCCCAGCTGCCGGACCAGCTTTTCGGGCGGATAGGCCCGCAGGGAGGGGAAATCCGGCTCCGCCTCTTGGGGCGGCGGCGCTTCCCGGTCCGGGGCCTGCCCGTCCGCAGGTCCTTCCAGCTGGCTTTGCAGCCACAAGATCGCGCTGATCCGATGGCGGCAGACCGCGCTGCTGGGGCAGGAGCACCGGCTGTCCCCCAGAGGGGCCCGGATCAGGCAGGTGACCTGTCCCAGCTGCACCTGCACCCCATCGGGGGTACATTCCGCTTGGGGCGGGGATGCCAGGGCGGCCAGGTCCTTTTTGGCGCGGTTGTAGGTCCCTTTGTTGCACAGGGCGATGAGGTAGGCCTCGTCGGCGGCGGTCAGAGCCGCGGCAAGGCTTTCAGGCAGTTTCACAGTGCAGTCCCCCTTCTATCCCCGCATGACCCCGGCCATGAAGTCGGCCAGTTTTTCGGGGGTCATGGCCCCCACATGGGCCCCCAGGTCTGCCAGGGCCTGGGCGGTGTCCCGGTCGTATTCCGGGGCGGCATTCTCGTTCAGGGCCGTGAGGGCGATCAGCCGGGCGCCGCTCTCGATGATGTCCCGGCAGACGCCGTAAAGGTTCTGCCGGGGACCGCCCTCGCACAGGTCGCTGACCAGCACCACCATGGTGTGATGCGGCGCGGTGATCAGGCTCTCGCAGTAGCGCAGCGCCCCGGCGATGTTGGTGCCGCCGCCCAGCTGGACGCTCATCAAGGTCTGCACCGGGTCGTCCACCCGGCCGCTCAGGTCCACTACGGCGGTGTCAAAGATGATCAGACGGGTGTCCAGCATGGGCATCCCGGCAAAAATGCCCGCCATCACGGCGCTGTGGATGATGCTGGGCAGCATCGAGCCGCTCTCATCCACCGCCAGGATCACCCGCCAGGGATTGTAGCGCCTGGCCCGTCCGTTGAAGTAGATCTGTTCCAGCACCAGACGCTGCTGATCCCGGTCGTAGTGGGCCAGATTTTTGCGGATGGTGCGCCGTATATCCAGATTGCGCAGCGAGTGCACGTTGCTGCGGCTGTTGCGGTCCAGCTTGCCCAGCGCCGAGCGCTGTACCTGGCTGCGCATCTTTTTGGTCAGTTCCTCCACCACCCGGCGCACGATGCGGCGGGCGGCTTCCAGCACGTCCCCCTTCATCATCCCTTTCAGACTGAGGATGGTCTCCAGCAGCGCCTGGTCCGGTTCCATCTTTTCCAGCACTTCCCGGTCGGTGAGCAGTTCGGTGAGATGGTAGCGGTCCAAAGCGTGGCGCTGGAGGACCTCGGCCGTCTCCTGCGGGAACAGCTGGCGCACCTCACTGAGCCAGCGGGCCACCGTCAGCTGGCTGGCGCCGCTGCCGCCCTGGCGCTCCCGGGAGATATCGTCCCGCACATCGGGGCCCGCCTCCCTGCTGTAAAGAAAGTCCAGCGCGTCGTCCATCCGCGCCAGCTTGGGTCCGCCCTCCAGAGGCATCTGGTCCTGGGCGTTTTTGCCCAGCACCAGCCTCCACCGGTTGAGGGCGGCGCCGTCGCTCCGCTGCGGTCCGCTCATGGTATCGCCTCCTCTGCCAGCCGGGCCGCCGCCCAGGCATCCACCTGCTCATTGCGGCTGTATTCCGCCGGGCTGATCCCGGCCTGCCGCAGCGTGCCGGCCGCTCCTCTGTGCAGGGCCGCCGCCTGCCGGGCAATGCGGTCGGTCTCCATGGGCACAAAGTAGCTGAACGCCAGCCGCAGCTCGGGCAGCAAAGCGTCAAAGTCCTGGTCGGACAGGGCGCACAGCAGCCCGTCCACCTGTTTCAGAAAGCCCGGGTCCACCAGCAAAAGGTCCTTTGCCGTATAGAACAGGCCCTGCAAAAAGGCCGCCGAAGCCAGCATCATTCCCCGGGTGCCCTGGAGATAGCCCCGCAGCGCAGTGTCGATCCGGGCCTTCCAGCCGGGGTCCGCGCCATAGAGCAGGCCCAGCGCAGTCCCATGCAGCGCGGGCTGGACCGGATTTTGCCCGGCCAGCTCCTCCAGGGCGGCCAGCAGCCGGGGCCGCATCCCGGCAAAGGCTTCCCGCTGGGTGATTTGGTACAGCAGCAAACAGCAGCGCTGCACCTCCGGCGCGCCCCGGTCATCCGCTGCGCCCATGGCGGGCAGCAGCTGCAAAATGCGGTCAAAGCACCGGCCCAGCAGCCCGGCGGCGTCGCAGCGACCCGCCTCGCCATACTGGACCTGCCATTCCTCCAGACTGGCCAGGGCCCGGCACGCCTGACAGAGGGAGGAAAAATCCCCGTCCCCCAGCAGCAGTTCCTCCAGCCGGCGGGCAAAACTGCCGGCGTCTTCTCCGATGCCCATTAGAAAGCCCTGCAGCAGCAGGTCCGCCCCTTCCCCGGCCCGGCCTGCCCCGGCCATTCGCTGGCGCAGTTCCCGGGCGCAGGCCTCCCGCACCGTGGACCCGGCGACCGAGCGCTCCACCAGCGCGGCCTCCACCGAGGCCGTCCAGCGGTACTCCCAGCTTTCCCGGATCAGGTTCTTGTCCTTGTTCCGGCGCAGGTCGGGGCCTTTGGTGCGGCGGGCAAAGCCGCAGCCCAGAAATTCGGTCTGATAGAGAAAGCGGCTGGCCCCCCGGTGGGCGGGTTTTGCGAAGATCTCCAGGGTCAGCTCCTGGAGGCTGGTCTTGTCCGAACGGATGCGGTAACGCCGGCACTGGGCCTGGAAATCCTGTACCAGGGGCGGCACCAGGCTGTTGGGGGCCAGCTGGCCCACCCCGTTGCCGGTGGTCAGCTGCCGCAGCACCCGCAAAGGCTGGCAGCCCGAGAGGTTCGCCTCCCCTTTGACAAAGCTGCTCAGCACCGCGTCCTGCATCTCATACAGGCCGGGGGCCCTTTTGTCCCGCAGGGCCGCCAGGCCCCGGGCCTGCTGCATGGCGCACATCTCATCGAAAGCGGACAGCACCTCCCCTTCCCGGCGCAGGCGGCGTCCGCACTTGACCAGAAATCCCAGCACGGTCTCGTCCCACAGGGCCGCAGGGTCAAAGGCGTCTGCCGGAGCGGCCTGCGCCGCCTGCCATACTGCGGTGTAAAAGGCCGGGGCGGGCATCCCGCTGGCATAGCCCGAGAGGGCGTCCGCCGCCTCAAAGGAAAAGCGGACCGGGTATACGGCCTGGCTGTCCGCCGGGACGGCAGGGCGCGTCTGCTCCGGCCGGGGATGCATAAGCCCCCACAGATGGAAGCCGCCCGCCACCACCAGCACCCTCTGATACCGGGCCGCAGCAGCGGCGATCCGGACGGCCATCCGGGCCTCCCGGGCCAGACAGCCGTCGGCCTCCATCTCCTCCTGCGGGGTGGCCTGACGGGCCAGCACGCACCAGGCGTTCATCTGCCGCACAAAGGCCTCGTCGCTCATGGCAAAGCCGGCGGTCTCGTAATATTTCTCCCAGAACTCCTCAAAGCTGCGCATCCCGGTCTTTTCGCATACCCGCTGCCAAAAGGCGTTCTGCCACAGGTAGTGGTCGTTGAGATAGTTCTCCGGCCGTCCCTCCTGCCGCAAAGCCCGCCCCGCCCGGGTGGCCAGCAGGTTTTCTGCGTAGGGCAGGTCGATGAACTGCGCCGGCACCCCCAGCGCCGCCGCGGCCCGGATGGCCGCCAGCTCGGGGGACTGGTCCAAAAACGGGTAGTAGCAGGCATAGGTCCCCACCGGGGCCGCAGGGTCGTCGTTCCCTTCCTCCGGCGTCTCGAGCAGCCGGGCGTCGTCCCGGTAGGAGCAGTAGAGAGCCACCGGAGCCTGGGTCAGCGGGTCTGCCAGCAGGGGCAGCAGAGGACCGGCGTCCTCCGGTCCTTCGATCAGGATGCATTCCGGACGATAGCGCTGGATGACCCGCTGCAAATGCCAGGCGCAGGCCGGGCTGTGATGGCGCACGGGATAATACAGCACCGGGTCTTCCCAGCCAAACGGGATCACTTCAGACGGCTCTTTGCCTCGTAAAATCTGGTCCATGCGCCGCCCTCCCGTCTGGCCTTCTCTCTCACAACGGTGGAAAAATACCCCGCTATCTTTTTCAGGTCCTCGTCCGATTCCTTGGCCACGGCGCCCACCAGGTTTTCCACCAGGGCGCCCTCGTCCAGCCGGCCGCTGCCGTCCCCGTAGTACCAGGCGCTCATCATGGTCTGATAGTACACCGAGATGGCTTCGGCGGTGCTCATCACGGCGGCAGGCTTTTCGATCCGCAGTCCCTCTGCCGAGATCCCTTCCCGCAGCTCGTGGTAGGTGGTGGCCAGCAGGCCGGCGGCGTCCTCGTCCAAGGGCGCGTCGATGCCCGCGGCGGCGGCCAGGGCGCCCACTTCGTTGAGGATGATCCGCTTTTCCAGGGCCACATCCCGCACCGGCTGCACGGTTTCAAAGTTGAAGCGGCGCTTGAGGGCGCTGGACATCTCGTTGACCCCCTTGTCACGGGTATTGGCGGTGCCGATGACGTTGAACCCCGCCTGGGCAAACAGCAGCCCCTCCTCCCCCAGCTCGGGGATGTTCAGCACCTTGTCGCTCAGGACGCTGATCAGACAGTCCTGTACTTCGGCAGGGGTGCGGGTGATCTCCTCAAACCGGGTCAGGATGCCCTTTTCCATCCCCACATAGAGGGGCGCCGGCACCAGGGCCTCCCGGCTGGGGCCTTTGGCCAGCAGCAGCGCATAGTTCCAGCCATATTTGATCATCTCCTCGGTGGTGCCCGCCGTGCCCTGCACCGTGTTGGTGCTGCACCCGCTGATGGCCGCACTGAGCAGCTCGGACAGCATGGTCTTGGCGGTGCCCGGCTCCCCCACCAGCATCAGGCCGCGGTTGCCCGCCAGGGTGATGATGCACCGTTCCACCAGAGCGTCGTTGCCCAGGTATTTTTTCTGGATGGCGATCTTCTGCCCGCCGCAGTCGAGCGGGGTGCGGCTGCCTAAAATAAAAAGGCGCACGGCCTTGGGAGACAGCAGCCAGTTTTCCGGCTTGCGGTTGTCTTGGTCCCACAGGCGCAGTGCGTCCAGTTCCTCTTTATAACGCTGTTCCGCCGTAGGGCGCAGGATCGTCTTGTTCATATCGGTCACCTCAGTTCATCTTGACCGAAGGGCCTGCTGTACAGCCCTCCGGCAGCTTGCACGGAGCTTGGGGTACGTCAAAATACCGGATACACCCCATGGATCGGTTCTATTTTAGGTTATCATAACATATTTTTCTGTCTGTTACAATCCGCTTGCGTTATCTTTCCAAAAGCGCCCCGGCCGCCCGGCCTTGCATCCAAGATCCCGCTTTCCAAGCCGGTCCCAAGCGCCTCTTGCTGTTGACAACCTGCCCCGGTTTTTACTATCATAGGATCATACAGGGCAGCATCTTTTCGAAAGCTGCCGCGATGACGCAGTTTGAGGAAATGTACAACTTTTGAAAAGCAGCACTGGTCAGCGAGATCGCCATTCCAGACTAAAATGCACGTTGTCTGGAATTTTACGGAGCTGCAAATGTGAAATCGTCACCAAAACCACGAAAAGAAATGAGGATGATCCCTATGGCACTGAAACATAAGAAAATCATGCCTCCCCCCTGGCTGGCCTTCCCTGAGATCGAGCGGTACTCCATTGGCTGGCGGATGGGCTATGGGGAGGATTACATAGACCGGTTCGGCCATTGGCTGGACACCCTCTCGCCGGAGGAGCAGACGGAATACCGCAGCCTCTTTCCCGAGCCGGTGACCTGGAAAGGCTGGTGGGACGACGACACGGGCGAGGCACTGGAGCACGGCGGTTTCATCGTCCAGGCGTGGCAGCTGGAGGGCCGACCCAGGTACACCCGCCAGTGGCTCCAGCAGGAGTTTGCCGCCGGACGGCAGCGGGAATTCTGCCTGTTCTGGGGCCATCAGCCCGCCCCTGATGGGAGGATGACGCAGAGCTGCCTCAGTCAGTGGTGGATGGAGGACTTCCATGCTATGGCTGACGTCTATCTCTGCATGGAGCAGTATATGATGGCGGGCAAAGCCGAACTCTTTGGTGATGGCGAGATCCGGGAAAAGATCCTGCAATGCAGCGACCCCAAGCAGATCAAGGCCCTGGGCCGCAAGGTGCGGGGCTTTGACCAGAAAGTGTGGGACCGGTTCAAATACGCCATTGTATTGAACGGCAACTGGTGTAAATTCAGCCAGAACCGCGGCCTGCGGGAGTTCCTCCTCTCCACCGGGGACAGCGTGCTGGCGGAGGCCAGTCCCTATGACAGCATTTGGGGCATCCGCCTCGCGGCCAGTTCCCCCGAGGCCCGGGACCCGGCAAAGTGGCGGGGGCAGAACCTGCTGGGCTTTGCACTGATGGAGGTGCGGGACGAGCTGCGCCGGGTGACACAGAATGAAATGCTATGCGATTGGAGTGCGGTATAGGAATCATGAGACTCTATGAACTGGTCAATTTTTACCACATCGACACCGATTTGACCTGCGCCGAAGCTATGTTCCGAGCCTGCAACGAATACTACGGCCTCCATTTGTCCGAGGAGACCCGCAAGATGTTCTCGGTAATGGGCATTGGGATGCAGACGGAACAGTCCTGCTGCGGGGCTTTCACCGTGGCAGTGGGGGTCATCGGCCTGATGACCGCCCGGGAAGGCCAAACCGACGCGGACAATCTAGAGGGATACCGGCTCATCTCAGAACTGACCCTGTTTATGCTGCGTCAGTATGAGACCCTTCAATGCGCCGGGCTGCAAAGTCTGGAAATTCCAGGCTATAAACGCCCCTGCCACGCCATTGTCCAGGAGCTGGCCAAAAAGCTGGAGGAATTGCTGCCCTCCCAAAACGGGGCTCCCCCGTCCCGCCCCAGGCGGATGTGTTCCTGAGAGAAAGAGACGCTGCATGACGGCTGCCTGTGGCGGGCCGATGCAGGCAGGATCATGCGCAGCAAAAAAGCCAGGGGCCTCCCTTGCGGGAAACCCCTGGCTCTTGTTTTGTTGTTGAGGCAGAAACTTACTTGATCTCGACCTTAGCGCCGACCTCTTCCAGCTTCTTCTTGATGTCCTCGGCGTCAGCCTTGGAAGCCTTCTCCTTGATGGCCTTGGGAGCGCCGTCAACGATAGCCTTGGCCTCCTTCAGGCCCAGACCGGTGATCTCCTTGACGGTCTTGATGACCTGCATCTTGGTAGCGCCCACGTCGGTCAGGATGACGTCGAACTCGGTCTTCTCCTCCTCAGCGGGAGCAGCAGCGCCGGCAGCGGCAACAGGAGCAGCAGCAACAGCAGAAACGCCGAACTCCTCGCAGTAAGCGTCGATCAGCTCCTTCAGCTCCAGGACGGACAGGCCCTTGACGGACTCGATAATGGCAGTAATCTTCTCAGAAGCCATGGTAGTAACCCTCCAATTTCAATCAAATTTTGTTGCAGTTGTGTCGAAAAACTGTTTGTGTCAGGCGGCGGCCCTGCCATTAGGCAGCGGGCTCCTCCTGCTTGTCGGCATAAGCCTGCATGGCAACGGCCAGACCGGACAGGGTGCTGGTGAGCGCGCCTGCGAACATGGACAGCATGCCTTCGCGGCCGGGCAGCTTGGCGATGACGTTGGTCTCAGCAGCGTCCATCACCTTGCCTTCCAGGAAGCCGCCCTTGACGACGAACTTCTTGGAGCGGTCGCCGTCCTGGTACTTGCACAGGATGCGGGCAGCAGCCATGGGATCCTCTTCGTTGCCGAAAGCAACGGCAGTGTCGCCGGTGAACATAGCGGTCAGGCCCTCAAAAGAGGTATCCTTGACGGCCAGGCGCAGCATGGTGTTCTTGACGACCATATACTCAACGCCGGCCTCGCGCAGCTCCTTGCGCAGCTTGGTGTCGTTCTCGACATTGATGCCGCCGTAAGCGACCACGCAGCCGGAAACCGCATTCTCAAACTTTGCCTTCAGATCAGCGACATAAGCCTGCTTTTCAGAAAGAATCTTTGCACTGGGCATTTCGGTTTCACCTCGTTTCAAAACTACATCGGAAGCCAGAGCCATAGAAAAAGCCTCTCTCCCGCGCACACAGGCCGAGAGAGAGGCATAAAACTACGTTACGCGTTTCTCGGCAGGCGGATACACTTTACACTGGACTCCAGCGCCTGCTGTCTTAAAAACAGCATGAATATTTTACCGCACGGATGCGGCTTTGTCAAGCGTTTTTCTGAAATATTTCAGAAAATCAGACGCCGTACTTCAGGGTGTTCAGGCGGATGCCAGGGCCCATGGTGGTGGCGATGGTAGCGCTCTTGAAGTAGGTGCCCTTGGCGGCGGCGGGCTTTGCCTTGGCGATGGCGTCCATGACGGTATCCAGGTTGGTGTACAGCTTCTCAGCGCCAAAGGATGCCTTGCCCACGGGGACATGGATGATGTTCTGCTTGTCCAGGCGGTACTCGATCTTACCGGCCTTGGCTTCCTTGACAGCCTTGCCCAGGTCGGGGGTCACGGTGCCGGCCTTGGGGTTGGGCATCAGGCCGCGGGGGCCAAGGATCTTGCCCAGACGGCCGACCTTGCCCATCATGTCGGGGGTGGTGACCACAACGTCAAAGTCCATGAAGCCGCCCTGGATCTTGGTGATCAGCTCCTCGTCGCCCACGATGTCGGCGCCAGCGGCCTCAGCAGCGGAGGCAGCGGGGCCCTTGGCGATGGCGCACACACGGACGGTCTTGCCGGTGCCGTTGGGCAGCACGACGGCGCCGCGGACCTGCTGGTCAGCGTGACGGCCGTCAACGCCCAGACGGACGTGCAGCTCGACGGTCTCATCGAACTTGGCGGAAGCGATCTTGCAGGCCAGCTCCAGCGCCTCGTTCACATCGTACAGTTTGGTGGAATCGACCTGCTTGGCAGCGTCGATATAATGCTTGCCGTGTTTCATTGTTTATCCTCCTATGTGGTCTTGCGGGCGCTGCGCCCTCCCACTGTTTATGTCTCAGCCTTCGACTGTGACGCCCATGCTGCGGCAGGTGCCGCGGATCATGCTGCACGCAGCCTCGAGAGAAGCGGCGTTCAGGTCGGGCATCTTGGTCTTTGCGATCTCTTCGACCTGGGCGGCGGTCAGGGAACCGACCTTTTCCTTGTTGGGCTTGCCGGAAGCGGTGGTCAGACCTGCAGCCTTCTTGATCAGAACAGCAGCCGGGGGAGTCTTGGTGATAAAGCTAAAGGAACGGTCAGCATACACGGTGATGACGACGGGGATGATATAGCCCATCTGGTTCTTGGTACGCTCGTTGAACTCCTTGGTGAACGCCATGATGTTGACGCCCTTCTGGCCCAGGGCCGGGCCGACAGGAGGAGCCGGGGTTGCCTTGCCGGCCTCGATTTGCAGCTTGATGTAGCCAGTTACTTTCTGTGCCATGATAAATGCACCTCCAAAAATCTGTGGTGAGTTGCGGCCCGCTGTCTGCGAACCTCCCACGAGCACGCCTTTGTCCGGCGCGCTCTATAAGAACCGCACGCGGTCTTACCTTGATGATGATTTGTCTGCTTTCGCGGCTTGTTACAGCCGCTCGACCTGGGCGATATCCACCTCTGCGGGGGTCTCCCGGCCGAACATGTTGACCTTGAGCTTCACTTTGAAGGTCTCGGTGTTGATCTCCTCTACAACGCCCATAAAGCCTTCCAGAGGACCGGACGTGATCTGCACGCTGTCTCCCACGGCGAAATCCACCGTCAGGGGCGCTTTGGCTTCCACGCCCATCTTTTCCACTTCTTCGGCGGTCAGGGGCACCGGCTTGGATGCGGGCCCGACGAATCCGGTGCAGCCGCGGGTATTGCGCACCACATACCAGGTATCGTCGTTCATGACCATCTTGACCAGAACATAGCCGGGGAAGAGCTTGCGCTCCACCATCTTTTCCTTGCCGTCCTTGATCTCGGGCACCATTTCGGTGGGCACCTTGATCTCGCAGATCAGATCCTGCAGGCGGCGGTTCTCCACCATCTTTGCAAGATCGGTCGCCACTTTGTTCTCATAGCCGGAGTAGGTATGGACCACATACCACAAAGCCTCATTGGACTGATCTTCCATCTATGGTCAGCCTCCGTTTCCATACAAGATTTGGTCAGCCTCCGATGACAAGGCCCAGGATCCCGCCAAAAATGGCGTCCAGGATGAACAGCACCGCTGCCGCGATGATCACCACCACCAGCACGACGATGGTATTCTTCCTGGTGTCTTCCTTGCTGGGCCACACGACCTTCTTCAGCTCGCTTTTGGTATCGCGGAAGAACTTGGCCACGCCTGCGGCAAAATTCTTCACGGCGTTCTTAGCTCTGGCCACAAAGCCCGGCTTCTTATCGGTTTTGTCTGCCATTGTGCTCCGCCTTTCTTACTTGGTCTCGCGATGGACCGTGTGCTTCTTGCAGAAGCGGCAGTACTTCTTCATCTCCAGGCGGTCAGGGTTGTTTTTCTTGTTCTTCGTGGTGTTGTAGTTGCGCTGCTTGCACTCGGTGCAGGCCAGAGTGATTTTCACTGTCATTTGTTGACACCTCCATATATAACGGTTATCGAACCTCCCTCGTTCGCCGGGCCGGCCCCCGAAAAAGGGGCGCACTGAATAATCCCGCAAAAGAGGTGCTATCATTCTATCACGCTTTGTCCTGCGCGTCAAGCATCAATTTTGCTTTCTTTTCGATTTTTTATGTTTCATGGCCGGCATTTTGCCTTTGTGTATGGAAACCGGCGCATTTTTATGGTATGATTGTCGTAATTATGATTGAACGCCCCCGCCCGGGGGCTTAGATCCAATAGAGGGAGTGGCAATCACATATGAATCACGATGGAACTTCCGCCCAGCGTCCGCTTTGCGTGGCGCTGCTGTTCGGCGGCCTGTCCAGCGAACACGAGGTCAGCCGGGTATCCGCCGGCACCTTTGCGGACAACATGGACCCGGAGAAATACGATCTGGTCAAGATCGGCATCACCAAGGAGGGCCGATGGCTGTACACCGAGGCCACCACCGCCCAGATGGCGGACGGCAGCTGGGAGGACCTGCCCGGCAATATGCCCTGCGCCATCAGCCCTGACCGGTCGGACCACGGCGCCATCCTGTTCACCCCGGCCGGCCATGTGGAAAAGCTATATATAGATGTAGTGATCCCCGCCCTGCACGGGCTCTGGGGCGAGGACGGCACCGTCCAGGGCCTGCTGGAGCTGGCAGGCATCCCCTATGTGGGATGCGGCGTGCTGGCCAGCGCCGTCTGCATGGACAAGGCGGTGGCCAATGCGCTGTTCCAGTTCTACGGCATCCCCCACTGTTCCTGGGCTTCCTACACCCGGGCCGAGCTGCAGGCCGACCCCGCGGGCATCTACGCCTTGCTGGCAGAGAAATTGGGCTGGCCCATCTTTGTCAAGCCGGCCAACGCCGGCTCCAGCGTGGGGGTAAGCAAGGCTTCCACCCCGGTGGAGCTGGACCAGGCGGTGCAGCTGGCCCTGCAGAACGACAGCAAAGTGGTGTTCGAGTCCTTTGTAGATGGCCAGGAGGTGGAGTGCGCGGTGATCGGTTCCGAGCCCGCTGCCGCCACCCGTCCCGGCGAGATCCTGGCCGGGGCCGAATTCTACACCTACGACGACAAATACAAGAACGGCATCAGCGAGACCGTCATCCCCGCCCGTCTGTCCGAGGCCAAACTGGACGAGGTGCGCGACTGGGCCGCCAGGGCCTATACCGCCCTGGGCTGCCAGGGCCTGGCCCGCTGCGATTTCTTTGTGGAGCGCGGCACCGGCCGGGTGCTCATCAACGAGATCAACACCCTGCCCGGCTTCACCCCCATCAGCATGTACCCCAAGCTGATGGAGCACGAGGGCACCCCTGTGCCCCAGCTGATCG
Organism: Faecalibacterium sp. An121; assembly: GCF_002160915.1. GTDB lineage: Bacteria > Bacillota > Clostridia > Oscillospirales > Ruminococcaceae > Faecalibacterium > Faecalibacterium avium. Next base: position 34,508 of record NZ_NFLM01000008.1, read on the forward strand.
ACCGACTGATCGCCCTGGCGATGGAAAGGCCGGTGGCCCGCCATGGATAACCGCCCCATCGGCGTCTTTGACAGCGGCCTGGGCGGCCTGACCGGGGTGCGGGAGCTGCGCAGGCAGCTGCCCGGGGAGGACATCGTCTACTTTGGGGACACCGGCCGGGTGCCCTACGGCAGCCGCAGCCATGAGACCATCCTGCAATACGCCCGCCAGGACATCGCTTTTCTGCTGTCCCGGAACGTCAAGTGCATCATGGCCGCCTGCGGCACGGTGTCCAGCACCTATCCCACCGAGGAGGCCGCCCGGCTGCCGGTGCCCTACATGGGGGTGGTGAACGCGGCGGCCCGGCGGGCGGCCCGCGCCACCCGCAGCCGCAAGATCGGGGTCATCGGCACCTCCGCCACCATCCGCTCCCACAGCTATGAGCTGACACTGCGCCGGCTGGTGCCGGGGGCCGAGATCACCGCCAAAGCCTGCCCCCTGTTCGTGTCTTTGGTGGAGAACGGCTATGTGGACGGCGCGCCGCCCCAGATGCAGCAGGTGACCCGGCTGGTGATCGGCCAGTACCTGGAGGAAGTGCGGGCCGCCGGCATCGATACCCTGATCCTGGGCTGCACCCACTATCCCCTGCTGGCCGGCATGATCGGCGACTATATGGGCCCCGGCGTCACCCTCATCGACCCGGGCCGGGCCGCCGCCGACGACCTGGGCCAGCTGCTGAGCAGCAAGGGCCTGCGGGCCAACCGCCAACAGGGACAGACCCACTTTTTCGTCAGCGATGTGCCCGACAGCTTTATCCAGACGGCAGACCTGTTCCTGGGGGAATACCGGGGCGGCACCGCCGAGCAGATCTGCATCGACCAATACTGAGGATATCAAAGACTGTGAACAAAACCTTAAAGGAAAACTATATCATCCGCATCAAAAGCCGCATCGAGCAGGACGGCGAGACCGAACAGGTGGAGCTGATGACCCGCGGCAGCTTTGCGCTGCGGGGCGGCAGCTACTACATCACCTACCGGGAGACCGAGACCACCGGCTATGAGGGCAACGTGACCACCCTGAAGATCGCCGCCGACTCCAGCCGGGTGGCCATGCTGCGGTTCGGCCCGCAGGCCAGCCAGCTGGTCATTGAGAAGGGCCGGCGCAACCTGTGCCACTATGAGACCGGCTATGGTTCGGTAACCCTCGGGGTGACCGCCGACGGCATCCAGTGCGACCTCAGCTCCAAAGGAGGCACCGCCCGCTTCAGCTACCTGCTGGACGGGGACGTGTCCACCATCATCAGCAAAAACTCCCTGGAAGTCACCGTGACCCATGTCAACTGACAGCGGCCCGATGGCAGAGAGAATAGAAAGGAATCAGAATGAGCAACACCAACTATCCCGCATTTGAGAATTACAACCCCCGGCAGGCCGCCCTGAACGAGGCCCGCGCCCTGCTGGGCCAGGCCGCCCAGGCCGCCATGGACGCCGGGGACCTGCCCGCGGCTCCGCTGCCCGCCTTCATCGTGGAGGTGCCCGCCGACACCAAAAACGGCGACATCGCCTCCAACATCGCTATGGCCGGTGCGCGCACCTGGCACAAGGCCCCCAAGATGATCGCCGATGCCATCCTGGCTCACCTGCCCGCCCTGGAGGGCAGCTGCTTTGCCCGGGCCGAGACTGCCGGCCCCGGCTTCATCAACCTGTTCCTCTCCCCGGCCTACTGGGCCGGCGTGGTGATGGCCGCCTGCGCTTCCAGCCGCTACGGCAAGACCGATCACGGCCAGGGCAAGCGGTACAACGTGGAATTTGTTTCGGCCAACCCCACCGGCCCCATGCACATGGGCAACGCCCGGGGCGGCGCTCTGGGCGACTGCCTGTCCGCTGTTCTGGAGTGGGCCGGCTATGACGTCACCCGTGAGTTCTACATCAACGATGCAGGCAACCAGATCCAGAAGTTCGGCAAGAGCCTGGCCATCCGCTATTTGCAGCACTACTACGACGAGAGCACCTACCCCCTGCCCAAGGAGTGCTACCAGGGCGGGGACATCACCCTGCTGGCGCTGGAGTTTGCCGCCAAAGAGGGCGACCAATATGCAAAGCCCTGCCAGGGCCTGCAGGAGGACGCCCTGTACGAGAGCGAAGCCTTTGCCGCTTTGAAGGACGCTCTGGTGGCCTATGCCCTGCCCAAGAACATCGCCAACCTCAAGACCGACCTGGGCAAATACCGCATCGAGTACGACGTCTGGTTCCCCGAAAGCACCCTGCACGAGTCGGGTGCGGTGCGCCACGTCGTGGATGAGCTGATGGCCAAGGGGGCCTGCTACAAGGCAGAGGACGGCGCCATCATGTACCGCAGCGCCCAGTACGCCGCCAAGTACGGCGCCGCCAACAAGAAAAAGAGCGAGGACGGCGCCGAGGAGGACAAGGATGAGGTCCTGGTGCGCGCCAACGGCATCCCCACCTACTTTGCCGCCGATATCGCCTACCATTACAACAAGCTGGCTACCCGGGGCTTTGACAAGGCCATCGACGTCTGGGGCGCCGACCACCACGGCCATGTGGCCCGCATGAAGGGCGCCATGGACGCCATCGGCCTGGACGGCAGCCGCCTGGACATCGTGCTGATGCAGATGGTCAACCTGATGCAGAACGGCCAGCCCGTGCGGATGTCCAAGCGCACCGGCAACGCCATCACCCTCACCGACCTGCTGGAGGAAGTGCCCATCGACAGCGCACGTTTCCTGTTCAATATGCACGAGTCGGGCAGCAGCATCGACTTCGACCTGGACCAGGCCGTCAAGACCGACAACGACAATCCCGTCTATTATGTGCAGTATGCGCACGCCCGCATCTGCTCGATCCTGCGCAAGCTGGAGGGCACCGGGGTCCACTTCCTGGGGGTGGAGAACACCGACGCCACCCTGCTGACCGATCCCACCGAGCAGGACCTGATCCGTATGCTGGCCGCCTTCCCCCAGGAGATCGTCCTGGCCGCCGAGAAGTACGATCCCAGCCGGATCAACCGCTTTGTCATCGACCTGGCCAGCGCCTTCCACCGGTTCTACGGCAGCTGCCGCATCCAGGAGGCGGAGCCTTCCCTGCAGCAGGCCCGCATCGCCCTGTGCATCGGCGTGCGCAACGTCATCCGCAATGTGCTGACCATGTTCAAGATCACCGTCCCCAACAAGATGTGACCCTCTCCCCGGCCTTGGGCCGGGGAATTTTTTACCGGCGGGGCCTTTGCCACAGTTCGTTCACATTCGGCACAATAAATCATCACATCTATGCTCAAAACTATACAAAATCACAAGATAATCGTTGGCGATTCTGCGAATGGACAGCAGACGATTTCTCGTATATAATAAGGCCAGAAACCAAGAAAGTACAGCAGAGGATCAAAGGAGATCCAATCCCGCTGACTTAAAGGGAGAAAGGAGCGAAGACCGATGGTTGATATGACACCCGCACAGTTCGGACAGACTGTCGGGAGTCGCTGAAAGCGAAAAGCCGCTTAACAGGACGGGATGTTTCCCCCGTATAGATGATCTGAGAGATTTTAAAAGCGTTGTCTTTAGCGATAAATAAGCGATGAACGAGCAGTCTGTCGAGATACCCCTCAGGCGATTCAAATAGATCCGCAGGAAGTGATCCTTATGAAAGCTTTGTTACGGATGCAAGTATTTGAATAGCATGGAAGGAGCTACTCCAATGATTTAAGTAGTCGCGGCCTCACAAGCAGAGGCAGGATCGGATCGGAACTGATGACAGCAGCAGTAAGCTGGACCTGCATTCGATCGGTCAAAAGGGCCAGATGCCAAGGGCAGATGGCAGATCGTTCTTCTGTAAGATGTCGATTTGGATAAGCCAGAAGCTGTAAAAGGTAATTCTTACGAGAACTGCTGTACGGATTTTGCATATATCTGGAAATTGCACACAGAAGAAAGATCCATTGGTTTGAGCGATGGTGATGTACCTCCTCAAATATCGGCGGGACCGAAGTACAATGTACCGGAAGCTGAAAGAGCTGCAAAGCACCACTTCCCTAAGATCAGAAGATCCCCAAAGCAAGAGGCAGATGTTCCGAGCACAACTTGTCCGCGCAACGGTCATTCAAATAAAGAGCAGGCCAGAAAGGATGATCTCCAATGAAAATCCCTGTATGGATGCAGATATTTGAGTAACACGGAGGGAGTACTCCAATGATTTAGGTAGCTTGTCCCCTGGAGTGATTCAATCGAAAGAATGTGTTTCCTATGAAGGTTCTTCGTAAGACGCAATCCAACGATTCGGATGAGGCTTGACACCAATGTACTAGTTAAATCAGCAAACCACTACCCTACCATTTCCTAAAGGAAAGGCCAAATCTTATGAAAGGCAAGGTCAAGACCGAAAAATAGGTAATGCGAGGTAATGAGGCAATGACTCCGAAGAAGTAAGCATCCTGGCGGATGAGAGGCTTGCAACCGCTCTCATCCGCCAGGTTTTTTGTTTGCCGCCGGGTCCTCCTGTCCTTTTCCGGTTTGGCTCCCGGGCCGGCCCGGACGCTTTGCGGCAAAAACTTTCGCCGGGCGGTTGACAAACCGGGTGGCTTCCTCTATAATAGTCACGATATCCAAACCGGCTGTGAAGAGAAGAGTAAGCGCCATACGATCCTTGCAGAGAGCCTGCGGTGGTGGAAAGCAGGCAGGCATCGCGGCGCCGAAAATGGTCTTGGAGCCGCGCAGGCGAAGGGCATCGCACCCCAAGCCTGCGCCGGGTGCGCCCGTTACCGCGTCCGGCTGTATGCAGCGGGTCTCCCCTGCCGCAGCTTTGAGGCCGTGCCCTGCAAAGGGGCGGCAAACCAAGGTGGTACCACGGAAGTATTCTGCTCCCGTCCTTGCAGGGCCTATGCCCGGGCAAAGACGGGAGCTTTTGCTTTCTTTACAGTTCTTCATTCGGGAAAAGGGAGGATTTGTTTCAACATGTCTGAGCGCAAGAAATTTTACATCACCACCCCCATCTACTACCCCAGCGACAAGCTGCACATCGGCCACAGCTACACCACCGTGGCCTGTGATGCGCTGGCCCGCTTCAAGCGGATGCAGGGCTGCGACGTGATGTTCCTGACCGGCACCGACGAGCACGGCCAGAAGATCGAGGACAAGGCTGCCGCCGCCGGCGTCCAGCCCAAAGAGTATGTGGACCGCATCGTGGCCACCGTCAAGGACCTGTGGAAGCTGCTGGATGTCAGCTACGACCGCTTCATCCGCACCACCGACGACTACCACATCCAGTCCTGCCAGAAGATCTTCACCACCCTGTATGAGAAGGGCGACATCTACAAGGGCGAGTATGTGGGCCATTACTGCAAGCCCTGCGAGAGCTTCTGGACCGACAGCCAGCTGGTGGACGGCAAATGCCCCGACTGCGGCCGCGAGGTCTATGACGCCCACGAGGAGGCCTATTTCTTCCGTACCAGCAAATACGCCGACCGGCTGCTCAAGCTGTACGAGGAGAACCCCCAGTTCATCCAGCCCGAGAGCCGTAAAAATGAGATGATCGCCTTCATCAAGCAGGGCCTGCAGGATACCTGCGTGTCCCGCACCTCGGTCAAGTGGGGCATCCCTGTCCCCTTTGACCCCAAGCATACCATGTATGTCTGGGTGGACGCCCTGAGCAACTATATCACCGCCCTGGGCTACGGCAACGACACCTACCACGACTACGACAAATACTGGCCCGCCGACCTGCATATGGTGGGCAAGGAGATCCTGCGGTTCCACACCATCCTGTGGCCCGCCATGCTGATGGCCCTGGATCTGCCCCTGCCCAAGCGTGTGTTCGGCCACGGCTGGCTGCTGATGAACGGCGGCAAGATGTCCAAATCGGTGGGCAACGTGGTGGATCCCGTCATCCTCTGCGACCGCTACGGCGTGGACGCCATCCGCTACTTCCTGCTGCGTGAGATCCCCTTTGGCAACGACGGTATGTTCACCAACGAAGCCCTGATCAACCGCATCAACAGCGACCTGGCCAACGACCTGGGCAACCTGCTCAGCCGCACAGTGGCCATGTGCGAAAAGTACTTCGGCGGCACGGTGTCCAGAGCCGACGGCACCGAGGCCATCGACGCTGAGCTGGAACAGATGCTGTCCGCCCTGCCCGCCAAGGTGGCCGAGGATATGGATAACCTGACCATCCCCCAGGCCCTGACCGAGATCTTTGCGGTGGTGCAGCGGGCCAACAAGTATATCGACGAGACCGCACCCTGGGCTCTGGCCAAGGATGAGGCCAACAAGGACCGCCTGGCCTGCGTGCTCTACCATCTGTGCGAGGCGCTGCGGGTCTGCGCCATCCTGCTGAACGCTTACCTGCCCACCACTGCGCCCAAGATGATGGAGCAGCTGGGCCTGGATGCCGGCAGCCTCCAGTTGGAACTGGCCGCCTACGGCAAGCAGGACAGCTACACCGTCCACAAAGGCGATCCCCTGTTCCCCCGCATCGATGTGGCCAAGGAGATCGCTCACCTGAAGGCGGAGGACGAAAAGCGCAGGGCCGAAGCTCTGGCCGCCCAGAAAGCCAAGGAGGCTGCCGAGGCACAGCCCCAGCAGCCTGCCGCCGCGATCGAGCATGAGGCCGAGATCGACTTTGACGATTTCTGCAAAGTGGAGATGCGGGTCGCTGAGGTGCGCGCCTGCGAGAACCTGAAGGAGAGCAAAAAGCTGCTGCACCTCACTGTGTTCGACGGTGAGCGGGAGCGGTGCATCCTCTCCGGCATCGCCAAATGGTACAAGCCCGAGGACCTGATCGGCAAAAAGGTGGGCATCGTGGCCAACCTGGCCCCCCGTCCCATGATGAAGGGCAAGTACACCAGCGAGGGCATGATCGTGGCAGCGGACACCGCCGACGGCGGCTGTGCCATCGCATTCTACCCCGACAGCGTCCCCGCCGGCAGCCGCATCCACTGAGAAAGGGAGGCTAAACCCGTGCCGCATCCAAGCAACCCCGCCCCGCGCACGGCCCGGCTGGACGCCCTGTTCGGGACGCCCGCCTTTGCAGTGGCTTTTGCGGTCATCTGCAACTGCCTGTGGGGCTCGGCCTTCCCTTTCATCAAGCTGGGGTACAGGCTGTTCGCCATCGACGCCGCCGACACCGCCTCCATCCTCTGCTTTGCAGGGGTTCGGTTCATGCTGGGGGGCCTGCTGGTGCTGCTGGCCAGCCTCCTGCTGGAAGGGCGGCTGCCCGCTGTGCCCCGGGGCAAAGTGCTGGCCGAGTGCTGCGCTCTGGGCCTGTGGCAGACCACCACCCAGTACGCTTTTTATTACGCGGCCGTCGCCCTGCTCACCGGCGCGTTCGGCGGCATCCTGAACAGCACCCAGAGTTTCCTGGGTGTCATTCTGGCCCATTTCCTCTACCGCTCCGACCGGATGACCCCCGCCAAGGCCCTGGGCTGCGCCGTCGGGTTCGGCGGGGTGCTGGTGGCCACCATCGGCAACCATGGCAGCGGCAGCGGCTGGGGCATCTTCTGCATGATGGCCGCCACCGTCATCTTTACCATTTCCGGGCCGTGGAATAAATCGGTCACCCGCAAGGCAGACAGCTTCATGGTCTGCTGCATCAACCTGGGGCTGGGCGGTCTGGCGCTGCTGGTCCTGGGGCTGGCCATGGGCGGTTCCCTGGCGCCCCAGAGCCCCATGGGCATCCCGGTGCTGCTGTATCTGGCCTTCGTATCGGGGGCCGGGTATGTGCTGTGGGCCCTGCTGATGAAGAACAACCCCGTCAGCCGGATCAGCGTGTTCGGGCTGGTCAACCCGGTGGTCAACGTCCTGTTGTCCGCCCTGCTGAACGGAGAGCCCCTTTTTGAGTGGCAGTACCTGGCCGCGCTGGCGCTGGTGTGTGTGGGCATCTGGCTGGTCAACCGCAGAGGCAAGGAGGTCCGCGCATGAGCATCTACCCTTCCCAGGGGCCTATTTTTGACACCCACGCCCACTATTCCTCGGGGGCCTTCAACGCCGACCGGGAGGCCGTGCTGGATGGCCTTCCCGCCAAAGGAGTGGTGGGGGTCTGTGAACAGGCCACCCATTCGGGGGACGCCCCCCGCTGTCTCGCTCTGGCCCATGCTTATCCCTGGGTCTGGGCAGCCATCGGCATCCACCCTGAAAGCCTGCTGCCCGCCGACAAGTGCGGCTCGGCGCCCCCCGCCCCCACCATTTCGGTGTATGGCGGCGACTGGGCCGCCGAGATGAAAGCCCTGGCCCCCTTCTACGACGATCCCAAGGTGGTGGCCGTGGGGGAATGCGGCCTGGACTATCACTGGCCCGTTCCCAAGGAGGCCCAGCAGGCCCTGTTTGAGGCGGAGATCCGTCTGGCCCTCGAGCTGGATAAGCCCATCGTGGTCCATGACCGGGAGGCCCACGCCGACGTCTACGCCCTTTTGAAAAAGTACAAACCCAAGGGTATCCTGCACTGCTATTCGGGCAGTGCCGAGGATGCGGTCTGGCTGGCCCGGCAGGGTATCCTGATCGGGTTTGGGGGCGCGGCCACCTTCAAGGGGGCCAAGCGGGCCGCCAAGGTCATCGATGCACTCCCCCTGGAGTCCATCCTGCTGGAGACCGACTGCCCTTACATGGCCCCTGAGCCGGTGCGGGGCACCCGGTGCGACAGTTCCCTGATCGCCTATGTGGGCGAGTATATCGCCCAGCGCAAGGGAGTGCCGGCCGAAACGGTCTTTGCCCAGACCGCCGCCAACGCCCGCCGGGTCTTCCGTCTGGAACCATAACCGCTGACCCGCAGCCCCTATGGGCTGCTGATAGGATTCAGATTGTCAGAAAAAAGGAGAATGTTTTTATGAAAGCTCGTATTCCGCAGCATCGCGAATTTATCATCAATTTCCCCGAAAGCGTGGATCAGGCCAAGGCCAGCGAGGGCTGGAACAAGCTGACCCAGATCGTGGAGGACTACAAGAAAGCCCACAACGGCGCTTCGGTCTACTCCCCCACCTTCATCGAGGACTGCGAACCCGCCGTCAAGAAGCTCCAGGAGGAGTATGGCTTCGAGTATACCATCGAGTATGTGAAGTAACGTCGTTTTTCGACACGCTAAAACCGCCGCCGGCTATGAAAGGCCGACGGCGGTTTATGGTTTGGATATAAGGTCCCTTTACGGTTTTTCCACCTTGCTGAGCAGGATGCGGTCGTTGTCCAGCTCCTCGCCGGCCGACTGGCGGAAGCGCTCCAGCAGGTCGTCTACCGTCATCTTGCTCCGCTCCTCTCCCTGGACGTCAAAGACGATGCGCCCCCCGTTCATCATCAGGGTGCGGTTGCCCAGTTCCAGGGCCTGGTGCATATTGTGGGTGACCATCAGGCAGGTGATGTGCTGCTCCGCCACGATGTGCCGGGTCAGGTCCAGCACTTTGTCGGCGGTGGCAGGGTCCAAAGCGGCGGTGTGCTCGTCCAGCAGCAGCAGCTTGGGGGTGACCAGGGTGGCCATCAGCAGGGTCAGCGCCTGGCGCTGGCCGCCCGACAACAGCCCCACCGGCTGCTTCATCCGGTCCTCCAGGCCCATATCCAGCAGGGCCAGGCGTTCACGGAAAAAGTCCTTGTCCTTGCGGGAAATACGGGAGAAGTAGGCCCGCTGGGCTGTGCCCGCCCGCAGATAGGCCAGGGCCAGATTTTCCTCGATGGTCATGTTGGGGGCGGTGCCCTTGAGGGGGTCCTGGAACAGGTGGCCGATCACCCGGCTGCGGCGGTATTCCGGGGTGAAGGTGATATCCTCGCCCCCCAGCACGATGCAGCCTTCGTCGGCGATAAAACCGCCGGTGATGGCATTGAACAGGGTGGATTTGCCCGCCCCGTTGGAGCCGACGATGGTGGCAAAGTCCCCCTCTTGCAGAGCCAGGTCCACCCCGGCCAGGGCCACCTTCTCGTTGACGGTGCCCGGGTTGAAGGTCTTGCGGACCCCCTTCATTTCCAGCATCAGCATCAGACTGCCTCCTTTTTGCCGTGGACCTGGGCGTGACGCATCCGGGCCTCCTGTTTGCGCTTTTCAAAGGCGATCTTCTGACGGATCGCGGGCATCGAGATGGCCACGGCCACAATGATGGCCGACACCAGTTTCATGGCGGCGGCAGGCACATCGAACCGCAGGGCCACCGCCACGATGAAGCGGTACAGGCAGCTGCCGAACACCACGCCCAGCACCCGCAGCACCATGGTCCGCTTGCCCAGCAGCGTCTCGCCGATGATCAGGGAGGCCAGGGCGATGGTCACCATGCCGGTGCCCACATTGATGTCACAGCTCTTCTGATACTGGGCCAGCAGCCCGCCCGACAGGGCGGTCAGGCTGCCCGAGATGCACAGCCCCACCATGATGGTGAACGCCGGGTTGATGCTGGAAGCCCGCACCATGGCGGCGTTGTCGCCGGTGGCCCGGATGGACAGGCCCAGCCGGGTGCCGAGGAACCAGACCATCAGCCCGCAGGCCGCCAGGATGATGATGGCCGCCACCACCAGCTGATACCAGCCGCCCGCAAAGGCCAGGGCATCCTTGGAGAGGGAAAAGACGGTGTCCACCTTGACCAGGCTCATATTGGACGAAAAGCCCATGGCCGCCAGGTTGATGGTGTACAGGCCGGTGTTGACGATGATGCCGGCCATGATGCTCTCCACCCCCAGCCTGGTCTGCAAAAAGGCGGTGATAAAGCCGGAGGCGACACCCGCTGCCATGGCCGCAAAGAGGGCCAGCACCGGGTGCCCGGCCACCGCCACCTGGCAGCACACCGCACACCCCAGGGTGAAGCATCCGTCGGTGGACAGGTCTGCGATGTTCAGCACCGAGTAGCTGAGGAACAGGGCCAGCGCCACCAGCCCGTAGATACACCCGAGCTCCAGCGCGGTCTGCAACACATTGATGGAAAAGATACTAGCCAGCATAAACCATAACTCCTATTTGTCACTGGGCGGCGGGGCAGCGCCCCGGCCCGTTATTCGAATTCCTCGGCGGTGATGATCTCCTCGACGCTGGTGCAGTAGGGCTGGATGGCGGCCTTCACCGTCTCCAGATCCAGGCCCAGGGCCGCGCAGGTCTCGGTGTTGATGGTGGCGATGCCATTGTCGAAGGTGCGGTAGGGCATATCGGCGATGGTCTTGCCGTCGCACAGCAGCTCCACCACCATGTCGGCGGTGGCTTCGCCCAGCTGGACATAGTCCACGCCGTAGCCGATGAAGGCGCCGTTCAGCGCAAAGCTGTCCGCCCCGGTGAAGTGCTGGATGCCCGACTCGATCATCGTCTCGTAGATGGCCAGCTCGGCGGTCATGATGGTATTGTCGGTGGGGGTGAACACCACCTTGACCCCGCTGGCGGCCAGGGCTTCCACCGCCATCTGCACCTCGGCGGTGGTGGTGCCGTTCTTCTCCACATAGGAGATGCCGTTCTCGTCGCAGAACGCCTTGGCATCCGCGATGGCCTGGGTGGAGGAATCCTGGCCCAGATCGTACAGCAGGCCGATCTCGGTGATGCCGGGGTTGACCGCCAGGATCATGTTCATGATCGCCTCGGTGTTCAAAGCGTCGGATGTGCCGGTCATGTTGGTCAGGGTGTCAAAGCCTGCACCCACCGGATCGGTGACCGCCGAGTAAATGACCGGGATATCGGTATCCTCCACAGCGGCCAGCATGGTGGATGCGGAGGGGGTGGCCACCGCCACGATCACGTCCACATCGTCGGCCACCAGGTCGGCGCCGATCTGGTTCAGGTTGGACTGGTCGGCCTGGGCGTTGGAATAATAGTCTGCGTAGTTGAAGGTGACGCCGCGCTCGGCCCCCACCTCGTCCAGGCGGGCTTCCACCGAGGCCACGATCTGGTTCAGGGATGCGTCGTCCACATAGTTGACGATGCCCACTTTATAGGTGGTGCCTCCCGAGGCTGCGCCGCTGCCGGCGGCCGCCGAGGAAGCGGTGCCGGAACCGGAGGAGCCGCAGCCGGTCAGGGCCATGGCCGAAAGGGCCGCTGCGGAAAGGGCGGCTGCCTGCAGGAAATTGCGGCGGGAGATCATGCGCGAGCTGTTCATGGTACGTTTCATGGTATAACCCCTTTCTTGCGGGCGGGGCAGAAGAAAAGGCCCGCCCCGCCTTGCTTTGCGGAACGGGCCATACAATCAAACGACCCGTCCCTGTGTTTTACCACAAGGACAGGATCGGAAATTCGATTCTGCGGTGCCACCTTGTTTGCCCTGCTTCTCTGCAGAGCCTCTCACGGGAAGCCAACACTTCCCTGCCCTGTAACGGGAGACACCCGTCCTAAGCTACTGAGGAACCCCCGTTCGCCCGGCCCTCGGCGACCCATAACTGCTGCGGCACACCGCCCGTTTCCATCGCGCCGGGCTCTCTGAAGGTATGCGGTACAGAGTCTCTTTCGCCTCATCGGTTTGATTGCATTATACACTTTAACGCTGTAAAGTCAAGATACAAATTTTCACCTTTCTGCATCGTGCATTCAATTTTCTTCAAGAATGCGCATTCGGATGCAGCGCGGTTCGGCGCCGTCCTCACTGGTATCCCCCACCGCAAGCTCTCCGAATTCAACGAATGCACGCCCATCCAGCCGCCAGCCGCGGGTCCCGGCATAGCGTTGCAGCTGCTCGCGGCGGCTGGCCAGCCAGTCCCAGGGATGGTGGCCCCGGGCCATCTCGTACAGACACAAATAGGCCCCGCCGGGCACCAGGATCGGCCCGTCCGCCTGTTTCTGGTAGAGGAAGCGGTCCTCCCCTTCCACGCACAGTCCGGTGCCCGGGCCGTCGGTGAGGTAGTTGACGATGACCACATGGCTGCGCTCCATCTCCTCCCGCCCCATCAGGACGGCGATCCGCTCCGGCTCCCGCAGCAGACGCTGCGGACCCTTGCCGCACCAGTCCAGAAAGGCCCGGTTCTGGCGCCGCAGGGTCTCCAGCATCTCCCTGCGCCGGACCAGCAGGGCAATGCGGCGGTCCAGCTCCCGACTCTGGCGGGCCAGGATCTCGTCCACCTGGGCCAGGTCCCCGCAGCAGAGATATGCCCCGATCTCCTTCAGGGGCACCCCCAGATCTTTCAGAGTCACGATGAGGGCCAGCCGGTCCAGCTGTACGGGCGAGTAAAACCGATAGCCTTTTTCGTTCACCCTGGCCGGACGGAACAGGCCGATCTCGTCATAGTAGTGCAGGGTCTTTTTGTTCACTCCCGCCAGTTTGGCAAAGGCCGCTGTGGTCAGATACTGCATTTCCAACGCAAAATTCCCCCTTGACTATCCAGCTGCTGGATACTTTATGATAGAGACAGGATACCAAAAAACACTGCGCTTTGCAACTGGAAGGTGAACCAAGATGCGTCAACCCCCATCCCAAACCCAAAACGCCCTGCTGGCGGGGCCGGTGCGTCCGGCGCTGCTGCGCTTTGCGGGGCCTGTCATCCTCAGCATGGTGGCCACCCAGCTCTATACGGTGGTGGACACCATGATCATTGGTCTGTGCCTGGACGCCGGGGCGCTGGCGGCCGTGTCCAACGCCTCCACGGTGCTGCTGGTCTTTCTGTTCGTGTCGGGAGGGATGGAACTTGGGGGCGGGCTGCTGCTGGCCTCCCGACGTCCCACCGCCACCCCGCAGGAACGGTCGGCCCTGATCTACAACCTGCTGTTCATCGACGCTGCCCTCAGCCTGGCTTTGACGGCGGCGGGCCTTGCCGGGATGGGCGGGCTGCTGCGCCTGATCCAGACCCCCGCCGAGATCCAGCCCCAGGCCATGGCCTATGCCCGTTTTTATCTGATCGGCCTGCCCTTCCTGATGGTGTACGACCTGTCCAAGCAGCTGGCCATGGCCTGCGGCGATTCCCGCACCCCTCTGCTGGCGGTCCTGGCCACCTCACTTCTCAACGTCGTGCTGGACCTGGCTTTGGTGGGACCTTTCGGGGTGGCAGGAGCTGCCACAGCCACCTCCGTTTCCCAGGCGGCGGGCTGCCTGTTCATGCTGGGTTACCTGCGCCGCGGCCTCTTGACCGGGCCTTTCCGCCTGTCCGAACTCAAGCGGCAGTATGTCTGGGACGTCTTTCGTCTGTCGGCCCCCAACGCCGTGCAGCAGGCCAGCGCCCCGGTCAGCAGCATGGTCAAGCAGGGGCTGCTGGGCGGCATCGGGGTAACGGCCATTGCAGGCTTTTCCTGCGCCAGCAAGCTGCACAGCCTGCTGCTGATGCCGGTGGCCGGTCTGGTGCAGGCTCTGGTGTTTTTCGTGGCCCAGAACACCGCCGCCCGGCAGCCCGACCGCGTCCGGGAGGGGGCGTGCCAGGCCAGAAGCATCCTGCTGGCCTATGCCCTGCTGGTGACGGCAGGGTGCGTGCTGTTTGCCGGGCCCCTGCTGCGGCTGTTCACTGCTGACGGCGGCGCCATCCGCTATGGCGCCCTGCTGCTCAGCCGCCAGGCGCTGGTCTTTGCCTTTACCGCCATGCGCCATTTGCAGGAGGCCAGCCTGCGGGGCCGCCAGCGGATGGGACTGTATCTGGCGTCCAACATCGGCTCCACCCTCATCGACCTGACCGCCTGTGTGCTGCTGGTCCCCTGGCTGGGATATGACGGCTTCTATCTGGCCGCCTTTGTCAGCGCACCGGCCGGACTGGCCCTGGCATACGGCCTGGCCCGCCTGGGCGCCGCCCGGGCAGCCGACCCATCCTAACGCTAAAACGGCCGCCCCGGGCGCAGAGCTCGGAGCGGCCGTTCTATTTTGTTGTGTCCCGCGGCACAGCCTTACCGGCTGCGACGGCGCCAGACAAAGAAGCCGGTATACGCCGCCCATACGACCAGGGCGGCCAGGGTGACCGTCCTGCTCAGGGACAGGCCCGCCGGGACATAGACGAAGTCGATGGTGCTCTGTCCTTCGGGGCACAGCACCGCCATCAGACCGTTGTCCACCCGCAGGATCTCGGTCTCCTGCCCATTGACATAGGCGGTGAAGCCGTCGTCATAGGGCACTGAGAAAAAGACCAGGTTGGGCCGTTCCAGCTGGATCTCCGCGCCAAAGCCGTTGTTGGTCATCTGGAAGCTGCTGCAGGCGCTCTGGCGCCGGAGAGCCACATCCTGGACGTACTGCTCATAGGTGAACTCCTGCTGCATCTCTTCGGGCAGCGGGGTCAGGTACTGGCCGTAGGCCGCGATATCCTCCTCGGACAGGCCCAGAGCCCGCACCAGCAGAGCGCAGGCGTCCTCGGTGAACATACTCTCCACTGTGTCCTCGGGGACGTAATACTCATAGGTAAAGCCCATGGGCAGATAGTTGTCGTTCTCATAAAGGGCAAACCCGCCCACACTGTCGTAGTAGGTCCATCCGGAGCTCACCGCGGCCTCAAAGTTCTGCCGCTCATCCTCGGGCATAATGGTGAACCGCACGCTGAGCAGCCCCCGCAGGGCGTAATAGGAGGCGTCGGGGTTGCTGCGCACATCCCGCACAAAACCCAGGGAAGAATAAAAGCTGAGGATGCTGGGGGCTACCGTGCTGTCAAAGAATTGCAGGCAGCTCTTGTCCATCCACAGTCCCAGATTGTCGTGGGCGTTGTAGGTGTCCACCCGCCAGTCCCCTTCCGGGAAGGCTTCCTGCAGGGCGATGGAGTCCTGGTACTGCTCCACCAGGTCGCTGTCGTAGTTCCACTGGCCAAACTTGCCGATGCCGATGTGCACAATGCCAAACACGCAGCTGAAGGCCAGCACCGCCGCCAGCATCCGGCGGCAGAACTGCTTTTGCTCCGCCCGGCCCCGGGCCAGCCATTGGTACAGGATCAGCCCGCCCAGGCCAAAAGCCAGCACAGCCAGGTATTGCTCGGGGTTCTCCATCACGCCCAGGCTCCAGCCGTCCTCCCCTTCGCTCACCGGCACCAGGGCAAACGCCAGGGTGGCGAGCATGGCCCAGGCGATCGCTCCGGTGGGGCGCTCCAGGTCGGTGTCGGGGTCCTCCCAGGCGTTGACGGTCATGGCCGCCATGATCAGCAGGGGCATATAGTACCACCGGGCATAGTAGCTGGCATTGAAGGCATAAAAGGCGCTGTTCAGGACCGGCACCAGGGCAAAGACAGCGCACACCGCTACGATCCGCTTGCGGCTGTCCCCCCGCCGGGCCCGCCAGTAGGCCACCACGCCCGCCAGACTGCACAGGGGCAGATAGGCGGTCATGCTGGTCCACTTGATGGTGCCTTCCGACCAGATCGAGACGATATAGGGGGAATCCGGGGGCAGGATCCAGCTGACCAGGATGGCCAGGTATTGCTGCACCGCAGAATAGGTCAAAAAGCCCCACCCGGAGGAAATGTCCGTGGTGCGCGGATTTTGCAGCAGGGACAAAAAGGCCGGCCATACCAGCAAGCAGCCCATGGCCACTCCCAGCAGGCTTTCAAAAGCCAGGGTGCCAAACAGGCCCCGGGTCAGTTTGATCTCCCCGGTGGTCAGTTTGCAGACAAAGTAGATGATGAGGAACACCACCTGCCCCACAAAAAAGAAATAGTTGTTGAGCAGGTTGAGCGCCACAAAGAAAGCGAACAGGCCCCGCCGGCCGTTGTAGATGCACTCGTCCAGGGCCCACAGCATCCAGGGGAACAGGGCTACCACGTCAATGAAGTGGTTGAAAAAGATGTTGTAGATGCCAAACCCCGAAAAGGTGTACAGGCAGGCCGCCAGGACGGCATAGTCCAGGTTTTTCACATAGCGGCGCATATACAGGTAGGCGCCGCCCCCCGCCACGGCAAACTTGAGCACCAGCAGCGGGCACATCAGATAGGGCAGCCAGCTCTGGGGAAACAGGGTGGACAGCCAGAAAAAGGGCGACCCGTACAGATAGAACGAATAGGCGTTCATGACGCCGCTGCCCAGGTCGGTGGCCCACGAGAAGGTATTGGAGGGCAGGCTGTGGCCGTTGACGGAGGTCAGCCCGTCGGGATAGCCCATCCCCTTCACAAAGCCGTTCATATACCGGTAAAAGCCGATCTGCTGGCCGTTGAAATCTCCGGCATAATGGAAAAACCCGCCGTCGATGATCTGGAACGGCAGAAAGATCAAAGCCGCCGTGAGGGCGCACAGCCCCACCGTCAGCCAAAAGCGATCCCGTTTCCGCCGCAGCTGCGGCCGCCGGGACAGATTCACTGCATCCATCATATCCTCTTTTCTCCGCCCAATAGGCTGGTCTGTATTCTCGCCGCGCAGGCGCGGCGCCCGGGCGAAACGCCCTTCTCAGATACACTCTAGTATACCATGCCCGGCCCCACATGGAAAGGGCGAACTTTGCCATCCCGCCGCCCGCCCTTGACAACCGGCCCCAAGACGGGTATGTTGATAGAGTGGATCTGAACATACCCAGGGCCGCTTCATTCTGTCCATACGCCCTGGAAAAACGCCGGCTTTGCCGGTTTGGGAGGTTGTTTCGATGGTCTATCCGTTCAATGCACTGCTGGCCCGGATGAAATACATCACCCGCTGGAGCCTGATGCACTCCACCCGGGCCGAGTCCCTCAGCGAGCACACCTGCGACACCGCGCTGCTGGCCCACACCCTCTGTCTGATCGCCCGGCGGTACACCGGCACCCCCTGCCGCCCCAAGACGGTGGCCGTGGCCGCCCTCTATCACGACGCCCCCGAGATCGTCACCGGGGATATGCCCACCCCGGTAAAATACCGCAGCGCCACCTTGCGGGACGCCTACAAGGCCATCGAGCGGGAGAGCGCCGCCGCCATGGCCTCCATGCTGCCCCCTGAGCTGGAGGAGGAGATCAGCCCCTACATCACCGGGGACCTGCTCACCGACACCGAACGCACCCTGCTCAAGGCCGCCGACCGTCTGTCCGCCCTCATCAAGTGCATGGAGGAGGCCCGCAGCGGCAACCATGAGTTTGACGCCGCGCTGGCCCAGCAGCAGGAAGCCCTCCGCCAGATGCACTGCCCCGAGGCAGACTGGTTCATCCAGCACTGCCTGCCCTGCTACACCCAGAACCTGGACGAGCTGACCCGGGCAAAGTGAGGGTGCGCTCTTGACATCCCTCCCGCAATGTGATATGATTTTGATATCAACAAGATACGGTCCGGAAATCACTGGGAGGTTGATGCATATGACTGAGACGATCTTGCAAACCAAAAAGAACGGTATGTTTGTACTGCTGCTGGTCCTGCTGGGCTACATCATCGCAGCGGCCGCGCTGGTGGCGAATATCATGGCCGACGTGCACGGGGTACTGGGCGGGGCGGTCATGGTGGTGACCATCACATACCTCTGTCTGGGGTGGATCCTGCTGTGCGGCCTGAAGGTCCTCAAGCCCCAGGAAGCTTTGGTGCTGACTCTGTTCGGCAATTACATCGGCACCCTGAAAGGGGAAGGTTTTTACTGGGTCAACCCCTTCTGCACCGCGGTCAATCCGGCTGCCGGCACCCGTCTGGGCCAGAGCAACGACGTCCAGATCGGGACAGGGGTATCCTTAAAAGGAGAAAACGGCGCGCAGGTGCAGATCAACGCCGGGGGCGACGGCAGCGGCAAACGGATCTCCCTCAAGCGGATGACCCTCAACAACGCCCGCCAGAAGATCAACGACTGTCTGGGCAACCCGGTGGAGATCGGCATTGCGGTGATCTGGCGGGTCAAAGACACCGCCAAGGCCGTTTTCAATGTGGACAACTATAAGGAATACCTGTCCCTGCAGTGCGACAGCGCGCTGCGGAACGTGGTCCGCATCTACCCCTATGACGTAGCCCCCGGCATCGATACCACCGGCGACGGCAAGCCCGACGACGGCAGCCTGCGGGGTTCCAGCGAGGTGGTGGCCCAGCGGATCCGCGCCGAGATCCAGGAAAAGGTGGAGGACGCCGGACTGGAGATCGTGGACGCCCGGATCACCTACCTGGCCTATGCCCCTGAGATCGCTGCGGTGATGCTGCAGCGGCAGCAGGCGTCGGCCATCATCGACGCCCGCAAGATGATCGTGGACGGCGCCGTGGGCATGGTGGAAATGGCCCTGGAGCGTCTGAGTGAGAACAACGTAGTGGAGCTGGACGACGAGCGGAAGGCGGCAATGGTATCGAATCTGCTGGTGGTGCTGTGCGGCAACCATGACGCCCAGCCTGTGGTCAATTCGGGCAGCCTGTACTGATGGCCGAGCCTAAAAAGCAGGTTCCGCTGCGCCTGTCCGCGAAGCTGTACGACGCCATAGCCGCCTGGGCCGAGGACGACTTCCGGTCGGTGAACGGACAGATCGAATATCTGCTGACCGAGTGCGTGCGCCAGCGCAAGAAAAACGGCAAATATGCGCCGGACGAACTGGACGTACCGCCCAAGCTGGATCTGAAGTAAACGAAGCAAACAAGGAAAGCCCCGCCGGACAGTACAGGCTGTCTGACGGGGCTTTCTTGGAACGGTCAGCGGCGTTTGATGTGGCTGCTGCCCCAGCTGCGCTGGGTGCGGATGGCATTCTGGATCCACCACACCCCGTAGAGGGCCAGGGCTATGGCCGACAGGGCCAGCACCACCTTGAGGTAGAGGCTGCCCAGAAAGGCCTGGAACTGGGCCACCGCGAACAGGACAGGGTTGCGGTTGACATCCTGGCCGGCCACCAGGTTGACCACGCCGATGGTCTCCCCTGCCAGACGGATCTCCACCGTGCCGATCACGTCCCCCTGCTTGATGGGGGCGGCGGCCGATTCGGGCAGATGAAAGAATTTCTGGGTCACCGAGCTGTCCGAGGAGGAGGGCAGAATGGTCATCATCTGGTCGTCGGGATAGAGCAGCAGGGTGTCGGTCTCGGAGGAATACTTCACCGGGATCTCGGCCAGGGCCTGGTCGGGGTCCAGGGCCGCCTGCACCGAGAAGCTGCTGTACACCCAGTCGATCAGCTGCGTTGTCTCATACAGGGCGGGACGGCGGGTGGAATAGCCGTAGGTGTCCGCCGTATCCGGGCTGCCCATCACGCAGAAGATATAGGTCTCGCCGTCCTGGGAGGCCCAGGAGACATAGCTCTGGGTGCCGGTGTCCTTTTGGTAGCCCAGCACGTCGCACATCCCTCCCTTCATGGCCGAGCGGTAGAACTTTCCTCCGCTGGACTGGTTCAGGGCCACATTCTGGCTGGTGAGCACAAAGGGCTTGGTGTGCTTTTCCTTGGCGGGCATCTGGAAGGTGGCCGTCCCTGCGATCTCCACAAAGGCATCAAAGCCCATCAGATACCGCAGGATCAAATACATATCCACCGCGGTGGTGACGTTGCCGCTGTCCAGGCCGCAGGCGTCGGTCCAGGTGCTGTTGGTGGTGCCGATCTGCTGGGACAGGCTGTTCATCTGGCTGACCCAGCCGGCCAGGTCGTTGCCCGACAGCTGGTAGGCCATGCCCATGGCCGCATCGTTGGCGTTGCGCAGCAGCATGGCGTAAAGGGCTTCCCGCAGGGTGAAGGTCTCCCCCGAACGCATATCCGCGTTGTCGGTGCCGTAGACATAGTCCGAGATGGCAAAGGGCATCTGGAAGGTGCGGGTATCCAGCTCATCGCCATAGTTGGTCAGCACCAGGGCCGCGCACATCAGCTTGGTCAGGCCGCCGGCGGGCACCTGGGCGGTGCTGTCCTTTTCGTACAGGATGATGTTGGTGTCGGTGTTGACGATGTAGGCACTGGAAGCCTTGACCTCATAGACAGGACTTGGGTCGAACATGGCCCCCGCCGGGGCAGCCAGACAGCATACCAGCAGCGTCAGGGCCAAAAAGAGCATAAAGAGTCGTTTCATGTGGACAATTCCCTCAGAACGCGATACAATAAAAGAACGGATTCGATCTATCAGACCGCAGCGGCTGCGGATCAAGTCAAACAAGGCCGGAAGAAAAGGCCGGCCTTTACTTATAATAGCAGGTTTGCGGGTGGGTGACAAGGGTTTCGCACATCACTTTCACAAACCGGAGGGAGACGCGCATGATCTATATCACAGGGGACACCCACGGGGAGCTGGAGCGGTTCAAGGGCAAGGAGCTGCGCCGCCTGGGCAAAAACGATATCCTGCTGGTGCTGGGGGACTTCGGCTTTTTGTGGGACGGCAGCAAAGAGGAGAAAAAGAAGCTGGACTGGCTGGCCAAGCGCCCCTATACCATCCTGTTTTTGGACGGCACCCATGAAAACTACGATCTGCTGGACGCCTACCCCATCCAGGAGCGGTTCGGCGGCAAGGTGCAGCCCATCGCAGGCAACGTCTACCACGTCTGCCGGGGCAGCATCCTGGAGCTGGAGGGCCAGAGCTACCTCTGCTTTGGGGGCGGCGAGAGCACCGACAAGGAGGAACGGGAGCCGGGGGTCAACTGGTGGGCCCGGGAAATGCCCTCGGAGGAGGAATACGCCTTCTGCCAGGCCAATGCGGCGGCCCACAACTTCAAAGTAGAGTATGTGCTGACCCACGACGCCCCAAGCAGGTTTTTGGATTTCACCATCCTGCCCGCCGGGGAAAACAACCAGCTGCACGCCTTTTTTGACAAGCTGGTCCAGGAGCTGGACTACGACCACTGGCTGTTCGGCTGCTACCACCGGGACACCCAGCTTTCGCCCAAAGTGCGCTGCCTGTTCAGCGACGTGGTATCGACAGGCCAGCGCCGCAGTTGGTGGAAAAGGAGGAAAAGGAAATGAGAGAGTTTGCATCTGCACATAATTATAGGATAGCTTCGGAGTATAATCACGTGGAAGCCGTTTCCGTGAAGTCTATCCCGTTTGAGCCAAAAGGCTGGCAAAAAGACTTCCGGGACGCACTGCGGAACGCACTCTGCTCTGAGCTGAAACCGGCAGACGATTCCTGTTTGATCGCTGAATACAGTGGACCGGGAGCCGGCGTGTCGGATGTAGAAAATCTTCTGTTTTACAATGTAGGCACAGCTTCTTTCTCGCACCTGAAAACCAACGAGCTCCGGATGAAAACTGTCATACCTGCTCCCATACACCCCGGCGGATTTCAGCATTGGTACAACTACCGTGTGGCAGCAAGGGCGGCTTTAACAGAACCGGAATGGAACCATGACCTTGCTGTACACTGGGACGATGTGGAAACAGACGGTTTTCGCGGTGGGAAAAAACCTTTTGCTTTCTGGCTGTCTCTGATCCGTCATCCGGAACGGATTCATTCCATTCATCCTATTTCGCAAAGCCGCTGCTTTGGCGTTGAGATTTTTCTGACGGTTCCCATCAATGAAAGCCTTCATCTGACCAGCATTATGAAACCTTTGCTGGATGGCGTCATTTGTGCTTTTCATGGTGCAGATGCTGCCCTTCAAATGCAGGCGGAGGAAATTGCGGAACGATTGAAAATCCCGAAAGAGCTGCTGTACCAAACGCATTGCATACTGGGAGAAACCTGTTTTGTAAATCTCTATCGCAATGGCGTAAAGTGGAATCCCCAAGACGACCGCTGCACAGCAGCCAGGCTGGTCATCCGTCATAGCAGCATGCCGGAGTACAAATTTTCAGGGAATATTTATAGGTTGGACTAGGGTGTCTTTTGGGCGAATATCCCATCATTTTCGACTCCTCAGATACACTCTAAAAGGGCAAACGCCGCCGGACTGAGCCGCTCACTGTACGGCGCAGTGTCCGTTCTGCGATGTGACACCGGCGCAGAAGCGCCTGTAAAGAAGGGACTCCATGAAAAAATTCGACGATCTACTGTCCGTCCTGCTGGGAGTCGGGCTCATCCTGGCGCTGCTGTCGGCCGTTGCGCTGGTGGCCGGGGGCGTCATGAAACTGTTCGGCTTCACCTACGATTCCGTCGGCAGCCTGGTGCTCTATTTTATACTCGCTTCCCTGCTGTCCTTTGTGCTGGGGAATCTGTTCAGCTCCCTGCCCAAGGCCCTGTACCAGATGGGTAAGCTGAACCGGCTGGAAGGCTGCATCCTCTATCTCATCCTGGACACCCTGGTGACCGCCGCCGGGCTTGGGGTAATGGACCGGTGGATGCCGTCGGTCTCTGCCACCGACAGGGCTATCCTGGCCGTGTCGTTCCTGCTGGCCCTGCCGGGCCTGCGGGACTTCAAAAAAGAGGGGTGAGCCCGGCGGCCGCCCCTTTTGCACTGTTTACACTTTATTTACACAGATCGTATCCAAACGGCCTTGTATTTGCAGGCAAAATCTGCTAGGATAAATCATACTTTTTGGCGTGTTCGCATCTGTATGCGGGGTATGCTGTAAAAACCAAAGGAGGACGTCATGGAATACTCATGGTATGACCTGGTTTTGCTGTATATGGTCTACTCGTTCCTGGGCTGGGTGGCCGAAACGGTGGTAGCGGCGGCACGGGGCCGGGGCTTTGTCAAGCGGGGCTTTGCCGCAGGCCCCTTCTGTTATGTCTACGGTTTTGCCGCCGTGGTCATGACCATCGGCCTTGCGGATCTGCGCTCCTCTCTGGGATACCTGTTTTTGGGCTGCGCCCTGATCTCCACCCTGGTGGAGTGGCTGGCGGCCAAACTCCTGGAGCGGCTGCACCACCGCACCTGGTGGGATTATTCCAACCACAAGTTCAACATCGACGGCTATGTCTGTCTGCCCTACTCGCTGCTGTGGGGCGTGCTGGGCTGTCTTGTCCTGCTGTGGGGCAACGACATTCTGGTGTGGGTCTTCCATCTGCTGCCCGACCTGCTGATCACCATTCTGGCCTGGGTGCTGGGCATCCTGGCCGTACTGGACCAGCTGGGCAGCGCCGCCATCATGGCCCATCAGCCCACCCGGCTGGCCCGGCTGAATCTCCAGCTGGAAAGCCAGTCCCGCACCCTCTACGACCGCATCAGCAACTGGATGGAGCGCCGCATCGAGGGCGCCTATCCTCAGGCTGCCCAGCGCTCGGCCCGCGCCGAACAGGGTCTGGGGCTGGCAGAAGTGATCTGGCTGTTCACCATCGGCTCACTGGTGGGCGACCTGGTGGAGACCATCTTCTGCTACCTGACCATACACGTCTGGATGAGCCGTTCCAGTCTGGTGTGGGGGCCCTTCAGCGTGGTGTGGGGCACCGCCCTGGTGGTGGTATCCCTGCTGCTGCCCCGCAAAAAGGACGGCAGCCCCCGCACCTCCAGCGAACTGTTTGTACTGGGCACCGTCATGGGCGGCGCCTATGAGTACATTTGCAGCGCCCTGGGCGAACTGGTCTTTGGTGTGATCTTTTGGGATTACAGCCACATCCCCTTCAACCTGGGGGGACGCATCAACCTGCTGTACTGCTTTTTCTGGGGTTTTGCAGCGGTGGCATGGGTCAAGCTGTGCTTCCCCTATGTGCTGCGCGGCATCAACTGGGTGCGCAGACACGCGGGCCGCTGGCTGACCGCCCTGGTGGGGCTGTTCATGCTGGTGAATATGGTGGTGTCGGGCCTGGCCCTGATCCGCAGCGACGCCCGTTCCAACGACATCCCCCCTGCCAACGCTCTGGACGTCTTTTTGGATGAGCACTTCCCCGACGAGCGGATGAGCCAGATCTACCCCAGCGCCAAAAAGCCCGAGAACGCCGGTATCCCGGCAGATTTCTGACCCAACCATATCATGTGCTAGGAGGAAAAACCTATGCTGGTTCCTATCCTGTTGTTCTGCGTGGGGCTGGTGTGCCTGGTCAAGGGCGGGGATTGGTTTGTAGACGGGGCCGTGGGCATCGCCCGGCGGTTCCATCTGCCCGACCTGCTCATCGGGGCCACGGTGGTGTCCATCGGCACCACCCTGCCCGAAGTGATGATCTCGGCCTCCTCGGCCCTGGGCGGCCACGGCGAGATCGCCTACGGCAACGCCATCGGTTCCGTCATCTGCAATGCGGCTCTGGTAGCCGCCATCACCATCGTATTCCGCCCCGGCAAGGCGGATGCCGCCGCCCTGCGGCTGCCTGTTTTCTTCTTCTTCGGGGCCGCCGTGTTCTATGCGGCGGTAGCCTATACCACCGGCTCCTTCAGTCGGGTGGTGGGCGTCATCCTGCTGGGCGTCTTTCTGGCCTATACGGCAGCCCAGGTGGCTGCCGCCCGCAAGACGCCTCAGCCCGACGCCCAGGAGCAGGACCAAGCCCCTGCGGGCAGCCTGGGGCTGGAGATCCTCAAGCTGGTTCTGGAAGCGGGGCTGATCGCCCTGGGCGCCAACCTGATGGTGGACAACGGCATCCTGATCGCCGCCGCCCTGGGCGTGCCCGAATCGGTCATCGCCCTGACGGTGGTGGCGCTGGGCACTTCCCTGCCCGAACTGGCCACCGCCATCACTTCTCTGGTCAAAGGGCACAGCGCCCTTTCGCTGGGCAATGTCATCGGCGCAAACCTGTTCAATCTGGTGCTGGTGAGCGGCGTCTCGGTGACGCTGGCCCCCTTCGGCATCCCTGAGAACGCAGTCATCGCCGGGCACAACGCCTCGCTGGTGCTGGACCTGCCCGTGATGTTCCTGGTGATGGTGCTGCTGGTCGCTCCGCCCCTGCTCAAAGGCAAGCTGTACCGCTGGCAGGGTGTGGCCCTGCTGGCCCTCTATGCCGGCTACTGCGCCATCCAGTTCACCCTGTAAGAAACATAGACCCCGCACTGTGCCCAGCACAGTGCGGGGTTTTTCGTCAAACCGTCGTTCCGTTCTCTTTTTTGCAGCTGTCCACAAAGGCGGCGAACAGCCTGCGGCTGTCCTCGCTGACCTGGTAGCTGTTTTCCGGGTGCCACTGCACCGCCCACACGAAAGGCCGGCCGGTCATCCGCACCGCTTCCACCAGGCCCTCCTCCGAGTAAGCCATGGCTTCCAGCCCGGGGGCCAGCTCCTTGACCGCCTGATGATGGCGGCTGGTGACCTCCGTCTCCTCTTTTCCCAGCAATGCGGCCAGCGGGCTGCCGGGCACAATGGATACCCGGTGGCAGGGCCGGTCGTAGGGGGGCTTCTGCTCGTGGGCGGCGGCGTCCATCTGTTTTTGGCTGGCCAGGTCCTGCCAGAGGGAGCCTCCCAGCGCCACATTGATCAGCTGGATGCCCCGGCAGATCCCAAATACCGGCTTGCCTGCCTCCAGTGCGGTCCGGAACAGCCGCAGCTCCATCTCATCCCGGCGGGGCACCACCAGCCCGCAGGCGGGCAGCTTCTCCTCTCCATAGAAGGCGGGCGCCACATCCGGCCCTCCGGTGAACAAAACGCCGTCGCACAGAGCTGTCAGCTGCGCCAGATCGTCCGGATCCCCGGTCAGGGGCAGCATCAGAGGCAGGGCTCCTGCCTGCTCCAGCGCATCGAAATAAGGGGGCATCATCCAATAGCTGTCCCGCTCCACATCCACCAACGGCACAAGGCCAATGACTGGTTTTTTCATATCCTGTACTTCCCTTCCCAATCATAATAAAAAGACAGCGTGTCCCGTATGGACACCGCTGTCCTGCCCAAAGTATACCACCATCCCACCTGCAAGGCAAGAATTTGTTCAAATGCTTCTCAAACAGGGAAAAATCTGCTATACTAATATAATTGATGATACAGGCCGGCGTATGCCCGGCCGGATAGGATGGAGAGCGACAAGATGCAGAGTGCAGCAGATTTGACAAAGCAGGAACAGCAGCGCAGGCAGCGCCAACTGGCCCGTCTGATCCAGCCCGAGTTCAACCCCCAGCGGGTGCTGGTGCTGGGCGACCAGGGCCTGGCCGCCGCGCTGCAGGCTTTGCAGGTGGAGGCCTGGGGCCTGGCAGAGGGCAAGGGTCCCGCCCTGCCGGACAGCTGGCCCCAAAGCTATGACCTGGTGGTGGTGCAGGGGTCCGATGTCCCTGCGCCGCCCGCTTTGCCGGGCAGCCGGGTGCTTTTTTTGGCGGCGGAGCCCGAGGAGCCTTCTGCCCTGCCTGCCTGGGCGCCTGCTCTGGCCCAGGGCGGCCTGCAGCGGGATTTCAGCTGGAAGAGCTGGGGCTTGTTGTCGGGGGCGGCCCTCTACCGCCCCGGCAGTGAGGACGCTGCCGGCCTTGCCCAGGGCTATGAAGAAGCCATGGAGGCCCTGCGGCTCCGTCTCGACCGGGCCGAACAGAGCTGCCGGGACTACCAGAAGCTGACCGAGCACCAGCGCAGCGAACTGAGCGCCGCCCACCAGCACGAGCAGCAGCTGGAAGGCGCGCTGAGCAGCGTCACCGGCTCCCACTGCTGGAAGCTGACCTGGCCTGTCCGCTACCTCCTCAGCAAGGGGCGCGCTTTGTGGCACAGCTTCCCCCTGTTCGTGCTGCTGGCCCAGCTGCGTCAGGAGGGCCTGGCCGGCCTGCGCCAGCGCCGCCAGGACCGCCGCTATTACGAGGAGAACTTCCCCGGTCAGACCTTCCGGGCCGCACGGCTGGCTCCGGTGGAACTGCTGGTCCGCCAGTCCAAAACCCAGCCCCAGGGCCCCCTGATCAGCATTGTGGTGCCCCTGTACAACACCCCCCTGCCCTTCCTGACCGAGCTGCTGGATTCGGTGGTCAACCAGACCTACCGCAACTGGGAGCTGTGCCTGGTGGATGCGGGCCAGGACGAAAAGGTGGGGCAGGCTGTGGCCGCCCGCATGGCCCAGGACAGCCGCATCCGCTACCAGAAGCTGGCCAAAAACGACGGCATCGCGGGCAACACCAACGCAGGCTTTGCTTTGGCCAGGGGCGAGTACATCGCCCTGCTGGACCACGACGATATCCTGCATCCCTGCGCTTTGTGGTATGCAGCCCAGGCCATCGTCCAGGAGGGGGCCGATTTCGTCTACACCGACGAGGTGACCTTCGAGGGCAAGGTGGAGAATACCACCCTCTATCATCTCAAGCCCGACTTCATGCTGGATAACCTGCGGGCCAACAACTATATCTGCCACCTGTCCGTCTTCCAGGCCGCTTTGCTGCAGGCCGCAGGCGGGGGCGAGCGGGGCGAATACAACGGCAGCCAGGACTACGACCTCTACCTGCGGCTGACCGAGCAGGCGCAGAAGATCGTCCACATCCCCCATGTGCTGTATTACTGGCGCTCCAGCCCCACCAGCGTGGCCAGCGGCATCGAGGCCAAGACCTACTGCATCGAGGCCGCCATCAAAGCCCTCTATGCCCACTATGCCCGTTTGGGCGTGGCAGTGGACGAAGTATCCATGATCCCCGACACACCGGGCTTTTATAAAACCGACTACACCATCCAGCGCCCCGGCCTGGTCAGCATCCTGATCCCCAGCTGCGACCACGCCAAGGACTTGCGCACCTGCGTGGATTCCATCTACGCCAAGACCACCTATCCCCACTTTGAGATCATCGTCATCGAGAACAACTCGAAGGAGGAGGAGACCTTCCGCACCTACGAGCGGCTGGAGCGCCAGCATCCCGACAGCTTCCGGGTGGTGCGCTGGGAAGGCACCGGCTTCAATTACAGCGCCCTGAACAATTTCGGGGCCAGGTTCGCCCAGGGCGAATACCTGCTGCTGCTCAACAACGACACCGAGGTCATCACCCCCCGCTGGCTGGAGGAGATGGTCATGTTTGCCCAGCAGGAGCGGATCGGCTGCGTGGGCGCCAAGCTCCTCTACCCCGACGACACCATCCAGCACGCGGGCCTGGGCTTCGGCTACCTGACGCTGGCAGCCCATATGCACAAGAACTTCCCGGTGGCCAATCCCGGCTACATGGGCCGGCTGATCTACGCCCACGATGTCTACGGGGTCACAGGGGCCTGCCTGATGATCCGCCGCACCCTCTACGAGGAGGTGGGCGGCCTGGACGAGAGCTTTGCGGTGGCCTTCAACGACGTGGATTTCTGCGTGCGGGTCCACAAGGCAGGGTATCAGAACCTGTTCACCCCCTTCGCCATGCTGTACCACTACGAGAGCAAGAGCCGCGGCCTGGACGAAAGCCCCGAAAAGCGGGCCCGTTTCGTCTCGGAGGTCACCCGGTTCCAGACCCGCTGGAAGGCCGAACTGGCCGCCGGGGACCCCTGCCTGAACCCCAACTTTGACATCGACCGGGACGACTTCCGCATCAAGCTGCAGCCCCTGGAATGACCGAAAGAGAGGGCCGTGCATTGAATCTTTCTGCGTGTATCGTCACCTACAACGACCAGACCGAGGCGCTGAAGGCTGCCGCCTCGGTGCTGGCCCATACCCGGCGCCACCCGCTGGCCCTGTACCTGGTAGACAACGCCAGCCCGGACGGCACCGGCCGCGCCCTCGAACAGGCCGTGGCCAGCGGCGCGCTGCGGCCGGGACCGGAACAGTCGGTGCAGGTGATCTGCCGCCGGCGCAACGGCGGTTTCGGGGCCGGGCACAACACCGTCCTGGACAGCCTTGCCAGCGACTATCACTTCATCCTCAACCCCGATATCCTGCTCACGGCCGACACCCTGTCCGACCTGGCCGAGTGGATGGAGGCACGGCCCCAGGTGGTGATGGCCCGGCCCAGCCTCTGCTTTCCCGACGGGCGGCCCCAGGTGCTGCCCCTGCGCCGGTGCAGCCTGCGGGCCATGGTCTACCGGCAGCTGGGCTTTCTCACTTTTTTGAAAAAGTACAACGACGCCTATGTGATGGCGGGCGAAGACCTGACCCGACCCCGGCAGATCGAGTTCTGCACCGGCAGCTTTGCGGCGGTGCGCACCGCCGATTTTGTGGCTGCGGGCGGCTTTGACGAGAAATACTTCATGTATGTGGAGGACGCCGACCTGACCCAGAAGATGCTGCGCCGGGGGCAGGTGTGGCTGGCGCCCCAGTTCACCGCGGTCCATGTGTGGCACCGGGCGGCCCACCGCAGCCTGGGGCCCATGTTCTGGCAGGCCCGCAGCCTCTGCCGCTACTTTGCCAAGTGGGGGTTCCGGCTGTGAGGCAGACGGTTGCTTTTTTGCCCCCGGACGTGTAAAATAAACATGAGGCCCTCCGGCGGACGCCAGGGCGGCCTCCCCTCTTTTGTTTACAGCGGACGCAGCTTCCGCTTTGTGTTCCGGCGCGGGCCATTGCCCCGCCTGAGAGCTGCACAACTTTTGCAACTATAAAAGGAGTGCACGTGTAATGAAAGGCATTATTCTTGCCGGCGGCGCCGGCACCAGGCTTTATCCTCTGACCATGGTCACCAGCAAACAGCTGCTGCCGGTCTACGACAAGCCCATGATCTACTACCCCCTGTCCACCCTGATGCTGGCGGGCATCCAGGATATCCTCATCATCTCCACCCCGGTGGACACCCCCCGCTTTGAGGCGCTGCTGGGGGACGGCAGCCAGTACGGCATCCATCTGCAGTACAAGGTGCAGCCCTCCCCCGACGGCCTGGCCCAGGCTTTTATCCTGGGTGAGGAGTTCATCGGCGGGGACTGCTGCGCCATGATCCTGGGGGACAATATCTTCTATGGCAACGGCTTCTCCCGCATCCTCAAGAATGCGGTGCACAACGCCGAGGCCAATGGCCGCTGCACCGTCTTTGGCTATTACGTCCAGGACCCCGAGCGGTTCGGCATCGTGGAGTTTGACGAAAACGGCAAGGTGCTGAGCGTGGAGGAAAAGCCCGAACACCCCAAGAGCAACTACGCCGTCACTGGCCTGTACTTCTACAACAACAAGGTGGCCAAAATGGCAAAACAGGTCAAGCCTTCGGCCCGGGGCGAGCTGGAGATCACCACCCTGAACGATATGTACCTCAAACAGGACGAGCTGGACGTCCAGCTGCTGGGCCGCGGCTTTGCCTGGCTGGACACCGGTACCATGGACAGTCTGGTGGATGCGGCAGACTTTGTGCGCATGATCGAAAAGCGCCAGGGCATCAAGATCAGCGCCCCGGAGGAGATCGCCTTCAAATACGGCTGGATCAGCCGGGAGAAGCTGCTGGAATCCGCCGAGCGGTACGGCAAGTCCCCCTACGGCGTCCACCTGAAGAACGTGGCCGACGGCAAGCTGCGCTACTGATCACTTCACAGATGGGAGGCATCGTATGAAAATCATTGTCACCGGCTGCAAGGGGCAGCTGGGCACCGAGATCATCAAGCAGCTGCGGGAAGGCCGGAGCGAGATCGGCCCCATCCCCGAGAAGCTGCTCAACGCCACCGTCATCGCGGTGGATCTGCCGGAGCTGGATATTTCCAACTACAAGGCGGTGGACGACTTTGTCCGCCGGTACAAACCCGATGTGATCATCAACTGCGCCGCCTACACCAACGTGGACGGCTGTGAGACCAACCACGACGCCGCCTACAAGGCCAACGCCCTGGGCCCCCGCAACCTGGCCCAGGCCGCCGAGAAGATGGGTTCCCGGCTGGTGCACGTCTCCACCGAT
The DNA here is from genome assembly GCF_002160915.1 of Faecalibacterium sp. An121. Taxonomy (GTDB): domain Bacteria; phylum Bacillota; class Clostridia; order Oscillospirales; family Ruminococcaceae; genus Faecalibacterium; species Faecalibacterium avium. The sequence goes on from NZ_NFLM01000008.1 coordinate 65,666, forward strand.
TATGTCTTTTCGGGCCGGGAGAACGGCGGCATCCCCCAGGACGAAGCCTGTCTGCCCGATCCCATCAGCGCTTACGGTTCCACCAAACTGATGGGTGAAAAATACGTCCAGCGTTTCTGCCACCGGCACTTCATCGTGCGCACCGCCTGGCTGTACAGCTACTATGGCAAGAACTTTGTCAAGACCATCGTGAACGCCGGCAAAAAATACGGCAAGCTGGAGGTGGTCAACGACCAGCTGGGCAACCCCACCAATGCGGTGGACCTGGCCCACGAGCTGCTGCAGCTGTGCGTCACCCACGAGTACGGGCTGTACCACTGCACCGGCGAGGGCATCTGCAGCTGGTACGACTTTGCCTGCGAGATCATCCGTCTGGCGGGCGTGGACGCCACCGTGTCCCCCTGCACCAGCGCCGAGTACAAGGCAAAACATCCCGACAGCGCCGACCGCCCCCACTGGAGCGCCCTGGACAACCGTGCCCTGCGCTGCTCGGTGGGCAACCGGGTGCGCCCCTGGCAGGAGGCCCTGGCCTGCTTCTTTGCCCATTGGGACGGCGAAAACGGCATGAAATGATCCTGCGATGGAATTGAGGAAAGAAACGTTTATGAAGAAATATCTTATCACCGGCTGCGCCGGCTTTATCGGCTCCAACTTCGTCTATTATATGCTGAAAAAGCACCAGGACATCCTGCTGGTCAACCTGGACAAGCTGACCTATGCAGGCAACCTGGAAAACCTCAAGGGGGTGGAAGGCGACCCCCGCCACGTCTTTGTGCAGGGAGACATCTGCGACAAGGAGCTGGTGGAAAAGCTGTTCGCCCAGTATGACTTCGATTACGTCATCAACTTTGCCGCCGAGAGCCATGTGGACCGCAGCATCGCCAACCCCGAGATCTTTGTCCAGACCAACGTGATGGGCACCGTCAACCTGCTGCAGCGCGCCAAAGAGGCCTGGTACGATCCTGCCGCCCGGACCTGGAAAGAGGGCAAGAAGTACCTGCAGGTCTCCACCGACGAGGTATACGGCGCACTGGGAGCCGAGGGCTATTTCACCGAGACCACTCCCCTGTGCCCCCACAGCCCCTACTCCTCCAGCAAGGCCAGCGCCGATCTGTTCGTCATGGCCTTCCATGACACCTACGGTATGCCGGTCAACATCACCCGCTGCTCCAACAACTATGGCCCCTACCAGTTCCCCGAGAAGCTGATCCCCCTGATGATCAACAACGTCAAGCACCACAAGTCCCTGCCCGTCTACGGGGACGGGATGCAGATCCGGGACTGGCTGTATGTGGAGGACCACTGCAAAGCCATCGACATGGTAGCCACCGGCGGCAAGGTGGGCGAGGTGTACAATGTGGGCGGCCACAACGAGCGGCCCAACATCTTCATCGTCAAGACCATCATCAGCCAGCTGCACGACCGGCTGCAGGATGAGGGCATCAGCGAGGCGCTGATCCAGCATGTGGCCGACCGCCTGGGTCATGACCGCCGCTACGGCATCGACCCCGCCAAGATCAAGAACGATCTGGGCTGGTATCCCGAGACCCCCTTTGAAAAGGGTATCGTGCTGACCATCGACTGGTATCTGTCCCACCAGAAGTGGATGGACAACGTCACCAGCGGCAGTTACCAGAAATACTACGAGGAAATGTACAAAAACAAGTGACCCTTGCCCGCCGGCCGGGTCATGCCTGAACGGAACGCAAAGCCCCCGTTTCCCTTTTGGGAGACGGGGGCTGTTTTATATCTGCGGGGGCGTCAGCGGTCCCACTTGTCGCACAGGGCGTTGATCTGGTCCGCAAACTTGGCCAGATCTTTGTTGGCGCCGCCCTCGTTGTGCTCGATCACCTGCATCAGGCGGCGGCCTGCGGCCACCAGCCGCTGGAATACGGCGGCCGCCCGGCTGAGGGCAGGCGCCGTGGAGACCCGGGCAGAGGTGCGTTCCCGGCTGCCCTCGTTCAGGCAGACTGCGCCGTCCGCGCCCAGCGCCCACTGGGCCCCGTTGTAGGGAGCGCAGGCCGTATAGCCCAGCCCCTGCAGGGTAGCGACGAACTGGTCCTCCACAGCATCATCTCCGTGGTTGACGAACACGCGGCGGGGTTTTGGCTCAAAGGAGCCGATCCATTGCAGCAGGCCCTCCCGGTCGGCATGGCCCGACATACCGCCGATCTGGGCGATCTCGGCCTTTACATCGATCTCCTCGCCAAACAGCTTGACCCCGTCGATGCCGTCGATCAGGGCGCGGCCCAGGGTGCCCACCGCCTGGTAGCCCACAAACAGGATGGTGCATTCTTTGCGCCACAGGTTGTGCTTGAGGTGGTGGCGGATGCGGCCCGCGTCGCACATACCGCTGGCCGAGATGATCACCTTGGGGATGGTGTCGGTGTTGATCAAACGGGACTCGTCGCTGGTGACGCTGACCCGCAGCCCCGGGAAGGTGATGGGGTCCACCCCTGCCGCCAGCAGGGCCCGGGTCTCCTGGTCAAAACAGGACGCATCGGTGTGCCGGAAAATACGGGTAGCCTCGATGGCCAGAGGGCTGTCGATGTACACAGGGAAGTTATCGTGGCCTTTCACCAGCCCTTTGGCTTTGATCTCCCGCATGAAGTACAGCAGCTCCTGAGTGCGGCCCACCGCAAAGCTGGGGATGACCACATTGCCGCCCCGGTCAAAGGTGCGCTGCAAAATATCGGTCAGCTGGCGGACGTAGTCGGGGCGGGGCGGATGGCTGCGGTCCCCGTAGGTGGACTCCATGATCACATAGTCCGCCTCGGTCAGATAGGTGGGGTCTTTCAGGATGGGCTGATGCAGGTTGCCGATGTCCCCCGAAAAGACCAGTTTGGTGGTCTCGGTCCCCTCGGTCACCCACAGCTCGATGCTGGCCGAACCCAGCAGGTGGCCCACATCGGTAAAGCGGGCCTCCAGCCCCGGGGCCAGCTGGATCTTTTGTCCGTAGTCCACCCCTTTGAACAGGCGGATGGCCGCCTCGGCGTCCGCCACCGTATAGTCCGGCTCCACCGGGGGCAGGCCGGCCCGGGTGTTCTTGCGGGTCTTCCACTCGGCTTCCGACTCCTGGATGTGGGCCGAGTCACGCAGCATGATGTCGCACAGGCGGCAGGTGGGCCTGGTGGCGTAGATCTTGCCCGCATAGCCCTGCTTGGCCAGCAGGGGCAGATGGCCGCTGTGGTCGATGTGGGCGTGGGTCAGCAGCACGCCGTCGATCTGCTCCACCGGGATGGGCAGGGGCTGGTTCTCATAGACGTCCTTGCCCTGCTCCATGCCGCAGTCGATCAAAATGTGCAGCCCCCCTGTCTCCAGCAGGGTGCAGCTGCCTGTCACCTCATGGTTTGCGCCTAAAAATGTCAGCTTCATACGAGGATACCTCCCTGTGCTCCGGTGTGTCCGGCGCATAGGGCGCATCTGAGATCGCTTTCGCACGGTCCGTTTTTGCCAAAAAGCGCAGCCTTGTCCCCTTGCGTGCACTCTCTTGCGGCGCATGGTCCGGTCTTTTGGACGATCCAGATACACCCTGGTCTTGTACAAATAGTTCTGATCTTATTATAGCATAGCCGGGGCTTCATTTCCCGCCCAAAATCGGGGGCAGAATCCGTCAAAACGCCGAAACAGCGGACAATATTTTAGATAACCTTGACAAAGCCCCGGTTCTGAATTAAACTTATAGGGTTGAAGTTTATCGGTCACGCAGACAGTGTCCGATCTGCATCGTATAGAGAGGTTTGATTTTATGATTCGTAACGACCTGCGCAATGTGGCCATCATCGCCCATGTTGACCACGGCAAGACCACCCTGGTGGACGCCATGCTCCGCCAGAGCGGCGCTTTCCGTGACAACCAGGTGGTGGCCGAGCGCGTGATGGACAGCGGCGATATCGAGCGGGAGCGCGGCATCACCATCCTGGCCAAGAACTGTTCCTGCACCTACAAGGGCGTCAAGATCAACATTGTGGATACCCCGGGCCACGCCGACTTTGGCGGCGAAGTGGAGCGCGTGCTGAAGATGGTCAACGGCGTCGTTCTGCTGGTGGATGCCGCCGAGGGCTGCATGCCCCAGACCCGCTTTGTGCTGCAGAAGGCTTTGCAGCAGAACCTGAGTCTGGTGGTGGTCATCAACAAGATCGACCGTCCCGACGCCCGCATCAAGGAAGTGGTGGACGAGGTGCTGTATCTGCTGATGGATCTGGGCGCCTCGGACGAGCAGCTGGAGTGCCCCATGGTCTACTGCTGCGGCCGCGCCGGCACCGCCAGCCTGGACCCCGACGTCCCCGGCAGCGACCTGGTGCCCCTGTTCGACACCATCCTGGATACCATCCAGCCCCCCGAAGGCGACCCGGAAGCCCCCTTCCAGATACTGGTATCCTCCATCGATTACAACGACTTCGTGGGCCGCATCGGCATCGGCCGCATCCAGAACGGCACCTGCCGTGTGGGCGAGGAAGTGGTGGTCTGCGACTGGCACGATCCCTCGGTGAACATGAAGGGCCGCCTGACCAAGCTGTATGACTTCCAGGCCAACGGCCGGGTGCCCTGCGACAACATCACCGCCGGTGACATCGTGGCTTTCTCGGGCCTGCCTGACGTGACCATCGGCAACACCCTGTGCGCCCCTTCCAAGGTGGAGCCCCTGCCCTTTGTCAAGATCAACGACCCCACTGTGGAGATGACCTTCTCGGTCAACGACAGCCCCCTGGCCGGCCGGGAGGGCAAGTACGTCACCAGCCGCCAGCTGCGGGACCGCCTGCACCGCGAGCTGCTGAAGGACGTGGCTCTGCGGGTGGAGGACTCTGCCACCACCGATTCCTTCCGGGTGATGGGCCGCGGCGAGATGCATCTGTCCATCCTGATCGAGACCATGCGCCGGGAAGGCTACGAGCTGCAGGTGTCCCCCCCGCACGTCCTGACCAAGGTCATCGACGGCAAGACCTACGAGCCCATGGAGCAGGTTGTGATCGACGTGCCCACCCAGTACCAGGGCGCCGTCATGACCGGCCTGGGCCAGCGCAAGGCCGTTCTGCAGCAGATGGACGCCCTGGGCGACAGCCGGGTGCGTCTGGTGTTCCGTATGCCCAGCCGCGGCCTGTTCGGCTACCGCAATCAGTTCCTCACCGACACCCACGGCGAGGGCGTCATCAACCAGATCTTTGACGGCTATGACCTGTGGGCCGGTATGATCACCAACCGTTCCACCGGCTCCCTGGTCAGCTTCGAGACCGGCGAGTCGGTCACCTACGGTCTGTACAACGCCCAGCAGCGCGGTACCCTGCTGATCGGACCCGGCGAGAAGGTCTATGAGGGGATGGTCATCGGCTATACCCCCACCGGCGAGGACGTGGACGTCAACGTCTGCAAGACCAAGCACCTGACCAACACCCGCGCTTCCGGCTCGGATGACGCGCTGCGCCTGGTGCCCATCAGCCGTCTGAGCCTGGAGGGCTGCCTGGAGTTCCTGGCCCCCGACGAGCTGCTGGAGGTCACCCCCAAGAGCCTGCGCATCCGCAAGCAGATCCTCAACCACGAGCAGCGGATGAAGGCCCGCAGCCGCAACAAGTGATCTTTAACCAAAAACGACAAAACAATAACCGGGAGGCTCTCTCTTTTGGGGGCCTCCCGGTTTGCGGTTACTTCTTTTCTACCGGGAGCCAGACCTCACAATAGTAGTCCTGGTCCTGAGCTCCGTTTTCAAACCGGCTGGCATCGCTGTACATCTCTACGTTGATACCTGCAGCGATGCGATAGTCGGTGTTAACAGGCAGCCACTGGGAAAAAATCTGCCGGTTGAGTTCCATCAGCGCCTGCGGCATCTTGCCGGTACAGGGAAAGACCGCCCAGGTATATGCGGGAATGGTCCGGGTGATGAATCCCGCCGGGATCTCTTTGACCGGGTCATAATTGTCGGCAATGAGATATTCAAATTCACTGCCGCCCATGCTCTCGTCCAGATTGATCCCATACATACCGTGCACGGTTTCCCCGCCGCCGGTACGGAAATGTTCCGCCCAGAATCGAGGCACCTGCTCGGCACCCTCCTCATACCGGAATGTTTTGGCCCGGCAAAGCACCGTGAACGCCTCTTTTTTCTGAATTCTGCAATCCATATTCTGACCACCTTCCAGAGTTACTTTGATTCTCAGCGGAGCAAAGGAGCGGACCGCGCCTCCGCTTTTTCGTAGAGCGGCCGGCGTGACCCCATGGAAACGGGCAAACGCCTTGGTAAAGCTGTCTGGTGCATCGTAGCCAAATTCCAGCGCAATATCAATGATCTTCCGGTCCGTCATGAGGACCTCCAGCCCGGCGGCGGAAAGCCGGCGCTGGCGGATATACTCTCCCACTGTCATGCCGCACAGCATGGTAAACCCTTTTTGGAAGTAATACGGGGACAGCGCCGCCTGCTGCGCAACAGTACAGATGGACAAATCCTCCCGGAGATGAGCTTCGATATACTGGATTGCCCTGTGGATGCTCTCGACCCAATCCATAGATCACGCCCTCCTTCTGGCAACAGTATACACGAAGTTTCCCGGCTGTGCCCGATTTTCTGTGCCCGGTTTTGTCCGGGCGAAAGGCCCCTTACTTTTCGATCTCGTATGTTCTTCTCTTTTTATCAAGATAAAAATGCAAAAAAGGGGACGCGCTGCGCTCATCCGTGCGGAGCGACCCCATTTTGTGTCACTGCGCGTAGGCGCTGCCGGGGGTCCAGGGGCTGTCGGCGGCGTAGCGGGTATGGCTGCGCAGGTAGTTGACCCAGGCGCCATAGCCGTTACCCGCCGACAGATGCACTCCGTCGGGGGCGGCGCAGACCGCTTTCAGGTTGTTGTCGGCCTCAGAAACTTCACGCTGATAAAAGGTACGATTTTCCGTTTTGCAGACAGGCGTGCACCGCGAGACATATAAAGTGTTCTTAATCCAGGAGATACCCGACTTAAAAGTGTTGCGCTTCCCACTGCCGGGCGCGGTATTCTGCCGGAGAGACGTGATAGACCGCTTCGAACTTATGGTAGAAAAAGCCCAGGTTGTTGTACCCCACCTTTTGGGCGATCTCGTAGATCGGCAGTTCGGTGTTGGACAGCAAAAAGCAGGCCTGGTACATCCGCTGCAGGATCAGCAGCTCTTTGAAGGAGCGGCCAGCCTGCCTTTTGATGTAGGCGCTCAGGTAATTGGGGTGAAAGCCGAAGTGCCGGGCGGTGGACTCCAGAGTGGCGGTGAGGTAGTTCTTTTCAATGTACTCCAGAATTTCCACGATCAGGCCGGCGTCGCTGCTGCGGGGAGAAAAGACCTGGTTCCGGTACTGGCGCAAGATCTCGCAGCACAGCAGCACCATATTGGCCTCTATAGCCTGGTCGCTGCACAGCTGGGGATCGTAATATTCACAGAGGATATTTTGCAGGATCGAATGGATGGCGTTGTCCCCGCGCCGACGGAACAGCAGGTGCTGGTCGTGAGCAGTGTCCGCCGACAGCGCATTGACCAAAAAATGGTTGATGATGGCGTTGTCACCCAGCCGCTGCAAAAAGCCCCTTGTGAGGTATTCCTTGCGCATTTCAATGGTGATGACGATATCGCTCTCGTTCAGGTACTCGATGCTGTGGGGGACGTTGGTGTCCAGCAGGCAGATGTCGCCGGCAGACATCTCGACCCGGCGGCCGTCGATGACTTGGGTGCAGTGTCCCGCATAGACATAGAGAAACTCGATGACGGTATGGATGTGCTCAGGGATAAAGGTGAAACGGGATTCCTTGTTCACGCAGATGCTTCGTCCTTCCATCAGGGAGTTGAAGGAGAACAGGTACATATCCCGTCCGGCAAAGTTCACCTGCGGGATCCGCCGGTAGCGGGGGGAGAGAACGTCGGAAGGTTCGCCGCGATGGCGCAGTTCCGACTCGGTGTAACGGAAAAGGAATGAATCCAGACTGCCGATGTCCATGGTATGCCTCCTTGGATGGAGAGTGTCTGCCATCAATATAACAGATAAAGTTTGGTAAGTAAAGTGCTTTTGTCAAGTGATTGCAAAACCGGCCCCGCCGGGCTATCATAAAGGCAGCAATGGGGAGGATATTTCCAGCAGCATCAATGGTTTTTGGAGTATTTCCAGGGAGTCCGGGCGGATGGAAACACTTTTTGGAACCTGTGAGATGGGCTGTAAAACCGTCCTTCCCGGCCGCTGCGGCGGGTGCGCGCCCCGCTGCCGGACGATGTGAATCGACTATGGACATGAAGGAGAGAACAGTCATGGCAAAAGCAACGCAATACGAGTTCGAGACCCTATGCCGCGCCATCCTCGATGCGGTGGGCGGCAGTCAGAATATCGCCAACGTGTTCCACTGCATCACCCGGCTGCGGATCGTGCCTGTCAATCGGGATCTGGTGGACATGGCCAAACTGAGCAGCATCAAGGGTATCCTCAAAGTGGTGGAATCCAGCGGGCAGATCCAATGTGTCATCGGCACCACGGTGCCTGAGGTGTACAACGACTTCATCGCCATTTCGGGGATCAACCCCGGCGGCGAGGTCAAGGCGGACGCTGCGGATACCGCTTCCGATGCCGCGGCCGTCCAGGAGAAGAAACAGAACCTCATCATCCGCGGACTGAACACCCTGGCCGCCTGTGTCACTCCCTACCTTTACGCCATCGTGGCCGGCGGTATGATCAAAGGCATCGTCTCTCTGATCACCGCGCTGGGGCTGGCTGCCTCCGACTCGGACATCATCACGGTTTTGAGCGCCGTCGGCGACGCCCCCTTCTACTTCATGCCCTTTATGGCGGGCTATGCAGCGGCCAAGCGGTTCCGCGTCAAGGAAGTATTCGGTCTGATGACCGCCGGCATTTTGATGTACTCCACCTTCTCGGCCCCGGCCGAAGGGGTCTCCAGCTATGCCTTCGGTTTCATTGATATCCCGGCTTACAACTACAAGAGCTCGCTGTTCCCGGTCATCCTTTCGGTGTGGTTCTTCTCGGTCATCTTCCACTTCATCGACAAGCGGATGCCCAAAAACCTGCGGATCGTCTTTTCGGGGGCCCTGTCCTTTCTGATCGCCGCCCCCATCTTCCTGGGCTTCCTGGCGCCTCTGGGCAACTGGTTTGCCAGCGTCATGACCGGCGGCTTTGCCTGGCTGTTCACCCATGCCGGACCCTTTGCGGGCGCGCTGTTCTGCGGCATCATCCCCCTGACCGTTATCTTCGGCATCAAGGGCTGGTCCGCCGTCGAGCTGCAAAACCTTTCTACCCTGGGCTATGACTACATGCTGCCCAACTTCTTCTACTCCAACCTGGCTGTCTCGGGCGCCATCCTGGCCTACGCCCTCAAGCTCAAGAAGGGCGACCAGCGCTCGGCGGCCATTTCCACCGGCCTTGTCTGCATCCTGGGCATCACCGAGCCGGCGCTCTACGGCTACGCCCTGCCCGAGAAGCGTCCTCTGGCCGCAGCCATGGCAGGCGGCGCCATCGCCGGCGCGCTGGCCATGATCCTTGGCGTGGTCACCTACGCTTTCTCGGCGCCCGGCATCACCAGCATCGCCACCTATATGGACGAGGGGAACAACTTCCTGATGCTGCTGGTGGTCATGGCGGTGGCCTGGCTGGCCTCCTTTGCCATCTCGTTCGTACTGTGCAAAAAAGAAGAGTAAAAAACCAACGGAATCAGGAGGATCTTGCGATGAGAAACGGTTTTCCAAAGGATTTTCTGTGGGGCGGCGCCATGGCTGCCTCCCAGGCGGACGGCGCTTACGATCAGGGCGGCAAAGGGCTGGACACCCAGGACCTGCGCTACTTCGACCCTGCCTGGACCAAAGCTGAGCGGGCCGCCAAGGCCAACCGCCGGATGAGTGACGCCAAATTCCGCCAGGCGCTGGCCGACACCCAGGACCAGACCCACTACCCGTTCCGCCACGGCATCGACTTCTACAACCGCTGGCGGCAGGACCTGGAATTGTTCGACGAGCTGGGCATCAAGGTGCTGCGCACCTCCATCAACTGGGCCCGCATCTATCCCCACGGAGACGACCCTGTCCCCAATGAGGAGGGCCTGCGCTTTTACATCGACCTGTTCGACGAATGCCACCGCCGCGGCATCAAGGTCTTTGCCACCATTCTCCACTACAACATCCCGGTGGACCTGGTACTCAAGTATGGCGGTTGGAAAAGCCGCAAGACGGTGGAGTGCTATGTCCGTTACGCCCGCACCCTCTTTGAGCGGCTGGGGGGTCGGGTGGACTACTGGCTTCCCTTCAACGAGTTCAATGCAGGTAAGTTCAACCCCTACAACGGTGTCTGCCTGGTGGAGGATCAGGAAGAGGACTACAACAACGCCATTTTCCAGTGCCTGCACAATCAGTTCATTGCCAACGCCCTCACCGTCAAGGCCGGCCACGAGATCCTGCCCGGCAGCAAGATCGGCGGCATGATCGCCCGCTTCACCACCTATCCTGCCACCTGCAAACCCGACGATGTGATGCAGATGATCCTGGACGATCAGTATTCCAACTGGTTCTACTTGGATGTCATGGCCCGCGGACATTACCCTGCCTATATGGAGCGCTACTTTGAGACGGAAGGCATCCATATCCACATGGAGCCGGGGGATGAGGCCATTCTGCGGGAGAACACCATCGACTTTGTCTCCTTCTCGTACTACTTCTCCCAGGTATCCACCACCGAGCAGGGCTGGGAAAAGACCAGCGGCAATCTCATCATGGCCAACAAGAACCCCTACCTTGAGACCAGCGAATGGGGCTGGCAGAAGGATCCCGTTGGACTGCGTATCACCCTGAACCAGGTATACGACCGCTACCAGCTGCCGGTTTTCATTGCCGAAAACGGCCTGGGCGCAGTGGACAGGGTCGAGGCCGACGGTTCCATCCATGACCCCTACCGCATCGATTACCTCAAGGCCCACATCCAGCAGATGAAAGAGGCTGTCAAGGATGGGGTGGATCTGATCGGCTACACCATGTGGGGCTTCATCGACCTGGTGTCCTGCGGTTCGATGGAAATGAGCAAGCGCTACGGCGTGATCTATGTGGATCTGGACGACGCCGGCCACGGCACATTGGCCCGCAGCCGGAAAGATTCCTTCTACTGGTACCAGAAGTGCATCCGCACAAACGGCGAGGACCTTGCCTGACCAGGCTGAAAGCTGTATCATAAAAAGAGCATCCGTGGGCGGAAGGACCGTCCGCGGATGCTCTGCTGTGCAGAAAGGAACAGATACCATGAACGAATCGATCAAAGCACGTGCTCTGGACTATGCCGCGCGCTGCCGGGACGAACAGGCCGAACTGCTGCGCACGCTGGGCCGGCTGCCGGCGCCCAGCCGTCAGGAGGATCTGCGGGCTGCCTTCTGCCGGGACTGGCTGCAGAAGCAGGGTGCGCAGGATGTGACCATCGACGCTGCCAAAAATGTCATCTGCCGCTTGGGGCCGGCGGAATGCGAAGACCTGGTGGTCTTTGCGGCCCATACCGACGTTGTTTTTCCGGATCTGGATCTCCTCCCGGTGCGGGAAGAAGATGGCCGGCTGTATGCTCCCGGCATCGGGGATGACACCGCCAACCTGGTCAATCTGCTGCTGGCAGCCCGCTACCTGATCGCCCGGCAGGTGCCGCTGCGCTGCGGCGTCCTGATTGTAGCCAACGCCTGCGAGGAGGGCCTGGGCAACCTGGACGGCACCAAGGCTCTTTTTGCTGCCTGCGGCACCCGCATCCGCGGCTACTACTCCTTTGATATGTATATGCCGTCCTGCTGCACACGGGCGGTGGGCTCGTGGCGGTACCGCATCACTTGCCGGACCGCCGGCGGTCACTCCTACCAGGACTTTGGCAAACCCAGCGCCATCCGGCTGCTCTGCGGCCTGGCGGACGAGCTCTACCGCATCGTCCCGCCTGCCGGGGCCACCTACAACATCGGCCGCATCGAAGGGGGCACCACCGTCAACTCCATCGCGCAGGAGGCGTCCATGCTCTATGAGTTCCGCTCCGACGCACAGGAAAACCTGGCCGGGATGGAGGCTGCGTTCCGCACCGCGCTGACCCACTGGGAAGGGCAGGGCGGCCGCTTTGAAGCAGAGCTGCTGGGAGTCCGCCCCGGCAACGGCCCTCTGGACAAGGGCGCCATGGACCGCTTTACCGCCCATACAGTGGATGTCATCCGGGCCGTCACCGGGCAGGAACCCCAGATGGAGGCCGGCTCCACCGACAGCAATATCCCCCTCTCTCTGGGCATCCCGGCCAATACCATAGGCACCGTGACCGGCAGCCTGGCCCACACCCGGCAGGAATGGGTGGACCTCGCCAGCCTGCCCACCGGTCTGGCTCTGGCCCTCAGCCTGATGCTGTCCTACGCCGAAGAAATCTGACCCGGGCGCAAGCGCCCGCACTGTATAAGGGAAGCATTCGATTTCCAAGTCTGATAGGATTTGGCAGGCGCTGGCAAAATGCATACAATTTATTTCCTTTGCCATCTTGACAGAACATGGAAAAGAATGTATTATAACAGTGTTATATAACATCGCTATAAGGAGGGCTCTCTATGGAAGAAAAGTCTACCGCAACCTTGGAAAAAATCCAGGAGGCCGCTCTGGGCGAATTCCTGGACAAGGGGTTTCTGGGTGCTTCCCTGCGGCAGATCGTGAAGAACGCCGGGGTGACCACCGGGGCTTTCTACGGCTATTTTTCCAGCAAGGAGGCGCTCTTTAACGCTTTGGTGGAGCCCCATGCCGCTGCCCTTATGGGCAAGTTCATGGAGGCTCAGATCACCTTTGCCGAGCTGCCCGAGGAGCAGCAGCCCGCCCACATGGGGGTGGAATCCGGGACCTATCTGGACTGGATGGTGGACTACATCTGCCAGCACCGGGAACCGGTAAAGCTGCTGTTGTGCCGGGCGGAGGGTACCAGTTATGAGCACTTTGTCCACAACATGGTGGAGATCGAGGTGGAGTATACCCTCCAGTATATGGAGGTGCTCCGCCGCCTGGGGAAGGACATTCCCATGCTGGACAAATCCCTGTGTCATATCATTGCGAGCGGGATGTTCAATGGGGTGTTTGAGATCGTGGTCCACGATATGCCCCGGGAGCAGGCGCTGCGGGATGTGGCGCAGCTGCGTGCGTTCTACACCGCCGGATGGCTGAAATTGATGGGGGCTTGACCCCTGTCTTTTTGGGATAAAAGTTAGTTAATTCTAACTATTTTACAAGGAGGGATTATTTTGAACCAAAAGAAACCGAGCAGTCTTGCCCGCATCCTGGGTTATGCGGGCAGGCACAAGAACCTGACGATCCTTGGCTGTGTCCTGTCCGCCTTGTCGGCGGTGCTGGGACTGGCTCCCTACCTGTGCGTCTGGCTGGTGGCCAGGAGCGTGCTGGCCGCCTGGCCCAGCCTGGACGGGGCCGGTGACCTGGGCCGTTTTGGTTGGATGGCGGTGTGGTTTGCCATTGGCAGCATCCTGCTGTACTTTGCCGCCCTTATGTCCACCCATATTGCCGCCTTCCGCACCGCCCGAAACATCCGGCGCGCCGCCATGACCCATGTGCTAAAGCTCCCTTTGGGCTTTTTCACCGGGAACCAGTCGGGACGGCTGCGCAAGCTCATCGACGACAATGCCGGGCTTACCGAGGATCTGCTGGCTCATAAGCTGCCCGATCTGGCCGCCACGGCAGTGACGCCCATCGCCGCCATCGTCGTGCTGTTCCTCTTTGACTGGCGGATGGGCCTTCTGTGCCTGCTGACCATGGTGCTGGCTTTGCTGTCCATGTGCCTGATGATGGGCGGCAAGAACGCCGGCTTCTTCCACCGCTATCAAAAAGAGATCGAGCGCATGAGCGGAGAGGCGGTGGAGTATGTCCGGGGCATCCCGGTGGTGAAGATGTTCCAGCAGACGGTCTACTCCTTCAAGGCCTTCTACGCCGCCATCCAGGATTACAGCAATCTGGCCAGCCAGTATGCCATGAGCTGCCGGACAGGACAGACCTGTTTCCTCACATCGATCAACGGGGCCTTTGCTCTGCTGATCCCGGCGGCACTGCTGATCGCCTCCGGCGGAGATGTGCGTACCACGCTGGTGAACCTGATTTTCTACGCCCTGTTCGCCCCTGCCTGCGGTCAGATGATCAACCGTATTATGTATATGAGCGAGGCGGTGATGGAGGCCGACGAGGCCATTGGCCGGCTGGATGAGATCCTGAGCCAACAGCCCATGCCGGAGCCGGAAACGCAAAAGCGGCCGGCAGATGACGCCGTGGCCTTTGCACACGTGACCTTCACCTACCCCGGCGCCAGCCAACCCGCGCTGGAGGATGTGAGCTTTTCGGTCCAGCCCGGTGAAGTGGTGGCTCTGGTGGGGCCCTCCGGCGGGGGAAAGACCACCGCGGCGAGTCTCATCCCCCGGTTCTGGGATGTGGACAGCGGCAGCGTCACTGTGGGCGGTGCGGACGTACGGGAGCTGGACGGCGCCGCCCTCATGGGGCAGGTGGCCTTTGTGTTTCAGGATACCCGTCTGTTCAAGGAGAGCTTGTTGGAAAATATCCGGGCTGCCCGGCCGGACGCCTCCCGGGAGGAGGTGCTTGCCGCCGCCCATGCCGCCCAGTGCGATGACATCCTGGAAAAGCTGCCCCAGGGGCTGGACACGGTGGTGGGCGCCAGGGGTGTCTACCTCTCCGGCGGGGAACAGCAGCGCATTGCCCTGGCCCGGGCCATTTTGAAGGACGCTCCCATCGTGGTGCTGGACGAGGCCACCGCCTTTGCCGACCCGGAGAATGAGCATCAGATCCAAAAGGCCTTTGAGACCCTGACCCGGAACAAAACGGTGCTGATGATCGCCCACCGGCTATCCACGGTGCAGAACGCGGACAACATCATCGTCTTAAACGAAGGGAAGATCGCGGAACAGGGCAGCCACAGCGCTCTATTGAAGAAAAACGGCGTCTATGCCGCCATGTGGGCGGACTATCAGCGCAGCGCCCAATGGAAGGTCGGAAAGGAGGCTGCGGTATGACGAAGAAATTACAGCACTGGTTTGCCCTCAGCGAGAAGGGAGCCAAAGACCTGGTGAAGGCCGTATTTTGGTGCTTTGTGTGCAACCTGGCCCTCATGTTCCCCGTCGGAGCAGTCCTGTTTACCATCCAACATCTGCTTGGCTGTCTGGTGGGCGGCGGCAGTCCCACGGACGGGTTCTGGCTCTATGTGGGCTTTGCCCTGGCGGTGCTGGTCCTACTGTTCGTCCTTCACTGGTTCCAGTACGCCTCCCTCTACATCGCCACCTACCGGGAGAGTGCTAACCGCCGGGTGAGCTTGGCGGAGACGCTGCGCAGGCTCCCCCTGTCCTTTTTTGGGAACCGTGACCTCAGCGACCTGACCTCCACCATGATCGCCGACTGCTCCAGCCTGGACCAGATGTTTTCCCACTATGTGCCCCAACTGTTCGCCTCCGTCGGTTCCACGCTGGTGATCGGGGTGTGTATGTTTGCCTGCGACTGGCGTATGGCCCTGGCCGTGCTGTGGGTGGTACCCGTGGCAGTGGCGCTGACGGCGGGCTCCAAGAAGATCCAGGACGCCTTTGGGACGAAAAACATCCTGAACAAGCGGGCAGTGGCCGACTGCATCCAGGAGGGACTGGAGACCATCCGGGACATCAAGGCCTGCCACCGGCAGGAGCGCTACTTGAGCGATCTGGAGGCAAAGCTGGCCGCTATGGAGGGTAGTTCCATCCGGTCCGAGCTGGCCACCGGCGTGTTCGTGTGCTCCGCTCAGGCATTCCTGCGTCTGGGGCTTGCCACTACGGTGCTCACCGGTGGGTCGCTGCTGCTGGCTGGGGAGCTGTCCTTCCTCTATTTCCTGGGCTTCCTGTTCGCTGCCGCCCGGCTGTACGATCCTCTGGGGGTGGTGCTCCAGAACATCGCCGCCACTTTCAATACCAAGCTGCAAATTGAACGGATGCGCTCCGTCCTGGAGCAGCCGGTGCAGACGGGAACGGAGGACTTCCACCCCGACCGCTACGACATCACCTTTGACCATGTCTCCTTTGCCTACCGGGAGGGCACTGGGGTACTGGAAGATGTGAGCTTCACCGCCCGCCAGGGAGAGGTCACCGCCCTCATCGGCCCCTCCGGGGGCGGGAAATCGACCGCCTGCAAGCTGGCCGCCCGTTTCTGGGACGTCACCGGCGGGAAGGTGTCCCTGGGCGGAACGGACGTATCCACGGTGGACCCGGAGACCCTCCTGCGTTTTTACTCCATGGTGTTCCAGGACGTGGTGTTGTTCCGGGACACGGTGATGGAGAACATCCGCCTAGGCCGCCGGGGCGCCACTGACGAGGAGGTGCTGGAAGCCGCCAAAGCCGCCCAGTGCGACGAGTTCATCCGCAAGCTGCCCCAGGGCTACCAGACGGTGATCGGGGAGAACGGCTCCACCCTTTCCGGCGGGGAGCGGCAGCGGATCTCCATCGCCCGGGCACTTCTAAAGGACGCGCCGGTGGTGCTGCTGGACGAGGCCACCGCCAGCCTGGATGTGGAAAATGAAAGCGCCGTCCAAACCGCCCTCTCCCGCCTGCTCCGGGGCAAGACGGTGCTGGTCATTGCCCATCGGATGCGCACCGTGGCCGGAGCCGACCACATCGTGGTGCTGGAGGACGGCCATGTGGCCCAGCAGGGCACCCCGGCGGAGCTGATGGAGCAGGGCGGCCTTTACCGCCGCATGGTGGAGCTCCAGACCGAGAGCGCCCAGTGGAGACTGGGTTGATCTAGAGACGCCAGCAAAAAAGCCCCGGAAGGCCCATCCAAAGGCTTTCCGAGGCTTTTTCCATATCGCTCAGCCTGCAGAAGCGTAGGCGCTGCCGGGAGTCCAGGGGCTGTCGGCGGCGTAGCGGGTATGGCTGCGCAGGTAGTTGACCCAGGCGCCATAACCGTTGCCCGCCGACAGGTGTACCCCGTCGGGGGCGGCGCAGACCGCTTTCAGGTTGCCTTCGCCGTCGGCCAGAGCCTCCCACAGATCCAGATAGACGCAGCCCTTGCTGTGGGCCAGCTGGGCCAGCTGCTCGTTCACCGCCCGCAGGTTGTCGCTGGACAGACCGGGCCGCTGGGCTACTGCCTCGGGCCGCACCGGCGGGATGGACTGGACGTAGATGACGCAGTCGGGGCCCAACGTCTCCCGCAGCGCGTCCAGCATGGCCCCGTAATAGGTCAGGAAGCGGTCCTCTGCACCGGCGGTGGTCAGGGTGTTGGTGCCCAGCAGGATATACAGCTTTTTGGGCTGGGCCGCCGCCAGCACGTCCAGGGCCACCTCGTCCCCGCGGGTCATATGGCTGACCGTCATCCGGTTGACGATGGTGTCGGGGCCTGCTCCGGTATAGCCGCAGACCAGCGCGCCGCCCAGGTTGATGCTGTAATCGGTGAAGCCCACCGTCAGACTGTCCCCCAGAAAGGCGGCATCGGCAAAGTAGCTCAGGTCCACCTGGCCGGTGGCGGGCTGGCGGATGACGCTGCTGTCATAGGCCAGCACGGTGTAACTGCCCGCGCTCTGCCGGGCCGGGCCGAACTGCAGGACCTGGGCAGTCCCCGCTCCCCCCTCGCCCGGCTGCATGGGCAGGGGCGCCAGGATCCCCTCCACCGTGCCGGTGGGCAGGATCTCCTCCTGCGGAGGGGCTGCCTCCTGCTGGGCCGTCTGGAGGATGGCGGTGATGGCCAGCGACAGCAGCAGGATGGCCGCCACGCACAGCAGCACTTTCAGCTTGGTATGAGCGCCCTGCTGCCGGGCCCGGCGGCGGGCGTAATTGTAATCATGTGAAATACCCATGGCACTTTTATTCTCCCGAAGTATTTGCCCTGTCAGGGCGGCTTTGACTTTTGTAGAAGTACACTGATTCTATCATAAAATTTTTCGCTCTGCAACCAACTTGGGTCTTGCATACAACGCTTGAAACGGTTACAATAGAAACAGGGCAAAAACCATGCAATCTGGCAAAAAGACTCTCCACCCAGGGTGGTTTTTTTATGCCGGTTGCGGACGTTTTGCCGGCCGGAGCGGCGCAGTGCAGGGCCCGCCCCGGCCCCAAACCACCTCCACGCATGATAAGAAGGAGCTATTCTATGAGCAAAAACGTGATCGTAGGCCAATCCGGCGGCCCCACTGCCGTCATCAATTCCAGTCTGGCCGGCGTCTACAAGACGGCCCGCAGCCTGGGAGCCGACAAGGTGTACGGCATGAAGTACGGCATCGAGGGCCTGCTGAAGGAAGAGCTGGTGGATCTGGACATCCTGCTGGATGACCGGATGAGCATTGAACTGCTCAAGCGCACCCCCTCCAGCTTTTTGGGCAGCTGCCGGTACAAACTGCCCGACCCCGAACAGGACACCACCCCCTATGTGCAGCTGTTCACCCTCTTTGACAAGTATGACATCTGCGCAGTCTTTTATATCGGCGGCAACGATTCGATGGACACCATTGCCAAGCTGAGCCGCTATGGCCAGCGGATGGGCAGCGACGTGCGGTTCATCGGCGTGCCCAAAACCATCGACAACGACCTGTGCCTGACCGACCATACCCCGGGCTATGGTTCGGCGGCCAAGTACATCGCCACCATCCTGAAGGAAGTCATCCGGGATTCCTCGGTCTACAACATCCGCAGCGTCACCGTGGCCGAGATCATGGGCCGGCACGCCGGCTGGCTGGCCGGCGCCGCCTGCCTGGCTGCCGGCGAGGACTGCGACGGTCCCGATATGATCCTGCTGCCCGAGGTCCCCTTCAACCAGGAGCTGTTTTTGAAAAAGGTAGATGAGCTGCAGCGGCGGAAGTCCAACGTCATCATCGCGGCCAGCGAGGGCGTCCGCACGGCTGACGGCACCTACCTGTGTGACCTGGTCTCCACGGCGGGCCAGCTGGATGCCTTTGGCCACAAGGCCATCCTCAGCGGCACCAGCCGGTATCTGTCCGAGCTGATTCACCAGAACCTGGGCTGCAAGAGCCGGGCCATCGAGTTCTCCACGCTGCAGCGCTGCGCCAGCCATCTGGCCAGCCGCACCGACGTCACCGAGGCTTATGCTGCCGGGGGCGCCGCCGCTGCTGCGGCCTTTGCCGGGGAGAGCGGCCGGATGATCGCCCTGCGGCGTCTGACCGGTGCACCCTATCAGTGCATCACCGAGTCGGTGGATGTGCAGCAGGTGGCCAACCTGGAAAAGAAGGTCCCCCTGGAGTGGATCTCCCCCGACGGGATGCACGTAACTGCCAGCTTTGAGGAGTATGCCCGCCCCCTGATCCTGGACGAGCTGACCCCCATCTATGTCAACGGCACCCCCCGCCACGTACATATGTGATCCAGCCCTTTTGCCCCCTCTTTTGGCCGCGCCCTGACGTTCTTTCCTGCTGGGAGCACACCGCCCCCATGCAGCCAAGATAAATGATGCTATGTAAAGGAGAAACGAATCATGGGTAAAAACGCAATCGTCGGCCAGTCCGGCGGCCCCACTTCCGTCATCAATGCCAGCCTGGCAGGCGTCTATGAGAGCTGCCGCAACCGCGGCGCGCAGGTCGTCTACGGGATGTGCAACGGTGTGGCCGGCCTGCTGGAAGAGCGGGTCATCGACCTGGGCACCATCCTGAAGGACGACCTGGACATCGAGCTGCTCAAGCGCACCCCCTCCAGCTTTTTGGGCAGCTGCCGCTACAAGCTGCCCGACTGGCACGCGGATGAGGCCGTGTACAAGAAGCTGTTCGATATCCTGGAGAAGCTGGACATCGGCTACTTCTTCTACATTGGCGGCAACGACTCGATGGACACCATCGGCAAGCTGGCCGACTACGGTCAGCGGATGGGCAGCGACATCCGGTTCATGGGCGTGCCCAAGACCATCGACAATGACCTGATGGTCACCGACCACACCCCCGGCTACGGTTCTGCGGCCAAGTACATCGGCGTGGTGATGAAGGAGGTCATCCGGGACGCCACCGTCTACGGCACCAAGTATGTCACCATCGTGGAGATCATGGGCCGCAACGCCGGCTGGCTGACCGCCGCCGCCGCCCTGGCCAAGGGGGACGACTGCGAGGGCGTGGACATGATCTGCCTGCCCGAGGTTCCCTTCCATGTGGACCGCTTTGTGGAGAAGGTGCGGGCCATGCAGGAGAAGAAGCCCAGCATCGTCATTGCCGTGTCGGAAGGCGTCAAGCTGGAGGACGGCCGCTATGTCTGTGAGCTGGCCGACGATGTCCATGCCGTGGACGCTTTCGGCCACAAGGCTCTGACCGGTACGGCCCGTTTCCTGGCCAACACCGTGGCCCGCGCCCTGGACACCAAGACCCGCTGCATCGAGCTTTCCACCCTGCAGCGCTGCGCAGGCCATCTGACCAGCCGCACCGACATCACCGAGGCCTACCAGGTGGGCGGTGCTGCGGCCAAGGCCGCCTTTGAGGGCGTCACCGGGCAAATGGTGGCCCTGAAGCGGATCTCCAACAATCCCTACCAGTGCACCACCGAGCTGCATCCCATCAGCGAAGTGGCCAACCTGGAAAAGAAGGTGCCCCTGAGCTGGATGAACGAGAACCACACCCAGATGACCCATGAGTTTCTGGATTACGCCCGGCCCCTGATCCAGGCCGAGCTGACTCCGCTTTACATTGCGGGCCTGCCCCACCATATCTATCTGAAGTAAGTTTTGCAGCGTTCTGCGGCCCCTGCCCCCGCCGGGCAGGGGCTTTCTGCTGCAAAAAAGCAGAAAAACACAAAAACCCGCCTGGCAGCGGGTTTTTGTGTATAGAGGGGTGGGAAAGTATATAAAGCAGTAAATCTCAAATTTAGATCCGCCGCGCCGTCTGGGGTGCGCGGCCTTGTGATTTGTATTATATGCAAATTTGATTTATTGTCAAATTGTAAATTTTCCTTTCACCTTAAACTTTCACTTTACTTTTCGGGTAAAACTTTATATAATTAAAGGCAGCACCGGAGAGTTTCGCGTTTTTGACAACTTTTGTGATTTTTTACAACTCGAAACTTTATTTAAAGAAAATTTTATCTATTTCACCGGAAATAGAGTATGGAGGTAACGTTAGAATGGATGATCTGGACCGCAAGATCCTGACCCTTTTGGCCCACAATGCACGTATGCCCGTCAAAGAGATCGCCGAGCAGGTGTCCCTGACCAGCCCCGCCGTCTCCAGCCGCATCCATAAACTGGAGTCCGACGGCATCATCGGGGGCTACACGGTGGTGCTCAACCGCCCGGCGGGCCGGCTGTATGTGGATGCCCTCATCAGCCTGTCGGTGGCCCCCTCCGAGCGGGAAGGGCTGCTCAACCTGCTGCAGAACAGCAAAGAGGTGCTGCAATGCTACCACGTCACCGGTGAATACACCTTCCTGATCAAGGTCAGCTGCGGCAGCATGATGCAGCTGGAGCAGCTGATCCTGCAATTCCAGAAGCTGGGCAGCACCTGCACCCAGATCATCCTTTCCACCCCGGTGGACCACGGCCCGCTGGAGTCTTTGCAGCTGCTGTGACCTGCGTCTATGCAGCCTTTCTTCCCCGGCCCGGGCCGGGGATTTTTTGCGCCCCGACTTCCCGCAGCGGCAATTCTTAAATGATTGTGAACGTCCGCAATTTTGCCGCCGGGCTGTTCGTATAGGATATGACGGCATTCAACAGCGGGAATAAACCCCGCCCCGCCGGCCCATCCTGTGTAAAACCGGCCGGTGTGGCCTGCCGCCCCCGCATCAAATTGCAACAAAAGAAAGGAACCTCTTTATGAAAAAGTTTTTGATCGCCGCCGCTCTGGCTTCTCTCGCACTCTTTTCCCTGGCCGCCTGCGGCGGAAAGGACGCCTCCTCGGCCGCAGAGCCCAAAGATTACAGCCAGATCATCCACGACGCCCGCACCGATGAGGAGAACGAGAACTTGATGATCCTGACCGGCAAGGGGGACGGTTCCTTCACGGCTGCCGACGGCCCTGCCGGCGAGATGACCGAGGAGGATCTCAAGGCCCAGGCCGACAACTTCATCCTGCCCATGCTGGGGCTGCAGGACGGGGATTATGAGGAGTTTTCCGCATCCGTCTCCCTGCTGAATGTGCGCAGCTACGGCGTCGCCATCGTCAAGCCCGCCGAGGGCAAAACCGAGGCCGTGCAGGAAGCGCTGGAGAACTACGTCACCAGCCAGCAGATGTCGATGGAGAACTACCTGGCCGACCAGTATGAGATCGCCAAGGCAGCCACCGTCACCACCGTTCCCACCGGCGAGGTGGTCCTGGTCTGCTGCGAGAACTCGGCTGACGTCCTGGCCGCCATCGAGGCCGCCCTGGCCGCCTGAGCCGGCTCCCCTATATAATAACTACGCCCGCAGGTTTTCCGGCCTGCGGGCTGTTTTTTGGGCTGCAAGTGTGCTATAATAGCTGCGTTGTGATTTTTCCCATACCTAGGAGCGGCTATGAAAGCGACTGTCATCATCCCCAATATCAACGGCAAGGGCTGGCTGAAGGACTCCATCGAGTCGGTCTATGCCCAGACCGAGCAGGACTTTGAGCTGATCGTAGTGGACAACGGTTCCACCGACGAGAGCCTGGCCCAGGCCCGCAGCTATTGCAGCCGGCCCAATTTCACCCTGATCGAAAACGGCAGGAACACCGGCTTTTCCCATGCGGTCAACCAGGGCATCGTCCTGGCCAAAAGCGAATATGTAGTGCTGTTCAACAACGACGCCTTTGCAGAGCCCCAGTGGCTGGCCGAGCTGATCCGGGCCGCCGACAGCGACCCGCGGATCTTTGCGGTCCAAAGCCTGATGATCCGCCACTTTGAGCGGGAGCTGGCCGATGATGCCGGCGACTATGTCACCTGGATGGGCTTTGCCTGCAAGACCGGGGACGGCCGCCTGGCCAGCCGCTACACCAGACAGCGCCGGATCTTCTCGGCCTGCGGCGGGGCCGCCCTCTACCGCAAGCGTATCCTGGACGAGATCGGCGTCTTTGACGAGAACTTCTTCGCCTATTTCGAGGACGTGGACCTGAGCTGGCGCGCCAACAACGCGGGCTACAAGAACATCCTGTGCCCCACTGCCCGGTGCTACCACATCTGCGGCGCCAGCACCGGGGCGGTGCGCTACAACGAATTCAAAAGCCGCCAGAGCGGCCGCAACAGCATCCTGCTGCCTCTGAAAAACGAGCCCGCCCTGATGCTGCTGGCCAACGCCCTGCCCCTGGCCGCCGGCTACCTGCTCAAGTGCTACAAATTTCACAAGCAGGGCTTCGGGGACGCCTGGGACCAGGGGATGCGCGAAGCCTTCGACATCCTGCGCCAGGGGCGGCTGGGCAAACGTCCCTTTCGCCTGCGGGACCTGCCCAACTATCTGCTGATGGAGGCATGGATGATCTGGAACATGCTCCCCTATCTGTGGTACCGGCTGGTGATCGTCCCCTTCGGCCTGAAATAAACGTCAAAAAAGCCTCTGCACGGGCCATTCCTGTGCAGAGGCTTTGTGTTTTTGATTGGCCGGCGGTCAGGCGGCCTGGCTGGCGGAAGCATCCGCGCTGGAGGCCGTCTGGGTCTCCTCGCTGGCGGCGCCGTCCCGGGCCAGCTCGCCGGTGGGGGTCTCGCTGGACACGCCGCTGGACGCCGGACTGGAAGCGGTCTGCCCGCTGGAAGCGCTGCTGCTGGAGACCGCGTCCGGGTCCACACCCGAAAGGATCGCCTCCTGCAGCTGGTCGGGCTCCATCATGACCACCGAATTGGCCTGGCTGGAAGCGGCCTGTTCCTGGGGCTTGGTGGCGCTCTCGGTGAGGCCGGTGAGATACCAGCTGCCCGATGTGCGCTCGAACAGGTAGTCCATATACTTGGTGGGCGTGTCGGACATGGTGCCGATCAGGTCGCCCTGGGCGTACATGGGGATATAGCCCACCGTCACATGGAGCTTGCCATCCTGCTTGAACAGGTCCACCACATCGGCACGGTAGTAGCCCACGCCGCCGGTAATGGGGATCTTGTAGCACTGGGTGGCCTCATCGAACTCGATGGTCATATCATCCATATCAAAGCTGCGGTGGGTCAGCTGGAAGGAAGGTCCCACCAGCCGGGCCAGGTAGGCGTCCACATCCACAGCGGGCAGCAGAAGCTGTTCGGTGACCGGGTCGTGGGCGTAGTTGTCAAAATTGCCCTGGGTCTCCTGGATGCTGTAAATGCAGCCCCACACGGCGGCCTGACGCAGCGTCAGATCATCGATGTTCTCAATGCCGTCAAAGGGCAGCGGGTCGAACAGCACAAGCCCTTCCAGCTTGTCCTCATATTCCTGCATCTGCTCTGTCTCATCGAACAGGCTGGCCACCAGCCGGTAACCGGCCCCCAGCACTGTAAAGATCCCGATGCAGATCAGCACCGCCATGGCCAGCCCCAGCGCCTGACGGCGCCGGCGGCGGTGGATGCGGGCGTGTTCCTCCGGGGTCACATAAGTTCTCATGGTTTTTTACCGTCTCCTAAGTCCAAATAGTGTATGCGCAGGGCGCACCCTGTGGGGATATCCGGGTATAGTATAGCACATTGTGCCACAGTGCGCAAAAGATAGCCTATGGTAATTTTGTGAAATGATGCCGTTTGCCCCGGCCGGCGCCCTTGCCTGCCGGCACCGCCATGGTATATAATAGGGGCATTGCGTACTGTATCCAAAGGAAAGGAAGTTTTGGTATGATCCGTTTCACCAACGATTACAGCGAAGGCTGCCATCCCTCCATCCTGGAAGCTCTGGCCGCTACCAACACCGAGGGCAACCCCGGCTATTCCACCGACCCCCATACCGAGCACGCCCGGCAGATGATCCGCAAGGCGGTAGGCCGCCCCGACGCCGATGTGCACCTGCTGGTGGGAGGCACCCAGACCAACGCCACCGCCATCGCCGCTTTCCTGCGGCCCTATGAGGCGGTCATCGCCGCCGCCAGCGCCCATATCTGCGTCCACGAGACAGGCGCCATCGAGGCCACCGGCCACAAGTGCATCGTCTGCCCCGCCGCAGACGGCAAACTGACAGCCGATGCGGTGCGGGCCGCCGCTGCCGCCCACACCGACGAGCATATGGTCAAGCCCCGGATGGTGTACGTCAGCCAGACCACCGAGATCGGCACCCTGTACACCCTGGCCGAGCTCCAGTCCCTGCGGCAGGTGTGCGATGAGCTGGGCCTGTGGCTGTACCTGGACGGCGCACGGCTGGCCAGCGGCCTGGCCGCCGGCGGCCCCACCCTGGAGGAGCTGGGCCGTCTGTGCGACGCCTTCTACATCGGCGGCACCAAGAACGGCGCTCTGTTCGGGGAGGCCCTGGTGCTGTTGAACGACGCCCTCAAGCCCGATTTCCGCTACAACATCAAGCAGCGGGGCGGGATGCTGGCCAAGGGCTGGCTGCTGGGCATCCAGTTCGAGCAGCTGATGCAGGGGGACCGGTATGTCCAGCTGGCCGCCCACGCCAACGCCATGGCCCTCAAGCTGAAAGCGGGCATTGCCGCGCTGGGCTATCCCTTTGCCTGCGACAGCGTCACCAACCAGCAGTTCCCCATCCTGCCCGACGGGGTGGTGGAGGCCCTCAAGCCCGATTTCGGCTTTGAGTTCTCCTCCAAGCCCGATGCCGGCCATACCTGCATCCGCCTGGTGACCAGCTGGGCCACCCCCGAGGGCAATGTGGATGCTTTTCTGGCGGCACTGAAGGCCCTGTCCTGATCACTGCCAGCCGGCCCACACCTCGGGCTGGTAGCCCACGGTGGCCTGACGGCCGTTGCGGACGATGGGGGTCCTGATCAGCTGCTGGTTTTCAAACAGCTTGTCCTCCTGCTGCCAGTCCACCAGGGCCTGGAGCAGCGCCAGGGTCTGTTTGTCCTTGGCGTTCGGGTCCACCAGGTTCTGCCAGCCGCCCACTGCCCGGGCCACGCTGTCGAATTCGCCCCGGCTCAGCCCCTTTTCTTTCATGTCGATCATCTGGAAGCGGATGCCCCGCTCTTTGAAATAGCGCTGGGCCTTTTTGGTATCGAAGCACTTGCTGGTGCCAAAGATCTGGATATTCATAGGGTCCTTATTCCTTTCTTGCCGTTTTCCCGGTCCCGCTGCGCAGAGCGCCCGTGCCGGAGCTGTTTTGGATCCATTTTATTGTAGCATACCCGCAGGCCAAAGTATAGGGGGACGGTTTTGGGGGCAGACTCTGTGTGGGGCCCTTTGTGCCGCCCCGGAAAGGAGTCCATGCGCTATGAAAGCTGTCGTTGATCCCAGCCTCTGCATCGGCTGCACCCAGTGCGCCGGCCTGTGTCCCGAGGTCTTTTCGATGGAGGGGACCCTGGCGGTCGCCATCCCCGGAGAGATCCCCGGCGAAGATGTGCCCCAGGCCGTCCAGGCCGCCGAGGCCTGCCCGGTGGGCGCCATCCAGACAAGCGACTGACCCTGCCCCTCTCCCCTGCCCGGCGCTCTGGCTGCGGACGGGGGATCTTTTTGTTTTCCGCCGGGGCCTGTTCCTGCCGGCGGTTTTGTGTTATACTGGAAAAAGATGAAGAATGGTCTATACACCCGCAGCCCTCTTGCACAAAGGCTGCACATACAGGGAGGAGTCTACTGAATGCGTTTATTGGTTGTTGATGGCAACAGCATTGCGAACCGTGCCTTTTTTGGGATCAAGGTTCTGACCACCAAGGACGGGCAGTACACCAATGCCATCTATGGCTTTATGAATATCCTGCTCTCCCTGACCCAGAACTATCAGCCGGACGAGGTGGCCATTGCCTTTGACCTGCCCGCCCCTACCTTCCGTCACAAGATGTACGACAGCTACAAGGCCAACCGCCACGGTATGCCCGAGGAGCTGGCCGCCCAGATGCCTCTGCTCCAGAAGCTGCTGACCCTTTTGGGCTACAAGCTGGTGACCGCCGAGGGCTGGGAGGCCGACGACATCCTGGGCACTTTGGCCGCCGCCTGCGACCAGCGCCAGGAGACCTGCTATCTGGCCACCGGCGACCGGGACAACCTGCAGCTGGTGAGCGATCACACCACCGTGCTGCTGGCCACCACCAGCCGGGGCCACAGTGAGACCCGGGTGATGGACAAGGCCGCCATCCAGGCCCAGTACGGTCTGGAGCCCCGGCAGCTGATCGACGTCAAGAGCCTGATGGGGGATTCGTCCGACAACATCCCCGGGGTGAAGGGCATCGGTGAAAAGACTGCCCTGTCCCTGATCCAGCATTTCGGCAGCCTGGAGGAGGTATACGCCCATCTGGATGACCCCCTCATCAAGCCGCGGCAGCGGGCCAATCTGGAGGCCTGCCGGGAGGACGCACAGCTCAGCTACACTCTGGGCACCATCCGCACCGACGCCCCCATCGAGACGGCCCAGGGAGCCTATCGGCCCGGGGAAGGCGACAAGGCTGCCGCCGTGCGGCTGATGCTGGATCTGGAGATCCGCGCCCTGATCCCCCGGCTGGGCCTGGAAGGCGTACTGCCCGCCGAGCCCGGCCTGGACGGCGCCGCGGCCGAGCCCCTGCCCGAGGCCGACGTGCTGGAGCTGCCCCCGCAGCCCCAGGGCCTGTACCTGCTGGCGGCCCGCCCCGCTGAATACGGCAAACAGGGCAACCGGATCATCGAGACGCGGCCTGCCCACTGGTACGCCGTACAGGGCACCAGCGTCTACCCGCTGGAGGAAGCCCAGCTGCCCGCCCTGCTGGATGACCCCGCCGTGCAGCTGGAAGTATTCGACGCGGCCCCCCTCTATGCAGCCGCCATGGAGCAGGGCGGCTGGGGCGCCTCCATCGTCTGGGACGGCAAGCTGGCCGCCTACCTGCTGGATGCCTCGGCGGCCAAGTACAACATTGCCGCTCTGGCCGAGGCCTACAAGGCCCAGCCCGCCTTTACCTGCGCGGCATGGCCCGACGCCGGCTTCCTGGCCGACCTGTTCGCGAAAATGAAGGCCGAGATCACAGCCCTGGGCGAGGACGAGCTGTACAACGAGATCGAGTTCCCCCTGGCCCAGGTGCTGGCGGACATGACCCGCACCGGCGTGCTGGTGGACCGGGCGGGCATCGAGCAGTTCGGGGTGCAGCTGAAAGCCCAGATCGACGATACCCTGGCCTACATCCGCAGTCAGGTGGAGGACCCCGCCTTCAACCCCAACAGCCCCAAACAGCTGGGGGATATGCTGTTCATCAAAATGAAGCTGCCCCATGGCCGCAAGACCAGCCGGGGCTGGTCCACCGACAACGCCACCTTGCAGAAGCTGCGGCCCGATTACCCCCTCATCGACGATATCCTGCGCTACCGCTCCTATCAGAAGCTGTATTCCACCTATGCCGAAGGGCTGCTCAAGGTGATCGGTCCCGACGGGCGGATCCACTCCACCTTCAACCAGACCGAGGCCCGCACAGGCCGCTTGTCCTCCGACAACCCCAATCTGCAGAACATCCCCATCCGCACCCAGCTGGGCAGCCAGCTGCGGGGCTTCTTTGTGGCAAAGCCGGGCTGCGTGCTGGTGGACGCCGATTACAGCCAGATCGAGCTGCGCATCCTGGCCCACATCACCGGGGACGAGCATATGCAGGCCGCTTTCCGCAGCGGAGAGGACATCCACCGCAGCACCGCCGCCAAGATCTACGGCATCCCTCTGGATCAGGTGACGCCCCAGCTGCGCACCGCCGCCAAGGCCATCAACTTTGGCATCATGTACGGCAAAGGCGCTTTCAGTCTGTCGGAAGACCTGGGGGTGTCGGTGCGGGAAGCCGGCGTCTTTTTGAAGAACTACCTGGCCAGCTTCCCCAAGGTGGATACCTACATGAAGCAGACCATCGCCGACGCCAAAGAGAAGGGCTATGTCAGCACCCTGTTCGGCCGCCGCCGCACCCTGCCTGAAGTGACCAGCTCCAACATCGCGGTGCGGGCCAGCGGGGAGCGGATGGCCCGCAATACCCCCATCCAGGGCACGGCCGCCGATGTGATCAAGCTGGCCATGGTGCGGGTATGGCGGCGCATCCGGGCCGAAAAGCTGCAAAGCCGCCTGATCCTGACCGTCCACGACGAACTGATCGTGGAGGCGCCCGAAGCCGAGGCCCAGATCGCCGCCCGCATCCTGAAAGAGGAGATGGAGGGCTGCGTCCACTTTACGGTGCCTCTGGATACCGAGGTGCGCCAGGGCCATTCCTGGCTGGAGGCGCACTGATACTTTTTTAAACACCCAAGGAGAGGAACGAACGGGAACATGGTTATATTGGGAATCGAATCCACCTGTGATGAAACAGCCGCCGCCCTGGTGGAAGACGGCCGGGTGCTGCTGAGCAACGTCATTGCCACCAGCGTCAAGGAACAGGCCCTCTACGGCGGGGTGGTGCCCGAGATCGCCAGCCGCCGCCACTGCGAATACATCAGCGGCACCGTGGCCAAAGCTCTGGCGGACGCCGGCCGCACCATCAGCCAGGTGGATGCGGTAGCGGTCACCTTTGCCCCGGGGCTGATCGGGGCGGTGCTGGTGGGGGTCAACTTTGCCAAAGGGCTGGCCTACGCCGCCGGCAAGCCTCTGGTGCCGGTGCACCATCTGCGGGGGCATATCGCAGCCCTCTATCTGACCCACCCGGAACTCAAGCCCCCTTTCCTCTGCCTGGTGGCCTCGGGAGGGCACAGCCACATCGTGCAGGTGGAAGACTACACCCGGTTCCGGGTGCTGGGCCGCACGGTGGACGACGCCGCCGGCGAGGCCTTTGACAAGGTAGCCCGCACCCTGGGGCTGCCCTATCCCGGAGGGCCCAGCGTCTCGGCCGCCGCCCGGACCGGCAACCCCAAAGCCTACCGGCTGCCGGTGCCCCATGTGGAGGGCAAATACAACGTCAGCTTTTCGGGCCTTAAAACCGCCGTGCTGAACGAGGTGAACCAGGCCCGGATGAAAGGCCAGGAGATCCATGTGCCCGATCTGGCCGCCAGCTTCCAGGAACGGATCACCGGCATCCTGGCGGAAAAGCTGCTGGCTGCCGCCGCCGATACCCACGCCCGGCAGGTCTGTCTGGCAGGGGGCGTGGCCGCCAACGGACGGCTGCGCCAGCTGGTCAACGACGGAGCCCAAAAGCTGGGAGCCCAGGTCTACCTGCCCCAGCTGAAGTTCTGCGGGGACAACGGCGCCATGATCGCCTCCCAGGGGTACTATGAATACGCCGCCGGGCACACCGCCGGGCTGGACCTGAACGGCCTGCCCACCCTGCCCATCGACTACATCTGAGCACCACGCAAAAGACCGCCCACAGCAGGCCCTGCAAGGCCGCCGTGGGCGGTTTCCATTCGTGTGCAGAAATCAATCCTGAGTGTCTTCCAGACCCCAGTAGGCCGCCACCAGAGGCAGACGGCTGCGCCGCAGCAAAAAGAGGGCGGGCACCAGATAGAACAGCAGCCCCACCAGCATACTGGGGTCATAGCTGCTGACCACCTCGCTGGTGGAAGCGACCCCGTCGTACAGGCCGGTGTTGACGAGGGCCGCCGTATCCTGCAAAGCATGCAGGGCGATGACCACCCACAGGTTGCCGGTGCGGAAATAGATCGCCCCATACAGCACCCCCAGGCCGCCGGCCATGCAGCACTGGATGAGCACGCCCAGCGGGGCGCTGGACACCAGGTTGGTCAAATGGAGCGCCCCAAACAGCGCCCCCGACAGCAGGCAGGCTTTCCATACGCCGGTCCGGCTCGGCCCGAAGTGGAGCAGCAGGGTCTGGCCCACCACCCCCCGGAACATGGATTCCTCGGTCAGGCCGATGAGGAACATGGTGACGAAAAACACCGCGATCCGCCACGGGGCCTTGAGGACGGCATCCTCGGGGAGGATGGGCGCCCCCACATTGACCGCGAGGCCCAGGCAGACCATCACAAAGGGGGTCATGCCCACCAGCAGCCCGTCCCAGAAGCCGCAGCCACGCTTGGTAAAGACCCACAGCTGGCCGGTACGCCACAGCAGCACCAGAGCCGCTGCAAAGCCAAGCAGGTCGCCGGCCGCCTGCAGCAAAAAGTTTTCCTGGACGAACGGCGCGGCCACGGCCGGCCCCGCCCATGTCAGCAGCAGGACGAGCAGCTGCCCGCCCTGGCTCATAACGGCCCAGAACAAAGCGATGGCCAGGATGCAGTAGAGGATGGGGTGACTGGCCCGCAGACGTTTGAGCATAGAATACGGTCCTCCTGAATTTTGAAAAAGTCAAGGATGCGGGGGCTGTCCGTCCTTGCCGGGCGCCCGGGGGGTGCGCAGCAGATTTTCCAGAGTAGAACACAGCGCCTTGAAGTCGATGGGCTTGGAGATATGGGCATCCATGCCGGCGGCTGTGGTGGCGGCGATATCCTCTGCAAAGGCATTGGCCGTCACCGCAATGATGGGCACCGTCGCCGCGTCGGGACGGTCCAGCGCACGGATGGTGCGGGCGGCCTCACAGCCGTCCATCTGAGGCATCTGCATATCCATCAGGATGGCGTCGATCTCAAAGGGTTCCGACGCCTGGAAGGTCTCCACCGCCTCCCGGCCATTCCACGCCTGGCGCACTTCCAGGCTGTGCATGGTCAGCACTTCGGTGGCGATCTCCATGTTCAGCATATTGTCCTCTGCCAGCAAGATCCGCTTGCCCTCCAGCGAAAAGGCCCCGGCCGGCAGCTGCTGGCGCTGCTGGCGGCTCTCCTCCTCGGCGTCCGCCGTGATGAAGGGCACCGTGATGGTGAACGTGGTGCCCTGGCCCAGTTTGCTCTCCACATAGATCTGGCCGCTCATCTGGGTGACCAGGCTCTTGACAATGGGCATCCCCAGTCCGGTACCCACCACCTGACGGGAGAAAAAGCGGGTCTCCCGGGCGTAGGGCTCGAACAGCTGGGTCTGGAACTCCTCCGACATCCCCACGCCGGTATCCTGCACCACGATCTGGTACTGCGGGGTGGGCGGGCCGCCCATCTGCCGCACCGACACCGAGACGCTGTCCCCCTCGGTGGTGAACTTAAAGGCGTTGGAAAGGAGATTGTTGAGGATCTGGGTGATGCGGCTGGCATCCCCCATCACATGGGCCTCCTGGATCTGGCAGGTGACGGTGTAGGCCTTGTGCTCCCGGGCGGCCTGCGGCTTGAACGAGTCGGTGCAGGCCTGGATGCACTGGGCCAGGTCAAAGGCCTGGTTGTCCAGCACCACCTTGCCCTGCTCCATCCGGGACATATCCAGGATGTCATTCACCAGATCCAGCAGCTGCCGGCCGGAATAGCCGATCTTGTCCAGGTACTCCCGCACCTTGTCCGGCTGTTCGGCGTGCTGGCGGGCCAGATCCAGCAGGCCCAGAATGGCGTTGAGGGGGGTGCGCATATCGTGGGACATATTGTTGAAGAAAGCCTGCTTGGCCTTTTCGCTCTTGCGGGCGTTGGCCAGGGCTTCCTCCAGCAGCTTGTGCTCCTGCAGCTGGCGGCGCTTGTCCTGATCCACCTCGCGGAAGCAGAGCACCGCCTCCTCGGGGGCCAGGGTCTCGTCGAACAGGACCCGCACGTTGATCCACCGGTCCCCTGTCTCATATTTGCCCAGAAAGTCGCCGCCGTAGTCCCGGATATTGCCTGCCACCAGGTCCCGGATGCTGGCCAGCGAGAAGCTGTTGCGGAAGTCGGCGTTGGTGTCCGGCTCCATCACGTCCCCGATCACCTGCAAAAACTGGTCGTAGCTGCCGGTGCTCGCCAGGCGCCACCGGGCATAAGCCGAGCCCTTGATCATCTCGTAGGTGTTCTGGGCATAGTTGATGCGGAACAGCCCGTAATACGAATTGCTGAGCACCTGCACCGTCTCGCTGGTGCGGGACACCAGCGCGTCCAGCCGCAGGTTGCGCCAGACCACCACCACAAAGCCCGCGATCCACGCCAGCATGACCAGCCCGAACAGAAGATAGAACTGGCGCAGGTTGGCCAGCATGGCGTCCACCGGCACCGTGATGATCACCCGCCAGCCGCTGGCGGTGGTGGCATGGTACACCCCGCGGCGGGCCCCTTCAATGTCGGTGACGAAGGAGTCGTAGCGGTCAAAATAGCCCTGATCGATGGCCCGCAGCATCCGGTTCAGATAATCCGGGAAGTCGCTGTCGCTGTAATCCACCGCGCTGCGGGCATAGATCAGATGGTTGCTGCCGTCGCACAGATAGACCGAGGCCCGCTCCAGCACCGGCAGGCCCTCCAGGTCGATGGCCAGGTTTTCGGGGAAGATATCGACGGCCATCACCGCGTCGCAGTCCCAGCATTTTTTGGCCACCGTGATCACATCCCGGCCGGACACCGCGTCGGTGTAGATGTCGGTAAAGATCACCTGGCCTTCTGCGGCCATGGCCTGCTGATACCACCCGGCGGCGGTGTGATCGTATCCCGTGTCCTCCGGCCAGGGGTTGGCGGCCAGGATCCGGCCCTCGTACACCACATAGGTGTCCAGCATATCGTCCCCAAAGATCTGGGTCAGCCGCTGGTGGAACCGCTGGACCCAGGCCAGCACCTGCTGCCGGTCCTCCCCTTCCTGGATGCGGGCTTCCACGCCGTCGGCTCCCAGAGACAACAGGGCCTGGTAGGCGTTCAGGTCCCCGTCCACCTCTGCGGCATAGTTGTGGGCCACCGAAGTCTCCAAAGTCTGGTAATTTTGCAGCAGCACCCGCCGCAGGAACAGAGCGAACACCACCCCCGCCGCCAGCAGGATGACGGTGGCCGCGATGTAATAGCGCAGCTTTTTGACCACGCCGCGCCAGTCGTAGCGTCCCTTCATCTCACCAGGTCCTCATCTGGACCGCCGCCTGCACCGCTTTGGCATAGGCGTCGTCGATCTGGGGCATGAGGGCGGCCGCCTCGTCGCTGCGGCCTTCCCGCAGCAGGGTCACCTGGCTGCTGAACAGCTTGTACAGCACGGTCATGGACAAATTGCCGCAGATCCCCTTGAGGGTATGGGAGGCATCCTGAGCCTGCCGCCAGTCTCCGGTGCTGACCGCCCGGCACAGGTCGAAATAGGTGCGGTCCTGCACAAACATCTCCATGTATTTTTTGTACAGCGCATCGCTGCCCATAAACCGCTCCATCGCGTCCACCGCGTTGATGCCTGCCGCCGCAAGCTTTTCCATCTGTTCCCTATCCATCCGGCATTCCTCCTCCGATCAAAGCGTTTCTTTCCGATACATCCTGCTAAGCTGCTCCTCCACGCCGAAAAAGCATTCCAGCAGCCAGGGGTTGAAGCAGCCGCACGCCCCTGTCCGGATCATCCGCAGCACTTCCTCCCGCGGAAAAGCGTCCTTGTACACCCGCTTGCAGCTGAGCGCGTCGTAGACATCGGCCAGCGATACCACCTGCGCCGCCAGCGAGATATCCGGCCCCTTCAGCCCGTCGGGGTAGCCCCGGCCGTCCCACCGCTCGTGGTGGTGGCGGGCGATATCCCATGCATAGGGATAGGCGCCGTTGGCCCGCAGCTGGGGGATCTGTTCCAGCAGGCGGGCGCCCTGGACGGTGTGCCCCTTCATGATCTCGAACTCCTCGGCCGTCAGGCGGCCGGGCTTGTTCAGGATGCTGTCGGGCACAGCGATCTTGCCCACGTCGTGCATGATGGAAGCCAGGGCGATCGCCTCGATGACGTCATCGCTCAGACCCCGGCCCAGGGGCGTGTGGGCCAGCAGGTGGAGGGTGATATCGTGGATACGGCGGACATGGTCCCCCGACTCCTCGCTGCGGAACTCGATGGCAGCCGCCAGAGCCTCGATCATCCCCCTGTTCAGCTCAATGATCTGCTGGGCCTGGGCCAGCAGGTCGGCTTTTTGCAGCTGGACCACATTGCGCAGCCGCTGGCGGCCCTGGAACAGTTCCACCACCGACTGGACCCGCCGCAGCACCACATAGGGGGTGATGGGCTTGCCGATGACGTCCATGACCCCCAGTTCATAGGCTTCTTTCATCACGCTGCCGCTGGCTTCCGCCGTGATGAGAAAGACCGGGATGCGCTCGGGCAGGCCCCGGGCGGCCAGCTGGCGCAGCACCTGCAGGCCGTCCATCCGGGGCATCACCACATCCAGCAGCACGGCGCAGAGGCTGTCCTGCCGCTCCAGGATATAGTCCAGCCCGGCCTGGCCGTCGTGGGCCATGCCGATGTTGTAATAGGGTGAAAAGATATGTTCCAGGATGCCGCAGTTGATGACATCGTCATCCACCACCAGCAAGGTGCTGCGCCCCGCCGGGGCGGGCGATACCGGGGCATTTTGCAGATCGTTCATGAAGACCTTCCTGTGTTTGTCGGTGCAGCGCACCGGGTGTGCATTTTCTCTTTTATTATACATGATTTGCCGCGCAAACACAATGCGCTGGACCAACAGATCCACCCTGCCCCTTTTCTTTTGGGCCGGGATGTGGTACTCTTGTGACAGGAGGGATGGTATGGAACTGCGTGTATTGCGTTACTTTCTTGCGGTGGCACGGGAGGAGAACATCACCCGGGCGGCGGCCTTGCTGCATCTGACCCAGCCCACCCTGTCCCGTCAGCTGATGCAGCTGGAGGAGGAGCTGGGGGTCAAGCTGTTCCGCCGCAGTCAATACCGCATCGTCCTCACCGAGGACGGTATGCTGCTGCGCCGCCGGGCCCAGGAGATCGTGGAACTGGCCGAAAAGACCGAGCAGGAATTTGCGCGCCGGGGCGCCGAGCTGTCGGGAGAGATCTCCATCGGGGCCGGCGAGACCCGGGGGATGAATTTCTTGTCGGCGCAGGTGCGCTCCTTCCGGGCGCTGCACCCCCAGGTGCGGTTCCGGATCCACAGCGCCAACGCCGACGACATCAAGGAGCGGCTGGAAAACGGCCTGCTGGACATGGGGCTGCTGGTGGAGCCGGTGGAGATCGGCCGCTACGCCTTTCTCCGTCTGCCCCAGCGGGACCGGTGGGGGGTGCTGGTGCCCAAAGACAGTCCCCTGGCCCAGCTGGACGGGGTGACGCCCCAGGACCTGGCTCCCTGGCCTCTTCTGATGAGCAGCCGCTATCAGGTGGTCACCGAGCTGGAGAGCTGGTTTGGGGACCAGTGGAACCATCTGGAAGTGGCCGGCACCTTCAATTTGATGCTGAACGCCGTCAACATGGTGGAAAACGGGGTGGGCATCGCTATGGGCTTTGATCTGGGCAACCTGTCCGACCAGCTGCGCTTTGTGCCCCTGGCCCCCGCCATGGAGAGCGGGGTGGTCCTGGCCTGGAAAAAAGACCAGGTCTTTTCGCCCCTGGTCAACGAGTTCCATCTGCACATCCAGTCCGCCGGGGCGCAAACCGCCGGGGCGCAGCCCGCCGGCGTCTGAAAGATGCAGAGCGGGTATGCCCGTCCATACGGAATAAGTATTAGACATCCGGCT
The DNA here is from genome assembly GCF_002160915.1 of Faecalibacterium sp. An121. Classification (GTDB taxonomy): domain Bacteria; phylum Bacillota; class Clostridia; order Oscillospirales; family Ruminococcaceae; genus Faecalibacterium; species Faecalibacterium avium. The sequence goes on from NZ_NFLM01000008.1 coordinate 101,974, forward strand.
CTTTGCGGCCTACAATAGAGGCTGCAAGGAGGAAACGCCCATGGATATCCAAAAAGCCTGCGGCTGCTATCATATCCCGCCTTCGCTGCTGGAGGCCTACCGGCGGGTCTACGGACCCGGGGCGCTGGATCACTGGAGCGACCAGGACCTGGAGCGCCTGAGCCTGATGATGACCCTCCAGGACATCGGCTTCACCCTGGACGAGGTGGAAGCCTATATGGGACAGCTGACCCGGGACTGCGGCTGCCAGGCCTGTCTTTCGATGCTGGAGCGCCGCCGCGCCGCCGTGCTGGAGCAGATCCACTTTGAAGAAAAACAGCTGGCCCGCCTGGACTACCTGCGTCACAAACTGCAATGCCAGCTGGCCCAGGACCACCCCCGGCGGTGACACGGCCACACAACGTTAAACACCCCCGCCTCTTTCAAAAGACGGGGGTGTTTTTGCATGACGTTCCGGGAAGGGCCGGCGGCGCGATCACGCATGCGCCTTGTATTCCTCGCCCCAGGCGCCCATCACATCCAGGATGGGTTTGAGGCTGCGGCCAAGGGCGGTCAGGCTGTATTCCACCCGGGGCGGCACCTCGGGGTAGACGGTGCGCAGCACAAGCCCCTGGGCCTCCATCTCCCGCAGCTGTGCGGTCAGCACCTTCTGGGACACATGCCCGACCGAGCGCTGCAGCTCGCCAAAGCGTTTGGTGCCCGGCATCAGATCGCGCAGGATCAGCACCTTCCATTTGTTCCCGATCAGCATCAGGGTCGTCTCCACCGGGCAGGCCGGCAGTTCTTTCTTGTCCTGTGTCGCCACGACAACACCCCTCCTTTGCTCAGGCAGCCCGGCCCGGGCGGTTCTTGTTACGCCGTTATTATAACACAAAGGCTCCGGCAGCTGCAATCCCTCCCCTTTACAAGCGGCCCGGGCCGGTGCTACAATGAAGCCGCGGGCCCCCGGGCCTGACACTGCAACAGGAGGCAGGGGCCTATGAATCCATACATCCAGGTGCTCGGGCAGGCGGCGGTGATCTATCCCATCATCGTCGTGCTGTTCACCATCCCCTATATCGCGTTCAATTACCACAAATACGGGTCGGTGCTCAGCCTCCGTGTGCTGATCGTCTACTCGTTCATCCTGTATCTGCTGTGCGTCTACTGTCTGGTGATCCTTCCCCTGCCCTCTCCTCAGGAGGCCGCCGCGCTGCAGGGGCGGCAGGCCCAGCTGATCCCCTTCTGGTTCGTCAGGGAGATCGCCCAGCAGTCCGGCGCGGCGCTGACCCAGCCCGCCACCTGGCCTTCCATCCTGGACAGCAGCACGTTCTGGGTCACCTTCTACAACTTTTTCATGACCCTGCCTTTCGGCGTCTACCTGCGGTACTACTTTTGCTGCGGCTGGAAAAAGGCCCTGGGGCTTTCCTTTGCCCTCACCCTCTTTTTCGAGCTGACCCAGCTCAGCGGGCTGTACTTCATCTATCCCGGCAGCTACCGCCTGTTCGATGTGGATGACCTGCTGGTCAACACGGCGGGCAGCATGGCAGGCTGGGCCCTGGCCGGCCCTGTGGGACGCCTTTTGCCCAGCCGCCAGGAGCTGGACGCCACCAGCCTGCGCCGGGGCGCTTCGGTATCCCTGGCGCGGCGGGCCTTCTCCTTTCTGGTGGACTGCGCCTGCGCCGCCGTCGCCAGCCCCCTGTTCTTTATGGTGTCGGCGCTGGTTTTGGGCCAGGCCCTGCCCGCCCGGTGGCTGCCCCTGTTCCTGTGGGGCTATTTCAGCCTGATGCCCCTTCTGATGGGCGGCCAGACCCCCGGCAAGCGCCTGACCCGCACCCGCATCCTGCGCACCGGCGGCCAGAAAGCCAGCTGGTACCAATACCCTCTGCGCTACGGCCTGCTGCTGGCAGGCGTGTGGGGACTGCCCTTCCTGCTCGATGCGCTCCTTCTGGCCTGGTCCGATGCCAGCCATGTGGGCGCGCTGGCCGCCCCGGTGCTGCGCACCCTTTTGACCGGCGGATACCTGTTCGGGCTGTTCTTTGCCCTGGTGCTGGCTTTGCTGCGCAAACCCCTCTATTATGAGCGCTGGTCCCGCACCCAAATCGTCAGTACCGTGGTCCCCGACCCTCCGGACCAGACGTCCTGAAAAGCGCCGTCCCGGCCAAAAACAACAGGGAACGGCATCCCGCCCCACCCGGGCAGCGGATGCCGTTCCCTGTTTTTCTCTTTGATCGGAGCGTCCAGTCCCGCAGGATCACGGGTTCGGATAGGCTTTGGCCATGGTCTCCTCCACCTGTTCGGGTTCGGGCATCGAGCGGATGGCGCCCTTTTTGGTGGTGACCAGGTAGGCCGCGGCGTTGGCGAAGCGGAGCATCTGGTCGAGGTCCGGCCGAGTCAGACCCTCGATGCCATGCTCCAGCACAAAGTTCAGCACGCTGGCGCAAAAGGTATCCCCGGCCCCGGTGGTCTCGATGACGCCGCCCAAAGTGCAGCCGGGCTGGAAGGTGTGCGCCTCCCCGCAGAAGGAATAGCTGCCCTGCGCCCCGGCGGTGACGTTCATCAGCCGGATGTTGGGGTACTGCTTTTGCAGGATGGCCGCACCCTTTTCAAAGTCGCTCTGCCCGGTCATGAACAGCAGCTCGTTGTCGGAGATCTTGAGGATGTCGCACCGGGCCAGCCCCCAGGCGATCTGCTCCCTTGCCTCCTCCAGGCTGTCCCACAAAGGCTCCCGCAGATTGGGGTCAAAGGAGATGAGAGCGCCCGCCTCCCTGGCCAGGGCCACCGCCTTCTGGGTGGCGGCGCGGCAGGGCTGCCCGGTCAAAGACAGGGTGCCAAAGTGGAAGATCCGGCAGCTCTGGATCAGCTCCTGGTCCAGGTCCTCCACCGTCAGGTTGGCGTCCGCCCCCGGCTTGCGGTAAAAGCTGAAATCCCGGTCGCCCCCGGGCAAGGTCTGCACGATGGCCAGGGTGGTGTGTACGTCGGGATCATACCGCAGGCCCTGCAGGTCAATGCCCGCCTCCTCCGCGACCCGGGCCAGCTGGCGGCCAAAGCCGTCCCGGCCCACTTTGCCCACAAAGGCACAGCGCTTGCCCAGCTTGCGCAGCATGGCCAGCACGTTGCAGGGCGCGCCGCCGGGGTTTGCCTCAAACAGGGGGTTGCCCTGCTCCGAAAGCCCGTTCTGGGTGAAATCGATCAGCAGCTCTCCCAGAGCCACCACATCCAATGTCTTGTCCTTCATTGCCCGTCCTCCTTGTTCCGTCTGCAAAGGATGGCCGTTCCGCCGGGCCGCAGCCTGGGCGGCGGCTTTTCCGCTTCATTATAGCACAGCCCGGCCTCCGGGCGCAATGGCGCAGGCCCCTTTTGCCCCTGTCCTTCTTTCCGGCCCACAGATGCCATACAGGCGGGACTTTTTGGACAATTTGTGCTATAATAACTGCAAAGCTGTCCGATCGTCCGCCGCCCTTTTCTGTTTCGTTCCATGAGGCCCGCCATGAAATCCACGTTCGTCCTGTTTTCTCTGTCCGGTCTGCCGGCATGGATGCCGGCGGGCATCCTGTGGTCTTTTTGCGCCCTGCGCCCTTCCCTGCCCTGCCGGCGGGGCGGCGCGGGGCGTTTTGCATAAGGAGGGATCCCACCATGACCCATTCCGACGAGCCCCGTCCCCTGACCCCTGCCAAAAGCCCTTTTTCCCCCGATGTGCAGCGCCAGGCGGATCTGTGCATCCAGGCGGTGCTGGCAGGCGCCGCCCAGGCCGACGCCAGCGCCCTGCCGCCCGCCGTGTACGCCCCCGGCGGTTGCTGCAGTTTCACCCCGGGGCAGCTGCTGGAGCGCTACCTGACCGGGGCGGACCCCCTGGATTTTCCCTGTTCGGAAGCGATGGATCTTTGCAGCGCCCTGCGGCAGCTGACCGCCTGGCGGGAGCTTGCCTTCCCTTTGGACAAATTTGTAGAACAGCAGATCCTGCGGCGGTACGCCCAGCCGGACCAGCCCGTCTCAGAGCCCCTGCTGCGGTTCGGGTGCTATGTGGCGGTGTGCCATATGGTCTATGGTTCGGGCGGGCCCCTGCCCCAGTGCAGCGTCTTTCAGCTGGCGGCAGCGCTCTGCCCCGGCCTTGCGCAGCAGCTGAAGGAACAGGGCACCGGCCAGCTGCCCTCCGACTTGCAGCGCTGCAAAACGCCCCGGCTGACCGCCTGCGCCAACGACGCCATGGCCTCCATCCGCCTTCTGGTCAAAGAGGACAGCCCGGCCGCCTATGCTGAGGCTTTGGACTATCTGTGCCGCGTGGTGCAGCAGCCCTGCTTCCCCCACAGCTACGCCATCGAGTACCGCGGTCCTGCCAGGGACTATCTGCCCGGCCTGCCCAAAAAGGGCGTCAACCAGCTGTTCGCCTGTGCGGCGCGGTATCCCGCCCTGCACCCGGCCATCCAGACCTATGCCCGGCTGGCGGCCCGGCCCAAAGCCCAGTACACCAACCTCCCCCAGGCTGTGCCCGGCGCCTTTGCGGTGTTCGCCCTGGCCCTGGCCAGTCCCCAATACTGGCCCCTGGCCTGTGACCATCTGGCTTTGTGCGGTCCGGCCCAGGCCCATCTGGTGGAAAAGTTCCTCCACACGCTGATCGCCCAGACCGGCTTTGTCCCCGAGGTTTTGCCGGTGCTGGTGCGCGGGGTGCAGGCAGCCGGGCGGCTGCGGCCCGGTCCCACCTTTGCCAAGCTGGCCGCCAGCACCGCCAGCCTGGACGCCCTGCTGGCTCTCAAGGCCGACCTGCCCGCCTATCTCCCCGCCGGGGACCGCCGCTCCACCGCCGCCCGGGCCGCCCTGTGGGAGAGCATCTGCTTTGCCATCTGGGGCCCGCCGGGCTGCAAGGGAGGCATCAAGGTGATACGCGCCGCCCCGCAGGCGCTCAAGCCGCGCTATGCCGTTCTTTTCGGCCCATGAGAACGATAGGGCCGCCGATTTGATTTGACATTTCGGTTCTTTCATTGTACCATGGTAAGTATCCTATACTACCGCGCACACCAAACATTGGCCCTCGGGCCGGAAAGCGAGTTGATCTCACCCATGCTATACGCCCTGATCCTCTTTGCCATCACCTATGTGCTGATGCTCACCTTCAGCAAGTACAGGCCATACATTGCCCTTGTCTCTGCGCTGGTGTTCATCCTCACCGGCATGCTGCCCCTGGACCAGATCCTGGGGGCCATCGACTTCAACGTCCTGATGATGATCGCCGGCACCATGGGGCTGGTGCAGCTGTTCATCGACAGCAAAATGCCCGCCCGTCTGGCGGACATGATCATGGCCAAGGTGCCCAATGTACAGATGGCCGCCGTGGCACTGGCCCTCTTTGCGGGCATCATCTCGGCCTTTGTGGACAACGTGGCCACCGTGCTGATGGTGGCCCCCATCGCCATGGAGATCTGCAAAAAGCTCAAGACCAACCCCGTGCCCTTCATCATCGGCATTGCGGTGTCCTCCAACCTCCAGGGCGCAGCCACTCTGGTGGGCGACACCACCGCCATCATGCTGGGTTCCTATGCCAACATGAGCTTCCTGGACTTCTTCTTTTATAAGGGCCGCCCCGGCATCTTCTGGGCGGTGGAGCTGGGCGCCGTGGCTTCGGCCTGCATCCTGGCGTTCCTGTTCCGTAAGGAAAAGGGCGCCATCCCCAAGAGCGGCAGCCTGACCCCGGTCACCGACTATGTCCCCACCGTGCTTTTGGTGGGCATGATCGTGCTGCTGATCTCGGCCTCCTTCATCCCGAACAAGCCCGATATCACCAACGGCCTGATCTGCCTGTCCCTGATGGCCATTGGTCTTGTGTACAACTACTTCAAAAAGAAGGACACCGCCGCCGTCACCGGCCCTCTCAAGGCCATTGACTTTGAGACCATCGGCCTGCTGTTCGGCCTGTTCCTGGTCATCGGCGGCATCACCCACATGGGCGTGGTGGACGCAGCCGCCAACCTGCTGGCCCATATGGGCGGGGGCAACGTCTTTGTGATCTACACCGTCATCGTGTGGGCCTCGGTGCTGTTCTCGGCCTTTATCGACAACATCCCCTATGTTGCCACCATGCTGCCGGTGGTCACCAGCCTGGCGGCGGGCCTGGGCATCGACCCCACATTGCTGTATTTCGGCCTGCTGTCCGGCGCTACTCTGGGCGGCAACTGCACCCCCATCGGCGCGTCGGCCAACATCACCGGCATCGGCATCCTGCGCCGCGCCGGGTATGAGGTCAAGACCAGCGACTTCTGCCGCATCGGCATCCCCTTCACTCTGGCCGCCATCATCCCCGCTTACATCTATTTCTGGGTGCTGTTCGCCTGACCCGCACGCTGAAAACCAAAAAGCCGGGCCCCTTGCGGGGTCCGGCTTTTTTTGGGCGTGTCGAAGAACGACACGCTCCAGGGGGAACCCATTTCTGCGCGCAGTCGCGCGTCAGAAATTCCTTCCCCCTGGTATCCCCCTGGGGACAAAATTTAGCGCCGAATCGCGCACTCGGCCTTGCGGCCTCGCACACTCTCAGTGCTAAATTTCCCTGTATGTGTCCTGTCCATCCGCGCATGTCAGCTGGACAGGACTTTTTATGATTGGATCAGTCTGCGGGGGTATCGTCCTGGGGGATGATCAGGTTCAGCACGAACACGATCAGGAAGGACACCACCAGGCTGCTGCCAAAGATATTGCGCGCCAGCTGGGGCACGAACTGCAGGATATCGGGGGCAGCGTCGATGCCAAGACCAATGGCCAGCGCGATGCCCACGATCATCCGGTTGCGGTAATTCAGAGGCTGCTCATTCAGCAGCTGGATGCCCGACATGGTGATGGCCGCAAACACGGTGACCGTGGCGCCGCCCAGCACCGGCTGGGGGATGGTGGCCATCAGGCCGCTGAACTTGGGGAAAATGCCTGCTGCCAGCATGATGACGCCCACCATGGCGAACACGCGCCGGGCCACCACCTTGGTGGTGCAGATCAGGCCCACATTCTGGCTGTAAGGGTCGGTGGGCAGACCGCCGATCACCGCGCCGATCATGCCGCAGAGGCCCTGGCCCTTGATGGCGCCGCCCAGCTCCTGGTCGGTGCACTGCCGGCCAAAGCCGCCGATGGCGGTGGAGGACACGTCACCGATGGTCTGCACCGCCTGCACCATATACATCAGGATCATCATGATGATGGCGTCAAAGTGGAACTCCAGCCCAAAGTAGAAAGGCCGGGGCAGAGCGAACCAGGAGGCAGCCTGCAGGTCTGCAAAGCTGACCACGCCTCCCATGGCCAGGGCGGCGCAGTAGCCCACCACGATGCCGATCAGCATACCGGACGCCTTGAGCAGACCCTTGCCAAAGAAGTTGCAGGCCAGGGTGACCACCAGTGTCAGGATGGCCAGCAGCCAGAACTTGGGCGAGCCGAAGGTGCCGTTCGTCTGGGCGGCGCTGCCGCCGCCAATGTAGCTGATGGCCGTCTTGTACAGCGACAGGCCGATGCTCATGACCACCGTGCCGCTGACGATGGGCGGGAAGAACCGGCGGATATGGCCGATGAACATACCCACAAAGATGGACACGAAACCGGCCACCAGCTGGGAGCCAAAGATGGCCGCAATGCCGTACTGCTGGCCGATGATGGTCAGGATGGGCATATAGGCAAAGGCCACGCCCATGACGTTGGGCAGCTTCATGCCGAAGCCGAACACCGGGAACAGCTGCAGCAGAGTGGTGATGCCGCCGATGATCATGGCGGCCTGGGTCAGCATGATCTTCTCCTCCGCCGACAAACCGCAGGTGCCTGCGATCAGCATGGGCGGGGTGATGTTGCCGATCAGCATGGCCAGCACGTGCTGCATGGCCTGGGGGAAGGCGGCGGCCCAGGAGGGCTTGCCGTCAAACTTCATCAGCTCGACGTTCGCCTGAGAGGGATTGCTCATTTGATTTCCTCACTTTCCAAACTTCGCTCAAAAAAGCCAACGCAGGACATTATATCTTAAAATCCGGCATAAAGCAAGCGGAAAATAAGTCGTACTTATGTGTAATACTTATTTCATGTGCCCAAATCGCATCCGCTGCAGGTCCTCCCGGGTGTCCACGTCGGCCAGCTCGGCGCCGCTGGATGCCTCCACCAGGCCCACCTGTTCCGGGTGGCGGCGCAGCACCCATCCCCCGCCCTGGTCCTGGCTCAGGGCCGCCAGTTCCCCAAAGCTCCAGGCCGGGAACCACACCGGCGCGCCGGGCGTCCCCTGCCAGGCCGCCCGCCAGATCTTGTCCGGCACGGCAGCCCCGCACAGCGCCAGGGCCGCTGCCGTCTCCCGCCGCAAAAGGGGCTGGTCTCCGGGGCAGAACAGGCATCCGTCCAGCGTCCCCTCTGCCGTCGCCGCCTCCAGCCCCAGCCGGATGGTATCGCTGCGGCCGGGCAGGCTGTGGAGCACCGTCTGTATCCCCTGCTGCCGGCAGAGCGCCGCCGTGTCGGGATTCCGGGTCACCACCACACGCCGGGCAAACAGCCCTTCGGTGGATGCCAGCACATAGGACAGCAGAGGCCTGCCTCCCAGCGGGGCCAGCAGCTTATTGCCCCCGAACCGCCGCCCCAGCCCCGAAGCCATCACCACGCAGCCTGCACGGCCCAGAGGGCGGTCCAGGTCCAGGCAGAACACGTCGGGCCGGGCGCACAGCTGCCGCAGAAAGGGCAGGTCCTGTTTGCGCACCGCCGCCAACAGCCGCTTGCTGCCCATCAGGCGCAGGATGGCCTGGCAATAGGCGGAGCTGCCGCATTCCAGATAGCCGATCTCATCGATGGCGGCCCACTGGCCGGGAGCCCGGGCCGCCTGCTCCAGCGCTTCCACCCCCAAAGCGTCAAAGCCGCCGGTGGGCCGCATCCGGTTCTCCGGCCCGGGGAGCGCGGGGTCAAAGCGTCCCGCCTGGACCACAGCGCCCTCCGGTTCCTGCCGCAGCCACACCCCGGCGCCGGGCCGGGCCCATGTAGTCACCCCCGGCCAGGGTCCGGCGGACAGCAGGGGCTGCAGGGCCCGCAGCAGGGTGGTCTTGCCGCTGCCCCGGCCCCCGGTCAGCAGCAGATGCTTTTTACCGCTGCTGCGGAAAGCACGCCAGGTACAGCTGGCGGTTGGCCTCCACGCAGGCGTCCCGATATCGTTCATATTGCCTCAGCCACTCCTTTCCCTGGGCCGTCAGGCTGCTGCCGCCTCCGTCCCTGCCTCCCGCAGTCCGCTCGGTCAAGGCAAAGCCGAGGGCTTTTTCGGCGTGCCGCACCAGTTTGAGGGCCTTGGTATAGGCCATCCCCATCGATTGGGCCGCAGCCCGCAGGCTGCCCGTCTGCTCCACTGCGTGCAGCAGACGGCAGGGGCCTTCGCCAAAGAACTTCTCCCCATCTTCATCCAGAAAGATGACCCGGGTCACTGCCTGCATCCGTCGTACCTCCGTTTTAGTCAGGTTCTTTCAGCATCACAAGCTGCTCCCGGCCCGCCCGGTCCCTGCATCGGGCCAGGCTGACCGCTCCATACACCGCCGACAGCTGCTCCTCCATCCGGGGCAGCGGGTCGGTTTTGGGAGCCAATACCCCCTGCACCCCGCCTTCCGCCAGGATCAGCAGCCTGTCGCAGCAGTTGAGGGCAAGGCCCGGGTCGTGCAGGGTCACCAGGGCTGCCCGCCCGCCCTCTGCTGCCCAGCCCCGCAGCAGGGCCAGCATCCGGTAGCGGTAGCGGAAATCCAGGGCGCTTTCGGGCTCGTCCAACAGCAGCAGCTGCCCCTGCGCCGCCAGGGTGCGGGCCAGGATGCACAGCTGCTTCTGGCCTTCGCTCAGATGCAGGTAATTCTCCTGCTCCCGGCCGGCCAACCCCACCTGGGCCAGGGCGGCGGCGGCCCGGGCGCGCATGGCGGGGGTGGGCTGCTCCAGCAAGCCCAGCCACGGATTGAACCCCATCAGCACCACATCCAGCACCGGCAGGTCGATGCCGATGCCGCTGCGCTGGGGGATATAGCTGCACCGCCGGGCCAGCTGCCGGGCCGAAAGGCCCTCCAGACCGGCCCCCTCCAGCGTGCACCGGCCTGTATGGGGCAGGATACCGCACACCGCCTTCAAAAGGGTGGTCTTGCCGCTGCCGTTGGCGCCCAGCACTCCCACCAGCTGCCCAGCCTCCAGCGCAAAGGACACCTCACGCAGCACCGCCCTGTCCCCATAGCCGGCCCCCAGGCCGGACACCGTAAAAAAGCTCATGCCCTCACCCTCCCGCGCAGGATCAGAAAGATCAAAAAGGGCGCGCCCAGCAGGCTGGTGAAGATGCTCACCGGCAGCTCCACCGCCGCCGCGCTGCGGGCCAGGATGTCCGCGCCGGTCAGCAGTACGCCGCCCAGCAGGCCGCCCAGCAGCATGGTTCCCAGGCTGCTGCGCCCGGTCAGCATCCGCGCCGCGTGGGGAGCCAGCAGGCCCACAAAACTGATCAGCCCGGTGAGGCTGACCACACAGGCCACCGCCAGGGTGGCTGCCAGCAGGACGGCCAGCCGCAGCCGGCCCACCTGTACCCCCAGCATCCGGGCCTCCCCTTCCTCCGCTGCCAGCAGGAGGATCTGCCGGTGGAGCAGGAACAGCGCCCCCACGCTGACGGCGCACAGGGCCAGGCTGCCGCCCATGGTGTCGGAGGTGACGCCGTTCAGGCTGCCCATGATCCAGTACTCGATGCTGGCCAGCTCCCGCTCGGGGTCTGCGGTCAGCTTGAGGCACATCAGGACGGTCTGGGCCAGGGCGTGCACCGCAATGCCCGCCAGCACGATGGTGCTGTGGCGGCCCGACCGGTCCAGGGCGGACAGGCCCAGAGCCAGACCCACGGCGGCCAGCGCGCCCCCAAAGGCGGCCAGGGTGACCCCCGCCGCCCCCTGTAAAAAGAGGATGCCCGCCGCCGCACCGGCGCTGGCCCCCGAGGACACCCCGATCACATCGGGGGAGGCCAGAGGGTTGCGGAACACGGTCTGATAGACAAACCCCGCCGCTCCCAGGGCAAAGCCCCCGGCGGCTCCCACCACCGTCCGGCTGAACCGCAGCGACCAGAATACCTGCAGCTGCATGGGTTCCCCCGCCAGCAGGCCGGCCAGGGTCAGGGGGTATTTCCCGGTGAATAAACTGGCAGCAGCCAGGGCTGCCAACAAGGCGGCCCCGGCTGCGCACAGCATCTTAGTTTTCGCTGTAGGTGAAACCATAGAAGCTCTCATAGAAATCGTTGTACACCTGCACGGCCTCGCTCTCGGGGCACCGGTCCGGATGCAGCACCGACGCCAGCCACACCGACCCCAGGATACCGCTGGGCACCGGGCTGTCCCAGGCCTCGGCGTCCCCCGGCACCTGGTAGACGCTGCCGTTCTCCACGGCGGCGCAGCCCGCCAGGGCGGGATCGTTCAGCACGTCCTCCACCGTGTAGGCCGCGTCCGAAGCCAGGATGATGTAGGCGGGGTCCCACGCCAGGATCTGTTCATAGCTGACATTGGCCCAGTAGGTGTCGGTGATCTCAGCCGCCGCATTGACGCCGCCGGCCATCCGGATCATGTCCGACTGGTACATGGCGTCCCCTGCGGTGGACAAAAAGTCCGAGTTGCCGGCCAGATAGACGCTGGGCGTTTCAACGCCGTCCAGCTTTTCGGCCAGGGCGGCCTCCTGCTGTGCGACAAAGTCCAGCAGGGCGTCGGCCCGGTCCGCGGTGTTGGTGGCCTGGCCGATCAGGCTGGTCATCTCGTTCAGCAGGTCCTGGTCCTCGGGGTTGACCACCAGGGCCGGGATCCCCATTTCCGCAAGGGTGTCGGCGCTGTCCTGCAGCTTGAGGGGCAGGATCACCAGATCGGGCTCCAGCGCAAGGCATCCTTCCAGGTCGAACTGCTTGGCGGTGCCCACGCTGGGCAGATCCAGCAGTTCGGGAGCGCTGCGGGCGTAAATGGGCCGGCTGTCCGCCTTGGCCTCGATGCCCACCAGCTGGTCCTCCAGACCCAGGGCAATGAGCAGGCTGGTGGAGATGTAATAGCCGCTGACCAGCTTTTCGGGCTCGGCCTCGATGGTCACCTGCCGGCCCGCCTGGTCGGTCAGGGTGACGGGGTAGGCCGTTTGGGCGGCGCTGTCCGCCTGCGGCTGGCTGGCGGCCTCAGAGGAAGCCGGCGCCGAAGATACGGCCGCCTGGCTGGAGGCGGCGGATACGGCGGACGAGCCGGACGCGCTCTGGCCGCCGCAGGCCGCCGCCGATAAGGCCATGGCAGCCGCCAGGGCCAGGGATAGGATCTTGTTCCATTTCATGGTTCTGTTCTCCTCACCGTTGTTGTTTTGAAACTATAACGCAATTATAGCAATTTCCCTTCCCAAAAGCAAGGCTTGCTGGTATAATAACAGGGTATGGAAACTTTGGGCCCCGTCTTTTTTCTGCGGGGCAGCGTGAGAATAAGCAGAGGATGCAGACCATGATCAACATACGCAACTATGTCCGGCCCCAGAGCCTGGAGGAGGCCTACCAGCTCAACCAGAAGCGGGGCTCCCGCATCCTGGCCGGGATGCTCTGGACCAAAATGGAGAGCGGCAGCGTAGGCACCGCCATTGACCTGTACGGCCTGGGTCTGGACGCCATCCAGGAGGATGACAGCCGGTTCACCCTGGGGGCCATGGCCACCCTGCGCCAGCTGGAGCAGCACCCCGGCCTGCAGGCCTACACCCAGGGCGCCCTGGGCCGGGCCGTCCGGGATATCGTGGGGGTGCAGTTCCGCAACATGGCCACGGTGGGGGGCAGCCTGTGGGGCCGGTTCGGCTTTTCGGATGTGCTGACCGTCCTGCTGGCCATGGATACCGACGTGGAACTGTACAAGGGCGGCCTTGTGCCTCTGGAGCAGTTCGCAGCCATGCCCTATGACCGGGACCTGCTGGTGCGGGCTGTGATCCGCAAGACCCCCGGGACTTTTGCCTATCAGGCCATGCGGGTCCAGCGCACCGACCTGCCGGTGCTGACCTGCGCCTTTTCCCATATCGGCGGGGAGTACCGGGCCGTGATCGGGGCCAGGCCGGGCCGGGCCATGGTGCTGCGGGACCAGGAAGGGCTGCTGGCAGGGGGCATCACCCCCGACAGCGCCCGGGCTTTTGCGGAGTGGGCCGCCCGGCACACTCCCACCGGCAGCAATGTCCGGGGCAGCGCCGCCTATCGGACCCATCTTGTAAAGGTACTGGTGCGGCGCGCCGCGCTGGAAGTGGGAGGTATCCAGGAATGATCGAGATCAAACTGACCCTCAACGGGCGGCCGGTGACGGATTTTGTGGACCCCGACTGCCTGCTGATCGACTTTCTGCGGGGGCACGGCTGTCTGAGCGTCAAACGCGGATGCGATACTTCGGGCTGCGGGCTGTGCACCGTCCTGCTGGACGGCGTGCCCGTCCTGTCCTGCTCGATGCTGGCCGTCCGGGCCGCCGGCCGCACGGTACAGACCCTGGAAGGGCTGCAGGAGGAAGCGGCCGACTTTGTGGGCTTCATTGCAGACCAGGGAGCCGATCAGTGCGGCTTCTGCAACCCCGGCTTTGTAATGAACACCATCGCCCTGCTGCGGGAGAATCCCGACCCCACCGACGATGAGATCCGGGCCTTCCTGGCCGGCAACCTGTGCCGCTGCTCCGGTTACGAGGGGCAGCTGCGGGGCATCCGCAGCTATCTGGACAGCCGCAGCGAAAAAGGAGGGTCCAGCCATGCCCAATGAGCATAAGGATTACCGCGCCATCCACAAGCCGGTGCGCAAAAAAGACGCCATGCAGCTGCTGCTGGGCAAGCCGGCCTACACCGACGATGTCACCCCCAGAGATGCCCTGGTGGTCAAGATCCTGCGCAGCCCCCACGCCAACGCCCTCATCGAGGAGATCGACACCTCCATCGCGCGGAAGGTGCCGGGGGTGGTCGCAGTGTACACCTGGCAGGACGTGCCCCGGCAGCGCTACACCATTGCCGGCCAGACCTATCCCGAGCCCTCCCCCTATGACCGCCTGATCCTGGACCGGCACGTCCGCTTTGCGGGGGACGCGGTGGCCATCGTCGCCGCCGAGACCGAGAAGGCCGCCCTGCAGGCCATGAAGGCCATCCGGGTCAAGTACCAGGTGCTGGAGGCGGTGCTGGACCTGCGCACCGCCAAAGACAACCCTGTGCTGGTGCACCCCGAGGAGGATTGGCGGGCCTCCTGCCCGGTGGGCGGGGACAACCGCCGCAATCTGGTGGCCAGCGATACCAACGCCAGCGGGGACATTGACCAGGTGCTGGCCAGCTGTGACATCGTGCTGGACCGCACCTATCACACCAAGGCCTTCAATCAGGCCATGATGGAAACGTTCCGCACCTACACCGAGCTGGACCCCTACGGACGGCTGCACGTGGTGTCCTCCACCCAGATCGTCTTTCATGTGCGGCGGATTCTGTCCCATGCCCTGGGCATCCCCAAAAGCCGCATCCGGGTGGAGAAGCCCCGCATCGGCGGCGGCTTCGGGGCCAAACAGACAGCCGTGTGCGAGGTGTATCCCGCTTTCGTCACCCTCAAGACCGGGCGCCCCGCCAAGCTGATCTACACCCGGGAGGAAGCCCAGACCGCCGGCAGCCCCCGCCATGAGATGCAGATCCGGGTCCGGCTGGGCGCCGACCGGGAGGGCCGCATCCGCGGCATCGACCTGTACACCCTCTCCAACTCGGGAGCTTACGGGGAGCACGGTCCCACCACCGTGGGCCTTTCGGGCCACAAATCCATCCCCCTGTACAGCGGCTGCCTGGAAGCCTACCGCTTCAGCTACGATGTGGTCTACACCAACACCCAGGCCGCCGGGGCTTACCGGGGCTATGGCGCCACCCAGGGCATCTATGCCCTGGAGACCACCGTCAACGAGCTGGCCGAGCGGCTGGGCCTCGATCCCACCCGCATCCGGGACCGCAACATGGTCCGGGAAGGGATGCAGATGCCCGCCTACTACAACGAGATGGCCAACGCCTGCGCCCTGGACCGCTGCATGGAGCACTGCCGCCAGATGTTCCACTGGGACGAAAAGTACCCCGTGCGGGACATGGGCAACGGCAAAGTCCGGGCAGCCGGCGTGGCTATGGCCATGCAGGGCTCCTGCATCTCTAACGTGGATGTGGGCTCTGCCACCCTCAAACTGAGCGAGGACGGCACCTACAACCTGATCATCGGCGCTGCTGATATGGGCACCGGCTGCGATACCATCCTGGCCCAGATGGTGGCCGAGTGCATGGACTGCGACGTGGACGACGTAGCCGTACACGGGGCGGACACCGATGTGTCTCCCTATGATTCGGGCTCTTACGCCTCCTCCACCACTTATATCACCGGCAAGGCGGTGGAAAAAGCCTGCGACGAGATGAAAGAGCGGCTGTGCGCCATCGCCGCCGACCTTCTCCATTGCAGCGCCGGCGAGGTCCTGTTTGAGGGCCGGCAGGTCCGCCGTGCCTCCACCGGGGAGACGGTCAGCCTGGAGCAGATCGGCTACAAGAGCCAGGTGTTCAACAACCGGGCCGCCGAGGTCACCGCCACCCACTCCTCCCCTGTCTCTCCCCCGCCCTATATGGTGGGCATGGTGGAGATCGAGCTGGACAAAGAGACCGGCCACGTGGAGGTGCTGGACTACATGGCGGTGGTGGACTGCGGCATCCCCATCAACCCCGCCCTGGCCCGCATCCAGGCCGAAGGCGGCATCGTTCAGGGCATCGGCCACACCCTGATGGAGGACATCCAGTATGACCGGTGGGGCAAACCCATCCAGTCCTCCTTCCTGCAATACCGGCTGCCCACGCGGCTGGACATGGGCCATCTGCGGGTGGAATTTGAGCACAGCTATGAGCCCACCGGTCCCTTTGGGGCCAAGTCCATCGGGGAGATCGTCATCAACACCCCCGCCCCCGCCCTGACCCACGCCATCTACCGGGCCACCGGGGTGTGGCATCGGGAGATCCCCATCACCCCCGAGCAGATCGCCCTGGGGCTGGAGACACAGCGCTGAGAAGCGCATCCGCAAATTGAAGGACCCACCAAAGCCAGGGACGAAAGCGTCCCTGGCTTTTTCTTTGCCGGAGCGCCGCCGGACCTGTTGTATTTTTCATCGCGCGCCAGGCGGGTATCTTGCCTATCCCGCCAGAGCCTGCTACAATGGAGCCATACCGCCATCCACCTGCCTGCAAGGAGGGCACAGTATGTATCAGATCACAAACTTTACCGACAACGACGACGTCAAGATCATCGACGCTCTGGGGGCCTTCCAGGTTATCGAGTACCAGCGCGACCTGAGCGTCACTCCAAATTCCGCCGTCACCGCCTATTACAGCGCCCAGATGAACGTGAAAAAGCGCCAGCTGGTCTGCTACCTGAACCGGGCCCCTGTGACCATCCAGGCGGGCAGTATGCAGTGGATGCTGGGCGACGTGAACGCCACCACCGGCATCAAAGGCGTGGGCGACTTTTTGGGCAAGGCCGTCCGGGGCAAGACCACCGGCGAGTCCGCCATCAAGCCCGAGTATACCGGCAGCGGCGTGCTGGTGCTGGAACCTACCTATAAACATCTGATCCTGCTGGACGCCGCAGACTGGGGCGGCGGCGTGGTGCTGGATGACGGGCTGTTCCTGGCCTGTGAGTCCAGCCTGCAGCACAAAGCAGTGATGCGCTCCAATTTCTCGTCGGCGGTGGCCGGCGGCGAGGGCCTGTTCAATTTGAGCCTCAACGGCCGGGGTGTATTCTGCATCGAGTCGGACTGCCCCAAAGAGGAGCTGATCGAGATCGCGCTTCAGGATGACGTGCTCAAGATCGACGGCAACTACGCCATTGCCTGGAGCAAGACCCTGAACTTTTCGGTGGAGCGCTCGGGCAAAAGCCTGATCGGCTCGGCCGCCTCGGGCGAGGGTCTGGTGAACGTCTACCGCGGCACCGGCAAGGTCCTGATGATGCCCACTGCCAAGATGCCCAACATCTGATCAAGATACAAAAAAGCCGGTCCGGGCGCGCTGCCCGGGCCGGTTTCTGTGTGTATGGAACCATTTCTGTGCGGCAAAGCGTCCCACAACCGGGCTGTGTGCCCGGATGGCTTATTCTTCCTCGCTTTGAGCCGCAGCCTGCAGGGCCTTTTTGTTCTGGGCGCCGCCAACGATGTACAGCACCGGGCCTGCCAGACCACCCAGGAGGTTGGCAATGCCCATCAGATTGTTTACCCCAAAGATCAGCAGACCCAGCACGCCAAACACCAGGAAGGCGATCCCCCAGCCGGTAAAGTAGACGGTACCGCTTTGCAGCTTGCGCAAACCCAAAGCCCCTACGACGATCTTGATCACATTGAATACAGCCATCATGCCCATCACTGCGGTCAGGAGGTTCTTGGCTGCGGCCAGCACCTGGTCCAGCGTCATGCCGGTGGCCTCCAGGTCAGCCATAAATGCAGGGTCCTGGGTCAGGCTGTTCACCGTGGACATCCCCATATCCAAAGTGCTGGCCGTCGCCATAGCCATCAGCATAGCCATGGCAGCCCCCAGGATCATCAGGATGGAGCCGATCCGGAGCAGTTGATTTTTCTTTTGCATATCATGTCCTCCTCTGCAAGCCCCTTGCTGCGGGCTTACACTGACATTCTAACACTGTATCCGCGTCCTGTCCAGCAATATGCATAAAAGTTTACATCTATAAGGAAGTATCCTAGACAACACCGCCAGCCATCCCCATTTTCCGCCATTTGGGCAAAAAAGTGCTTGACATTCTCCCCGCCCTTTGCTATAATAACTGACGTCGCCGGTCAAACACCACCGCGGCGGCCCGCAAAACGGAACATCTGGGGGTATAGCTCAGCTGGGAGAGCGCTTGAATGGCATTCAAGAGGTCAGCGGTTCGATCCCGCTTATCTCCACCAAGACAAAAAGCCTTGAAAACATCGTGTTTTCAAGGCTTTTCTTTTTTGCATGCGGCGCAAAAGCAACGGGCACTTCCAGCTTGCGCCCGGCTTCCATGCCCCGCCTCCCATGCCGTACCGTGGCGGCACGGAGGGCGGGGCTTTCCCGTTTCCTTTTGATCGCATTTGCCCTCTTATCACGGGCCCTGCATTATTTTTTGTCCGGTTTTTCCGGATCGATCAGGTGCGTGGAGCGGTATTCCCGGGGGGAGACGCCGTGGACATTCTTGAAGGCGCGTGAAAAGTGCAGCTGGTTGTCGTAGCTGACCTGAGCGGCGATCTCACCGATGGACAGACGGGTCTCTTTCAGCAGCTGGGCGGCCCGGGCCATCCGATAGTGCAGCAGATAGGCCTGGGGGCTTTCTCCCACAGCGTCCCGGAACACCTTGCCGAAATAGCTGCGGTTCAGCCCGCTGACCGCTGCGATCTCCTCAATGGAGATATCGCGCTGGTAGTTCTGTTCGATGAAGGTAAGGGCTTCCTTGATGTAAAAATCCCGCACCCGCCGCTCACCGCCGCTGCGCCGTCCCGCCGAACACTGGACCAGCTTGTCCAGAAACAGAAACCCATGGGCGATCAGGTGGATGGGGCTGGCGCCGGCATGGTTGACGATGTACAGCATTTCTTCCTCGATCACCCTGCCGGCTTCGGGATTGCGGGCGGTGTAGATGGGTTTGGCCCCGCTGATGCCGGCCAGATGCAGGCTTTCATGGGCCCGCAGACCGTCGAACTCGATCCATGTGTACACCCAGGGGTCGGCGGAGTCGGAGCGGTAGGTCGTCACCTGGCCCGGCACCACCAGGAATCCATGCCCCGGGGTCACGGTATACACCTGCTCGTTGGCCATCAGCTGGCCCCGCCCTTCAATGATATAATGGAACAGGTAGTGATTGCGGGCATAGGGCCCATAGGAATGAGTGGGGGACGTGCGCTCCCATCCAAACTGGTAAAGGTTCAGGTCGATGAAGCGCTCGTCTCGGAACACATGGAATTTTAACTTCTCGGGGCCTTTTTCTTCCCAGGCCATGCGCAATCCTCCTCGCCAGCGGAACGTCCCATACCCTCCGGTATGTCAGACTGTCAAAAAAGTCCCGTCCAGCTGACATGTGCGGATGGACGGGACACATACAGGGAAATTTGGCGCTGAGAGTGTGCGAGCCGTCTTGCGGCGAGTGCATGATTCAGCGCTAAATTTTGTCCCCAGGGGGATACCAGGGGGAAGGAATTTCTGACGCGCGGCTGCGCGCAGAAATGGGTTCCCCCTGGAGCGTGTCGCTTTTGCGACATGCTGCCATACCCTCCGGTATGTATCTGAACCGTTTTTTGCTTTGTTAATTCTATTATATCAAGCCGTCAAGGGAATATATACCGTTTTGCGTTCATACTTTCACAAAATGGCCTAGTATCCTAGAAATTGGCATATAAAAGGTTGCATTATGGTATTCAACATTTTGTCTCCATACTATATAATTATACTGCAATACGGGAGAACAAATTGTGCAATGTGCACAACGCACAATTTTTCGTTCACAGTTTCGTCATCATGACGAGACCGAACGCTCCCCATGGCGCCTCCCGGGCAGGTCCTCACTCATCCATTGGCAACACTCAAAGGAGATGGCTTATGAAGAAGATTTCACGCCGTTCGTTCCTTGCGGCCACAGCCGCGCTGGCGGCGGCCAGCCTGACCGCCGGCTGCAGCGGCCCGGGCGATGGCAAGACGCATCTGACGTTCCAGATCTGGGACGTCGCCCAGCGGGACGGGATGCAGGCCATGTGCGACGCCTACACCGTCCAGCACCCCGAGGTGGTCATCGAAGTGCAGGTCACCAGCTGGAACGAATACTGGACCAAGCTGGAAGCCGCCACTATGGCCCGCCAGGCCCCCGATATTTTCTGGATGCACACCAACGAGATCCTGAAGTATGCCGACAACGGCAAGCTGCCCGACTGCTCGTCCATTGTCGAGACCGAGCACTTCTCTGACATTTCGCTGGCCAACGCCAGCGGATCCGATGGCAAGCTGTACGCCGTACCCAAGGACAAGGATACCGTTGGCCTTGTTTACAACAAGGAAATGTTCGACGCCGCCGGTGTCAGCTATCCCGATGACACCTGGACCTGGGACACGCTGTGCGAAGCGTCCCAGAAGATCTACGATGCCACCGGCTATTATGGCTACATGGCCTATGGCGATGACCAGCTGGGCTACTGGAATTTCGTTTACCAGGCGGGCGGCAGTATCCTGACCGAGGACAAGACCCGAGCCAATTTTGATGACCCCGCTACCCGGATGGGGATGGAGTTTTACATCAATCTGCAAAAGAACGACTGGTGCCCCACCCAGACCTACTTTGCCGAGACCAGCCCCGGCACCGCCTTCTTTTCCGGCTACGGTTCCATGTTTCTGGAAGGCAACTGGAACATCCTGTCCGAGCTGCAGAACTACCCGGAAATGGTGGGTAAATGGGATGTGGCTATCCTGCCCAAGTGCCCCAACCCCCTGAACGGTGACGGCCGGGCCACCATTTCCAACGGCCTGTCCTACGCCACTACCACCACCAACAAGCATCTGGATGTGGTCATGGATGTGCTGAAGTTCTTCGGCAGTGAAGAAGGCCAGCGCATCCAGGGCGAGAGCGGCGCGGCCATCCCGGCCTACATCGGCCTGGAGGATACCTGGGTGGGCGTCTTTGACGAATACCCCATCGACGTGACCTGCTTTGTCGATATGCTGGAGTACGGCATCCAGAGCGTCAACAACGCCGCCCGCCCCGAGTGGAAGACTCCGGTCAGCGACACTCTGCTGAAGATCTACACCGGCGAGCTGACCATCGACCAGGGCCTGGACGAGATGCAGCAGATCATCGACGAGGCCAGCGCCGAATACTACGCATAAGGAGGCAACACCATGGAAAAAACGTCTAAGCTGGGCCGCGACGGAGCTTTTTGGGGCCTTGTCATGGTGGCCCCCACGGTCATCGGCCTGATCGTGCTGAACATCTACCCCTTCATTGACACCATTTACATGAGCTTCTCCAAATCGCTGCCCTTCGGCGAATTCGAGTTTGAGGGCATCGAGAACTATGTGGAGATGTTCCAGAGCCCCGAGTTCTGGCAGGCCACCTGGAATACCATCCTTTTCTGCATCCTGACGGTTCCGGTGGGCATCTTTCTGGCCCTGCTGGTAGCTGTCCTGCTGAACAGCAAGATCAAAGGGCGCACCACCTTCCGCGCCATCTTCTTCCTGCCCATGGTGGTGGCCCCCGCCGCTGTGGCTATGGTCTGGAAGTGGATCTTCAATTCCCAGTACGGCATCATCAACCAGCTGCTGGACGCCAACATCGGCTGGCTGACCGACAGCCAGATCGTCCTGATCACCTGCTCGGTGGTCCAGATCTGGAGCAACATCGGTTACGACGCCGTTTTGCTGCTGGCCGGATTGCAGAACATTTCGGTCAGTCTGTACGAAGCCGCCGACCTGGACGGCGCATCCAAGGTCCGCCAGTTCTTCAGCATCACACTGCCGATGGTCTCTCCCACCCTCTTTGTGGTCCTCATCATGCGTCTGATGAGCTCGCTGAAAGTCTTTGATCTGATCTACATGATGGTGGACAGCTCCAACCCCGTGCTGAACGACGCCCAGACCTTGATGAGCCTGTTCTACCGGGAGAGCTTTATCGCCGGCGACAAGGGTTATGCCGCCGCCATCGTGGTCTGGACCGTCCTGCTGATCGGCCTGGTCACCCTGGTCCAGTTCATCGGCCAGAAGAAGTGGGTCAATTACGAGGTGTAAAACATGAGTACTGCAACTGCTACCGCCGCTCCTGCCCGGAGCATGAAAAACACCAAGCGGGTGACCAAAGCTCTTACCTATGCGGCCCTGATCCTCGGCAGCATCATCATGATCTTCCCCTTTGTGTGGATGGTGCTGACCTGCTTCAAGACCCAGGCCGAGTCGATGGCCATTCCGCCCCAGATCCTGCCCAGCCAGTGGAATTTCGACAACTTTGTCACCGCGCTGGAAAGTCTGCCCTTTGTCAACCTGTACATCAACACTGCCCTGCTGATCCTGCTGCGGGTGCTGTGCGCCGTGGTGTTCAGCTCGATGGCGGGCTACGCCTTCGCCAAACTGCACTTTCCCTGCAAAAATCTGCTGTTCTCCATCATCCTGATCCAGATGATGCTGCCCAGCCAGATCTTCATCACGCCCCAGTACCTGATGCTGGCCAAGGTGGGCATGACCAACTCCATCTTTGCGCTGGTGTTCCCCGGCCTGGTCTCTGCCTTCGGCACCTTCTTTTTGCGGCAGGCGTACCTGGCCATCCCCAATGAGATCGCCGAGGCCGCCTATCTGGACGGCTGCAACAAATGGCAGGCTTTTTACAAAGTCATGCTGCCCCTGACCGGCTCCAGCATGGCCGCTCTGGCCATCTTCACTGCGGTGTTTGCCTACTCGGACCTGATGTGGCCCCTGATCTGCAACACCGATCTGAACATGATGACCCTTTCCGCCGGCCTGTCCACCCTGAACGGCCAGTTCACCACCAACTTCCCCGTCCTGATGGCGGGCAGCCTGCTGGCCATGATCCCCATGGTGATCCTGTACCTGATCTTCCAGAAGCAGTTCATCCAGGGCATCGCCATGACCGGCGGCAAATGATCCCAGGCTTTTGCATTCCCCTTTGATATCATCCGCGCCACACGCCGAAAAAGGCGCCCGGTCCACCCTATGGCTGGGCGCCCTTTTCCGGCTTATCTTGTAAAGTAAGGAGGATACTGTCATGAGTATCCGCATCGACCATGAAACCGGACTGATCACCCTCCACACCCTCCACACCAGTTATCAGATGTGGGCCGACGGCCAGGGTGTGGTCCATCACTTGTATTATGGCCCCGCCATCGGCGGCAGCGACCTGCGCGGCCTGGAGTTTTATTCCGACTGCGGCTTCTCTCCCCAGCCCGCCGGGATGGACCGGCAGCGGGATTATTCCCTGGACACCCTCTGTCAGGAATACACCGGCAGCGGCGTAGGGGATTACCGGATCGGCTGTCTGCGCCTGGCCGGCCCCGACGGCAGCCGGGCCGCGGACCTCCGTTTTGTTTCGGCCGAGGCCGTTCCCGGTAAATACACCCTGCCCGGCCTGCCCGCCGCCTGTGCGGAGGATGACACCTGCGAGACCCTCCGCCTCAAACTGCGGGACGCCGTCCACGGCCTGACCGTCACCCTGCTGTACGGCGTCTTTGCCCAGGCCGACGTCATCACCCGGGCCGCCCTGCTGGAAAACGAGGGCAATGGTCCCATCCGGCTGGACAAGGCCGCCTCGGCCTGCCTGGACCTGCCCTTCGGTCCGTGGGAGCTGATCCATTTCCACGGCCGCCACTGCATGGAGCGCCAGCCCGAGCGGGTCCCCCTGAGCCACAACATCCAGACCCTGCGCTCGGCCCGGGGAGCCTCCAGCCACCAGCACAACCCCTTTGCCATCCTGGCCGCCCCCCACACCACCGAGGAAGCGGGCGAATGCCTGGGGGCCATGCTGGTGTGGTCAGGCAATTTCAAGATCGAATGCGAAGTCAGTCAGATGCAGTCCACCCGCCTGGTAGCGGGGGTCAGCGACGACGACTTCAGCTGGACCCTGGAGCCGGGCGGCCAGTTTGCCGCACCGGAGGTGCTGTTCTGCTACAGCGATCAGGGCCTGAGCGAACTGTCGGCCCGGTACCACCGCTTCTTGCAGCGCCACATCATCCGCAGCCCCTGGCGGGACAAGCCCCGGCCCGTCCTCATCAACAACTGGGAGGCCACCTACATGGACTTCGACGCCCAGCGCATCTGGGATATCGCCCGCCAGGCCCGGGACCTGGGGGTGGAGATGCTGGTGCTGGACGACGGCTGGTTCGGGGAGCGCAGCGACGATTCCAGCGGCCTGGGAGACTGGCAGTTCAACGAGAAAAAGCTGGGCTGCACCTTCGACCAGCTGATCGGCCGGGTGCGGGAGATGGGGCTGCTGTTCGGCCTGTGGATCGAGCCTGAGATGGTCTGCACCAACACCGCTCTCTACGCCGCCCATCCCGACTGGGCCCTGACCATCCCGGGCCGGGCGCCGGCCACCGGCCGCAGTCAGCTGGTCCTTGACTTGGGCCGGCCTGAAGTGGTAGACTACCTTTACAGTCTGTTTCACCGTCTGCTGGCCGAGCATGACATCGCCTACATCAAATGGGACATGAACCGCAATCTGACCGACGTTTACAGCCGGGTTCTGCCCCCTGAGCGGCAGGGCGAAGCAGCCTACCGCTATATGCTGGGGCTGTACAGCCTGCTGGACCGACTGACCCGGGATTTCCCCCAGGTTCTGTTTGAGGGCTGCGCCGGGGGCGGCGGCCGGTTCGATGCCGGGATGCTCTGCTACTGTCCCCAGATCTGGTGCAGCGATGACACCGACGCCATCCACCGAATCAAGATCCAGTACGGGACCTCCTTCGGGTATCCGCCCTGCACGATGGGCAGCCATGTCTCGGCTTCGCCCAACCACCAGACCGGACGCAGCACTCCGCTTTCCACCCGGGCAGTGGTGGCCATGGCCGGGACCTTTGGCTACGAGCTGGATCTGCAGAAGCTGACCGACGCTGAAAAAGAGATGGTCAAAGTCCAGATCGCCCAATACAAGCAGCTGCAGCCCCTGCTGCTGGAGGGCCGGTGCGAGCGCCTGACCGACGCCGTCACCGACACCTGCTTCACGGCATGGCAGTTTACAGCCCCCGACCGGAGCCGGGCGGCGGTGAGCGTGGTGGTCATCGACCCCCAGGCCAACCCCTGGCCCATCCATGTCCGGCTGCGCGGGCTGGACCCCCAGGCCCTTTATCACGAATCCCTCACCGAGCGTGTCTACACCGGCGCGGCCCTCTGCCATGCCGGGCTGACTCTGCCCATCCTGCAGGGCGATTTCCCCGCCGTGCAGATCATGATCGAAAGGACGGAATCCCTATGACCCAGCAGGAAGAAGCCCTGTTCCAGCAGCGCCTGGCCCGCCATCGCGACGAGCTGCGCTGGCTGTACATGGAACTGTACGACAACGGCCCGATGTTCGATGCGCTGTGCAGCCAGATGCACGGCTATGCCGAAACCCGCGCCGCCGCCCTGAAAGCCCGGGACGCCGCCCGGGAGGCCGATCCGGACTGGTACAAGCGGAACGATCTGCTGGGGATGATGCTGTATGTGCACAACTTCGGCGGCACCCTGCGGGGGGTGGAAAGCCATCTCGATTACATCCAGGAATGCGGGGTCAATTACCTGCACCTGATGCCTCTGCTGGCCAGCCCCCGGGGCAAAAGCGACGGCGGCTATGCCGTGGCGGATTTCCGCACCATCCAGCCCGAACTGGGCACCATGGAGGA
>NZ_NFLM01000009.1 GCF_002160915.1 Faecalibacterium sp. An121
CCCCGTCTCAGCAGATCCCATCAGTATAAGAGCAGCACTTTCTAATCCTTTTAGACACAAAAAGAGCTGCCGTGTCAAGTGCGGCAGCTCGGGGTTCCAGGGATGTTGTTAAACGATTTTGGTTATACAGGTCAAGTGAGGATTCTTTCTTCCAGGTAGTTTCTCTGTATGTAGTTGGAAAAGATCTCTATGAACAGCACAGCAGACGAGCGATTGTCCAGTGGGTATCCTGCAATTTGTACCAGTCTGGCAGGATCGTTTTTCCATGCAATGTCGGACAGCGTCCGGATATTGCTTTCGACAGACCTGGGCTGCAGATCGTATTCTTTTGCGATCACAGCGTAGATCTGCTTGTGAACAGCCTGGATACCATCCGGCTTTTCGAGGACGATTTCGATCGCCCGGATCAGCTGCGAACAGCCCGTGTAGTTGTTGGTGATGCCAAAGGGCCGCAAAAGATCGAACAGGACATTTTTCAAATTCAATGATACGCGCCTCCTTTGCAACATCCAAAGCAAGGAACCCGATATCATCATAAATTAAAAATGTCCGCAGATTGTTTTTACGTAAAAATCCGTTTCAATGCGTTGAAATGTACAGATGGCATATAAAAAGAGCTCCCTTTCAGGAGCCCGGAAGTTCTCATTGCTTGATTTTACAATAGCCTGGCAAGTCTGGCGACCAGGGCAATAGAGGCAGAAGCTGTTTTTCCGCAGGGTCAGGGCCCAGTTTGGGCAATTCCTGCAATAGAAACATGAGATAGCCGAACGGGTCAAGACCGTTGCGTTTTGCGGTCTCGATCACGCTGAAACATAGGGCACTGGCATCCGCACCTTTGGCGGTATCGCAGAACAGAAAATTCCTGCGTGCCATGACAAAGGGCTTGACCGTCCGCTCTGCAAGGTTATTGGTCAGCTCCAGCCGGCCGTCCAGGAGCACTGCATCCAGAGCCTGCTTTTGATTCAGCGAGTAGTTTTGAGCCTTGTAAAGAGCTGTTCCCTCTGCCGCTTCAAAGCTGGCCAGATATTCCCAATACCGGTCCAGTATTGGCTTGAGTTTTTCGCTGCGGAGCCTGCGGCGCTCTTCCGGCGCTGTGTCTTCCCAGGTTTGTTCCAGCTGGAACATCTGCTCAATAAGCTGGAACGCAGTTTCAGACTTGCTGCCAGCTACGGGTTTGCCATCCACAAAACAGTCTACCCATTTGCGCCGGGCATGGGCCCAGCAGCCCACATGGGTCACACGGTCCAGACAATGGTAACCTGAATAGCCGTCGGTCTGCAGGTAGCCGGAGAAATCTCCTAACATCTCTTTGGCTACCTGCCCTTTACGGCTCGGATGGTACTGGTACAGTGCGATCTTCTTTTCCGGCGAACAGTAGACCCACATCTGGGACATCTGTTTGGATTCACGCCCATCTTCCTTGAGGACGTGACATCTGGTTTCGTCGGCGTTTACAATGCTCTGCTGCAGCATCTCTTTGCGCAGCAGGTTCCACAGCGGTATAAACCATCTGGAACTTCGGATGATCCAGTTGGCCATGGTGCTGCGCCGCAGCTCCACACCCTGGCCTTTCCAATATTGCTCCTGCCGGTAGAGCGGAACGCCTTTCTCGAATTTTTCCTGCATGACATATGCCACGGTGGAAGGAGCCGCCATGCTCTTTTTCATGACCGGCACAGGAGCCTGGGCCTGCAGAATGTAGCTCTCTCCCGTTTCCTGTTCGCAATGGACACACTTATAGCTTGCCGCATAGTAGTCCACTACCGACACCTGAGCCGGAATAATAATGAGTTCGGAACGCAGGTATTTCTCCCCGATCCTCACCATCTTATTGCCGCATCTGGCGCAGAGCTGCTGGTCTTCCGGAAGCTCGCAGAGCACCTTCTTATGCTCCAGTCCCTCGGTCAGCTCGGCTTTGGTACGTTTTTCTTTACGGGTGTGCGCCTTGACCGGTGTCGTTTTTCCAGGTTCCGGTGCGCCGGCGTCGCTGCAAGTCTCTGCCTCATTGAAGAAATCCAGCTGCTCTCCGTCTACGTATTGGACCTTCTCGCTGGACCGCCCAAATGTCCGCCTGCGCAGATTCACCAGCTGCTCATTCAGAGACTGCATTTTCAGCAGCTGGTTCTTCTGCTGCTGGTTCTCTTCCCGCAATGCTGCAACCTCTGTTTCCAACGCCTCTATTTTTTCTACTCTGGTCTCAAGGGAGCGGATGTAGGCGGCAACTTCCGGTGAAAGCCTGCTTGTGTCAAACCCTGTCATTTCTGTCTTCCTCCACTCCCTTGTTTCTTGTTCCCATTATACAGCACGGCCCCGAAAAAAGCTACAAAACCAGCTCTTTTCAGGGCCTTTGCAGGTGTAAATTTTTCCTGTGGAAAACAGGCGTTCTTTAGTCAGAATATTCCGCAAAAATGGACTGCTGTGTGGAAAGTCAGACCAGGGCTTTTGGTTTGCCGGGTTTTATTGCTTTGGGCTGCTCGATGCTCAATCCCTGCATGAGCCAGGTGAACTGCTCCCAGGTCAGCTGCCTGACCTCCTGCGCATTCCGCGGCCACTGGTACCGGCCGTTGTCCAGTCTTTTGTACAGCAGAACAAATCCGTCCGGTTCCCACAGCAATGCTTTCAGCCGGTCGCAGCGCTTGCCGCAGAACAGGAATAAACTGCTGGCATATGGGTCCAGCTTGAAATGTTGCTGGATGAAGGGGACTAGACTATTCAGTCCTTTCCGCATATCTGTATACCCGCAGACGATGTAGACGCTCTTTGCCTGCCGGATGTCTCCCAACATCTCAGACCAGTCCTTTCACCAGGCTGGCCAGATAGCTTGCCGGCGTATCCTTTGGCAGATGGATATGGATGCTCCCGGTGCTGATCTCGATCCCTTCTCCACAAACCGCAGATGCAGAATTCGCAGGAAGTGTTTCTGCACTCTGCCGCGAAACCTGTTCCGGAAGTTCCACCTGTACCGGTACGATCTCCTGCGCTGCCAGAATTTCCCCGGCCAGTTCTTCCCGAAGCTGCCTTTGCCAACGCATGAAGGTCGAATATTTGACACCGTTCTCCCTGCACCATTCCCGTTTGCTTTTTCCACTCCGGGCGCATTGCTGCACAAACTGCAGGTATCTCTGCTTTTTCAAGTTCTCATATTCGTTTCCCATTTTTCCGCTCCCGTTGTGAGACTTATGAGACTCCTGAGATTTTTGAGACTTCCGGCACTTCTTAGACTTCTGAGACCTCTGATCTCATTTGTCTCTTTTTCTTATTCTCTCACTTCTTCCGCCGCTTTGCTAGACGGGGGATTATGGGGCGGTTACATTGAAAACAGGTGCGTTATGGCTTCAAGTAAAGATTCTTTGACCTTTGAAAAATAAAAAAGGATAAAGCAAAAAGAGAGTTACCCGATCCATACAGATCCGGTAGCTCTCTTTTTTAGAATCATAAAAAGTGTTGCCAAACCGTTGCCACAGCGGAGATTTCAGCAAAAATAAAGCACCAATTCGTTTGATTTTTGCTTTTTGAATTCACTCCATCTCGCCGAGTTACAAAGAGTTCTAAGCTTTTTTGCTTAGGAGATTTACTTGGAATTATTTCTATTGATGCAGATTATCCAATTTACTTGGTCTAAGCCAATCTTTGCTATCAAAAAACTATCTGCCCTATGCTATCAGGGTAACTTTCCAAGGTGTCGAACAAATAGTCTATATATAGTATAACAGATGCTGGAGAGATTTTCCAGAGAATGCGCGTTTTTTCTTCATCTTCTACCGCTTATCAAAAAATATAATTTGTCGACATATTTTTCTTTATTTCTTTCCCTCCCTTATATTATAATGAAGCTAGGCAAATGCCACTCACAACGGATCTCAGAACAAAGGAGGATAAATCAATGAGAAAAAAGAGCAAACTACCGGACAACCTGTACCACTTTACCAGTCTCGTAAAATATCGGATCATTCTCGAGTCCGGCAAGCTTGCCCTGACTCCTTCCAATCTGAAATTTGATCCCGACACATTCCATTACGAGCCCATCTACTTCCGGGAACAGGAAATCGGGATGCAGGCGGTGGACAAGTACAAGGACCACCATCCGGTTGTATGGCTCACCGCCAACGACCAGGTAACAGCTCAAAATACTGGCCTGTCCGATGACAAGCTGATGTGCCGGATCAACATCAAGACGGACGGACGATTCTGGAGATACCTCCGGTGGCGTGATTTCTGCGACAAATACCACGCTGACCGCTTTGCGATGGCTGCACTCAAGCAGTCAGCATCCGATCACGCAAACTGGTACATCTGTGAATCGGAGATTCCTCTGGCCGACTTTGCCAAGGTTGAATTTCTGGATCAGGACGGACTTTACAAGGAAGCGCATCAGATTCCTGGATTCTCGCTTGAGGATGTGGCGCCGGAGTTGTTTGCGTAAAAGAATCAAATAAAGACAAGCAGTTGTATTTCCCCGGTATACCCCGTTTCGAGGTATACCGGGGATATCTTTTCTTATTTCCATAGCGCAAGAGACATGACTATATACCGTTATAATTCTTCTTAATATTCAAAAATACTATAAAACGTCACAATACTTTAAAACTGCTTCCATTCGATGATTCTTTTGAACCGCCGAACGAGTTCGGCTAGAACATGCATCTTTATATTCTTTTAATGCACCCTCATAGTGTGTACCTTTAGAAAAATACTTGGCATAGAATTCATTTAGTGGCTTGGAAATTTGATTTGCCGATACTCCTTTTTTAACGCAATACCATGCAACCGAGAAAAGCGTGTATAAATGAGTCGTCCAAAACAATCGTTTATAACGTGTATAATCAATAGACAATTGTTTTATAAAATCAATAATATGTTCAAATTGTTTTTGTCCATTATTTAGTGTCTCAGTATCATTTTTATACTGATTATACTTATCGTCTAATACATCGGGAGAGGAATCCAACGCCTTTCCGTCCAGAATTAAAAAAAGCAACTCTGATACAAACTCTTCATCCTCCATTCTTTCAATTTTCAATCTATCAAGTTTATCTTTTAAAAATTCATTTTCAGCCAGATTTTCAACAACTTCTATAATTGGCGTACTAGCATATTTGGCTTTTCTCAACTCTTGAGGATTAAGTGGTTCACCATTTCTATTCAATCTATCAAATACCGAAGAAATCAGGTCAGTATTATCATCGTAGAGATACTCAATTTGTAAAGTATATGTCCAAAATTGCTTAACATAATCTGACGCACCATTGTCTCTTATCTCTAAAAATGTTTTTCCTGCAATCTTATCAGCCATGTCTCGATTATCTTCGCCAATAAAACTATCTTCAGCAAAATAGCTGGTAAGCGCAGTTTTTCCTTCGATAAAACTAATAATCGCTTGTAATCTTTGTTTTCCATCAACAACGTCATACTGTGTTTTTCCATCATCATCTACTATCGGTCTCATAAAAATAGCTGGCATTGGATAATTTTTCAAGATGGAATCAATCAAAAAAGATTTTTTATCATCTGACCAGACATTGCTTTTTCTTTGATATGGTGCCTCAAAGTTGTATTTTCCCAATTTATAATTATCATAAAATTCAGATATTGTAAGTTTGGTTGAATTCCTCTCAAAAAACTTAGTCATTCAAAATGCCTCCAATTTCAGAAGATGAACTCTGTTGTACATATTTTGAGAAAATACTTGTTAAAACGGCATTTAAATCTCTCGGTGGCTGTGGATTAATAAATGTAAAATTTGCATTCTGATTTAAATCAATCAAAAGCTCATCAATTTCTCTTCGGTCAACATACCAATACGACATACCGCATAAAACAATTTCGTCATTTTCTTCAATTTCTGTCGCCAGATTTGTTGCCCGTTGGCGTAGCTTCTCTGACCAAGGAACTGATGATTGTAATCGAGCTGAATCACCTGCTGGCGGTATAATGGCACCTTTATCATATTTATCAAGCTCATCATACCTCAATTCAAGATTCTCAATAGGAATACCATTATAATCAAAGTTGTAATTTATAGCATACGAGCTACCAACATAATCCTTGGGAACAAAACTAATTGAGCCGTGTGGTTTAACGATTTCAACCTTTTTCCCATTCAACTCTTCAAACCCACTAATGCAGAAATCAACATTTAATATTTTCAGAATGCGTTCCAGCCATATATCATAATTATATGTTACAAACACAATTTTATCATATTTATCATCCTGTATATGCTTAAAAAATTTGAGCCATCCCCACTCACTATCGCTATTCAGAAAGCCTTCTAGTTTAGTTTCTGAGATCACAGAATTATAGCACGAAAATAAATGCTGCAGATATACAATCAATTCGCAATATGCCCTTAGATGTAGCGAGGAAACCCCGGACGTCGTCAATTTCAAACGTTTAGCTTTTTGTTTTGGGTCATTTACAAAATCAAAAAACATATTCGCGCAGGCAATTATTTCTTCAATTAAAGCCGTACTTTCTTCAGCTGTACTACTTGCTCTAGCCCCTAAAGTCCATAAATTCGGACAGTGTTTATAAGAAAGGAACCCCGGTTTGCTATCCCAAGGTGAATTAATTTTGTCACCTAAACGGAATAAATTTCTAACATCAATTTTTTCTGCAACGGTATTGTCAAATTTATTATAATAATGTAAAAAGTCAATAGTAAATCCATTTCCCAGAATGATAAAAGCCTTCTTCATTGTATCACCATTTATGACGCATTTTTTCTCATAAAATCTACAAGTTCATCGATTGTCTGATCAAAATGGTCTCGTATTTGACATTCCCAAATTACAACAACATTCCAACCGAGAGATTTGAGTTTTGTAATATGTTCTTGATCTCGTTGCTGTGTACGTTGAATTTTAGGCATCCAGTAAGCTTTATTTGATTTACTGACATGGGCATACCTACTTCCGCAATTATGCCCATGCCAGTAGCACCCATGAATGAAAATAGCCACTTTTTTCCTGGTAAAGACAATATCAGGTTTGCCCGGCAGCGCCTTATAATTGACTCGATACCTGTATCCCATGGCAAAAAGTCGCCGACGCACCATCATTTCAATACTAGTGTCTTTACTTTTGATGTGAGACATTATTTCACTTCTACGATCTGAAGATATTGTATCTGCCATTATACAGTTAAATCCAGCGGCAAATCTGAAATATCCTTTAGCCGCTTACCCTTCACTAGTGTTTCCAATGTTTCAACCGCATCTTCTGAGCCAACTTCGTTGACCGCACGAATTAGCTCATAAAGAGCAAAGTGGTATACACAATCAATATCGCCTGTTCCCAACGCCAGTGATGCCAGACGGTTCGGCATAGGTTCCGCCGTAACTACAACGATATGAGGCAGATGTCCCTTCCTGTTTCGAATTAAATTCAGTGCCTCAGTACGGCTGTTCTGTGCCCGATCACTTCTCATTGTAAATTTGGCTGATACACTTGCGTGTAGTATAGGTTTACCACCATTAGCTTTTCGAATATCTGCCATTTTGCTGACATCTTCATCAACGATACACTGGACAGCGTTGATTTCATCATCTTCATATAAATCACGATAGACCACTACATCTGGTGCCACTAAATAATCGTTTCCCAGAGCAGCTGCCAACTGCGCATTCTGTGTAGTAAGTGCGTTTAAATACGCAAGATGCTCATATTGAGCAAAATCACTTGTCTTTAGTTTATTGTTATTTCCAAGCTGTAGGATAGTCCAACACCCTGGCCGTAAATTCTGAAGATGTGGAAAAGTCTCACGCAGAAAATCCATTGTAAGAATTTCGAACTGCTTGCCCAGCGTTTGCCCAGAAATCTTATCTACCGTATTCACAGCATGATGATGTTCATCAACTAAAATATCGATAATTTTCCTGGAAATGGCTTTTGAGCCTCGACTACTAGTATCTGCATTCGAAGCTATACCAGCCGAAGTCAATGTGAGAGTATTTGTTTCAAATAACCGTTCGTGAAAGTGAAACCTCGCATTCGCTATCAACGCTTCCATGCTCAAGACACTCCTTAATCTTTTCACCTACTGCTTTCGCTACAGGAGGAGGAAATGCATTTCCTATCATCCGGCATGCCACCGTTTTTCTTTTTCCAAACGTCCAGGTATCTGGGAACCCTTGGATTCTTGCCATCATACGGCTCGTAAGCCGGGGCATTCCTTCAAAATCCCGTGCCGGTGCCTCATTTGCAATTCCCTTACCATCAACGCCAAGTTCCGCCCACGCATTACGCGCTCTCGTTGGGCCTAGGTCTGGACCACCGTGTTTTTTTGATCCGCCCACCAATGTTGGGGCAATTCTATTGGCCTTAGCTGCCCAATCTTTCGCACCTACCCAACCATTTTCCGACATTAAATCATACAATGTTTTTCCAACAGTAGGTGCACTGTTCGGGTCTTCATTCGGATAAGAAAACACTCCGGTCTGATCATTGCGAATTCCAATAATAATTACTCTGGGACGAAGTTGCGGAACTCCAAAATTCGATGCGTTGAGCAATTTAATTTGCGTTTTATACCCCAAGTTCCGTATAGAGTTTAAAATGTGCATGCGGTACTCATCAAATCCTGAGTCTAAAAAGCCTCTAACATTTTCAAGCATAACCGCACGAGGTTGAATCTCTTTTATCAGACGAATTGCTTCTGGGAACAAATCTCTATCATCATCTTTTCCCAACTGTTTGCCTGCCACCGAGAAAGGAGGGCAAGGGACTCCACCAGCAAATAAATCTACTCCATGATAAGGACGACCATCAAAATTGTGTACATCTGCACAGATAA
Source organism: Faecalibacterium sp. An121 (assembly GCF_002160915.1). Classification (GTDB taxonomy): domain Bacteria; phylum Bacillota; class Clostridia; order Oscillospirales; family Ruminococcaceae; genus Faecalibacterium; species Faecalibacterium avium. The sequence continues at coordinate 8,794 of NZ_NFLM01000009.1, forward strand.
CATTCCACTCCGGCCGGTTTTCTTTTAAAACTTTACAGTAATCCGTTTCGTATTCTACTAATGCCACGTGAGTAAAACCAGCCATGGCAAGACCCAAAGCCTGTCCTCCAGCTCCTGCACATATTTCGACACAAGTTAAGGGGCGCTGCATATATTTTATCTCCTAACCGTTCTTTTTTCGAATATCTATTCAGATTTTATTCTTCTACAAATTCTACAATTTCCCCGATATCACACGATAAAGTTTGGCAAATTCGATGAAGACTCTCCATCGATACATATTCATTCTTGCTCATTTTGGCCAGCACATTGAAACTAATGCCTGCAGCATCTTTTAACTCGGTTCGATTCATCTTTTTATCAATCAGCATCTTCCATAGCTTATCATAACTGACTGGCATTCTCCATTCTCCATTTCATTGTTGATTTGTTTTATATTATACCATATTGTCCACATATCATCAAGATAATCTCATTAAATCGTGAGTTGCATAAAATCTACGTGTATTCACAGATTGTTGTTCCTAGAATCGCTATTTTCAATTGATTATTGTTTTTTCTTCTCTTTGCATACTCCACCAGTGCTCTGGCATTGCTCCCCGGCTGCCAGGCATAGGCAATCAGATAGTCCACATGATCCACAACGTAGCGGTTTGCCGCCACGATGGCTGCCCTATAGGGTACTTTTTCCATTCCAGGAGGGTAGAACAAGCTGTCAAAGCCCTCCGGCCTCTGGATAGGCCTCTTTGCTGGATGATAAGGAAGCAACAGGGTCAGCTCCATTTCCGGGTACCGAACCTTCGACTCCTTCACTGCCCTGGCAGCAAGGCTGTCAAACCTGCCATAGTGCCCTACAATGAACTCCCCCACCCCAAGTTCTGTGATATGGCGCTCCACTTCAGCCAACAATGCCGGGTAAATGGTATCCGGGGCATCTCTATGGCCAATGAAAAAGCAGGTCTTCTTCATAGTCTGCCCTCCCTTCATAGTTGCGTAACTCGTTAAAATTATACGATATAAATGATTAACTTGCAACGAATTGTAAAAGTATAATTTACGAAAAACACAATCAAAGGGGTGACTCAGGTGAAGGACATTCTTTCTGTTATCACCGCATATCGAGAAGAACGAGGCTGGACCGAATACCAGCTTGCAGAGCGTTCCGGTCTCCCACAGTCCACTATTTCTTCCTGGTATCGGAAAAATATGATTCCCACCATCCCCTCCCTGGAAAAGATTTGTACTGCTTTTGGAATCACTCTTTCCCAGCTGTTTGCCGAGCAAGATGATCCCGTTGCTTTAACAGATTCGCAGAAAAAGCTTTTGGAATCCTGGGCCAGGTTGACCGAGGAGCAGCAGGCTGTGGTGTTTGCCCTAATTGAAAAGATGTAATCAGGTGATCTCCCTTGTGTATCGGTGAAGCTGTCAAAGATCGGATTCTGGAGCTATGCCGGGAGAAAAACATTTCCATCAACAAGCTGAGCACCATGAGCGGTGTCACCCAGTCCACCGTGAACAACATCGTCAGTGGCCGCAATCGGAGCGCCACCATTTCCACCATCAAAAAGCTTTGCGATGGCCTGGGAATTACCATCGAGCAGTTCTTTGATTCCGACCTGTTCCGGGATCTGGATCAGGAACTCCAGTAAAACAAAAAAGCCCGCCTGCACCCGTGCATCAGCTGTACGGATACAGGCGGTTTATCATTTCATACGGTACTGTTCTTTAGATTTTCTCCTTCTGGGGCTTGGCCTTTGGGCGTTCAAAAAGATGCCAGAGTTTGTTCCTTTCAATCTCTGTTTCATAGCTCTGGAGCTTCTTTTTCAGGGCTACATTTTCCTGTTCAAGGCCTACTGTGCTCAGCTGGCGCCGGACTGATTTATACTCCTGTAATTCCGCATTCAAAGCAGCCACTTTGGTCTTCAGTTCCCCGATCAGCTTATTGGCGGCATCCAAAGCTTTCTTGAAGCCAACCGCTTTATGCTCCTGGGTACAGTACTTCTTGGCAGCGGCTGAAATGGCTTCATATTCCGAGCGCTCCAGAATTACCTTGGAGGAAAACGGAACGGGCCGGGCTTCGATCTGTTCTAATTTCTGGATCTCCACCTGCTGCCTCTGGACCTTCTCCAGCTTCTTTTCCAGAGAGGCTGCCTGCTGCTCTTTCTGCTGGGTCTGCTCGGTCAGGGCTGCCAGCCTTTCCTGCTCCTTCTGAACCTTAAACTGGGTCACGGTCAAATGCTCCTCCGAGCTGTCACGTTCTCCTCGTTCAATATCGGTATACCCCGCTTCCTGCATATACCGGAAGAAGTCATCCTGGAGGACGCTGTAGGATTTCTTGAGGATTGGTTTTCCCTTCTCGGTCCTCAATGGCTCACCAGTGGTTTCGTCCAGGATAGGTTTGGAAGCCCACTTCTTGCTCATACTGACCTGCATGATGGTCTCCTTCACCTTTCCCACCAGGGACTTATCTTTGCAGCGTTTGGTCCAAAGGATTTGCTTTTCTACCACCGGGACATACACCACATGGAGGTGGTAGTGGTAGACATCCTGACCCAGGGCATCCGACATGGCCCGGTTGCGTTCATCGGCATGCATGACCGCGGACAGGATATACTGCTCCCCGCCCACAATCTTGATAGCTGCCTGGTAGGCAGCCTCGTAAAATTCTTTGGCGAACTCATACCCGCCCCGGTTGAAGAAGTAAGCAGAGTTCACGTCAAAGACTAGCTCTCCATACCGGAAGGCATCCTCCTTGAGGCCGCGGGTGGAGATGACGCCGGCTGCCTCCATTCGCTCAAACTGCTCTAAATAGCTGCCATCCGGCTTCTTGAAATGGGCGTTTAGGTGGGAGCGTTCCGGGACAATATCCGGGTTAACGTAGGAGTCCTTCTCGCGCTCGTTGTGCTGCTGGGCATTTTTCAATTTCTGTGTGGTCAATCTCATATTCCTCGCGCTGGTACGGTCGATACCGTCGCCTCTTGCCATAGCGCTCCTTTCTCGCCCACTGGGCGGCAGATACGGGGAGGCTCGGGAGATGCACTTCTGCGGAAGTGTAATAACCCACTATGACACTTTCAGCCTGAGGCTGCAAAGTGCCGTGGGCTCTCCGAGGGGGATTGCGGCTCCTGCGGGAGCCGCTCTGGTCTGCGGTCAAATAAGGAATCCCGCAGACCAGTCAGGGCCATCAGCCCTGCGCAGACTCGCCTCCCCACGGTGTGCTCATTTTGCAATCTGTGACGGTTGTGACGATGGTGACGGTACTTTATACACCCCTTTCAGGCATCGTCACAACCGTCACCATCGTCACGTCTGGGCGGCTGCCAGTGCCAAACTGATCCGGCTGCCGTTCCGGCCATGGGTATTTTCATATCGGATATTAAAGTCATTGAACAGCTTGGATGCCCGGACATTCAGCCGTTTGGTCAGGGCGTTGGCCTGGAGTTCCAGCCCCAGGGCCGCAATCAGTTCAGTGGCACTTCCCTGCCAGGTGGGAGCCTCTGCCGTGAGCAGAGCCGCCACCTTTTCCAGAAGCGGGTCTGGGGGCTCCTTCCAGAGCTCTTTCTCTGCGTGGTCAAACTCCCAGAGTAGCCGTTCTTCATCCCGCACCAGGTAAACTCGCTGGTCCGGCTGATCTCGACCAACCACATCCAGCATTGCTGTCCCGTTGGTCCGCTTCTCCTTTTGGAGAACAAAGGCACCGTCTGCACAGCCCAGCAGACCCGTGGTGCCGGAAATCATATCAAACTTATCCCCTGCCGGGGTTTTCCGGGTATGATGGACAATCAGCAGGCAGATGCCATGCTTGTCCGCGAACTGTTTGAGGCTCCCGATGATCTGGTAGTCCTCTGAGTAGCTGTAGCCGTCTCCTGCCGCTTCCCGGACTTTCTGCAAGGTGTCAATGATGACCAACCGAGTATCTGGATGTTCCTTGATGAAATACTCCAGCTGTTCATCCAAGCCGTTTCCCAGCTGCTTGGCATCGGTGGCAAAGTGAAGCCGGTCGGTCCCTTCTACACCGAACATTCGGAACATCCGTTCCTGTAGTCTGCGGTGATCATCTTCCAGAGCCAGGTACAAAACTGTTCCCGGATTGACCTTATACTCCCATAAATCCTGCCCAGTGCTGACATGATAAGCGATCTGTGCCACCAGGAAGGATTTGCCCACCTTGGGAGCGCCAGCAAAGAGATAAGTCCCCGTATACAGCAGCCCTTCGATGACTGGAGGCTTGCTCTGATAAGCGGTGTCAAACAGAGTCTGCAAGGTAACAGTGGGCAGATATTCCGGAGCCATCATCTTCTGCCGCAGACGTGCCCGCTCCCGCATACTCAGCTTTGATTTTTCATCGGTTTCATTGATTTTTTCATCCGAAACTGGTATACTTTCTACTGTAAAGGTTTGATTGGACTGCCCCTCATCTGCGCCAACAGATGAGCCAGGGGCAGTCTTTTCTTTTGCGTCAATTTCCATAGGCAGATTCCTCCTTCATTCCATCCAGAATGACAGTGATCATCTGGATTACTTCCAGCAGTTCATGGTCTGTTTTTGCTCCGGCTTCAATTCGTTGAAGCTCCTCCAAAACGGCCGCCAGCTGCTCCCGCAATGCCTTGAATACCCGGGGATTTCCCTGGACGATCACCTCCCTTCCCAGCAGCCGGCGGGTGATATAGTCCTGCTTGGTCAGCCCGGACAATTTCACATAGGTTTCCAGCTGCCTATCCTCCTCCGGCGACACCCGAAATGCTACGGTTTTATTCCGCCAGCGGTTGCATTCATCACGGTTTTTGTGTGACATATTTATGCTCCTTCCTTGTCTTTTAACTGATCCAGTTGATTTGCCATCTCAGTCTGCCGGTTCGGGAACAGATGTGCATACCGATACGTGATGTCAACGCTTTCATGCCCTACCCGGTCCGCAATTGCCAAAGCTGTAAAACCCATATCAATCAGCAAACTGATATGACTGTGCCGCAGGTCATGAATCCGTATTCTCTTTACCCCAGTCTGCTTACAGCCGCGATCCATTTCTCGATGAAGGTAGCTTTTGGTAATCGGAAATATACGATCATTCGATTCAACTCCATACAGCTGTTTCAGGTAGTCCTGAATCTCGTCACAAAGGAACTGCGGCATCTGGACCACACGAACACTCTTAGGAGTCTTGGGGGTAGTGATAAGGTCTTGTCCATGGATTCTTTGATAAGACTTTGTGATCGAAACAGTCCGTTTCTGAAAATCAAAATCAGAGGGTGTCAAGGCCAGCAATTCACCCTCGCGGATGCCACACCAGTACAGCATCTCAAAGGCATAGAAAGACATCGGTTTGTCCATCATGGCATCTGAAAATTTGGTATATTCTTCACGGGTCCAGAACAGCATTTCTTTGCGTTCTTCCTTCCCCATATTCCCGGCACGCTGCGCCGGATTCACCTGCAGCCCATAATAGCGGATGGCATGATTAAAAATCGCACTGAGCTGATTGTGAACCGTTTTTAAATACGTGGCCGAAAGCGGTTTACCATGCCAATCTTTCAGCTCGCGGATTTCATTCTGCCAGCAAATAATATCCCTGGCCGTGATTTCCGAGAGCTTGCGTTTGCCGAAATAGGGCAGAATTTTCTTCTGAATGATGCTCTCTTTTGTGATCCAGGTATTGAGTTTTAATTTAGGTTTAATATCTCTTTCATAAAGCTTCGCGAACTGCTCGAACGTCATATTGATGTCAGCTCGTTTTGACATTAAAAATTGACGTTCCCATTCCTGCGCTTCTCTCTTGGTCGCAAATCCTCGCTTGAGTTTTTGCTGACGTTCCCCTTTCCAGTCGGTGTACCGAAACTGAACATACCAGGTACCGTTTTTCTTATTTTTAAATGCTCCCATACTTACCCTCCTGTTTCATTTTCGCTGTAGCACAGCTTCTTCATGAAATACTTGCGGTTGACCCGGCCTGAGACGGTGATATATCCCATCTGGGCCATTTCTTTGTTCAGTTGGTGGACAATCTTATAGGCGTGAGATTTGGAGATACCCAAAGTCTCCGCCACCTCTTCCACTCGCATAAAAATCTTTTCTTCGCTCATTTGGATTCCTCCTGTTTTCTGGATGCCGCTGGTTTCCCTCCAGAGGCTTTTTGTTGGTTTACTTCGGTCGGTTTGTCTTCCACCAGGCTGCCGGTAGTGGGCCGGCACTCATTTTTCAATCTCCGATTGACTTACGGAGCCTCTCACCCTATCGCCTGCGACGGTTATGATCTCGCTCGGGCTGTAGCTGGTGGGGAGTCTCTCTTCCCTGTCCTCGTCGCCTCCTCCGGGGACTGCCCGGATTCTTCGGGGTTCGGGTTCGCTCGTTCCTTGCGGAAGTCCTGGCGTCCTCTCCCCGATCTGGCTCTTACAGAGAAGTCGTTGTCTGGTGGTTCTTCATTCAGTTTTCAAGGTCCAGTTTTACTAAGCATTTTTGCTTATGATCATTATACTATACAATTTTGCTTAAGTCAAGAGGCTAGATGTGATATATTAAACTTTTTTGTTTCATTTTCTCTTGACTATCTTAAACATATATGTTACACTCAGGTTGTAACAAACCGACGAATGGAGATGACTCTCATGGCAATAGGTGAACGCATCCGCTTTTTCCGCATGTTAAGAGGAATGACCCAGAAATACCTCGGAATGACCGTTGGCTTTCCCGAAAAGTCTGCTGATGTCCGGCTGGCTCAGTATGAAAATGGCTCCCGGTCACCCAAGGCTGACCTGACTGCGGCCCTGGCCGAGGTGCTGGATGTCTCCCCTCAGGCTCTTTCTGTGCCTGACATTGACTCCTATACCGGCCTGATGCACACCTTGTTCACCCTGGAAGACCTCTATGGCCTTAAGGTCCGCGAGCTGGATGGAGAGATCTGCCTCACTGTGGATGTGCGCCAAAACAAGGACGCTGCCCACCTCCACGAGATGTTGTGCAGCTGGCGGGAGCAGGCTGCCAAACTTGAAGCTGGTGAGATCTCCAAGGAGGACTACGACAAGTGGCGGTACCACTATCCTGACTTTGACACCTCCTCTCTCCGACAGAAGGTCGGGCCGTCTCAGGGACTGAGCGATCTGCTGACAGACGCACTCAAAAATGAAGACTAAACAAAAAAGGTCTAACTGATTCGCAAAAATCAGTTAGACCTTTTTCTCTTGGATGAATGCTTCACACACCTGCAAGCCACCCGTTCCCTGCTGATAAACCCAGCAAGTGCGGATTTGAAGGGTGCTATCATTCTGCTATCAAAATAGAAATTCCAGATGGAAAAAGTGAGTGTTCATGCGGGTTTTTACGCCCTCAAAAGCACATTTTAGTTATTCCATCTCGATCGTCGCAGGCGGTTTGCCGGTGCAGTCATAGAACACGCGGTTGACGTGTTTGACCTCATTGACGATGCGGCTGGTAACCGTGCCCAGCACGTCCCAGGGGACGTTGTAGCTCTCGGCGGTCATAAAGTCGGTGGTGGTCACGGCCCGCAGGGCTACGGCGTAGTCATAGGTACGCTCGTCTCCCATCACGCCTACGCTGTGCATATTGGTCAGCGCCGCATAATACTGGCTGATCTCTTTGTCCAGGCCGGCTTTGGCGATCTCCTCACGCCAGATGGCATCTGCATCCTGCACGATGGCCACCTTCTCGGGGGTCACTTCGCCAATGATGCGGATCGCCAGCCCGGGCCCGGGGAAGGGCTGACGGCTGACAAGATATTCCGGCAGGCCCAGCTCACGGCCAGCCTGGCGCACTTCGTCCTTGAAGAGGTTGCGCAGAGGCTCCACCAGCGCCTTGAAGTCCACATGGTCGGGCAAGCCGCCTACATTGTGGTGGCTCTTGATGACCGTGGACTCGCCGCCCAGGCCGCTCTCCACCACGTCGGGATAAATGGTGCCCTGGGCCAGGAAATCCACATGGCCGATCTTTTTGGCCTCTTCCTCAAAGACCCGGATGAACTCCTCACCAATGATCTTGCGTTTGCGCTCAGGCTCGGTGACGCCGGCCAGCCTGCCAAAATAGCGGGCGCGGGCGTCCACGCACACAAAATTGATATCAAAGTTGGGGTTGCCGGGGCCAAAGACCGCGCAGACCTCCTCCTTCTCGTTTTTGCGCAGCAGGCCGTGGTCCACAAAGACACAGGTCAGCTGTTTGCCCACTGCCTTAGCCAGCATGGCCGCCAGCACCGAGGAATCCACGCCGCCGGACAGGGCGCACAGCACCTTGCCGTCGCCGATCTGCTCCCGCAGGGCCTTGACATTGCTCTCCACAAAGGAATCCATCTTCCAGTCGCCGGTGCAGCCGCAGACGTTGTAGACAAAGTTGCGCAGCATCTTCTTGCCTTCGGCGGTGTGCAGCACCTCAGGATGGAATTGCACCGCATACAGGCCCTTTTCGGCGTTCTCCATGGCAGCCACCGGGCAGTTGGCCGTATGGGCAGTCACCTGGAAGCCGTCGGGAGCCTGCTGGATGTAATCGTTGTGACTCATCCAGCAGATGGTGGAATCGTGTACGCCCTGGAACAGCTTGCTGGAGGTATCCACAAAGACCTCCGTTTTGCCGTATTCACGCTCGGGGGCCCGGCTCACCTTGCCGCCCAGCAGATGGGTCATCAGCTGGCTGCCATAGCAGATGCCCAGGATGGGCACGCCCCAGGTAAAGATCTCGGGGTCGCAGCTGGCCGAGTCCTCCAGATAGACGCTGTTGGGGCCGCCTGTAAAAATGATACCCTTGGGGTTTTTGGCACGGATCACCGACAGGTCGGTCTTATAGGAATAGATCTCACAGTAAACATTGTTCTCACGCACCCGGCGCGCGATCAGCTGATTATACTGGCCGCCAAAGTCCAGTACGATCACCGTTTCATGCTGCATGCTGTTTCCTCCTGCATTCTCCAGAAAAATGTATCGTTATCGAATAGTATACCATATTTCCAAAAGAAAATCGACTCTTTTCACCGAATTATGGAAAGTTCTCTCCCCACGCCAAAACAAAAAGCCCCTCCCTGCCCAAAAGGCAGGAAGGGGCGGATGGCTTAGGGTTTTATCCCCTCAGACCGCAGCAGATCACTCAACGATCTTGCTGACGACGCCGGAACCAACGGTACGGCCACCCTCACGGATAGCGAAACGCAGGCCCTCTTCCATAGCGACAGCGGTCAGCAGCTCAACGCTCATGACAACGTTATCGCCAGGCATGCACATCTCGGTGCCCTCGGGCAGAGTGATGATGCCGGTCACGTCGGTGGTGCGGAAGTAGAACTGAGGACGATAGTTGGAGAAGAAGGGGGTGTGACGGCCGCCTTCTTCCTTGGTCAGGACGTAGACCTGAGCCTCGAACTTAGTGTGGGGGTGCACGGAACCGGGCTTAGCCAGAACCTGGCCACGCTCGATCTGGGTACGGTCCACGCCACGCAGCAGGGCGCCGATGTTGTCGCCGGCCTGAGCGTAATCCAGGCTCTTGCGGAACATCTCCAGGCCGGTGATGGTGGTGGACAGACGCTCGGGACGGATGCCAACGATCTCCATCTGATCGCCAACCTTAGCGGTGCCGCGCTCGACACGACCGGTAGCGACGGTGCCACGGCCAGAAATGGTCATGACGTCCTCAACGGGCATCAGGAAGTCCTTGTCGGCCAGACGGTCGGGAGTGGGGATGTACTCGTCGACCGCATTCATCAGCTCGTTGATGCACTCGTACTCGGGTGCGTTGGGATCGGTGGAGGTGGACTCCAGAGCCTTCAGAGCAGAACCACGGATGATGGGGGTGTCGTCGCCGGGGAAGTCATACTCGCTCAGCAGCTCACGGATCTCCATCTCGACCAGGTCCAGCAGCTCCTCGTCGTCGACCATGTCGCACTTGTTCATGAAGACAACGATATAGGGCACGCCGACCTGACGGGCCAGCAGGATGTGCTCGCGGGTCTGGGGCATGGGACCATCGGTAGCAGCCACGACCAGGATAGCGCCGTCCATCTGAGCAGCACCGGTGATCATGTTCTTGACGTAGTCAGCATGGCCCGGGCAGTCAACGTGAGCGTAGTGACGCTTGTCGGTCTGGTACTCAACGTGAGCGGAGTTGATCGTGATACCACGAGCGCGCTCCTCGGGAGCCTTATCGATGTTGGCGTAGTCCATGAAGTCTGCGTCACCCTTCAGGGCCAGAACCTTGGTGATGGCGGCAGTCAGAGTGGTCTTGCCGTGGTCAACGTGACCGATGGTGCCGATGTTAACATGCGGCTTGGAACGGTCAAATTTTGCCTTTTCAGCCATTGGAATATCCTCCCTTTAAAACGGTTTCTGTTGGTTATAACAGCCTCGCGCCTGCAAGATTGCATTGCAAGGCTATTCTACTAGATTATCCCTATAAAATCAAGAGATTTTCCAGAAATTTTGCTGCTGAACACAAAGTTCAGCCATTTTGCAGCCCTTACTGCTTGGTACGGCCTGCAATGATCTGGTCGGCGATGTTCTTGGGCACCGGCTCGTAGTGAGACGGCTCCATGACATACTGGCCACGGCCCTGGGTCTTGCTGCGCAGGTCGGTGGCGTAGCCGAACATCTGGGCCAGAGGCACCATCGCGTTGACGCGCTGGGTACCGGCCATAGCCTCCATGCCCTGGATCTGGCCGCGGCGAGCATTCAGGTCGCCGATGACGTCGCCCAGGTACTCGTCGGGAACGATGACCGCCACCTTCATGATAGGCTCGGTGATGATGGGGTCAGCCTTGCGCATAGCCTCCTTGAAGGCCATGGAACCGGCGATGGAGAAAGCCATTTCGGAAGAGTCGACCTCGTGGTACGAACCATCCCACAGGGTGACCTTGACGTCCACCACGGGATAACCGGCCAGCACGCCCGCCTTCATAGCACCCTGGATACCGTTGTCGACAGCCGGGATGTATTCCTTCGGGATAGCGCCGCCCACGATGGCGTTGACGAACTCGTAACCCTTGCCGGGCTCATTGGGCTCGATCTTGATCTTGACGTGACCATACTGGCCCTTACCACCGGACTGACGAGCGTACTTGGTCTCCTGGTTGGCAGCCTTGCGGATGGTCTCACGGTAAGCGACCTGGGGTGCGCCCACGTTGGCTTCCACCTTGAACTCGCGCAGCAGGCGGTCCACGATGATCTCCAGGTGCAGCTCGCCCATGCCGGCGATGATGGTCTGACCAGTCTCCTCGTCGGTGTAGGTCTTGAAGGTGGGATCTTCCTCAGCCAGCTTGGCCAGGGCAATGCCCATCTTCTCGTTGCCGGCCTTGGTCTTGGGCTCGATGGCCACGCGGATGACGGGCTCGGGGAACTTCATCGACTCCAGGATGATGGGATGGTTCTCATCGCACAGGGTGTCACCGGTGGTGGTGTTCTTCAGGCCCACAACAGCCGCGATATCGCCTGCATAGCAGCAGTCGATATCCTTGCGGTGGTTGGAGTGCATCTGCAGGATACGGCCCATGCGCTCGCGGCAGTCCTTCACCGAGTTGTAGACGGTGGTGCCTGCCTCGACCTTGCCGGAGTAGACGCGGAAGTATGCCAGCTTGCCGACGAAGGGGTCGGTAGCGATCTTGAAGGCCAGAGCGGCGAAGGGTGCGTCGTCGGAAGACGGACGGGTCTCGGGCTCCTCGGTCTCAGGATTGATGCCCTTGATATCCTCGATATCGGTGGGGGCGGGCATATAGTCCACGATCGCGTCCAGCAGCTTCTGGACGCCCTTGTTCTTATAGGAAGAGCCGCAGACCACAGGCACCAGGGTGTTGGCGATGGTCTCCTTGCGGATGGCAGCCTTCAGCTCATCGCGGGTGATCTCCTCGCCTTCCAGGTACTTTTCCATCAGGGCTTCGTCGTTCTCGGCGACAGCCTCCACCAGGATATTGTGGTACTCCTCGGCCTGCTCCTTCATGTCGTCGGGGATCTCCTCGACGCGCATGTCGTTGCCCATATCGTCGTAGTAGACCTCAGCCTTCATGTCCACCAGGTCGATGATGCCCTTGAAGGTATCCTCGCAGCCGATGGGCAGCTGGATCGCCACGCCGTTGGCGTGCAGGCGGTCATGCAGCATCTTGATGCAGTTGAAGAAGTCGGCGCCCATGGTGTCCATCTTGTTGACGTAAACCATGCGGGGGACCTTGTACTCGTCTGCCTGACGCCAGACCGTCTCGGACTGGGGCTCGACGCCGCCCTTGGCAGCCAGAACGGTAACGGAACCGTCCAGCACGCGCAGAGAGCGCTGCACCTCAACGGTGAAGTCCACGTGGCCCGGGGTGTCGATGATGTTGATACGATGACGGTTCTTCTTGTAGGCCACGGGATCCTTCTGGGTCTCGCTGTGGCTCCAGTAGCAGGTGGTGGCTGCCGAAGTAATGGTAATGCCGCGCTCCTGCTCCTGGACCATCCAGTCCATCGTGGCTGCGCCCTCATGCACCTCACCGATCTTGTGGGTGATGCCGGTGTAGTAGAGGATGCGCTCGGTGGTGGTGGTCTTACCGGCATCGATGTGAGCCATGATGCCGATGTTTCTGGTCATCTGAAGAGAAACTTCTCTGGGTGTAGCCATCAATGTACCTCCAGCAGATCAATAGCGGAAATGAGCGAAAGCCTTGTTGGCCTCGGCCATCTTATGGGTATCCTCGCGCTTCTTCACGGCGGCGCCGGTGTTGTTGGCGGCGTCCATGATCTCGGCGGCCAGACGCTGGCTCATGGTCTTTTCACCACGATTGCGGCTGTAAGTGGTCAGCCAGCGCAGGCCCAGGGTCTCGCGGCGGGCAGGGCTGACTTCCAGGGGGACCTGGTAGTTGGCGCCACCCACGCGGCGGGTCTTGCACTCGAGGCTGGGCATGATGTTCTCCATGGCCTTCTCAAAGACCTCCAGGGGATCGTTGCCTGTCTTCTCCTGGATCATGGTGAAAGCATCATAAACGATCTTCTGAGCAACGCCCTTTTTGCCGTCCAGCATGACGCTGTTGACAAGGCGGGTAACCATCTTGGAATTGTAAATAGGATCAGCTAAGACATCGCGCTTAGCAATGTTACCTCTTCTAGGCATCTTTCTTCCCTCCTTCACAGAATGATATCATCGGTACTCGAAAGTATTAAACTCCCGTTGTGTCACAAAGAGCTGACCTTACATAAACCGTTGCCATCTACCGTGTTACGCGCAGACTTGTTATTTATATATGGAAAGCCGTTTATGGCGGTTCAGGTTTTATTACTTCTTAGCAGCACCGGCCTTGGGACGCTTTGCGCCGTACTTGGAGCGGGCCTGGTTGCGGCCTGCAACACCCTGGGCATCCAGAGTGCCGCGGATGATGTGGTAACGCACACCGGGCAGGTCCTTGACACGGCCGCCGCGGATCAGAACGACCGAGTGCTCCTGCAGGTTGTGGCCGATGCCGGGAATGTAAGAGGTGACCTCGATACCATTCGTCAGGCGGACACGAGCAACCTTACGCAGTGCAGAGTTGGGCTTCTTGGGGGTCATGGTACGGACGGCAGTGCAGACGCCACGCTTCTGGGGGCTGTTCAGATCAGAATACTGTTTCTTCTGAGAATTGTAGCTCTTCAGCAGGGCGGGAGCAGTGCTCTTGGTAGCCAGGACATCGCGGCCTTTGCGTACAAGCTGGTTAAAAGTAGGCATTGTGTTTCTCCTTTCCTATAGTTTTTCCTGCCGGGCGGTCTGCCCGGCACATTTTGCCGCACTTCGCCCTAAAGCGAAGCGCAACATGATTATTGTACACAGAAACACCCGTGATGTCAACAGTTTTTCCAGAAAAATTTTATTTTATACACGGATGTTACTTTGCCTTTCCATTCCCCTCTCCCATGCCAAAAACGCCCCCTCTGCACCGGGGCGCAGAAGGGGCGTTCGACTATGCTTTTACGGGGTCAGGAAACGGCGCTCACTGGTTGACGACCTTGGCAGCTTCGGCTTCTGCGGTCAGCTCCTGATCCAGTTCCTGCTCGCGGCGGACCAGATCCTCCCGGACCTCCGGCAGGCCGGTACCCGCAGGGATCAGCTTGCCGATGATGACGTTCTCCTTCAGGCCGGTCAGTTTGTCTTCCTTGCCCTTGATAGCGGCCTCGGTCAGCACGCGGGTGGTCTCCTGGAAGGAAGCGGCGGACAGGAAGGACTCGGTGGCCAGGGCGGCCTTGGTGATGCCCAGCAGCACCTGCTGGTACTCCACCAGCTTCAGGTCGGTCTCCCCTGCCTCGATGCGGGCCTTCAGTTCCTCGTTGACGCTCTCCACATCCAGACGGTTGGCCAGAGCGCCGCCGATCAGGTCGGAAGAACCGGCGTCGGTCACCCGCACCTTGCGGCACATCTGGCGGATGATGACCTCGATGTGCTTGTCGTTGATCTCAACGCCCTGCAGGCGGTAGACCTTCTGGACTTCGCTGATCAGATAGTTCTGCACAGCGTCCAGGCCCTTGACCGCCAGGATATCCTGGGGATACAGGACGCCTTCACGGGTGATGATATCGCCCTTCTCCACCCGGTCGCCGGGCATGACCCGTGCGTGCTGGGTGAAGGGGATGGAATAGCTCTTGACCACTTCGGCGCCGGTCTCGTCCTTGCCGGTGACCTTGATGACCACGTTCTTCTTGGTGTCGTCCTGCGAGACAACGCCCGAGATCTCGCTCATGATGGCCATGCTCTTGGGACGGCGGCTCTCAAACAGCTCCTCGACGCGGGGCAGACCCTGGGTGATATCTTCCGCAGAGGCGATGCCGCCGGTGTGGAAGGTACGCATGGTCAGCTGGGTGCCCGGCTCACCGATGGACTGGGCCGCGATGATGCCGACCGACTCGCCCAGCTGGACCGGATCGCCGGTGGCCATGTTGGAGCCATAGCAGCGGGCGCAGACACCGGTCTTGGCCCGGCAGGTCAGCAGGCTGCGGATCTTCAGGTGGGTGATGCCTGCGGCCTCGATCTTCTCGGCGTCGTACAGGTCCATCATCTTGCCCTCGGGCACGATCACTTCTCCGGTGGCGGGGTTGACCACATCGCCCACGGCGTAGCGGCCGATCAGACGCTCACGGAAGGACTCGATCTTCTCCTTGCCCTCGTGGATCTCGGACACCTCCAGACCATCGGTGGTGCCGCAGTCCAGCTCACGGATGATGACATCCTGGGAGACGTCCACCATGCGGCGGGTCAGATAACCCGAGTCGGCGGTACGCAGAGCGGTATCGGCCAGGCCCTTGCGGGCGCCGCGGGCCGAGACGAAGTATTCCAGAATGTTCAGACCTTCACGGTAGTTGGCGCGGATGGGCATCTCGATGGTGTGGCCGGCGGTGTTGGCCAGCAGGCCGCGCATACCGGCCAGCTGCTTGATCTGGTTCATCGAACCACGGGCGCCCGAGTCGGCCATCATATAGATCTCGTTGTCCTTGGGCAGGTTGTCGGCCAGGGCCTTGGAGACCTTGTCGGTGGTGGCCTGCCAGATGTCGATGGTCTTCTTGTAGCGCTCCTCCTCCGAGATCAGGCCGCGGTTGAACAGCTTGCCCACCTGGGACACCTGCTTGTCGGCCTCCCCAATCAGTTCGGCCTTCTGGGGCGGGATCACCGCGTCACAGACGGCCACCGAGATGGCCGAGAGGGTGGAGTACTTGTAGCCCTGTGCCTTGATGGCATCCAGCATCTTTGCGCAGACGCGGGTGCCATTGCGGGTCAGGCAGCGGGAAATGATATCGGGCAGGGTCTTTTTGGTGACCCGGAAGCTGATCTCATAGTCCAGCCAGTGGGCGGGATCGGTGCGGTCCACATAGCCCAGGTTCTGGGGCACGGGGGCATTGAAGATGATGCTGCCCACTGTGGTATCCACCAGGCCGCTGCGCTCCACGCCCTCCAGCACCATGGTGCGGCGCACCTTGATGGGGGCGTGCAGGGTGACGATGTGCTCAGCATAAGCCATCAGGGCCTCGTCCTCATCCCGGAACACCTTCCCTGCCCCTTCCTCGTTCTCGCGGACGGTGGTCAGGTAGTAGCTGCCCAGGATCATATCCTGGGTGGGCACGGTGACGGGGGCGCCGTCCGAGGGCTTGAGCAGGTTGCCGGAAGCCAGCATCAGCATCTTGGCCTCGCGGCAGGCGTCCTCGCCCAGAGGCAGGTGGACGGCCATCTGGTCGCCGTCAAAGTCGGCGTTGAAAGCAGTACAGGACAGGGGGTGCAGCTTGATGGCGCGGCCCTCCACCAGCACCGGATTGAAGGCCTGGATGCCCAGACGGTGCAGGGTAGGCGCGCGGTTGAGCAGCACGGGGTGGCCCTTGATGACCGTCTCCAGGCTGTCCCACACCTCGGGGCGGGCACGCTCCACCATCTTGCGGGCGGACTTGATGTTGTTGGCCACGCCCTTCTCCACCAGGTCCTTCATGACAAAGGGCTTGAACAGCTCCAGAGCCATTTCCTTGGGCAGACCGCACTGGTCCATCCGCAGCTCGGGACCAACCACGATGACCGAACGGCCGGAGTAGTCCACGCGCTTGCCCAGCAGGTTCTGGCGGAAGCGGCCCTGCTTGCCCTTGAGCATATCGGACAGGCTCTTGAGGGCGCGGTTGTTGGGGCCGGTGACCGGGCGGCCGCGGCGGCCGTTGTCGATCAGGCTGTCCACAGCCTCCTGCAGCATCCGCTTTTCGTTGCGGACGATGATATCCGGGGCGCCCAGCTCCAGCAGGCGGCGCAGGCGGTTGTTGCGGTTGATGACCCGGCGGTACAGATCGTTCAGGTCGGTGGTGGCGAAGCGGCCGCCGTCCAGCTGCACCATGGGGCGCAGGTCGGGGGGCAGCACCGGCAGCACGGTCAGGATCATCCACTCGGGGCGGTTGCCCGAAATGCGGAATGCCTCCACCACTTCCAGACGCTTGAGGATGCGGATGCGCTTCTGGCCGCTGGACTTCTCCACCTCGGCGGTCAGCTCGGCGGACAGCTGGTCCAGGTCGATCTCAGCCAGCAGGGTCTGGATGGCCTCGGCGCCCATCTGGGCGTTGAACTCATCCCCGTAGCGCTCCTGCATCTCACGGTATTCCTTCTCGGTCAGCAGCTGCTTTTTCTCCAGCGGGGTCAGGCCGGGGTCCACCACGATATAGCTTGCAAAGTACAGCACCTTTTCCAGCAGGCGGGGGCT
Organism: Faecalibacterium sp. An121; assembly: GCF_002160915.1. Taxonomy (GTDB): domain Bacteria; phylum Bacillota; class Clostridia; order Oscillospirales; family Ruminococcaceae; genus Faecalibacterium; species Faecalibacterium avium. The sequence continues at coordinate 25,928 of NZ_NFLM01000009.1, forward strand.
GATGTCCAGCATCAGGCCGATGCGGCTGGGGATGCCCTTGAAGTACCAGATGTGGCTGACGGGGGCGGCCAGCTCGATGTGGCCCATCCGCTCACGGCGGACCTTGGCCTTGGTCACTTCGACGCCGCAGCGCTCGCAGATCTTGCCCTTGTAGCGGATCCGCTTATACTTGCCGCAGTGGCACTCCCAGTCCTTGGTGGGTCCAAAGATGCGCTCGCAGAACAGGCCGTCCCGCTCGGGCTTCAGGGTGCGGTAGTTGATGGTCTCGGGCTTTTTCACCTCGCCGTAGCTCCATTTGCGGATCTGGTCGGGAGAGGCAAGACCGATCTTGATCGAATCGAAAACGGTGTTTTCCATGAATCGAACCCTTCCTTAATCTCTATAACAAGTTCCGATGCAAAACAGGCTGTCCTTACTCGTCAAAGTCCACCTCGTCCGACGGCTTGCCTGCGTCGGCGGCGGGCTGATCCTCCAGGGAGGCAGCGTCATCGAAGCCCGAGTCAGCGTCCTTGATGGTGTAATCGTTGAGCAGCTCGCTCTCCTGCACCACGTTCTCTGCGCCGGCCACCTCGCGCATATCGAAGCCGGTCTCTTCCTCGTCGAAGTTCTGGCGCATATCGATCTCGTTGCCGTCCTTATCCTGGACAATGACGTCCAGACCCAGGGACTGCAGCTCCTTGAGCATGACACGGAAGGACTCGGGGATGCCGGGCTGAGGCACAGGCTCGCCCTTGACGATGGCCTCGTAGGTCTTGACACGGCCCTCCACGTCGTCCGACTTGACGGTCAGGATCTCCTGCAGGGTGTATGCCGCGCCGTAGGCCTCCAGGGCCCACACCTCCATCTCGCCGAAGCGCTGGCCGCCGAACTGGGCCTTGCCGCCCAGAGGCTGCTGGGTGACCAGGGAGTAGGGGCCGGTGGAGCGGGCGTGGATCTTGTCGTCCACCAGGTGGTGCAGCTTGAGGTAGTACATATAGCCCACCGTGACACGGTTATCGAACTTCTCACCGGTGCGGCCGTCGTAGACGGTGGTCTTGCCGTCGCGGTCCAGCTCGATCTTGGAGAAGTCGATGATGTGGCCCTGCTCGCCCATGATCTTGGGGAGCTTGGTGGGATAAGCGGGAGCGTTTTCGCCGTGCCACATCTCGCGGGCCTGGTCGAAGGCGTCGCCGATATCGTTCTCACGGGCGGAATCGAACACAGGGGTCATGACCTTGATGCCGCAGGCCTTGGCCGCATAGCCCAGGTTGACCTCCAGCACCTGTCCGATGTTCATACGGGAAGGCACGCCCAGGGGGTTCAGCACGATATCCAGGGGGGTGCCGTCGGGCAGATAGGGCATATCCTCCTGAGGCAGGATGCGGGAAACAACGCCCTTGTTGCCGTGACGGCCTGCCATCTTGTCGCCCACGCTGATCTTGCGCTTCTGGGCGATGTAGCAGCGCACCACCTCGCGCACGCCGGGCTGCAGCTCATCGCTGTTCTCGGGGGTAAAGACCTTGACATCCACAATGATGCCGTACTCGCCGTGGGGCACACGCAGGGAGGTGTCGCGCACCTCGCGGGCCTTCTCGCCAAAGATGGCGCGCAGCAGCCGCTCCTCGGCGGTCAGCTCGGTCTCGCCCTTGGGAGTGACCTTGCCCACCAGGATATCGCCGCTCTTGACCTCGGCGCCGATGCGGATGATGCCCCGCTCGTCCAGATCCTTCAGCGCATCCTCCGAAACGTTGGGGATATCGCGGGTGATCTCCTCGGGTCCCAGCTTGGTGTCGCGGGACTCGGTCTCATATTCCTCGATGTGGATGGAGGTGTACACGTCCTCACGGACGATCTTCTCATTCAGCAGGACGGCGTCCTCGTAGTTGTAGCCCTCCCAGGTCATGAAGCCGATCAGGGCGTTCTTGCCCAGGGCGATCTCGCCGTTGCGCATGGCGGGGCCGTCGGCCAGCACCTGGCCCTTCTTGACGCTCTCCCCCACCGACACGATGGGACGCTGGTTGATGCAGGTGCCTGCGTTGGAACGGGCGAACTTGATCATGCTGTATTCGTCCACGCCGCCCTTTTCGTTGCGCACCACCACATGGTCGGCGTCCACGCGCTCCACCACGCCGTCGTTCTCGGCCAGGATGGCCACGCCCGAGTCGGTGGCGGCCTTGTACTCCATGCCGGTGGCCACCAGCGGCTGCTGGGTGACCATCAGAGGCACGGCCTGGCGCTGCATGTTGGCGCCCATCAGAGCGCGGTTGCAGTCGTCGTTCTCCAGGAAGGGGATCATGGCGGTGGCCACAGAGACCATCATCCGGGGCGAGACGTCCACGAAATCCACCTTCTCGGCGTCGATTTCCAGGATGTCATCCCGGCGGCGGGCCGAAACGCGCTGCCGCTTGAAGCGGTGGTTCTCGTCCAGAGGCTCATTGGCCTGGGCCACCACGTATTCATCCTCCACGTCGGCGGTCATGTAGACCACCTCGTCGGTGACCACCTGGTCGATGACGCGGCCCTTCTCGTCGTAGGTCTTCTGGACCCGGCGGTAGGGCGCCTCGATGAAGCCGTATTCATTGATCTTGGCGTAGGATGCCAGATAGGAGATCAGACCGATGTTGGGACCTTCCGGGGTCTCAATGGGGCACATACGGCCATAGTGGCTGTAGTGGACGTCGCGGACCTCGAAGCCTGCGCGGTCACGGCTCAGACCGCCGGGACCCAGGGCAGACAGACGGCGCTTGTGAGTCAGCTCGGCCAGGGGGTTGTTCTGGTCCATGAACTGGGACAGAGGCGAGGAACCAAAGAACTCCTTGATGGCGGCCACCACAGGACGGATATTGATGAGGGTCTGGGGGGTCAGGGTGCTCTGGTCCTGGCTCTGCAGGGTCATGCGCTCCCGGATCACCCGCTCCATGCGGGAGAAGCCGATGCGGAACTGGTTCTGCAGCAGCTCGCCCACGCTGCGGATCCGGCGGTTGCCCAGGTGGTCGATGTCATCGGTGGTACCGATGCCGTGGCCCAGACCGTTCAGGTAGTTGATGGAGGCCAGGATATCGGTGACCGTCAGGGTGCGGCCGATCAGCTGGTCGTGGTTGCGGCGCAGCAGTTCCTTCTGCTCCTCGGGGTCGCTGGTGGTGTCCAGGATCTTGCGCAGCTCATCGAAGGAGCAGCGCTCGTTGATGCCGCACTCCTTCACATTGAAAGAGAAGAAGCCCTGTGCATCCACACAGCCGTTGGTGATCACCTTGACCTTCTTGTCCTCGATCAGCAGGGTGACCAGATTGACGCCGGCGGCATCGGCCTGCTCGGCCTTGGCCCGGGTGATCTTCTCCCCTTCCTCGATCAGCAGTTCGCCGGTCAGGGGGTCCACCACATTCTCAGCGGCCACCTGGCCGGTGATGCGGCGGGCCAGGGACAGCTTTTTGTTCATCTTATAGCGGCCAAAGCGGGACAGGTCGTAGCGGCGGGGGTCAAAGAACAGCATATTGATCTGGCTGGTCGCAGACTCCACCGTGGGAGGCTCGCCGGGACGCAGCTTGCGGTAGACCTCCAGCAGGCCTTCCTCGCTGTTCTTGGTGGTATCCTTTTCCAGGGTGGCCAGGATCCGCTCATCCTCGCCAAAGTAACCCAGGATGTCCTCGTCGGAAGACAGGCCCAGCGCACGGCACAGCACGGTGACGGGCAGCTTGCGGTTCTTGTCGATGCGGACGTAGAACACATTGGCTGCGTCGGTCTCATACTCCAGCCAGGCGCCCCGGTTGGGGTTCATGGTGGCGCTGAACAGGTCATTGCCCACCTTGTCCTTGGCTGCGCCGTAGAACACGCCGGGAGAACGGACCAGCTGGCTGACGATGACGCGCTCGGCGCCGTTGATGACGAAGGTGCCCGCATCGGTCATCAGAGGGAAATCCCCCATGAAGATCTCCTGATCCTTCACCTCGCCGGTCTCCTTGTTCAGCAGCCGGGCGGTGACGCGCAGGGGCGCGGCGTAGGTGACGTCGCGGCTCTTGCACTCTTTGATGCTGTACTTGGGCTCTTTGTCCAGGCGGTAATCCACAAAGCTCAGCGCCAGGTTGCCGGTATAATCCTCGATGACGCCGATGTCATGGAACACCTCCCGCAGGCCCTCGTCCAAAAACCACTGGTACGAGTTCTTCTGGACCTCGATCAGGTTGGGCATCTCGATGACTTCGTCGATGTGGGAGAAGCTCATCCGCTCGGTTTTGCCGAGCTTTACGGGCTTGACTTTCATCATAAAATCAACCACTCCTTACTTTTATACTCCACAGGCGTGATAACAAGGCAGCCGCGAAGCCGCCCGATTTCTGGCAGACTCACAGAAACAGCCCCTGCGCAGGCGGAAAGGGTTCGTCGTTTTTCACAAACTTTTGCTTTTGGAGCCCGCCAAAGGATCTGCAAAACCCCGTTTTTCGCGCAGTATTCCATTTTGTGATACTTAGGTAGTATAGCGCAAAAAAATCCTGTTGTCAAGCCATTTTACAGACTTGGGTCAAAAAATTTTTCCGGAGCCTCCCGGCATTCGTACGCACGGCGCCGTGTCATAAAAGTGTATTTTGGGGCTTGCATTTTTCGTTTTTCACGTTCCATCCAAAAAAGCCTTTGGTGATTTTGTCGATGTTGCCTCTTGCCAAAGCCGGCAAAACCGGGCAGGGGATGGACCCTGCCCGGCTGGTGTCAATATTCTTTTGTCACGTCCTCCGGCTTCAGCCCGTACTCCCGCAGGAAGCGGGCCATATCCCCCTCCCCGCGGATCAGCATGACCTCCTCAAAGCGCCCGGTGGCCTTTTCCTTAAAGCCGGCGGCCTGTTCGCCGGTGCAGATGCTGCACCGCACCACGGGTTTCCAGCAGGCAAGATCGTAGGTCTTTTTTCCGGGAGCCTTCTTTTTTCCAAACAGCATTGCGGCTACCTCCCCATACAAAACAAAAAGGGGCCCCGGTGCGGGGCCCCCCGGATCATCGATCAGACAGGATGGGATTTGTTGGTATAGTCGGCGTGGTCGGCATCCACACCCTGCAGTTTGGCGTTCCGCTTTTCAAAGAACTTGGGAGCCACCTGGGGGAACATGGCGTAGGTCAGCGCGTCCTCCTCCTGGATGGTCCACTTGGCGGCCTCGGCCTTCAGCTTGTCCATCTCAGGCTCCAGGGTATCGGCAAAGCGGCAGGTGATGGGCTGCTCGTCGCCCAGGATCTTCTTGGTGAATTCGGGGCTGATGGGCGCAGGGGTCTTGCCGTAGTCGCCATGGACCAGGCCCTTGAACTCCTTGGTCACCATCTTATAGCGCTCGCCCAGGATGACATTGAAGACAGCCTGGGTGCCCACGATCTGGCTGGTGGGCGTGACCAGCGGCGGATAGCCTGCATCCTCACGGACGCGGGGGATCTCAGCCAGCACTTCGTCCAGCTTGTCCTCCTTGCCGGCGTCCTTCAGCTGCTTGAGCATATTGGAGAACATGCCGCCCGGCACCTGGTAGATCAGGGTGTTGGCGTCCACGCCCAGGCTCTTGGGGCTGATCTGGCCGTTGGCGATATACTTCTCGCGCAGCTTCGTAAAGTAAGCCCGGACCACATTCAGCTGGTTCAGATCCAGGCCGGTATCGTAGTCGGTGCCCTGCAGGGCGGCCACCAGGCTCTCGGTGGGCATATGGCTGGTGCCCATGGCCAGGGGGCTCATGGCAGTATCCACAATGTCGGCGCCTGCCTCGATGCCCTTGATGATGGACATGGACGCCAGGCCGGCCGTATAGTGGCTGTGGATGTCCACAGGGATCTTGACGGCAGCTTTCAGCTCCCTGACCAGCTCATAGCAGGTATAGGGGGTCAGCAGGCCGGCCATATCCTTGATGCAGATGGAGTCTGCGCCCATCTCCTCCAGGGTCTTGGCATACTTGGCAAAGGCCTCGTTGGTATGAACCGGGCTGAGAGTGTAGCTGATGCAGCCCTGCACATGGGCGTGCTCCTTGTTGGCAGCCTTGATGGCGGTCTGCAGGTTGCGCGGGTCGTTCAGAGCGTCGAAAATGCGGATGATGTCGATGCCGTTGGCCACCGATTTCTGTACAAAGTACTCCACCGCGTCGTCCGCATAGGGACGGTAGCCCAGCATATTCTGGCCGCGGAACAGCATCTGCAGCTTCTGGTGGGGCAGCTCTTTGCGCAGGATGCGCAGGCGCTCCCAGGGATCCTCATCCAGAAAGCGGATGCAGCTGTCAAAGGTGGCGCCGCCCCAGCATTCCACCGAGAAGTAGTTGATCTTGTCCATTTCGGGCAGGATGGGACGCATCTCATCCATGGTCATGCGGGTCGCCAGCAGGGACTGGTGGGCGTCGCGCAGGACGACCTCAGTGACCTTGATGGGCTTTTTCGCCATAGTTTTCACCCTCCCCTTTTCAGTTCAGCGTGACCAGGACGTCGCCCGAGTTGACCACGTCGCCCTTGTTCACATCCACAGTGGCCACGGTGCCGTCCTGGGGCGCCACGATCTCATTCTCCATCTTCATGGCTTCCAGCACCACCAGAGGATCGCCGGTCTTGACCGAAGCGCCGGCCTTGACCTTCACATCCAGGATGTTGCCGGGCATGGGGGCCTTGACAGCCACAGCGCCGGCCGCGCCCTTGGGAGCCGCGGGGGCCGGTGCGGCAGCGGGGGCGGGAGCTGCGGCCTTGGGAGCCGGAGCCGCAGGGGCAGGAGCTGCGGCGGGGGCGGCAGCAGGAGCTGCACCGGCAGTGGTCTCCTCCACGCTGACGCTGTAAGCGACACCGTTGACGGTAATGTTGTAATACTTCATGGATAAACCCTCCTGGATCTTCAATGATCTTATTTCTTCTACTCGTACTCGATTCGTCGGTTACAGCGCCATGTTGCCATGCTTTTTGGGCAGGCGGGAGGCGCGCTTGGTGCGCAGCATATCAAGGGCAGCCACCACGGCGCTGCGGGCGCCGGCGGCGGTGCAGGCCATGTCGGCCGCGCCGGCGGCCACGGCGGCCTGGGCGCTGCACACCTCTTGGGTATAGGCGGCGGCCTTGGCATTGGTGGCGGATACGATGTTGTCGGAGGCGTCGATCTCCTCCTTGTACAGGACCGAGACGGCGGCCGAGGGCTCCAGCGGGCTGACCACACAGCCTTCCACAGCGATCTTCAGGTCAGCGGCTGCCAGGGCGGTATAGACGGGGCCCACCACCTTGCCGGCCAGCAGGCAGACACGGGCGGTGGTGGCATCGGCATAGGTGGCGGCCAGACGGGCAGCCTCCCGCACACCGCCGGCAATGTCCTCACTGGTGCTGGGCACAAAGCCGTTGGTGCCGGCAATGGTCACCACAGGCACGCTGAAAGCGTCGCACAGGCGGACGAACCGGGAAGCCTTGGCCACACAGTTGTGGCACAGCTGCTCGCCGGTGGCCACCACGCCCACAGCCTGCCCGCCAATGGTGGCCAGGGCGGTGTAGACGTTCTTGCCAAAGCCTGCATACAGCTCCACGGCGCTGTCGGCATCCACCAGGGCGGCAGCCGCCTTGGCAGGGGTCAGACCCGCCTTGAGCGCCGCAGTGGGCTGCTGGAAATCAAAGCAGGCCGAACCGGCCAGGTTGTTGGCAGGCAGCAGGCCCGCCACATGGGCGGCAGCCTGGGCGGCAGCGGCAGGGTCATCCGCCACCAGAGCGGCCACGCCGGCCTTGGCGGCAGCGGCCGCGGTGCCGGCACTTTCCACCTTATCCCCCTTGGCTGCGGAGGTGAAGGGCGGGGTAAAGAACAGCTCTGCTCCCTTGGCCATGATGCACACATCGGCGTTGGCCGCAGCCAGCGCGCTGGTGCCGCCGCAGACCCCCAGCACCACGGCTACCTGGGGGACCACCCCGGACACCTGGGCAATGGCGCTGTTCAGTTTGGCGCTGGCGGTCAGGGCATCCAGGCCCTCGGCCAGCATAGCGCCTGCCGACTGGTAGAAGGTGACCACCGGGCAGCCGGTCTGGGCGGCCAGTTCCAGCACATGGACCATCTTGTCCACATCCTTGGCGCCCAGCGCCGCCCCGTCCTGCCAGACCGCGTAGGCCTGCTGGCCGTTTGCACAGCCAAAAGCGGCGCTCACAGCACCCTGCTCATACAGGACGCTGTAAACACCGTCGTCATAAAACTGGGCGAGAATCTCTTTTTGGTTGATCTTTGAAGCCATGATCGGACCTCCCTGCTTCCCTCATGGCGGCCGGTCACCGCCATTTCATTCATAAACGCTACTATTATACTATTTTTTCGGTTATTCTACAAGTACATTTGTGCTCTATGCACCGAAATCTTTCCAGAGGCCCATACAGCCCAAAGCAGGTCCGGGCCGGCAGGTATGCCTCATCCAGCCGGAGATCACCCCTGGCGCTTGGGTCCCCGGCCCGCAGGCCGGCCATGGCCCTTGACGGGGCCGGCATCCCTGCCGGAGGCAGGAGCCCGGTGGCGGGCAGCCTTGGCGGCAGCGGCGGCGCTACGGGTCTGGGCGCGGCCCTTGGCGGCAGCAGCACGCAGGCCGGCCAGCTCCTGTTTGGTCAGCTCCCGGTACTTGCCGGGCTGCAGCATCCCCAGCTTGACCACGCCCTCGGCGTTCCGCTTCAGGCGGACCACTTCCAGGCCCACCGCCTCGCACATCCGGCGGATCTCCCGGTTCTTGCCCTCTTTCAGGGTGATCTCCATAACGGTGCGGCCCGGCTCATCCACCACCACATTGATGGTGCAGGGCATGGTTTTGGTGCCGTCGTCCAGCACCACCCCCGAACTCAGCTTGAGGATCTGCTCCTCCCGGGCGCGGGGCTGCACCGTGACCCGGTACAGCTTGGAGATACCTCCCGAGGGGTGCATCATGGCGTTGGCAAAGGCGCCGTCGTTGGTCATCAGCAGCAGGCCCTCGCTGTCCTTGTCCAGACGCCCCACCGGGTACAGACGGGCGGGGATATCCGCCACCAGATCCATGACCGTCCGGCGGCCCAGCTCGTCGCTGACGGTGGTCACATAGCCGCGGGGCTTATACAGAGCCAGATAATAGAGCTTCTGATCCTTATTGATATAGATCCGCTCGTCATCCACGTGCAGGATATCCTGGTTGGGATCCATCTTGTCACCCACCCTGGCCACATGGCCGTTCACTTTGACCCGGCCCTCGGCAATGATCTGCTCGGCGGCCCGGCGGGAGCACAGCCCCTGCTCGCTCATGATCTTTTGAATACGTTCTTGTGCCATAAATCTTCTCCTTGTGCGCCTCCCGGCGCTCAATAATGTGTGTCTGGGATCATTCGGCCCCGGCGCCGCCGGCCTTTTCGGCCTTCTCCGGCTTTTCGGGGATGAGAGCCAGCAGCCGGTCCACCAGCTCGGGCAGCATGGTCAGAGCCCGGTCCAGGCTGTTGGAGGGATCGGACAGCTGGATGGTGCGCACCAGGCCGTCCTTGATGACCAGGAACGCCACCGGCCGGATGGTGATGCCGGCCCCCGAGCCGCCCCCGAACAGATCCTTCTGTGCGGCGTTCTTGCTGTCAAAATCGGAGCCGCCGCCCCCGACCCCCACCGTGATGCGGGACACCGGGATGATGGTGGTGCCGTCCTCGGTGCGGATCTCTTTGCCAATGACGGTGTTGGCGTCGGCCATCTGGCGCACCTTGTCCATCGTCGCATTCATAAGTCCCTGAAGATGTTCAGCCATACTCTTGGCCTCCTTGTCCTTGCTGTCGTATTGGGATGCGGGGCGGCAGGCGCAGCCCCGTGTTGGATTCAACCGTGTCTCCACAGGTCAGTATAGCACATTTTAAAGGAACACGTCCAGTACCTTTTCCCGTTCAAACAAAAGCAGCACCTTCCCTGCGGCGATCGCCACAAACAGGGCACGGGCCGATACCCGGAAGGAGACCCGGCCCAGAGGCCGCGGGGCCTCGGGGTCGATGCAGGGCACCAGCCGCAGTTCCTCAAAGTCCATATAGATCCAGTGGCTCAGAGCGCCCAGGGCCGGGTAGAGCCAGGCGTTGGCCCTGCCATAGGCCACGGCCGCCTGGGCGGGGTCCTCCCCTGTCACCGGCATAAAGACCCGGATGCGGGTCACCCGCAGGGCCCCGAAGGCCGCCCGGGTCAGCATACCGGCCCCCTCCAGCATGGTGTTCAGCCGATGCAGCGTCAGCTTTGCTTTCTGTTTTGGCTGGGAGGCGGCAGGCTTTTTGGGCGGCTTGCGCGCGGCCTTTCCGGCCCTGCGAGCCTGCAGCTTCCCCTTCAGTCTGCCCCAGAGCCGGGCCAGAAAACCGGGCTTTGCCTCCTGCCCTGCGGCAGCGGGGGGCGGCGCCGGCCAGGTGAACACCGGGAAGGTCAGCCCCAGCGCCCCGGCGCGGATCTTCACTTTCCCCCAGCCCTCCGGGTCGTCGGGGTCTTCTTCCCAGGAGAGGTCGGCGCAGAAGGGGCACAGCAGGATCACAAGGGCCAGCACCAGCACCACGGCCAGCAGGCCAAGCAACAGCAGCCCCAGCCGGACGGCCAGCCACAGCGCCCCCTGCAGGACAGCCAGCAGGATATTCATTGGCTCCCCTCCTTTCCCTCATCCTCCGGGCGGACCGGCGGCAGGTCTGCCAGGCTGCTCAGCCCGAACACCCGCAAAAAGTGGTCGGTGGTCCTGAAGCTCACCGGACGCCCCGGCAGATCCAGCCGGCCCGCCTCCTCGATCAGCCCCTTTTCCAGCAGGCCGGACACACTGGAGGAGGAATCCACTCCCCGCACCTGTTCGATGAAGGCCCGGGAAACGGGCTGGTTGTAGGCAATGACGGTCAGGGTCTCCATGGCGGCATTGGACAGGGGGACCGCTTTCCGTGTTTCCAGGGCTTTGCGCACCCAGGGGCCGTATTGATTTTTGGTGGCCAGCTGCCAGTGGCCCTCCAGGCACAGCAGCTCCAGGCCGCTCTCGGGGCGCCGGTACCGCTTTTGCAGTCCCTCCAGGCCCCGGGCCACCAGGCTCTGGGGCAGTTCCAGGACAGCGGCCAGCTTTTCCGGGCCGATGGGGTCGGCATGGGCGAACAGCACCGCCTCCAGCATGGCCTCGATCTCAATTTGCTCCATGGTCATCCTCCTGTGATGGTTCCCTGCGGGGCAGCCGGCCCCGCCGCATCTGCAGCCCGCCGTCCTCACGGATCTCCAGCCGGCCCGCCCGCACCAGCTCCAGCACCGCCAGGAAGGTGGCCACGGTGGCGGACACCTCCTGGTCCGGAGCAAACAGCTGGTCCAGCCGGTCCACTTTGCCGGTCGCAAGCCCCCGCAGCACGTGTACCACCCGGCTTTCCACCGAGACGAAGGGGGCCGCCACCAGCGGTTCAAAGGTCTCCTGGCCCAAAGGCTGCGGCCTGGCCCGCCCGGCCATGGCCTGCCAGCAGCGGGCCAGAAGCTGGGGGGAATGGCGCAGTGGGTAGAGGCTATCGGTCTCAAGGCGGGCCGGGGCGCGGACATAGACCGTCACCTGCCTGGCCCGGTCGGCCAATTGGGCTGCCAGGCGGCGGCAGCGGTCGTATTCGATCAGGCGTCCGGTCAGTTCCTGTTTGAGCTGCTCGGCCTCCTGGCTGCGGGGCAGCAGCAGCCAGCTTTTCATCTCCACCAGCCGGGCCGCCATCTCGATGAAGCTGCTGGCCGCCTCCGGCTCCTCCCTGCGGGCCTGGGTCACCACCTCGGTGTACTGGTCGATCAGCGCCAGGATGGGGATATCGTGCAGATCCATCTTGTGGGCCTGCACCAGGGCCAGAAGGAGTTCCAGCGGGCCGTCGAAATCCTTCAGGTGGAAGGTCAATCCCTCTGCCATCCCATCACACCCTTGTGCCTATGCCGGACAGGTAGGAGGCGTAGGCCAGCTGGTCCACCCAGCCCGTGCCGTCCACCAGCAGGTTCCATACCTGGTTGTTGGCCCAGGCCAGCGGCCCGTTCAGCGCGCCGTACCACACCACGGCCAGCAGGATGACCAGGATGACCTTTTCGTACTGCATGACCCGGAAGTAGAGCCGCCGGGGCAGCACCAGGAGCAGCACGCGGCTGCCGTCCAGCGGGGGCACCGGGATGAGATTGAATACGGCCAGCCCCACGTTCATCATGATCATGTACTGCAAAAAATAGACCGCATACTGGCTGACGGCATTGGCCGGGGCCCAGTAATAGACCGCCTTCCACGCGGCCATGGACAGGTAGGCCAGCACCAGGTTGGCCGCCGGGCCGGCCAGGGCGGTCACCGCCATCCCCAGCTTCGGATTTTTGAAGCGGCGCGGGTCGATGGAGACAGGCTTCGCCCAGCCTACCCCCGCCACCACCATGCAAAGGGTGCCCAGCAGGTCAAAGTGGCGCAGCGGGTTGAGGGACAGACGTCCCTGGGCCCGGGCGGTGGGGTCGCCCAGCAGCCAGCTGGCCAGGGCGTGGCCCATTTCGTGGATGGGGATGGCCACCAGGGTCACCAGCAGCCGGGTCAAATAATAAATGCCCGTTATGGTCATAAAGAAATTTCTCCTGTTTCATATTTCCCTGCCGGACGGCGCCGCCGCCCGGACGATGTGTCTCCATGATACTATTTTTTTCCCCGTGAAACAAGGCCCCGGGCCGCCACTTTGAAAAAACAGCGGCATTTTTTTAAAATGGACTTGCATTTTCGGCTCGTGTCTGGTAGAATAATAGGGCTGATTACACTGTATTGTTTTGGATTCCCTTTTTGATTTCACTTCATAGGAGGTGCGAAAATCATGGCTAAGTGTGAATGCTGCGGCAAGGGCGTGACCTTTGGTATCAAGGTCTCCCACTCTCATCGCCGCTCCAACCGTACCTGGAAGCCCAACGTCCGCCGCGTCAAGGCGATCGTTGACGGTTCCCCCAAGTATGTTTATGCATGCTCCCGTTGCCTGCGCGCTGGCAAGATTACCCGCGCTGTCTAAGTCTGTGGTGTATGTTGCCGGTCACGTTTCCCGTGGCCGGCTTTTTGTTTCTTGTTCCGCTCACGAAAGAGGTGTGTTTTGTATGGCGCTGCCCAGCGACCCCGTCATGCTGCTGAGCGTTATCAACCTGAAGCTGCGTGATTATTACCCCACCCTGGACGCCCTGTGCGAGGATCTGGACATCGACAGGGAAAGCCTGTGCGGCCGGCTGGCCGCCATCGGCTATGCCTATGACCCCGCCCGGAACCAATTCAAATAAACAGGAAGATTCTCTCTGAAGGAGGAACTGCATCATGATGGATGGCATCTATTATAAGGAATGGAGCACGGCCCTGGGCCGGGAGATGGAGTTCAAGGTCTATGGCACCGGGGGCGTGCCGGTGCTGGCCTTCCCCTGTGAGGGCGGTCGTTTTTACGACTGGGAAAACAACGGTATGCCCGATGCCGCCGGCTGGCTGATCCAGCACGGCAAGGTCCAGCTGTTCTGCGCTGACAGCATCGACCAGGACAGTTTCCTGGCCGGCCATCTGTCCCAGCGCCGCCGGGCCGAGATGCAGGAGAAATACTTCAACTATATCACCGGCGAACTGGTCCCCCGCATCCTGGCCCTGAACGCATCCGCCCAGCCCAAGGCCGCCGGCGCCAGGGAGGAGAAGGCGGGCCCCATCCTGTGGGCCATCGGCGCCGACCTGGGCGCTTACCAGGCCGTCAACTGCCGCCTGCGCCGCCCTGAACTGTTCTGCGGAGCCATCGGCCTGTCCGGCCGCTACGACCCGTCGCCCTGGCTGGGCGGCTGGGAGGATGACCTGGCCCTGCGCAACGCGCCCATGGCCGCCCTGTCGGTGGGCCTTCTGGACAGTGCCGACAAGGCCGCACTCCAGAAGGGCCAGTTCCTGCTTTGTGCCGGCCAGGCCCAGGACGGGACCGAACCCGCAGCTCTGGCCTCCACCCAGGCCCTGGACGAGGCTTTGAAGGGGGCGGGCATCCCCGTCTCCACCGAGATCTGGGGCCAGGATGTCACCCATGAATGGCGCTGGTGGGCCCGCGCCTGGGACGTTTTCTCCAACCGTCTGTTCAGCTGAGAAAGAGGAGGTGCTCTGCCATGCCCGCATTCATCATCGGAGCCCGCGGCCACGATTTCGGCCGCCATACCCCTGCAGACCTGCTGGCCGCCATCGGCCAGGCGGGATTTGCCTGCACCCAGCTGGCCTATACCAAGGCCATCGAAGGGGTCAAGAGCTATGCAGACGTCACCCCCGCCCTGGTGGAAGACACCCGGAAGGCGGTGGAACAGACCGGCGTCCGCATTGCCGTCTACGGCACCTATGTGGAGTTGAGCTATGCCGACGAGGACAAGCGCCGGGCCGAGGCTGCCAAGGTGATCGGCCAGGTCGGCAATGCCAAGCGGCTGGGGGCCGGCTGCATGGGCAGCGAGACCACCGCCATGGCCAAGCAGCCCGGCGTCACCCGGAAGGAAGCGCTGGAAGCCCTGCTGCGCAGTCTGGGCGAGATCATGCCGGTGTGCGAGGAAGCCGGGGTCCTGTTCGGGGTCGAGTGCGTCCATCACCACGCCATGAACACCCCTGAGGCCACCAAAATGGTGCTGGACACCATTGCCAGCCCCAACCTGCGGGTGATCTGCGACCTGGCCAACTACGTCAGCCCGGCAGAAGCCTCTGTGGACGCCCAGCGCCGCATCTGGGACAAGGTGGGCAGCTGGTACGGCGACAAGATCAGCGCAGTCCACTTCAAGGGCCTGGCCTTTGCGGGGGACACCTTCTTCTCCACCAGCCTGGAGGAATCGGCCATCGACTACGCGGGGGGCTTTGCCATGCTACGGCAGCTGCCCCAGGCATCCCTGCCCGTCCTGCGGGAGGAGGCCGTTCCCGCCCGCGCCGCCAGTGACATCGCCTTTATGCGGCAGTTCTGCTGAATCCCAAAAAGACAAGCCCCCTGCCCGGAAAACGGCAGGGGGCTTTTTGGCTGTGTGGGAAAACGGCTTTATTCGATGCCGGTGACGGTGTAGTCCTTGTCCTCCACGGCCTTGGTCAGGGCGGCGTCATCCACAGCTTCGCTCAGGGTGACCACTGCGGTGCCGGCCGTATGGCTGACCTGGGCCGACTGCACCTGGGGCAGGGCCTCCAGGGCTTTTTTGACGGTGGCCTCACAGTGGCCGCACATCATTCCTTCGATCTTGATGGTCTTTTGCATGGTAGCTACCTCCGTGTTGATGGGGCACGCAGTCTGCCGCGGCGCAGGAGCGGGAGGCAGTTCAACGGCCCGGATGGGTTTATCTTTTTTGGCGCTGTGCAAATCGAACAGGTTCAGCCGCAGCGCATTGGACACGACACAGAAACTGGACAGGCTCATGGCCGCCGCACCGAACATGGGGTTCAGGGTGAGCCCCAGCGGAATAAAGACGCCGGCTGCCAGGGGGATACCGATGACATTGTAGATGAAGGCCCAGAACAGGTTCTCATGGATGTTGCGCAGGGTGGCCCGGGACAGCCGGATGGCTGCCGGCACATCCGACAGCCTGCTGTTCATCAGCACCACGTCGGCCGCATCGATGGCCACATCGGTGCCGGCGCCAATGGCAATGCCGGTGTCGGCCCGGGTCAGGGCGGGGGCGTCGTTGATGCCGTCCCCGACCATGGCCACCTTGCCCTTTTCGCTCAGGGCCCGGATGACGCTCTCCTTGCCGTCGGGCAGGACCCCGGCGATCACCTGGTCCACCCCGGCCTGCCGGCCGATGGCCTCTGCGGTGCGCTGGTTGTCGCCGGTCAGCATCACCACACGGATGCCCATCTGCCGCAGCTGCCGGATGGCCTCGGGGCTGTCCTCCTTGATGGTGTCAGCCACCGCAATGACACCCAGCAGTTTCTTCTCTCCGCCAAAAAACAGCGGGGTCTTGCCCTGCTCTGCCAGCTGCTGGGCCTGCTGGGCCAGAGCGGCGGGCACCCGGGTCTGGGTCTGGATAAAGCTGAGGCTGCCGCCATAGATGCTGCGTCCCTCCAGCCGGGCGGACAAGCCGTTGCCGGGCAGAGCGGTAAAATCGGTCACGGCAGGGGCTTGCAGACCCTGCTGTGCGGCATAGGCCAGTACAGCTTTGGCCAGGGGATGCTCGCTCTTCTGTTCCAGGGCGGCGGCCAGGGTCAGCAGCTCCTGCTCGGTGACCCCCTCCACAGGAACCATCTCGGTCACCTGCGGCTCCCCCTTGGTGATGGTGCCGGTCTTGTCCAGGGCCACGATCTGGGTGCGGCCGGCGGCCTCCAGGGAGGCTGCGGTCTTGAACAGGATGCCGTTTTTGGCGCCCATGCCATTGCCTACCATGATGGCCACAGGGGTGGCCAGACCCAAAGCGCAGGGACAACTGATCACCAGCACCGAGATGCCCCGTGCCAGAGCAAAGGCCAGATCCCGGCCCAGCAGCAGCCATGCGAGGGTGGTGATGACGGCGATGGTGATGACGGCCGGCACGAACACCCCCGACACCTTGTCAGCGATCTTGGCGATGGGAGCCTTGGTGGCCGCCGCATCGCTGACCATCCGGATGATCTGGGACAGGGTGGTATCCTCGCCCACCCGGGTGGCTTCACAGCGCAGGAAGCCGGACTGGTTCACGGTGGCCGCCGAGACAGCGTCCCCGGGGGCCTTGTCCACCGGGATGCTCTCACCGGTCAGGGCGCTCTCGTTGACTGCGCTGGCCCCTTCCAGCACTACGCCGTCCACCGGGATATTCTCCCCCGGTCGGACCACAAATTGATCTCCCCGGCGCACCTGTTCGATGGGCACTTCCACTTCCCGGCCTTCCCGCAGCAGGGTGGCGGTCTTGGGCGCCAGCTTCATCAGGCTTTTGAGGGCGTCGGTGGTCTTGCCCTTGCTGCGGGCCTCCAGCATCTTGCCCACGGTGATGAGGGTCAGGATCATGGCAGCCGACTCGAAGTACAGCTCCATCATATATTCCATCACCCGGGCGGTATCCCCGTGCAGCTGGGCGTCGGTCATGACGAACACCGCATAGGTGCTCCACACAAAGGATGCGGTGGAGCCCAAAGCCACCAGGGTGTCCATATTGGGGGACCTGTGGAGCAGGCTCTTGAAGCCGCTGATAAAAAACCGCTGGTTGATGACCATGACAATGCCGGCCAGCAGCAGTTCCACCAGAGCCACCGCCAGATGGTTGCCCGCAAACCAGGCAGGCAGGGGCCATCCCCACATCATATGCCCCATGGAAAAGTACATCAATACCAACAGAAAGCCCAGGGATGCGATCAGCCTCTGCTTGAGTTTGGGGGTCTCATGGTCGGCCAGAGCGTCCAGGGCAGCGGCGGCGGGCTGGGCCTGGGCAGGCCCGGCGGCTTTGGGGCTGGCCCCATAGCCCGCCTGCTCCACCGCCCGGATGATGTCCTGGGGGGAGGCGGTGCCCTCCACCCCCATCGAATTGGTCAGCAGGCTGACCGAACAGGCCGTCACCCCCGGCACCTTGCCGACCGCTTTTTCCACCCGGGCGCTGCAGGCAGCGCAGCTCATCCCGGTGATCGTATATTGTTCCATCTTGTTCTCCTCTTGGTCAGGAGGCCGCTTTATTTCATCAGCCGCTGGATCACCCGCACCAGCTCATCCACGCTCTCATAGCGGCCGGCCTCCAGGTCGTCCACCACACAGGTGCGGATGTGCTGGGCCAGCAGTTCCTTGCAGAAGCTGTCCAAAGCCTTGCCGACAGCCGATGCCTGGAACAGAATATCCGGGCAGTAGGCGTCCCGCTCCACCATCCCGCGGATGCCCCGCACCTGGCCCTCCACCCGGTTGAGGCGGTTGATCAGGTCCTGGTATTCCTCGGGGCTGCGGTGACGGGTGCGGGGGGTGCCGTGTATGGTGGTCACGGGATAGCCCGCATCCGGCTGCTCGGTCTCGATCTGCTGGGCGGCGCCGGCAGGGATCTTGTTTTCATTTTCCATTTTATGGTCCTCACTTTCCTGTTGTCTGGCACCAAAGGCAGTCCCTTTGGAGGTGCGGCCCATTCCACCGCACACCCCTGGGGGTACTTGTGCATTCAGTATACCATGGAACGACCCACAAAACAAGTGGGAATTTATACCCATACCCCCTATATGTGTGAAAAAACAGTGAAAAAGAGGAGACGCGCCGCGCGCGTCTCCTCTCTTTTCCATGCATCGTACAGGCGCGGGCCGGTCAGGCTTCCTCGCCGTTCTGCTCCGCCATCGACTGGGCCAGCTCTTCCTGGTAAAAGACGCCCAGAGGCCCGATGTAGCTTTTCTGCCAGGGCTTGGGCTTGCCCAGATAGTGGATGACCACCGTATTGCGGCGCACCCAGTCCAGGCTGAGCTTTTCGGACGGAGTGGCGCTGCACCGGATGTACAGCCGGTCGGTCATGTTGTAGATCCGGCTGTCCAGCACCAGAGCCCGGTCCCCAAACAGGGCGGTCAGGATATCCTGGTCGGGCAGGATCAGGCGCTTTTTGTATCTTTCGGCATAAGCCCGGATGTCCTCCAGCCGCAGCGTGCGGCGCAGCTCGGCCAGGTTGAGCATCAGCACCCCTGAATTGAGGTAGCGCACTCCCTCGTCCAGCCCCAGCCGCACCTGGTTGATCCGGTCCAGAAACCTGGTGGTATGGCTGCAGGCCATAAAGGCCGAACCGGCGAAGTCGGAGGTATAGAGGGGCTCCAGGCTGTTGAGCACCACTGTATCCACATCCAGATACAGCACCCGGCCCAGACTGTCGGGCAGCAGCAGAGGCGCCGCCAGCCGGTAATAGATCTGCAGCGGGTAGCGGCTGGACTCGGGAAAGCCCTCGAACAGTCCATCCGGCACCTGCACCAGGGTACAGCGGTCGGCAGGGCGCAGGATCTGGCGCATCTGCATCGCATCCGCCCCGGTCAGGTCGGAGTGGAGCACATAGATGTCGTAGCGGTCCGCACCCCCATGGCGGAGGATGGTGGCCATGCACTGCTGCCACAGGGGGATGAATTTTTGGTTGATGGAAAATAGTAAGTTCATATCTCTATTGTATCCAGACCGATCGGTTTATATACCTGCGGCCCGGGGCGCAGGCGACCTCAGGCCCGTCTCTTTTTGGCGGCAGCCTCTGCGCGGGCGGCTTCGGGGCTTGTCTTGGCCGCTTCCAAAAAGCCGCTGGAAGCATAGATGCGGCACAGCCCCTGGCCGATCTGGCGCAGGCTCCGGGCTTCCGCCACCGCCATCCCACCGTCTTTCAGGCTGGGCAGATGGCCGGCCAGCATATCTTTCAGCCTGGACTCGAACTGATCCAGAGTGGCGGCCTTGTAGACCGATCTGCCGTCCTGCAGCCAGTTGTCGTACACCGGGATATCCCGCAGCAGGGTGGGGATGCCGCAGGCCAGGGCCTCCAGCACCACGATCCCCTCGGTCTCCTCGTGGCTGAGGAACACAAAGGCGTCGGCCCCGCAGTAGGCATCGCAGAGTTCCTCCGCGTTGACATACCCCGCAAACAGCACATTGCCGGGCGCCGCCTCCATGGCCTGGCGGATCTCGTCGGTGAGCAGGGCGTCGTCGGTCTGGCCAAACCAGATGAACCGCACCTGGGGCATCCGCCGGGCCAGCTCCACAAAATCCGGCAGGCCCTTGCGCACCATCCAGTGCCCCACCGACATGACGCACTTCTGCCCTTCTCCCAGGCTGTACCGGGTGCGGAAGCGGGCTGCGCGGCCGGCATCCGGCTTGAAAAAGTCGGTGTCGATGCCATTGGAAAGGGTGTAGATGGGCCGTCCGATCTTGTAGCCCATCAGGATCCGGCGGGAATAGACGCTGGGGGTGATCACCACATCCCCCTGCCGGTAGCACAAAATCAGCCACCGCTTGAACAAGGGGGCCAGCAGGTTGGAGCCCAAAAAGCTGTTGCGGAAGTCCTCCATGGTGGAGTGGCCATAGTAGACCACCTTGCACCCGCGGGCATGGGCCCGGGCCGCCGCCAGCAGGGCGCTGGGCAGCACCGTATTCAGATGGACCACGCATTCCCGGGCTTCAGGGCCTGCAGGCGGCAGCTGGTCCACCAGGGGCAGGCCGGCGCTTTTCAGGGCTGCGGTCTGGTGTTCCAGGGCCTTGCCCACGCCGCTTTTGCGGACGGTATCGTAGCCGCCATGATAAATGCAGACAGACATGATGTATTCCCTTCTTGTACTGGCAGGCAGCGCCTGCGTAAAATGGTCACAGCAGCCGCAGGATGGCGTTCATGGCCACCGTCAGGCCGGTGCTGTAAGCCGCAATGGCAAAGGGCTTGCAGGTGAGGATGATGAAGGTGAACTGCCGCCACCCCATGGAAGTGGTGCCCGCCAGATAGCACAAAAAGTCATCCGGCGCCACCGGGAAAAAGATGGCCAGGGCAAACCATTTGGCAAAGCTCTTTTTGCCCAGCCAGCCGTCGTATTTCAGCAGCAGCTTGCGGGGGAACATCCGCTCCAGCAGAGGGCGGCCGCAGTACCGCGCCACCCCGAAGGCCGCCATGGACCCCGCGCAGATCCCCAGATAGTTGTAGGCAAAGCCGTACCACGGGCCGAACAGCACCACACCCGCCAGGCATCCCAGCCCGCCGGGCAGAATGGGGATCACCACCTGGATGGCCTGGAACGCCACAAAGGCCACAGCAGCCCATACGCCCAGTCCGGCCACCCAGGCCTGCAGCGCTCCCAGGTCGGTCAGCAGGCCCTTTTGCCAGGCCCATACGCCCAGCCACAGGCACAGGAAAAAGCAGGCCCCGGACAGAGCCGCCGGCACGCCGGCGGGCAATCCCCCGTTGAGGGTGCGCCGCCGTTCGATGGCCTCACTGTACACCTGCATGGCCTGGGCGGCAAAATGGCCGGCAGAGTACCGCTCGGCCGTGGCCAGGGCCCCCGCCCGCAGGCTGTCGTTCCTCGTCCCGGACAGCAGTACCTCCAGCGCCTGATGGAAACCGGCAGCGTCCTTCCACTGCCAGCCGTTGACCCCGTTTTCCACCACGCCCTCCAGGCAGGGGTCGGCGCGGACGATGGCAGGCAGGCCACAGGCCAGCGCCTCAAAATAGGTCAGGCCCTGGGTCTCGCTTTGGGAGGCGCACACAAAGGCGTCGCCTGCCTGGTAATAGCGCACCACCTCGCCGGGAGGCACCATCCCCGCAAACATCACCCGGTCCACAAGGCCCAGGTCGGCGGCCTGCTGTTCCAGCTGGGCCCGCACCGGGCCGTCCCCGACAAACAGCAGCAGAGGCCGTGTGTCCGCAGGTTCCCTGGCCAGCAGGCGCAGCAGCTCCCCGTGGTTCTTCTCGGCAGCCAGGCGGCCCACCGACACCAGGATCTTCTCCTGCTCGGGCAGGCCCAGGGTCCGGCGCAGAGCGGGCTTGTCCTCCGGCCGGATGGGACGGAAAGCGGTCAGGTCGATGCCGGTCGGCACAGTGTAGACCGGGCAGCTGACCCGGTATTCCTGCAGCAGGCCGGTGACCTTGTTGGTGGGCGCCAGGATGGCGTCGCACCGGCCCGACACCAGGCGGGTAAATTCCTTCACCGCTGCCCGGCCGCACCGCTCGCTGGGGATCACATAGCGGGTGTAATCCTCATAGACGGTGTGGTAGGTATGCACCAGCGGGCAGTTGCACCGGCGTGCCAGCTGCCAGGCCGGCAGGAAGGTGGAAAATTCACATTGCGAGTGGATGACGTCCGGGCGCCAGCTTGCCAGGGCTTTCAGCCAGCGGCTCCAGGCCAGCAGCCGCACCCGCGCTCCGGGGTAGACACGGTCGGCGCTCATGCTTCCCAGATAATAGACGCCGTCTTCTTCATAAGACTGATTGGTGGACGACAGGGTCAGCACCCGGACGTCGTGCCCCTGGGCCAGCAGCTCCCTGCGCAGCAGGGTCACCGAACGCACCACGCCGTTCACGGCCGGGGTCCACCAATCGGTGGTGAGCAAGATCTTCATGGTTCAGCACCTCCGTAACAGAGTTTGTCTGAGAAAGCCGCTTCTTCCTATAAAACGAATCAGAAGCCGGACTTTTTGCAAAAATATGGAGAGTCCCAGTCCGTTTTCGGCACGAAAGGGCCGGCGGGCAGTGGGTGCTGTCCGTCGGCCCGATGTTTCCGGTTTTATTTTAGCAGGTTTTTGAGCGCTCTGCAAGGCAATTTACCTATTCTTTGCAGCTTTACACCTGTTTTTATAAAATTCCTTAAGATTTTCACATCTGTGCAAAGAGGGTGCAGCCGCCCCGCCGCAGCCAGGCCAGCAGCGCCGCGCAGCCTGCCCCCAGCAGGCCGCAGCAGACGGCCAAAGCCCCTGCCGCACCCAGCACCGACTGCATCCCCCACCAGATCAGACAGAGCACCATCAGGACGCCCCATCCGGCAAACAAGGTCAGCACCGGCGCCGCGCCGCCTTTGACGGCAGCGGTCTCGTTGGTCCAGTGGAGGTTGGGCAGCCGCAGCCCAAACACCAGGCCCATCGCCCCACTGAACAGGACATACAGGCCCGCACCCAGCAGAACCAGCACCCCCTCCCAAAAGCTCCCCCCTGTCACCCACAACAGGCACAGCATGGCGAAGACCGCGGGGGGCAGCGTACAGGCCAGATGGAGGTCCAGCTTGGCCCGCAGCGCCTGCCAGGGAGTGACCGGCAGGGACTGGAGCAGCCAGAGGGTCTTCCCTTCCAGGGACACCGAAGGCGGGGTCAAAAGGTTCATGGAGGCCGCCGCGCACACACCGGCGCATCCCAGCGCCGGGCCGTATCCTGCCGGCAGCATCGCCAGCATGGCCGACAGCTGTCCCGCTTTCCACAGAGCCGCCGCCCCCATCGCCGGCAGGAACAGGCTTGCCAGCATCCCGTTGACCAGATAGCTGGTGCAGCTGCCCAGCCGCCGGAACTCCCGCTCCAGCAGCGCCCTGCGCAGGCTGTGGGCCCGGATGGCCCCGACCCGGCTGGCAGAGCGGCGGGCTCCCCGGTGGGTGGTCATCAGCCGCAGGTAGCTGCGGCGCAAAACCAGTCCCACGGCGCCCAGGACCGCCAGAGACACCGCTCCCAGAACGGCCAGGGCGGGCAGATCGCCCACCGCAGCCTGCCCCAGCAGATACAGCACCCAGGCGTCGGCCCGCAGGCCTCCGGCAAAGCTGTCCAGATGGGTCATCAGCCAGATCATCCCCTGCTGGATCCCAAAGTGGGCTCCAAAGGCAAACCCCAGCACCAGCACCGCGTACAGCAGGCTGAACAGGGGCTTGAACCGGGTGATCCGCTCCCCCAGCAGGGCCGCGGCCCATCCCGCCAGGCAGGCCGCCGCCAGCACCAGACAGCCCAGGAACACCGTCACCGGCACGAGGGCCAAAGCGGCGCTCCACGGGTGGGCTCCAAACAGCAGGTACACCCCATACGCCGGGACCAGGATCACGGCCAGGTAGCCGGTGCCCGTCAGCCAGACACAGCCCATCCGCACCGCCAGGATCATCCCCGGCGGGATGGGCAGCGAGAGCAGCAGTTCATTGTCCCGGGGGCGGTACAGTTCCCCGTAGGCCGCGAAGGCTCCACCCATCACCCCCACCAGCCAGGCAGGCACCAGCAAAAGCACAAAATACAGCCAGTCCAGCCCGGCCTGGGTGAGAGGGACGCAGACCAGCCAGGCCAGCAGGCCCACGCTGCCCGCCACGGTGAGCAGCACCAGCACCATCAGCGCCCCAAATCCGATCACACGCCAGCCGGTGCGGCTGCGCCCGGTAGCGGCGTTCCGGCGCAGAAAAGCAGTCATCTCCAGCAGCTGTTTTTTCAGCATGGCCCGCAGCAAGACGCTCATCCCTGCCCCTCCTTTTCCTCGACCAGTTCCAGAAAGACTTCTTCCAGCGAGTCGTCTCCCCGCACTTCCTCCATCGAGCCGGCACGCACCAGTCTGCCGCCCCGGATGATGGCCACTTTGTCACACAGCTTTTCGGCCACCTCCAGCACATGGGTGGAGAAGAAGATCGCTCCGCCCCGGTCGCACAGACGGTGCATCAGCTGCTTGAGCTGGTGGGCCGCCTTGGGGTCAAGACCCACAAAGGGCTCATCCATCAGCAGCAGTTTGGGGTCGTGCAGCAGGGCCGACAGGATGGCCAGCTTCTGCTTCATGCCGTGGGAATAGGCGCTGACCGGCTGGGTCAGGTCCCCTGCCAGCTCAAACAAAGCGCCGTATTCCTCGATCCGTTCTGCCCGCAGCGGCCCCGGCACCCCAAATACATCCCCGATGAAGTTGAGGTACTGGATGCCGGTCATATACTCGTACAGGTCGGGGTTATCGGGGATGTAGGCCATCTGCCGCTTGCAGGCCAGCGGGTCGGTGCGGATGGATATCCCGTCCACCAGGATATCCCCGCCCTCGAACTGCAAGATGCCGCAGCAGCTTTTGAGGGTGGTGGTCTTGCCTGCTCCATTGTGCCCGATGAAGCCGTAGATCTCCCCCGGGCAGATGTGCAAAGACAGGTCATCCACCGCCTTTTTATCCCCATACGTCTTGGTCAGATGCTGGATACGCAGCATAAAGCGCCTCCTGTCCGATGGCAGCCGCCATCATTTAACATTCATGTTAATTGTGAGCCGATTATAACAGAAAGACTCCGCCCTGTCAACGGGCAGCGCACAATCTTTTTGATATCAAAATCATATCATTTTATTCTACATCTGTCAAGAGGGCACAAAAAAGCGGCAGACTGAGCCTGCCGCTTCCTGTCTTTTATTCAGTCGTCACCGCCACCCGGCGGATGCCATAATAGCCAAACAACTCTGCCGCCGCCGGACCGATCGTTTCACCGCTGACCGCGATGGGGATAGCGGGCGGGCAGGCCACCGTGGGCAGCGCGCAGACCCGGCCCACCGCCTGCTCCACCGGCACAAGGTCCTGTCGGGCAAACACCGCCTGACGGATGGTGCATTGGGGGCGCGCCTGTTCTTCCAGACGGACCCAGAGGCCGGGGTCCGGCGCATTCCGGCGGAAAGCGCCTTCTGCCGGGGCTTGGGCCGCCGCTTTCACCCCCTGCTCCACCCGCTCATAGTCCAGCGGGCGGTTGCCAGGGGCGAACATCAGCACCACATACTGCCCGTCGGCGTATTCGCATTCCACTTTATGGGCGCGGAGAAGATCCGCCAAAGCCCGGCCGCTGCGGCCCAGGGCGTTGGCATCCAGCACCAGTTTGAGGGGCTCTGCGGGGCGTACCAGACCGGGGGCCAGCCGGGCCAGACGGGCTTTCAGGCCGTCCACCGCTTCCACACAGGCAGCCAGCTCTCCCGGCCATGGCCCTGCCAGCGCACCGGCACACAGGTCCAGCGACTCCATGATCAGATAGGACGGGCTGGTGGAGCCAAACAGGCACATGGCGCCCCGCACTGCCGCCGGTTCAGGCCGCAGCAGGCCGTGCCCCAGGTGCAGATAGGCCCCGCCGGTCAGCACCGGCAGGGTCTTGTGGGCCGAGTCGCAGCACAGGTCCGCCCCCTGATCCAGGGCGTGGCGGCTGCCCCCGGGCAAAAACCGCAGGTAGGCCCCATGGGCGTGATCCACCAGCAGGGGCGTCCGATGGGCATGACAGACAGAGGCCAAAGCCCCTACATCCTGCATCCCGCCCAGGTAGTCGGGGCTGGTCAGGTAGACGCCGAAGGGGCTGTTCCCCGTCTGCTCCAACCCGGTCAGGGCCGCATCCAGGGCTTCCGGGGACACCGGGCAGGCGCAGAGGCTGCCGCCCTGCCCGTCTGCCGGGGGCCACAGCCAGCGGATATCGAAATCCAGCAAGGCCGCAGCGTACAGCAGAGCCTTGTGGGCATTCCGGGCCGCCAGCAGCACCGGTCTGCCCTGCCCCGCCGGGGCAGCCTGGAGAGCCAGGAACAGCATGGCCCGGATGCACTGGGAAGAACCCTCGGTCCCATAAAAGGTGCCCGCGGAGCCGAACAGCCGGGCGGTATTGGCCTCGCTTTGGGCAATGATCCCCTCCGCCTCATACAGCTCATCCGCCCCGGCGATCTCGGTCAGATCCCAGGCCTCGCAGCCCAGCGGACCGCGGCCCTTGTGCCCCGGCATATGCAGCCGGGATATCCCTGCTTCGGCATAGGCCCGGACAAAATCCGCAAGAGGGGTGGCGCTCATTCGCACCCCTCGCCGTCGGCGCAGGCGGTGCAGGCGCCGCCCACCTGGATGGGCACCTCGATGCCCTGGGCTGCCAGGTCCTGGTTCTCGGCCACCTGGATCATGATGGCGCATTCGATCCGCTTTTTGAACAGCTCGCAGCCATACTCATACACCCCCGAGATGCTGCCGGTGGCGTGGTAGGCGTTCGCCGCGCAGCCGCCCGAGCAGTACAGCTTGGCCCAGCAGTCCTTGCATTCGGGCCGGGCATAGGCGTTGCAGTGGCGGAACTCGTCCTGGGCTGCCGTGTTGGTGACCCCTTTCCAGATATCTCCCAGCAGGTATTTGGGATCACCTACAAACTGGTGGCAGGGGTACAGGTCGCCCCAGGGGGTGACGGCCATATACTCGGTGCCCGAGCCGCAGCCCGAGATCCGCTTGTAGATGCAGGGACCGCCGGTCAGGTCGATCATATAGTGGTAGAAGGTGAAGCCCCGGCCCTCCCGGTCCCGGCGCAGCATCTCCTTGGCCAGCAGCTCGTACTGGTCCAGCAGGACGGGCAGGTCCTCCTGGGTGAGGGCGCAGGGATCGTCGGGCTTGGAGACCACCGGTTCCATGCTCAGCTCGGTAAAGCCCAGATCTGCCATGTGGAAGATATCGTTCGTAAAATCGGTGTTGGCATGGGTGTAGGTGCCCCGGATGTAATAGTTCTTGCCGCCGCGGGCCTCCACCAGCTTCTGGAACTTGGGCACGATGGTATCGTAGCTGCCGCGGCCCGCATAGTCCACCCGCAGCCGGTCGTGGATCTCTTTGCGGCCGTCCAGGCTGAGCACCACGTTGCTCATCTCCCGGTTGCAGAAATCGATCACATCGTCGTCGATCAGCATACCGTTGGTGGTCAGGGTGAAGCGGAAGTTCTTGCCCGTCTCCTTTTCGCGGCCGCGGCAGTAGGCCACCAGGTCCTTGACCATCTGCCAGTTCATCAGGGGCTCGCCCCCGAAGAAGTCCACCTCCAGGTTGCGGCGGGTGCCCGAGTTCTCGATCAGGAACTCCATGGCCCGCTTGCCCACCTCCAGGCTCATCAGGGCGCGCTCGCCCTGGTAGCGGCCCTGGGCCGCAAAGCAATAGGAGCAGTTCAGGTTGCAGGTATGGGCCACATGCAGGCACAGGGCCTTGACCACATGGCTGCGGTTTTTGAAATCAAAGGCCATGTCCTCGTAGATATCGGGGCTCCACAGCTTGCCTGCCGCTTCCAGCGCGGCCACATCGTCGATGCACTGATCCAGGTCTGCGGCGGTGACATCGGGGCGGGCGGCGTATTTGGCCAGCAGGCTGGCAGCCAGCTGGTCCCGGGGCATTTCCTTGTACAGGGCAATGACGTCATAGGCCACGTCGTCCACCAGATGGACCGAGCCGCTGCAGGTATCCAGCACGATGTTGTATCCGTTGAGCTTATACTGATGTACCATTCTGTCCTCCGTAAAGCACAAAACAGCCCACAAAAAAATGCCGCCCGGCAAAGGCGGCATCCGATGGGGCCAAGTTTACTTGTTTGCGTTCTCGCACTTCTGGTTTGCCACGCCGCAGGAAGTCTTGCAGGCAGACTGGCAGGAGGTCTGGCACTCGCCGCAGCCGCCGGTCTGGACGCTCTTGGTCAGGTCGCGGGTCGCAATGGTCTTGATTCTCTCCATGGTATGTACCTCTCTATTCTCTATCGTTTACGCTGGAAACTGCGCCGGGCGGGCGCATGCACAGCACGCGTATCTTGTCTGATATGATAACACGGTTTGCCCCTGCTGTCAAGGGCTACCATCCTCAAAGGAGGGCAGGCCGGCCAGCACGGTGTGGACCCCCAGCTCCCGGGCGCGCTGCAGCAGATACCGGTAGCGGCACAGCAAAGCCTGCCGCTCATAGATCCGCTGCTCCACCAGATCCGGGTCCACCTCCAGATTGAACATCATGGCGTTGCGGCGCAGGCAGTACAGACATTCTTTCAGTTCTTCCTCCAGTTCGGGGTGATAGCGCTCATGCTCCATATCCCGGTGCACCCGGGGGGACAGCAGGCTGGCGCGGCTGGCAGCTTCGGACATGGCAGTCTCCTCCTTGCTCTTTTCTCGCAGCTGGGTCGTTTATCCCATTCTACGCTTTGAGGCTGGCAAAATATGCCGATTTTTTTATTTTGGGGGTTGACATTGCCCCTCCCGGCGGCTATAATATAGAGCGTCGGCAGCAAACGCCGGCCCGCAAAACAGAATACGATGGGGATTTGCATAGTGGTAGTGCGGTAGACTCTGACTCTACTTGTGGGAGTTCGATTCTCTCATCCCCAACCATGCCTCGTCCGATGGGACGGGGCTTTTTGTCGTCCATGTTTCCGCAGCGCCAAAAAGCCCGCCCCGGCGGGAACGCACGGGGCGGGCAGGAAGGTTTTATGAAATCAGAAGGTATGGGATTTATCCGCAGCGAGAATCTCAGAGCAGGGTGATGCGGCCTGCGCCGTAGGGGTTCTCATAGTCCAGCAGATAGCCGGCATAGTCGGCCAGGGGGCTGTTGGCGCTGGTGATGCTGCCGCCGTTGAACAGCATGGCGTAGCTGGACAGCACCAGGTAGTCCTCCGAGACGTAATCCTTGACCAGAGTAGCGCCGTCGAACATGGCAAAGCCGTCGCCCAGGCTGCGCAGGGTGTAATTCATGCCGGCCATGTTGTAGGTGCGGGCGGGGTCCAGAGGCTCATAGGCGCCGGTGGCCTTGTTGTAGATCTTGATGTTCTGCACACGGGGCGTACCGGTGGCAGGGCCGGTCCAGACGTTCTGGTCGTCGGTCTGGACGGTGTTGGGGATATCGGTGTGGATCTCATAGGTCGCGCCGGCCACCTGCAGGAAGCCGCCGTTCTCCTGGCCCGAGCCGGCGTAGCGCGCGCCGAATTCCAGGGCGTTCTGGATCTGCGCGCCGGTGACCGACATCAGGCAGGCCACGTTGCCGAAGGGGCTGACCGTCTTGCAGGTCATGTAGGTCCAGTCGCCTGCGGGCACGTCGGCGCGGATGCCGCCGCCGTTCATGATGGCGATGTCGCAGTCCAGCTGCTCGATCTCATTGAAGTAGGCATAGATGCCGTCGGCCACCAGGTCGCCCATGTTGGTCTCCTGCGAACGGATCAGGCGGTCGCCGGTGACGGGATCGTTGATATAGAAGTTGACCGGGCTCTCGGCGATCTTCTCGCCCAGCATATCGTCCACGGCGTTGATCCAGTCGGTCTGGAGGATCAGGGTCTCATTGAAGGGATTGACGTTGGTGGAGGAGATCAGCTCGGTGGTGAAGTTGCGGTCGGTGTCGATGGTCATGCGGCCGATATTGCCCAGATAGCAGCCGGTCTGGGTCAGCAGCACGGGGTTGCCCTCGGCATCCCGGACCGTCTCCCCTGCCATGACGGTGTGGGAGTGGCCGTCAATGAAAGCGTTGAAGCCCACCGTGTGCTGGATGACCTCGCGGCTGGTCCAGGGAGAGGAGGAGCCGTCCACACCCAGATGGCCCAGGCCGATGACAAAGTCGGCATAGAGCCATGCCTCGTCGATGGCCTTCTGCACTGCGTCGTAGAGGGCCTGGCCGTCATCGCCGCCGTCGATGCCATAGATGAACTCGTTCTGGCCGGCATCCATAAAGTAGGCCGGAGTGGATTTGGTGATGGTCTCGGGGGTGGTGACGCCGATGAACGCCAGGATGCGGCCGCCGCGCCAGAAGTACTTGATGGCGGGCAGCACCTTCCGGCCGGTGCGCAGGTCCTTGAAGTTGCAGCTGATGTAAGGGAAGTCGGCCTCCTCGTTGACGATGGTCAGGATGCGGTCCATGCCATAGTCGAACTCATGGTTGCCCAGGGTGGCCAGGTCATAGCCCGCCGAGTTCATCAGCTTGATGATGGAAGCACCTTTGTCCATGGCGCCGTAAGCGGTGCCCTGGATATGGTCGCCGGCATCCACCAGCAGCACGTCCATGTCCGCATCTTCGTAGCTCTTTTTGAGGGCTTCGATGTTGGCATAGGTCAGCTCAGGGGCCTCGTTGTCAATATAGGTATGTACGTCATTGGTATACAGGATGGTGATGGGATGCTTCTCAGGCGCAATGAACAGGCCGTCCGCAGCCAGCGGGGCGCCCGTGAGGCCGAGAGCCGCAGCTGCACCCGTGGCAGCGCCGGCGGTTTTCAGGAAATTACGACGCGATATGTAATTTTTCATCGGAACATCCTCCTCGTTCGGTTGTTTGTGGTTTTGGTCAGCTCTGTGCCGCAGGCTGTAGAAAATACCCGCAGTACCACTGCTATAACAATAGCATAAACGCGGACCTAAAACAAGACCCAAACCGTCAAAAAACGGTACTTTCTGCCAAAATAGGAAAATATCTTGGGCAGTATCGCCAAAACCGGCCAGAGATTTTCCCCGCCCTGCCTCAAATAGAAAAAAGCGCCCCGCCCGCCCGGAAAGCCGGGGCAGGCAGAGCGCCATACAGGCACGATTTATGCGTTGGGACGGGCCGGCTCGAAGTCCACCTTGCCCAAGTTGACGTCGGCACGGACAATGGTGATCATCAGGCTGTCGCCCAGATTCCAGGACTTGCCCGAGACAGGGTCGGACAGGCGCACGCCTTCGGTCAAAAGCGCGCCGGAGGGAGTCAGACTGCCCACAGGGACAAAGCCCTCCACACCGTTGTCCAGCTCCACAAAGACGCCCCGCTGGGTGACGCCCGAGATGGTGCCCTCGCGGCATTCCCCAATGTGCAGGCGGGCGTATTCGGCCTTGTAGCAGTCCTCGGCCCTGCGCTCGATCTGCATGGCCACCACTTCCTGGGCGCTGGACTGCTTGCTGACCTTTTCGGCAAAGTCGGCATAGCGCACCGTCAGCGTCTCCTTGTCGGTGCCGGACAGCAGGTCGGTCAGGATGCGGTGGATGGCCAGGTCGGGATAGCGGCGGATGGGGCTGGTGAAGTGAGCATAGTCTTTCAGCACCAGGCCGTAGTGGCCCTTGGGCTGGGCCTGGTATTCCGCCTTGGACATGCACCGCAGCAGGCCGGTGTGGATGATCTTTTCATAGGGGGTACCCTTGACCCCTTCCAGGATGGCGCTCAGCTCTTTGGGCTGGGGCACCTCAGCTGCAAAGTGGTCGTTGATGCCGCAGGCCTTCAGCAAAGTGTGCAGCCGCTCCAGTTTCTCGCTGTTGGGCTCCTCGTGCACACGGTAGACAAAGGGGATCTTGCGGGTGCGGGCGAAATGGGCCGCGCACTGGTTGGCCAGCAGCATGAACTCCTCGATCATGGCCTCGCTCTCCCCCTGCACTCGCTTTTTGACGTCGATGCACCGGCCGTTATCGTCCAGGATCAGCTTGACCTCGCCGCTCTCGATGTCCATGCAGCCCCGCTGGCGGCGCAGGCCGGCGCGCAGGCCGTACAGCGCCTTCATGGCGGGCAGCTGGGCAGCCACCTCGGCGTATTTGTACTGCAGCTCGGTGTCGGCGGTGCCGGCCAGCAGGGCGTTGATCTCGCTGTACACGCCCTTGACCCGGCTGCGGATCACCGACTTGACAAACTTGTAATCCACCAGGTTGCCCGTCTTGTCCAGGTGCATCAGGCAGGAGAAAGCCAAACGCAGCTCCCCTTCGTTCAGGCTGCAGATGCCGTTGGACAGCTGCTTGGGAAGCATGGGCACCACCTGGTCCGCGTAGTAGACGCTGGTGGCACGGCTGAACGCCTCATTGTCCAGCTCGGTGCCCGGCTTGACATAGTGGGACACGTCCGCGATGTGGACCCCCAGCTCAAAGCCGTCGGGGGTCTGGTTGAGGCTGATGGCGTCGTCGATGTCCTTGGTCTCGGCGCTGTCGATGGTAAAGATGGGCAAGGCCCGCAGGTCCATCCGGCCGGCGGTATCCGCCTCGGAGACCGATGCGCCCTCCAGCTTTTTGGCTTCCTCCCGCACCTTGTCGGGGAAACGGACATGGACATCCCGGTCATACAGCAGGGCTTTGGCGCAGCGCTTGGCCTCCTCGCTGGAACCAAACCGCATGGTGACAGCCACCCGGTGGTCCTCCTGGCGGGTGCCGCGGCTGCGGATCTCCACCGCCACCTTGTCCCCGTCCCGGGCGCCGCCCTCGCCGTCCCGGATGATCTGCATCGAAATGGCAGGGCAGGCATCGGGCACGAACACCAGACGCCCGCTGATCCGGCGGGCGGTGCCCACCAGGTCGTTCTTTTCCTCCAGCACGGCCAGGATCTCGCCCTCGTCGCTGCCCTCCACCCGGGGATGGGCCAGTTTCTCCACCAGCACCCGGTCTCCCGGCATGGCGCCCTTCATCATCCGGCCGGGGATAAAGATGTCCCCTGTGCCGTCCTCCAGCATGGCAAAGCCAAAATTCTTGCCCAGCTTGACCAGGGTGCACACCAGGGCCTTATCCTTCCGGCCCGAACGCACCGTAAAGAACACGCCCTCGGTCTGGCAGATCACGGCCTCCCGGACCAGCTGGTCCAGCGCCTCCATCACCTTGCGGTCGGCAGCGCGGTCCCCGCCGAATTTGGCTTTCAGGTCCCGCACCGTACAGGGCTGCATTTGGATGGCCCGCTCGATCTTGTCTCTCATTGGCATATCAAATACTCTCCTTCACATCCTTCTGCGTACCGCCTGCTGCTTCGGGCGGACGCGCTGCCAGGCCCGGGGCCGTGCCCGGGCACAAAAACAGCCCCGCTTTTCCTGCGGGGCCTCTCTGGCGTGCCGTGCCGGCACACCTTCGGGGAAGCCAGTTTCTGCGCCCTGTATCCCCTGTTGTGGTTTGCGATCCTCGCTGTTCCGTCCGGGTTGCGGTGCCCTGAATTTCCGGCGCGCATGCAATGCGCTTGAAAATTCAGACCGCGGCCCCTTTGGTTGCTGTTAGCCAAATTTCCATCGCACGTCGCAGCGCGCTCGTAAATTTGGACAGCTGCCCCAACTCCAGCTCGGCTGTATCGTCCGCTGGACGTGCCTCGCTTTCGTTGTGCCTCGCCTGCTTCGTCCGCAGGACGCGGCTCGGCTGCGCAGCCACAGGACGCGGCAAAGCATGTCAGCCCAGGCGGCTGGACAGCACGCAGGCGGCGATCGCCACCACGAAGAAGATCACACCGGCAACGCGGGTCACTTTGGCCAGCATCTGGTCGGCGGGGCTCAGGCGGGTGGTATTGGCGCCCTGCATCCCGCCGCCAATGGCGCTGGACAGGCCCTGGCCGTGGGTGTGCTGCAGCAGGGTCAGCACAATGATCACAAGTGCAACGATCAGCAGAACAACGCCGCCGACAATCTCATAAACCGTCATGTGTAGAACGCTCCTTTAAACTCCCGGGCAGCCCGCTGGGCCAGCCCCCGAATCGATTTGCATGGAAATACCTTTATAGAATAGCACAAGATCCTGTCAAAAGCAAGATGCTTTGGAGCTATTCCTGTTCCAGCAGCCACAAAGCTTCGCACACCTGGGCAAAGATCCGGGCGCTGGAGCACACGGGGTCGGTCTGGCCGTCCTGCAGCACCACCACCGTATACCGGGGGTCCTCCGCCGGGCAGAACCCCGCAAACCACAAATTCATCTTCTCCTCCCCTTCCGCAGTGAACTGGCCGGTCTGGGCGGTGCCGGTCTTGCCGGCGGCACTGCCATGGATGGGCGCGCCCTGGCGGCCGGTGCCCTCTGCCACCACCCCCGTCAGCAGCTGCTGCAGCCGCTGGGCGGTCCGGGCCGAAAACACCTGCCGGGCAGCGGGGATGGCGCCGCTCTCCACCACTTCGCCGCTCTCTCCATCCAAAACGGCCAGCACAAAGCTGGGGGTACGGCAGACGCCGCCGGCGGCAATGGTGTTCATCATGGCGGCCACCTGCAGGGGAGTGGCCAGCAGCTGTCCCTGTCCAAAGCTGAAGTTGGCCAGCTGCCCCGAGGCCTCCAGCGTCTCCAGGTCGGGCAGTTCCCCTGCCGCCCCCTGCAAGCTGCCCGCCACCGGCGTGTGCTGGCCAAAGCCCAAAGCCCGGGCCGCTTCCAGCACCCGCTCGGCTCCCAGCTGCTGCCCCAGCCGGATGAAATAACCGTTGCAGCTCTGCTCCAGGGCGGCAGCCAAGTCCACCGTGCCATGGGCGGTGCCCGAAGCACAGCGGAACACCTGTCCGTCCACCATGGTATAGCCGGGGCATTCCACCACAAGACCGTCCAGTCCCGCCTCGATGGCGGCAGCCGCCAGCACCGGCTTAAACACCGAGCCCACCGCATAGGCCGCCAGGGTACGGTCCAGCAGAGGGCTGCCGGGCTGATCCAGGCTGGCGGCCACATGGTCCGGGTCGTAGCCAGGCAGGCTGACGCTGGCCCGCACCTGGGCGGTGTCCACATCCAGCACAAGGATACAGCCGCTGGTCATGGTCTGTGCCGCCACCGCCTCCACCGCCCGCTGCACCGGCCGGGAAATGGTCAGCTGCACATCCGCCCCTTCAAAGCCCGCCCGGGTGTAGAGGGGCTGGGTCCCCTCCACCAGACGCCCCTGGCCGGTCACCTCGCAGGTGATGGTATCCCGGCTGCCGCTGCCCGCCAGCTGGCGGTCCAGAGCGGCCTCCAATCCTGCCACGCCCCGCCCTTCCCCGTCCAGATAGCCGATCAGGTGCTGGCACAGGGGCGCCTGGCAATACCGCCGGACCGACGGGTAGGTATAGACCCCCAGCGCGGACACATCCCGGCTGACCTCCAGCAGAAAGGGCGCCGCGGCGTTCCTGCGCTGGTACAGCGCCGCCTGCCCTGCCGGTGTGGCCGCATCGTACAGGCGGACATAGCTGCTCTCCCCCGGCAGACAGAGGGCATACCAGCCGGTCTGCAGCCCGGTGAGGGGCAGGCCCTGGCAGTCATAAAATGTGCCCCGCCGGGCGGGCATACTGAGGGTGACGCTGCTCTGCCCCGCAGCGCGGGCTGCATAGCCGGTGTTGCTGGCGGCCAGATACAGCCTGCACAGCACCACTGCAAACAATCCCACCAGCACCCCATACAGGGCGGTGATCCTCCGCACAGACAAAAGCCCGCACCCCCTTTGCAGACAGTGTGGGCCGGACAGGGTCCGGTTATTCTTCCCCAGGCTTACAAAAACCCCGGCGCCCTGCTTTTGGAAGCAGAGCGCCGGGGCGCTATCTTTTATTCAGCCTGCCGGCCGGCGTTTATCAATACATATCGCCGCCTGCGGGTGCAGCGGGAGCTGCGGGAGGCTCGGGCAGATCAGCCACCAGGCTCTCGGTGGTCAGCACCATCTCAGCCACAGAAGCAGCGTTCTCCAGAGCGGAACGGGTCACCTTGGTGGGGTCCACGATGCCTGCGGCGATCATGTCATCCACATAGACTTCCTTCTGAGCGTCGAAACCGAAGTTGGGCTTGGCAGCCGAGACGATCTTCTCGATGATGACGCTGCCCTCCAGGCCGGCATTCTTGGCGATCTGGCGCAGAGGAGCCTCCAGGGCCTTCAGCACGATGCTGGCGCCGGTGCGCTCGTCGCCCTCCAGGGTGCCGCACAGCTCACGCACAGCGGGGATGGCGTTGATGGGGGCGGTGCCGCCGCCGGCCACGACGCCCTCTTCCACAGCCGCCTTGGTGGCGTTCAGGGCATCCTCGATGCGCAGCTTCTTGTCCTTCATCTCGACCTCGGTAGCAGCGCCGACCTTGATGACAGCCACGCCGCCGGCCAGCTTGGCCAGGCGCTCCTGCAGCTTCTCACGGTCAAAATCGCTGGTAGCGGTCTCGATCTGGTTGCGGATCTGTGCCACACGGCTCTTGATGGCTTCCTTGTCGCCGTAACCGCCCACGATGGTGGTGTTCTCCTTGGTCACCTTGACCTGGCGGGCACGGCCCAGCATCTGCAGGGTAGCGTCCTTCAGCTCATAGCCCAGGTCGGAGGAGATGACGGTGCCGCCGGTCAGGATGGCGATATCCTGCAGCATCTCCTTGCGGCGGTCGCCAAAGCCGGGCGCCTTGACGGCAGCCACTGTGAAGGTGCCGCGCAGACGGTTGACGATCAGGGTGGACAGAGCCTCGCCCTCGATGTCCTCGGCAATGATCAGCAGCTTCATGCCGTTCTGGACCACCTGCTCCAGCAGGGGCAGCAGATCCTGGATGATGCTGATCTTCTTGTCGGTGATCAGCACCACGGCGTCATCCAGCACAGCCTCCATCTTGTCGGTGTCGGTGACCATATAGGGGCTCAGGTAGCCGCGGTCGAACTGCATACCTTCCACGATCTCGCTGTAAGTCTCAGCGGTGGCCTTGTTCTCCTCGATGGTGATGACGCCGTCGGAGGTGACCTTCTCCATGGCCTCGGCGATCAGACGGCCGATCTCGGGGTCACCGGCAGAAATGGTGCCGACGCGGGCGATGTCGTTGGAGTCCTTCACCTTCTGGCTGTGTGCCTTGATGGCCTCCACAGCGGCATTGACTGCCTTGCTCATGCCGCGGCGGATGTCCATGGGGTTGGCGCCTGCGGCCACGTTCTTCATGCCCTCGGTCACCATGGCCTGGGCCAGCACGGTGGCAGTGGTGGTGCCGTCGCCTGCGGCGTCGTTGGTCTTGGTGGCAACTTCCTTCACCAGCTGGGCGCCCATGTTCTCAAACGGGTCCTTCAGCTCGATCTCCTTGGCGATGGTGACGCCGTCGTTGGTGATCACAGGGGCGCCGTACTTTTTGTCCAGCACCACGTTGCGGCCCTTGGGGCCCAGGGTGATCTTGACGGTGTCGGCCAGCATATCAATGCCGGCGCAAAGTGCCTTGCGGGCGTCCTCGCCCTGCTTGATCTGTTTTGCCATAAGGTATCTCTCCTTTTTCTGTCAAAGCGCGGCCCGCGCCGCGCAACTGTCGTGTGATGGGGCGTTGAAAGAGGGGGTTACTCCTCCACAATGGCCAGGATATCGCTCTGGCGCACGATGGTGCACTCCTCGCCGTCCACCTTGACGTCGTTGCCGGAGTACTTGCTGGTGAGGACCTTATCCCCCACCTTCACGGTCATGACGACTTCCTTGCCGTCCACCATGCCGCCGGGGCCCACAGCGATGACCTGTGCCACCTGGGGCTTCTCCTTTGCGCTGCCGGTCAGGATGATGCCGCTCTTGGTGGTCTCCTCGGCCTCAACCGTTTTGATGACGACGCGGTCTGCAAGAGGAATAATCTTCATAATTCTTGCCCTCCTATTTAAAAATGCTTTTTATAACATCTCTGATGGGAGCCGCCCGCCCTGCGGGCCTTCCCTTAGCACTCCGTTTCCCTGAGTGCTAAGAGTATTGTACTCATCTTGGCAGGAAAAATCAAGAGCTTTTGCCCATTTTTTTGTTAAGTTTTTATGACAAAATGCCAAAAATGCCCCGCGCCGGCAAAAAGAAGCGCAGGGCCGTTTTCTTTTTTATATCCCGGACAGGGCCGGAGCTTTGGCGCGCTCAAAAACCGCCCGGGGCAGGATCACCCGGCCCGCCAGAGGCCGCAGGGAAATGTCCAGTTTTTCCACCGGCGCGCACTCGCCGTCCGCCGTTGCGACCAGGGGCCCGGCCCCATCCGCCGTCTCAATGGAGATGCTGCGGGCCCTGCGGTAGATGAAAAAGCCGCTGGTGCGCACATCCAGCTCCGCCCCGCTGAAATGGCCGCCCTTTTTGTACCGGCCCAGCAGGCGCAGGATCTTGGCCCGGCTGACCCGGCGCACGATGACCAGATCGATCCAGCCATCCCAGGGACAGGCGTTGGGAGCTGCACGGAACCCGCCGCCGTAGTCCCGGGTGTTGCAGGCGGCGCACATCAGCACGTCGGCGGCAAAGGACTCCCCGTCCACCACAAACCGCAGCCGCCGCCCGATGGGCCCGCAGATCTGCCGGAGCGCCGACAGCAGGTAGGCCGCCTCCCCGTGGAACAGAGGATTGCGCCGGAAATCCGCCGCGCCCATGGCCACCTGGGCATCCAGTCCGGCGGCGCACACCGCGGCCGACAGGCCCAGGCTGGTGTCCATCAGGTCGATGGGGACCACCCCGCCCCGCAGCTGGTCTGCCAGGTCCAGGAACTCAGCCTTGGTGCCGAAGGTGCGCAAAAAATCGTTGCCGCTGCCCGCCGGGATGCAACCCACGGCAGCGTTGGGATAGGGGCTGGCTCCCTCCAGAGCCTCCCGGAACGTGCCGTCCCCGCCGGCGGCCCAGATCCGCACCGGCTGTCCGGTCCGGGCAGCCTGCCGGGCGAGGGTTTTGGCGTGGCCCTTATACATGGTGCGGATAAAGGAGCAGTCCTGCCGTGGGATGCCGCACTGCAGCAGCGCACCCTCCAGCCGGCGCCGGGTCTGGGCAGTGGTGTCCTGCCGGCCGGCGGCAGGGTTGAGCAAAAACAGGTAGTGCATCGGTTCCTCCCATGAGACATAATAATATAAGTATACCGATTTGTCCCCTGTTTGTAAATGCGCTCTTGACAAAGCCGGGCCGCCGTGCTATCTTATTTGCGAAATCAAGCGAAAGGGGTGGAAGGATGCGTCATTTTTCCTGCTGAACAATGGAATCGCGCGTGGCGTCCGTATGGGATCGCTGCGCCCATTTGCAGGAAAGTTGACCCGTCCCGCCGCCCTTTTGTGTCGATACAAGGGGCAGTTTTGCCGTGCACGGCCGCAGGGGCTTTCCTGCGGCCTGTTTTTTTGTGCAAAGGAGGGCTGCCCCATGGCACAGATATCCATCGAACATCTTTCTTTTTCCTACCCGTCCTGCTTTGACCCCATCTTCCAGGACGTCACCCTGACCCTGGACACCAGCTGGAAACTGGGCTTCATCGGCCGCAACGGAAGGGGCAAGACCACCTTCCTCAGGCTGCTGCGGGGAGAGTACGAATACAGCGGGCTGATCCGGTCGCCGGTGGCCTTCGATTATTTTCCCTTCCCGGTCAAAGAGCCCGGCCGTCCCACCGCCGCCGTGCTGGAGCAGATCTGCCCCGAGGCCGCCGGCTGGCAGCTGGAGCGTGAGCTGTCGCTGCTGGGGGTGGACTCCGGCGCCCTGGAACGGCCTTTCTGCACCCTGTCCAACGGGGAGCAGACCAAGGCCCTGCTGGCCGCCCTGTTTTTGCAGGAGGGGCACTTTCTGCTGATCGACGAGCCTACCAATCACCTGGACGCCGCTGCCCGGGCCAAAGTATCCGCCTACCTCAAGCGGAAATCCGGGTTCATCCTCGTCTCCCACGACCGGCAGTTCCTGGACGGGTGCGTGGACCACATCCTCTCCCTCAACCGGGCCACCATCCAGCTGCAGAGCGGCAACTATTCCTCCTGGCAGGCCAACTTCGACCAGCAGCAGGCCCGGGAGCTGGCCCAGAACCAGAAGCTGCAAAAGGACATCCAGCGGCTGGAAGCCTCCGCCCGGCGCACCTCCGTCTGGGCCGACCGGGTGGAAGCCAGCAAACGCGGGGCCGCGGACAAAGGGTATGTGGGCCACAAGGCGGCCAAGATGATGAAGCGGGCCAAATCCGTCGAGGCCCGCCAGACCAAAGCCATCCAGGAGAAATCCGGCCTGCTGAAAGACCTGGAGGAGACAGAACCTCTCCGCATCACCCCGCTGGCGCACCATGCCCCGGTGCTGGCCTCCTTTCAGGATGTGTCCGTCTGCTACGACGGGCGGACGGTTTGCGGGCCGGTCCGTTTTGAGATCCGGCAGGGGGAGCGGATCGCCCTGTGCGGGAGCAACGGCTGCGGCAAATCCAGCCTGCTCAAGCTGCTGTGCGGCGTGGACATCCCCCACACCGGCACTGTGACCACCGCCCCCGGCCTGGTGATCTCACAGGTGCCCCAGGACGCCGCAGGACTGTCGGGCAGCCTGGACCAGTTTGCGCAGGACGCCGGGATCGACCAGACCCTGTTCAAGGCCATCCTGCGCAAGATGGATTTTTCCCGCCTGCAATTTGAAAAGGATATGGCGGGCTATTCCAGCGGACAGAAAAAGAAGGTGCTTCTGGCCCGCAGCCTGTGCCAGCAGGCCCATCTGTACGTCTGGGACGAGCCGCTCAACTTCATCGATCTCTACACCCGCCTGCAGCTGGAGCAGCTGCTGGGCCAGTGCTGCCCCACCCTGCTGTTCGTGGAGCACGACGCCGCCTTCCGGGACGGAGTGGCCACCCGGCTGATCCGGCTGTGAGCGGACGCATCTCATACCGTGGCCGCGTCTCCTGAAATGAGCCGGACGCTGCCGTCGGCGGCGCAGTCCGCCGTAAGGCAGGCTCCCGGCTGCACCGCCCCCATGGCGATGCGGTCGGCCAGAGGCTGTTCCACCGCCCGGTCCACCTGGCGGCGCAGTTCCCGGGCCCCATAGGGGGAGGCAGCCCTCGCGGCCAGAGCCCGGCAAGCCCCGGGGGTATGGGTGAGGGTGTAGCCGCTGCGGGCGGCCCGCTTTTCCAGCTGGGACAAAAGCCGGTCGGCAATGGCGGACAGGCTGTCGGGCCCCAGAGGCCGGAACACGATCATGTCATCCAGACGGCCCACCAGCTCGGGGCGGAAGAACTTTTTGGCCTCGGCCACAGCCTGGGCGGACTGCTTTTCCAGCGCCGCCTCCTGGCCCGCCGCGAAGCCCAGCGGGGCCGCCTGCCCCGCCAGGAACCGTGCCCCCAGGTTGGAGGTAAGCAGGACCACCGTGTTGGTGAAATCGGCTTTCCGCCCCATCGAATCGGTGAGGCAGCCGTCCTCCAAAATTTGCAGCAGGATGTTCTGGATATCGGGGTGGGCCTTTTCGATCTCGTCAAACAGCACCACGCTGTAAGGCCGCCGGCGCACCGCCTCGGTCAGCTGGCCCCCTTCATCATGGCCCAGATAGCCCGGAGGCGCACCCAGAAGGCGGGCCACCGTGTGAGCTTCCTGGTACTCGGACATATCGAACTTGAGCAGGGCTTTTTCACTGCCAAACCAGCTGCGGGCCAGCGCTTTGGACAGGGCGGTCTTGCCCACGCCGGTGGGGCCCAGAAACAGCAGCGCCCCAATGGGCCGGCCTGGCTCCCCCAGCCCGGTGCGGCTGCGGCGGATGGCGGCGGCCACGGCGGCCACTGCCTTCTCCTGCCCCACCACTTCCTGGGACAGCCGGCTTTCCAGCAGCGCCAGACGTTCCCGCTCGGCCTCCCCCACCCGCTGGACGGGCACCCCGCTGGCCCGGGCCACCACCTGGGCCATGTCCTCCCTCGTCAGACAGGGGGCGGGGCGGTTCTCGTGCTCGGCCCGGATGCGGGCGGCGGCGCAGGCCTCGTCCATCAGGTCGATGGCCTTGTCGGGCAGGCACCGTCCCGGCAGATACCGCACCGACAGTTCCACCGCGTCATCCAGCGCATCCGAGGGGATCAGCACGCTGTGGTACCGCTCGTACCGGGGGGCCAGCCCCTCCAGGATGTCCCGGGCCTGCTGCGGGGTGGGCTCCTCGATCTGCACCCGGCCGAACCGCCGCTCGAGGGCGGGGTCTTTCTGGATGTGGGTGCGGTATTCCTGGTTGGTGGTGGCGCCGATCATCTGCAGCTCCCCCCGGGCCAGCACCGGCTTGAGGATGTTGGCCGCATCGATGGCCCCTTCGGCCGCCCCCGCCCCCACGATGGTATGGAACTCGTCCACAAACAGAATGACGTTGCCGTCCCGCACCAATTCTTCCAGCAGGTTTTTCAGCCGCTCCTCAAAATCGCCCCGGTACTTGGTGCCCGCCACCAGGCTGGCCATATCCAGGGCCAGCAGCCGCCTGCCCTTGAGGCTGCGGGGCACCTGCCCGGCCGAGATCCGCTGGGCCAGCCCTTCGGCCAGGGCGGTCTTGCCCACCCCCGGCTCTCCCACCAGACAGGGATTGTTTTTCTGGCGGCGGCACAGGATCTCGATCATCCGGTCCAGTTCCCGCTCCCGGCAGAACACCGGGTCCAGCTCTCCTTCGTCGGCCCGACGGGTCAGGTCACGGCAGTATTTGTCGCTGGCACGGCCGCCCCGGGGGGCGGCTGCGGCGGCCCGGGGCTGGACGGGCAGGGTCAGCTGACCCGACAGCTGGCGGCACTCCCGCACCGCCTCGCCCAGCTGCACCCCCATGGATGCCAGCAGTTCCCCGGCGGTACAGCCCCCATCCTCCAGGATGGCGCACAGCAGGTGTTCGGGCTCGGCCCTGCTCTGACGGGCGTTCTGGGCGTCAATGAGGGCATAGTCGATGGCCCGGCGCAGCTCGGGCGCCAGGTCTCTGCGGTGGAGGCGCCGGGGCGGGCCTTTGCGGTTTTCCGCCACCTGGCGGCGCACCTGCTGTTCCTGAATGTTCTTGCCGGCCAGGAAACGCCCCGCCGGGCCGTGGTCCTGCTGCAGGATAGCCAGCAGCAGATGGCCGGTGTCCGCCTTGTCGCAGCCAAAATTGCCTGCCAGCTCCACCGCGCCCTCCAGAACCCGGCTGCCTTCCCGTGAAAAACCGCCCCATCCTGTGTTGAAATGTTCAAAGATCCCCATGTGCTGCTCCAATCCCGGCTGTATGCCGCATCGCCTTTGTGGCGGATAACAAATACAGTATAGTCCCACTGTGCAGAAAAAAATCATCTGTTTTTGTCACATCGTTCCGTTGGTTTTGATGCGGCAGCCCAGGCGGCGGGACGAATTTGCAGCCAAACGCCATAAAACACAAAACGGCCCCTGCCCATGCGGACAGAGGCCGTTTTTGTTTATAAGGACCCGTTTACTGCTGCTGCTCCATGGCGGCCAGGGCCTTTTTGAGGTTCTTGGCGATCTGGTCGGGGCAGCTGGTGGGCTTGGGCCCACAGGTGACGCCCTCCATGCGGGCAATGGCGTCCTCCGCCTTCATGCCCTTGAGCAGGCTGGAGATGCCCTTCAGGTTGCCGTTGCAGCCGCCCACCACTTCCACCGACTGGATGGTGTGGTCGGGGGCCAGCTCGATCTTGGTCATACGGGAGCAAGTGCCCTGGTTGGGAAATGCGAAAGTCATGTTCTTTTCCTTCTCTCTTTATAAGTCCTTCGGCTTCAGCTCTGGTAGCGCTTTGCCAGGGCGCAGATCCGTTCGATCTGATCGTCCTGGGTGACGCAGGTGCCCACCGGGCGGGGATGGGCCGAGTTCGAACCGTGGAAGTCGGTGCCCCCCGTCACGATCAGGCCGTACTTCCGGCACAGCTGCCGGCATTCTTCCTTGTCCTCCTCGCTGTTGCGGGGATGGTCGATCTCGATGCCGTCCAGCTGGCCCTCGGCCGCCAGCCGGCGTACCAGAGGCATACTTTTATATACTGTGGGGTGGG
Organism: Faecalibacterium sp. An121; assembly: GCF_002160915.1. Classification (GTDB taxonomy): domain Bacteria; phylum Bacillota; class Clostridia; order Oscillospirales; family Ruminococcaceae; genus Faecalibacterium; species Faecalibacterium avium. The sequence goes on from NZ_NFLM01000009.1 coordinate 69,177, forward strand.
CAAACACCAGCACCGCCCGGGCGGCCCGGGCCGTGGCAATGACCTGCTCCACCGGGAAGTATTCGGGGCTGTGCAGCACCGTGCCCCGGGGCTGCCAGCCAAACAGGCGGTGGTACACTTCCCCATAGATGCTGTCGGCAAGGCCCAGCTCGTGCAGCGCCTGCATGATGCCGCTCTTGTACAGCACCCCGCTGTCCCGGGCATATTCCAGGGCCTGCTCGGTGGTGAACTGCGGGTAGATGGCCTCCAGTTCCCGGGCGCTTTGCAGACAGCACTGGTTGCGCCGCTGGCGCATGATATCGCAGTGGGCCCGCAGCTGGGGACAGTCCTGGGGCCAATAGCACAGCAGATGCACCCGGTGCTGCCGTTCATAGTCGTAGCCGGTCAGCTCGGTGGCCGGGATCAGCCGCACCCCGTCCTGGACCGGGTGCTCGTAGCAATACCGGACGCTGTGCAATGTATCGTGGTCCGAAATGGCCATGGTGTCCAGCCCTGCCCGGGCCGCCATCAGGGGCAGGCGGTGGATGGGCACCGAACCGTCGGAACAGGTGGAATGATTGTGCAGATCGCCAGGCATGGCGAAGCATCGCCTCCTTTACGGCAAATCGGTCAGCGCTTGTAGTAATTGATCAGGCAGCCGTCCGCCAGGATCTGGCGCTCGTCCTCCGTGAGGGGGGCAATGGACAGGCTGAACGCCCTGGGCCCGTCCTCACCCAGCACATAGGCGGGGATGTCAGACAGGTCCCCTGCCAGAGCCTTCCGGACATTGGGCACCAGGATGTAGTCTCCCAGCCCAAAGGGGGCGGGCCCTGCGATCTGGAAGGGCAGCATCCCCCAGTTGATCAGGTTGGAGCGGTAGCGCTTGGTGGCATACTCCACCGCGATGTTGGCCCCCGCACCCAGCACACGCTGGCAGCTGGCGGCCTGTTCCCGGGCGGAGCCGTCCCCCGGCTTGACCGCAAAGATGGTGGATGCGATCTGGACATCCTGCCAGGTCAGCCGCTCACAGCCCGGCACCGCCTGGACCCGGGCCAGTAGGGCCTGATCGCCCTGGCCGTCCCTGCGGGCGGCCTCCTCGGCCTGCACCGCCTTGGCCCGGCCCACATAGGCGGGGTCTTTGCGGCTGAGGGTGAACTCTGCCAGGCCCAGGGGATTGGAGCGGTAGGAACTGGTCTCGCCCGAGGGGATCAGCTCGTCGGTGGTGGTGACCGGGTCGGTGATGTAGGAGGCCACCTTGAGCAGCAGGTTGTCCCCCAGGGGAGCGATCTCGGGCCAGTCCTTGATGTTGGGCCCCAGCTTAAGCAAAGCATCGTAGTCCCCCCGGCCAAAGCCCTGGTAGACCCGGGCCCTGTAGCTGGTGTCGTCAAAGACATAGTCGGGCACGGTGGGATCGTAGTCGATGTCGGTGGCCGCCGTCAGGATGCCGCCGTTGGCGGTGGTGGCCGCAATGCTGCGCGCATCCATCAGCGCCACCCCGGCCAGCTGGCCGGCGCCGGGCTTGGAACCCTCGCGGCTGGGGAAGTTGCGGGTGGTGTGGCGGATGGACAGAGCCCCGTTGAAGGGCACGTCCCCTGCGCCGAAGCAGGGTCCGCAGAAGGCGGTGCGGATGGTGGCGCCCGAGGCCATCAGGCTGGCCAGCACCCCCGCCTTGTCCAGGGCCATCATGACCGGCTGGCTGGCGGGATAGACACTGAGGGCGTACTCATCGCAGCCGCCGGTATGCCCTTTGAGGATGGAGGCCGCCTCACAGATGCTGTCGTACAGGCCGCCGGCGCAGCCCGCGATCACGCCCTGGTCCACCCGCAGGCGGCCGTTCTCGATCTTGGAGCGCAGGTCCAGGCTGTGGCCGGTGAGCTTCTGGACGTCCTGCTCGCAGGCGTAGAGGATGTCCTCCAGATTCTCGTTCAGCTCCTGGATGGTGTAAGCGTTGGAGGGGTGCATGGGCAGGGCGATCATGGGCCGGATGGCCGACAGATCCACCTTGACCACGCCGTCGTAATAGGCCAGGCTGGCAGGGGCCAGGGGGCGGTAATCCCCGGGCCGGCCGTGGGCCGCCAGGTAAGCCTGGGTGGCGGCGTCTGTCTGCCAGATGGAGGACAGGCAGGTGGTCTCGGTGGTCATGGCGTCGATGGCGTTGCGGGTATCCTGGCGCAGGGTGGCCACGCCGGGGCCAATGAACTCCATCACCTTGTTCTTGACATAGCCGCTCTTGAACAGGGCGCCCACCAGGGCAATGGCCACGTCATGGGCGCCGCAGCCCACCGGCAGCTGCCCGGTGAGGTAGACCGCCACCACTCCGGGCCGGGCCACATCGTAGGTGCGGCCCAGCAGCTGCTTGGCCAGCTCGCCGCCGCCCTCGCCAATGGCCATGGTGCCCAAAGCGCCGTACCGGGTGTGGGAGTCGGACCCCAGGATCATCTTGCCGCAGCCCGCAAATTCCTCCCGCATATACTGATGGATCACCGCCAGGTGGGGCGGCACAAAGATGCCGCCATACTTTTTGGCCGCAGACAGGCCGAACCGGTGGTCATCCTCGTTGATGGTGCCGCCCACCGCGCACAGGCTGTTGTGGCAGTTGGTCAGCACATAGGGCAGCGGGAACCGGGTCATGCCCGACGCCCGGGCCGTCTGGATGATCCCCACAAAGGTGATGTCATGGCTGGCCATGGCGTCAAACTTGATCTTCAGGTCATCCTCGCTGCCGCTGGTGTTGTGGGCCTGCAGGATGCTCCATGCAATGGTGCCTTTTTTGGCCTGGTCCATAGCCGCAGCGTCAAAGCCCAGCGCGGCCAGGGCCGCCGGGGCGCCGGCATCCGCCGGGATCCACTGGCCATGCGCCAGATATGCGCCGGTGCTGGTGCACTCGATCATTTCATTCGCCTCTCTCTCGATTTTTCTTTCTTTCGCAAAGCCGCCCGCCGCCGCAGCGCCGGCATTCGCTTTGTTTTTATAGTATAGCATGAAATGCGCCCGAGGGAAAGAGGTTCCCTTCCGCTCCCAGACGAAAGTCCCGCCCCTCCCCTGCCGCAGCGCACAGTTTTGGGGGTGTTTTGCCGCCGGAAGTTGGCACAATTCACAAATCGTTCATAATTCACTTGACAAAAGGGCCGGGATGCGCTATCCTGTCTGCAAGGCAAAGGCGCCGGGATGATTCCCGGCGCCTTTTCTGTTTTGTACGCAATGGGGCGGTTTTCCGGGCGGCTGCAAGGCTGCCGGGGACCGCCCCTTTCCCTTTTGCAGAAGGGAACCACCGGCGGTGCAGCGCGCTGCGCCGCCCCGACAGAGGGAGGAATTTATGGACACTGCCATGATCATCGACACCTTGTGGGTGCTGCTGGCGGCCATCCTGGTGTTCTTCATGAACCTGGGATTTGCATCGGTGGAGGCCGGCTTTGCCCGGGCCAAAAACACCGTCAACATCCTATCCAAAAACTTCATCGTGTTCGCCGTGTCGTCCCTGGGCTTCATGCTTCTGGGCTGGGGACTGATGTTCGGCGGGGACAACCCCTTTGTGGGCACCCAGCATCTGCTGGTTCTGGGCGGCCAGGACCTGTCGTTTTACGACGACACCCTGACGTCCAGCGTGCCCTTCTGGGGCAAGTTCTTCTTCCAGCTGGTCTTCTGCGGCACCGCCGCCACCATCGTGTCGGGCGCCGTGGCCGAACGGATCAAGTACATCTCCTTTATTATCTTTTCCTTTGTGCTCACCCTGCTGATCTATCCGGTGGTGGGCCACTGGATCTGGGGCGGCGGCTGGCTGGCCGACCTTGGCTTCATGGACTTTGCCGGAGACGCCGCCGTCCACTCGGTGGGCGGCTGGGCCGCTCTGGCCGGCGCCATGCTGCTGGGCCCCCGCATCGGCAAGTATGACAAAGAGGGCAAGCCCCAGGCCATCCCGGGACACAATATGTCCCTGGCCGTCATCGGCCTGTTCGTGCTGTGGCTGGGCTGGTTCGGCTTCAACCCCGGCTCCACCATGAGCTTCCAGCACCCCGCCGATGTGATGCACATTCTGGTCACCACCAACAGCGCAGCCATTGCAGCCGTGCTGACCTCCACCATCACTTCCTGGATCGTCATCGGCAAGCCCGACCTCGGCATGACCATCAACGGCTGTCTGGCCGGCCTGGTGGCCGTCACCGGCAGCTGCGCCTATGTGAGCATCGAGAGTTCCCTCATCATCGGCGCCCTGGCGGGCGTGCTGGTGGTGTTCGCGGTGGGCTTCTTTGACAAGCTGCACATCGACGACCCGGTGGGCGCCACTGCGGTGCACCTGTGCTGCGGCGTCTTTGGCACCCTGTGTGTGGGCATTTTCTCCCAGGAGGGCGTCACCACCCTGGCCACCCGCAGCGGCCTGCTGTTCGGCGGCGGCTTTGGCCTGCTGGGCGTCCAGCTGCTGGGCGTTGCGGCGGTGGGTGCATTCACCTTTGTTACCTCGGGCCTGGTGTGGCTGATCCTCAAGCACACAGTGGGCATCCGTGTCAGCACCAACGAGGAGCTGGCCGGCCTGGACATCGGCGAACACGGCAACATCGCCTACCCCGATTTTGCGCCCGCCATCCCCACCGGGGAGTTCCTGGCTCCGGATGCCTCCCCTGCCCCTGAAGCACCCGCAGTGCCTGCCGCAGCCGAGGCAGCCGTCCCTGTGGAGCACCGTCCCCGCAGCGGCGCCGTCATGACCAAGGTGTCCATCGTCACCCGGCAGGACCGCTTCATCCCCCTGCAGAACGCTCTGGAGGCCCTGGGCGTGACCGGCCTGACCGTCACCAACGTCTTTGGCTACGGCCAGCAGAAGGGCCATGAGGCTTACTTCCGCGGGGTGCCCATGGAAGCCAGGCTGCTGCCCAAGCTGAAAGTGGAAGTGGTGGTCTCCAAGGTGCCCGTGGAGGACGTGGTCCAGGCGGTGCGCAAAGCCCTGTACACCGGCCGGATCGGCGACGGCAAGATCTTCATTTACGATGTAGAGAACGTGGTCAAGATCCGCACCGGCGAGGAGGGCTACGACGCCTTGCAGGACGCCGAGTGAACCGCCTCCATCCAACCAAATGAAACGAGCCGTCCGGGACTGCCCGGGCGGCTTTTTTGGGGCTTGCGGGAAAAACTTTTCTCAAACCAGTTGACAAACCGCCCCGGGCCTGCTACAATAATGAAGCACCTTACGCAGGGTTAGCTCATCCGGTAGAGCGACTGCTTCCCAAGCAGTAGGCGGCGGGTTCGAGTCCCGTATCCTGCTCCAACGCACAAGCCCGCATGGATGCTCGGAAGCCGAGTGCCCATGCGGGCTTTTCTATTTTGTTTATCTGAAAGGAGGGCGGCCCATGCTGGATCTGCCGCAGCTGCTTTACTTTAAAAACAAAAATCTCTATTCCGCCTGCCAGGCCGAGATGCGTTACCGCGCCGTCCCCGGCAAGCGCAAGGGAGAGGACGGGACCGAGGAGGCCGTATTGACGGTGGATATCTGGCCGGGGCCCTGGACCATCGAGTACACCGACCCCGCGCTGCGGCTCCAGCAGGTCTTTGCCCTTACAGAGGAAGGGCTGGGCCAGGCCCGCGCCTGGCTGAAAACCACTTATGAACAGGACCCGGACCGCTGGCAGGCCGCACCGTCCATCCTGGACTGCGAGCCCTGGACGCCCCCTGCCCGGCCAGAGGAGGAAAACCTATGATCTACCGCCTCAAACCCCAGCAGGGCGATTCCATAGCCGTGCCCCAGCTGGTCTTTGCGCGGCTGGGCGCCGCCGAGGAGGCCAGCGTCCGGGTGGCCCTGTATGTGCTGGCCACCGGCGTCACCGACCCGGATAAACTGTGCACCGACCTGCGGCTGCGCAGCCGGATGACCGCCGAGAGCGCCCTGGCCTACTGGGCCGGGGCCGGCCTCTTGGAGCGCTACGACGAGAACGCCGCCCCTGCCGGCGGCGAGCCTGCCCCCACTCCCATGACCTGGGCCGAGATCACCGCGGCGTCCCGCACCGACCCCATGATCGCCAGCCTGATCGAGTGCGGACAAAGCGCCTTTGCCCATGCCCTCAGCCGCAGCGAGATGGAAAAGCTGGTGGCCCTGTATTTGCAGGAGGGATACCAGCCCGAGGTGGTGATGCTCTGCCTGGCCTACCTGGCCGGCAGGGACAAGCGGACCATCGGGGCCCTGCGCCACGAGCTGAAGGTCTGGCGGGCCGAAGGGGTGGTCACGGGGGAGGAAGCCGACGCCCATCTGCGGCTGCTGGATCTGCGGGCAAAGCGGGAGGCCTATGTGGCCAGCCTGCTGCAGATCCAGCCCGACCAGCTGACCCTGGGCGGCAAAAAGGCCATTGCACGCTGGTACGAGGTGTATGGCTACGACGATTCGATGATCCAGGAGGCCGCTGTCCAGGCGGGGCCCAAACGGGACCTGTGGTACTGGAACGGCATCCTCAAGACCTGGAACGCCAAGGGCCTGCGGACGGTGCAGGATGTGCGCGGGCCGGTGGCCCTCAGCGGGGCCAGCCGCAGCCTGCGGGTGGACCGGCCGGAACCCAGCGGCTCCGATTTCCTCAAGGACGCCGTCAACCGCCCCCGGCGGCATAAGAGAAAGGAGTGACCTCCATGCGGACACGAAACGAGCTGTATCAGGCCGCCATGCGGATCCTATCGGCGCGGCGGCAGATGGCCAAGGCCCAGGCCCAGGACGCCCGCGCCCAGGCAGAGGCCGCCGTCCCGGAGCTGCGGGCCGCCGAGGACGCCATGCGCAGCTGCGGTGTGCGCTATGCCCTGGCAGGGGCTCAGGGGACAGGCCGGGAGCAGGCCGCAGCCGCTCTGGCCCAGGCCCGTCAAAAGCGGGACGCCCTGCTGGCCGCCAGCGGCCGCAGCCCCCTGGCCCTGGAGCCCCATTATACCTGTCCTGTGTGCCAGGACACCGGAGTGGCCGACGGCAAGACCTGTCTGTGCGTCCGCCGGGAGATGCAGCGGCTGCGCCGGGAGGAGATCGAGGCCATGTCCAGTCTGTCGGTGACCAGCTTTGACACCATGCGGCTGGACTACTACCCCGACAGCCGGGACCCCCAGACCGGCCAAAGCGTCCGCCAGTACATGGCCGAGCTGCTGGCCGACCTGCGGGACTATGCGGCGGAGTTCGATCTGGACAGTGAGAATCTGATGCTGACCGGCAACGCCGGCCTGGGCAAGACCCATGCCGCCCTGGCGGTGGCGGGGGCCGCTCTGAACAAGGGCTATGACGTCATCTATATCTCCAGCCCCGACTTTTTCAGCCGGGTGGAGACGCTGCACTTCGGCTCCGACCCCGCCGGGGAAAAGGAGACTTTGCTGGACACCGTCACCGGGGCCGACCTGCTCATCCTGGACGACCTGGGCACCGAGTTCAATTCCAGCTTTGTCATCAGCACCCTGTACAGCCTGCTGAACGACCGGCTGGGCCGCCGCCGGCCCACCATCCTCACCACCAACATCGTTGACGGCGCCCTGCTGGAAAAGCTCTACACCGAGAAAGTCTCCAGCCGCATCTCCGCCTTTGTCCCCTACCGTTTTCTGGGCGAGGACATCCGGCTGAAAAAGGCCCTGGAAGACTGACCGGCCCCGGCCGCTTGTGGTACTTGTTAAATCGGACGTTCTGTGTTATACTTTCAGTGTTTGCCCATACTGGGCACAGAGCGGACGGGAGGGGCTGGCCATGTATCAGAAATACTTCAAACGAGCCATCGATTTCGTGCTGGCGCTGGGTGGCATCCTCTGCCTGTCCTGGCTGCTGGCCGGGCTTGCGGTGGCCATCAAACTGGACTCTCCCGGGCCGGTGTTTTTCAAGCAGAAGCGGGTGGGCATCCACAAGACCCACTTTGCGATCTACAAGTTCCGTACCATGCGGGCGGACACCCCCCACGATATGCCCACCCACCTGCTGGCCGACCCCGACCGCTACATCACGCGGGTGGGGAAATTCCTGCGCAGGACCAGCCTGGACGAGCTGCCCCAGCTGTGGAACATCCTGCGGGGGGACATGGCGGTGATCGGCCCCCGTCCGGCCCTGTGGAACCAGTACGACCTGCTGGCCGAGCGGGACAAGTACGGCGCCAACGACGTGCGCCCCGGCCTCACCGGCCTGGCCCAGATCCATGGCCGGGACGAACTGGAGATCCCTGTCAAGGCCAAACTGGACGGGGACTATGTGGCCCACATCACCTTTTGGGGGGATGTGAAGTGCTTTATGGATACCATCGGCGTAGTGCTGCGCCATGACGGCGTGGTGGAAGGGGGCACCGGCACCCTGCACCGGCAGCACAAGGACTGATCCTGCGCCCTTTGCGCAGGCGAACGGATACACACAACTTGGATGTGAGAGGTTAGCTATGATAACGATCGACGAACTGAAGGTGCAGCTGGCCGAGTATGGCAAGGCCGTCCAGGACCTGGAGGACGCACTGGCCATCGACGCCAGCAAAAAGCGTGTGCAGGAGCTGGAGCACGCCATGACCCGCCCCGGCTTTTACGATGACGCCGAAGCAAGCAAGAAGGTCTTTGATGAGGTGGGCGACCTGAAGGGCAAGCTGGGCCGCTTTGAAAAGCTCCAGGGCCTGTACGAGGACGCCCAGACCATGCTGCTGATGCTGGAGGAGGAGAACGACCCCGCCCTGGTCCCCGAAGGGGAACAGGCCGTGGAGTCCGTGGGCAAGGCCGTGGATGAGCTGCAGCTGATGACCATGCTGAACGGCGAATACGACCACAGCAACGCCATCCTGACCTTCCACGCCGGCACCGGCGGCACCGAGGCTCAGGACTGGGCCGAGATGCTCTACCGTATGTATACCCGCTGGGCCCAGAACCACAGTATGTCGGTGGAAGTGCTGGATTACCAGGACGGCGACGAGGCGGGCATCAAGAGTGCCTCCGTCATGGTCAAGGGGGCCAACGCCTACGGCCTGCTGAAAAGCGAGAACGGCGTCCACCGTCTGGTGCGGGTCAGCCCCTTCGATTCCAATGCCCGCCGCCAGACCAGCTTTGCCTCCCTGGAAGTGATGCCCGAGCTGGACAACACCATCGAGGTGAACATCCGCCCCGAGGACATCGAAATGCAGGTCTACCGCTCCTCCGGCGCCGGCGGCCAGCACATCAACAAGACTTCCAGCGCCGTCCGACTGATCCACAAGCCCACCGGCATCGTGGTCAGCTGCCAGACCCAGCGCAGCCAGTTCCAGAACCGGGACTACGCCATGCAGATGCTGAAGGCCAAACTGTACCAGATCGCACAGCAGCAGCATATGGACAAGATCGAGGACATCAAGGGCGTCCAGAACGAGATCGCCTGGGGCCATCAGATCCGCAGCTATGTCTTTATGCCCTACACCATGGTCAAGGATCACCGCACCGGCTATGAGACCAGCAACGTCAACGCCGTCATGGACGGCGACCTGGATGGTTTCATCTTTGCCTATCTGAAAGCCGCCAGCCGCGGCGAACTGGCCGAGACCTGATCCGTATCCCCCGCTCTCCTTTCGAGGAGGCGGGGGTTTTCTGTGTTCCGGGCCGGCCTGCTTGCGCGGCGGGCCGGTGTGTGGTATGATAGTTTCGGCCTTGTATGCGCCTGCGGGCCCGGTCCAAAGAGGGCCCTGTGCGGCGTCTGCGGCACATCCGACCATCAAGAGCCCCGGCCCCGGCGGCCGGGACAAAACCGGAGGGAAATCCCATGGAACAAAACGACCAACAAGCGCAAAAGCAGCCCCTGAGCCGCAGCGAGCGGGTCTGGGTCCTGTACGACGTGGGCAATTCAGCATTCACCCTGCTGATCTCCACCATCCTGCCCATCTACTTCAACGGCCTGGCCGGGGCGGCCGGGCTGACCAGCGCCCAGTATCTGGCCTTCTGGGGCTACGCCGCCTCCTTTGTCACGGTGGTGGTGGCCCTGCTGGGCCCCACGCTGGGGGCTGTGGCCGACCTGCCCGGCATGAAAAAGCGGCTGTTCATCCTCTGCGTGGCGGTGGGCATTGCCGGCTGCTCCCTGATGGGACTGGTCCAGTCCTGGATGTGGTTCCTGGGCTTTTTCATCCTTGCCAAGATCGGATACAGCGCCAGCCTGGTGTTCTACGACTCCATGCTCACCGACATCACCACCCCAGCCCGGATGGACAAGGTATCCTCGGTGGGGTACGCCCTGGGCTATGGGGGCAGCTGCATCCCCTTCATCCTCAGTCTGGGCATCGTGCTGGGATATGAGGCCCTGGGCCTGACCCTGAACACCGCCATGCTGCTGGCCTTCCTGCTCAATGCGGTCTGGTGGCTGTGCTGCACGCTGCCTCTGCTGCGGCGCTACCGCCAGCGGTACAGCGTTCCCGCCCACGGCCAGCTGGTGCACGGCGCTTTCCAGCGGCTGGCCGAGACCCTGCGGGAGATCCGGGGCAACAAACAGGTCCTGTGGTTCCTGATCGCCTTCTTTTTGTATATCGACGGTGTGTACACCATCATCGACATGGCCACCGCCTATGGCCAGGCCCTGGGCTTGGACAGCACCGGCCTGCTGCTGGCTTTGCTGGTGACCCAGATCGTGGCCTTCCCCTTTGCACTTCTGTTCGGGCAGCTGGCCCGCCGGGTGGAGTCCTCCCTTCTGGTGTCGGTCTGCATCCTGGCTTATGTGGGCATTGCGGCCTACGCCATCTTCCTGCGCACCCAGGCCCAGTTCTGGGTCCTGGCCGTCTGCGTGGGGATGTTCCAGGGGGGCATCCAGTCCCTCTCCCGCTCCTATTTCGGCAAGATCATCCCGCCCGAGCGCTCGGGCGAATACTACGGCCTGCTGGACATCTGCGGCAAAGGCGCTTCTTTTGTGGGCACCTTCCTGGTCAGCCTGATGACCCAGCTGTCGAGCAGCACCTCGGTGGGCGTGATGGTGATCGCTCCCCTGATCCTGCTCGGGTTTTTCGCATTCCGCCGGGCGGTGGCCCAGGGCCGCGCCGCCGGCCAGCCGTAAGATCGGAGGTATCGCTTATGCCCGCTGTCTACGCACACCACCGCTTTGGGGACAAGGCCCTGCAAGCCTGTCCCAGCCCCCTGGCCCGGGAAGCCGTGACGGCCTTCCCCGACTTATACGCCATCGGCCTGCAGGGCCCTGACGTCCTGTTTTATTACGATCCTTTGCGTCCCAACCCCTGTAAGGCGGCGGGCAACGCCCTCCATGACGCGCCGGCGGCCCCCTTCTTTGTTCGCGGGCTGGGCAAGGTGGACGGCTCTCCTCTGGGCCGGGCCCTGCTGAGCTATCTGCTGGGGATGACCTGCCACTTTGCTCTGGACAGCGCCTGCCACAGCTACATCGAGCACCGCATCCAGTGCACCGGCCAGAGCCATGTGTCCATCGAGACCGCTCTGGAAGGCCGTCTGATGGCCCAGGACGGGGTGGACTGGCGCACCGTCAACCCGGCCGGCTATCTCGCCGTCCATGAGACGGCCTGCCGCACCATGGCCCGCGTGCTGCCCGCTTCCCCCGCCCAGCTGCGCCGCTGCCTGGTCAACATGAAGCTGTTCAACGGCCTGCTGATGCCGGGCCGCCCCCTGACCAACGGGCTGGCGGAACAGGCGCTGCGCCGGTCGGGCAAATGGGCGGAGATCGGCGGGCTGCTGTTCTCTGCCCTGGACCCCGAGGAATACGCCCAGAGCAGCAGCGTACTGACCGATCTTTTCTTCCAGGCGATGCCCAAGGCCGCCGCCCTGATGGACAGCTGCTGCGCCCATGTCCAGAGCGGCGCGCCCCTGGACCCCCGTTTTGACAAGACCTACGGCCCCGATCCCGAGGCCATGGCCCTCTTTGCCGCAAAACCGGCCGACTGAGTTTTCCCGGGAAATGCAGGTACGAACAGGCCCCCGCCCTCTCACAGCGAGAAGGCAGGGGCCTTTTGGTATCTCTTTTTTGCGCGCAGGCTCACCCTCTGGCCCGATCGAATTCCGCCTGGATCTCAGCCGAGGGGGCGGGGGTCGCCAGGGACACCCCCACAATGAACAGGCAGGAAATGACAAAGGCCGGGAACAGCTCATAAATGCCGAACACGCCGCCCAGCGGCTTGAGCAGCAGGTTCCACACAAAGACCATGATACCGCCGGACAGCATCCCCGCAATGGCGCCCTGGCGGGTGGTGCGCTTCCAGAACAGGGAGAACAGCATCACCGGGCCAAAGGTAGCCCCAAAGCCGGCCCATGCAAAGGAGACGATGGTGAAGATGACGCTCTCCTCGTCCCAGGCAATGGCCATGCCGATGGCCGCAATGGCCAGCAGCACCACACGGGACACCCGCATCACCTGGCGGTCGTCGGCCTGATCCTTCTTGAAAATGCCCTCATAGAGGTTCTTGGCAAAGGCCGAGGCGGCGATGAGCAGGTAAGAGTCGGAAGAACTGATGGTGGCCGCCAGGATGCCCGCCATCACCACGCCGGCCAGCACCGGAGGCATCAGGGTCTGGGCCATCACGATAAAGACGTTCTCGGCATCGCCGGAGCTCAGCAGGGAGGGTTCGGCCCCCAGCATGGCCCGGCCGATCACGCCGATGAGCACCGCAGAGCTCAAGGAAAGGATCACCCATACCGTGGAGATCCGCCGGGACTGTTTGATCTCCCCTTCGGAGCGGATGGCCATGAACCGCAGCAGCACCTGGGGCACGCCAAAGTAGCCCAGGCCCCAGGACAGGGTGGACACGATGGTCAGCGGGCCATAGCTGGTGGCCGGGCCGAACTGGGCCGCACCGTCCACCACCTGCTGCACCCCGCCGGCGTCGGTGACCGGGGCCGCCTGCTGCACCATGGACAGGTAGCCCGGGATCTGCCTGGCGTTCTGGATGACGGCGTCGATGCCCCCCGCCGCAGCGGTGCCCAGGGTCAGCACCACCAGCAGGGCCACCACCATCACCATGGCCTGCATGAAGTCCGAGGCGCTCTCGGCCAGAAAGCCGCCCAAAAAGGTGTACAGCACCACAAACACCGCCCCGGCGATCATCATGGAATGGTAGGATGCACCGAACAGGGTGGAAAACAGTTTGCCGCAGGTGACAAAGCAGCTGGCGGCGTACACCGTGAAGAACACCAGGATGAACACCGCCGAAATGGCCAGGATCACCGGGTTTTTCTCATGGTAGCGGTTGCTGAGGAAATCGGGCACCGTAATGGCGTCCCCCGACACCGCCGAGTAGCGCCGCAGCCGCCGGGCCACGATCAGCCAGTTGACGTAGGTGCCCACTCCCAGGCCGATGGCGGTCCAGGCGGCGTCGGAAATGCCGCACCAGTAGGCCACCCCGGGCAGGCCCATCAGCAGCCAGCCGCTCATGTCCGAGGCCTCGGCGCTCATGGCGGCCACCCAGGGCCCCAGCGACCGGCCGCCCAGGAAGTAGTTCTCCGAGTTTGCCTGGGCGCGTTTTGCAAAAAACAGCCCGATGCCCACCACGATCAGCATATAGGCCACCATGGCGAATAAGATTTTTAAAGTATCAGCAGTCATAGATTCCCCTCCCTCAATGGAATATGAATTATGGTAACAGATTCACATACAAAAGTAAAGCCCGGCGCGGCAAAACCGATTTTCTCTGCACCGGATCGCAGATCTTGTTTTGTAGAAATACCGTCCCATTTTTCTTTTGTCCATGTGCGCTTTGCACAAAAATGCAGCTTCTTTCCGGCCGAGCCGGGCTGCACCGTCCCCCCTGCGCCCTCACCTTTTCCCCCTTTTGCGCGAAAATAATTCATCACAGCAGAGTGTCAAAGCAGCGTTCCGCAAAGGCCCTTGCATTCTGCCGCAGAATATGATAAAATATCTAAAGCACCCCGGTCACCGGCGGTGCAAGCCATGTCGGACAGCGCCTTGCTGCGCGGTTTGGCATACGGATGCGGGCCCTGTACGACTGGGCCGCTGTGAACCAGGTCAGGTGGGGAACCAAGCAGCCTTAAGCGGTGTGCACGGTGCGTTTCAGCCAGCCTGCATCCGTATGCCATGCTTCGCAAGGCGGGGGTCAACCCCGCAGCGCCGTCCGATTTTTTTATCCCTGCAAAGGAGGTGCGGGTATGTATCGTGCGCTTTACCGCAAGTGGCGGCCCCAGCGCTTTGAGGATGTGGTGGGCCAGCAGGCCACCGTCACGGCCCTCAAAAATCAGGTGGCCGCCGGGCGGGTGGGCCATGCCTATCTGTTCACCGGGGTGCGGGGCACCGGCAAGACCACCTGTGCCAAGATCTTTGCCAAGGCGGTCAACTGTCTGTCCCCCCGGGAGGGCGACCCCTGCGGCCAGTGCCCGGTCTGCCGCGGCATTGACGACGGCAGCATCCTGGATGTGGTGGAGATGGACGCCGCCTCCAACAACGGCGTAGACGACATCCGGGACCTGCGGGACGAGACGGCTTACACCCCCAGTGTCTGCACCTATAAAGTGTATATCATCGACGAGGTGCATATGCTCTCCACGGCGGCTTTCAACGCCCTGCTCAAGACCCTGGAGGAGCCACCTGCCCACGTCATTTTCATCCTGGCCACCACCGAGATCCAAAAGGTTCCGGCCACCATCCGTTCCCGCTGCCAGCGGTACGACTTCACCCGCATACGCCCCGAGGATATCGCCGGCCGCGTGGCCCAGGTGGCCCGGGCCGAGGATCTCCACCTCACCGACGGCGCTGCCAGTCTGATCGCCAGACTGGCCGACGGCGCCCTGCGGGACGCTTTGTCCATCCTGGACACCTGCGCGGGGGTCACCGGGCAGATCGATGAAGGGGTGGTCCGGCAGATGGCCGGGGTCACCGACCGGGGGTATCTGTTCCGGATGTCCGACGCCATCGCCGCCCGGGACCCGGCTTCGGCCCTGGCCCAGCTGGCCGCCCTGCGGCAGCAGTCGGTGGACGTCAAACGCCTGACCGAGGAGCTGATCGCCCATTACCGCAGCCTGATGCTGGCGGCGCTGCCCGGCGGCCGGGAACTGCTGAGCGGCGTCAACCCCGACGAGGAAGCCCTCTATCTGGAAAAAGGCCCCGCCCTGGGCCGCCGTGAGGCGGTGCGGGCCATCCGGGCCCTGGGCGCCGCCCTGGAGCATATGTCCCGGGGCAGCGACCAGCGCATCGAACTGGAACTGGCCCTGTTTTCCCTGACCGAACCGGCCTCCCAGCCGGCCGCCTCTTCCCTGCCCCTGGCGCAGCAGCCGGCGGCGCAGCCCCAGAAAGAGGTTCCACGGCCCTTTGTCCGTGCGCCGGTGACCCAAGCTGCGCCCCCTGAGACGCCCCAGCCCACGGCGGCGCAGACATCCGAACCATCCCAGCCTGCGGCAGCCCAGGCGCCCGAAGCGCCTTCGCCCGCGGCTGTTCCGGCCCCTGCGGCGCCTTCCGAGGCGGACTATCCGCCCTGGGAGACCGGGCCTGTATCCGAATCGCCGCAGCCCGAACCGGTGGCCCCGGCTGTCCCTGCAGAGGAGGCCGTTCCGGAAGAACTTCCGCCCCCGGAGCCGCAGGAGGCGCCGCCTCCCCCGCCCTATGAACCGGCGGCGCCCGGCGCCTACCCCGCAGATCCCCAGCTGGATAAGCCCCGCAAGGTGGCCGGCGAGGGCATCCAGCCCTATCCCTACTGGTCCGATGTAGTGGCGCGCATCCAGTCCACCGACCCCATGCTGTATGGCTATCTGAAAAAATCCAAAGCCTATTTCGACGGGGTGCGGGTGCTGATCGACGGGGGCAAGACCTTCCGGGATTTCATCCGGGCCAACAAAAACAGCCAGCGGCTGATCAAAAAGCTCATCGCCGACGTGTCGGGCATCCGGGTGCCCATCGGCCCCTATGAGCCTGAGAAGGCTCCCGACCATCCCCGGGCCAGCGCCGAGGAATCCCTGCACAAGCTGGAGGCCCTGGGCCTGGATGTCACCATCCAGGACACCGCACGCCGGCACACGACCTGATTTGAGGAGGAACATCTGTTATGAAAGCAAGAATGCCCGGCGGCTATGGCCGCCCCGATATGAGCAGCCTGATGCGTCAGGCCCAGAAGATGCAGAGCGATATGCAGGCCAAGCAGGCCGAGCTGGAGCAGACCGAGTACACCGCCAGCGCCCCCGGCGAGATGGTCACGGTGCGGATGAACGGCAAGCACGAGGTGCTGGAAGTGACCATCAAGCCCGAAGCTGTGGACCCCGATGACGTGGAGATGCTCCAGGACCTGGTGGCTGCCGCCGTCAATGCCGCCGTGCAGACGGTGGACAAGGCGGCCGCAGACGCCATGGGCCAGCTGACCGGCGGGCTGAACATCCCCGGCCTGGGCCTGTAACGGGGGCCCGGACATGAACAATTCCGCCGCGCCTCTGGAGACGCTGATCGATGAGCTGAAGCGGCTGCCAGGCATCGGGGACAAGAGCGCCACCCGCCTGGCCTACCAGCTGATGAATCTGTCGGAGCAGCAGACCGAAAACCTGGTACAGGCCATCCGCGGGGTGCATGTCAAGCTGAACCGCTGCTGCCAGTGCCAGAATTATACCGAGGGCGATACCTGCCCCATCTGCGCCGATCCCAGCCGGGATCACACCACCATCTGCGTGGTGGAGACCCCCCGGGATGTCCAGTCCATCGAGCGCACCCGGGAGTACCGGGGCCTGTACCATGTGCTGTACGGTCTCATCAACCCGGTCAAGGGCATCGGGCCCGAAAACCTGACCATCCGCCAGCTGCTGGCCCGCCTGACAGACGACCAGGTCAAGGAGGTCATCATGGGGCTGCCTCCCAGCGTGGAGGGAGACGCTACCTCGGTCTACCTGGCCCGCACCATCAAACCTTTGGGCGTACGCACCACCCGCCTGGCCTCGGGCCTGGCAGTGGGTTCTCGTCTGGAGCAGGCCGACCGTCAGACCATTTTCCGCGCCCTGGAGGGCCGCCACGATCTGTAAACGTTTACACTCCGTCCACAAAAACGCCCTTGCACTTTTGCAAAGTTGTGGTACAATATCTTACACCGAAGGCTCATCATGAAAGGAGGCGCGTTGTATGCCTGTCAAGGAGCGGCCGGCCACCAAGACCATCGCAACCAACCGGGAAGCGCGCCACGAATATTTCGTGATCGAGGCGCTGGAGACCGGCATCGAACTGAAAGGCACCGAGGTAAAAAGCCTGCGGGCCGGCGGCGTCAATTTGAAGGACAGCTGGGTGGACATCGAAGAAGGCGAGCTTCTGGTCAAAGGGATGCATATCACCCCCTACGACCACGGCAACATCTTCAATGCCGATCCCATGCGCCAGCGGCGGCTTCTGGCCCACAAAAGCGAGATCCGCCGGCTGGGGCAGCAGTGCAAACTGCAGGGCTACACTCTTGTGCCCCTGTCCCTCTATTTCAAGCACGGGCGCGTCAAGGTGGAGCTGGGCCTGTGCAAAGGCAAAAAGCTCTACGACAAGCGGGCCGACGCCGCCAGGCGGGATGCCAAACGCACCATCGACCGCGCTTTGAAAACCAACGGACGTTTTGAATGAACAACACCGGGCAGCTATGCCCCTTTCGCAGTCACCTTCCCCGCGCCTTTGGGCGCGTATCATGGGGGCGTAAAGGTTTCGACGGGGGGTGCGAGGCCTGGGCAGCGGGTAGCAGCGGGGGACCTGCTCTAAAATCCTCCAAAAAACGAACTGACAACAATAGAACTCAGTTGCTCGCAGCCTGAGTGCTGCGCGTTCCGCCCACATTTGTGTCGTGTGGGGCCGGGGCGTCCTTTAGACACAGCACGTGAACGGACTTAAGCTTTGCGGACCGTCATGAACTCATGAAGCTACTGAAGCGTTAGCCTGGCGACCGGCGTGACGCGGAGGGAATGTTGTAGATCGCCTGCACCCGGAGATACCCACGCTGAACGCCTTTCGGACATGGGTTCGACTCCCATCGCCTCCACCACAAGAAAGCAGCCTAGGAACGCAAGTTTCTGGGCTGCTTTTTTTGCTTTGACCACACTTTTGACCACACCTGTAATACCGTCAGCTGTATGCCGTCGGCTTTTCCTCCATCGGGCGTTTGCATTATTCTTCCTAACAAATCCTTACAAATTACATACTAGATAGTTTTCTAACAGTATTCGCTGTTCTTATCGTTAGCTTTGTACTGATAAAGGATGGTTCGTAATTGGTCCATCCAGGCACAAAAATGCCGGGGCGCAGCCAATCGGGCGGCGCTCCCGGCAAGGGGGGATCGATCCTGCGAATCGTATGGGGTGCGGGCCTGCGGGAACCGTCCGGTCCGGCACCGAAGATGCAGGGTGTTCAGCGCATGGGGAAGATCAGGACTGCGCCGATGGTCAAAGCCAGCAGGCGGATGAAATACTGGGGAATGGTGAACTTCCAGAACTCACCGATCTTGTAGTTGCCGGTGCCCATGATCATGGCGGGCATACCGTCGATGGGCAGGAAGTGTCCGCACCAGCCCGAGATGACGATGGCTGCGGCCGCAGCGGTGGGGTCCAGGCCCAGGTTCATGCAAGTGGCAATGGCCATGGGGGCAAAGACATACACCGTGCCGATGGTGGAACCGGTCAGAGTGGCCAGCACGCTGGTCAGGATGCAGAACACAAAGATCAGAAGGAGAATTTGACCAGGTTGACATCCGAAGAAGCCCCTGCGCTCTGCAAAACCGCAATGACGATGCCATATTGCAGGGCGGTGTTGAAGGGCAGCAGCGGGTGGTTGGCCGCAAAGCCTGCGGGCATCAGAACCCTGGAGGGGGGAAGGCTGCGGGAGTCGGGCAGGTTGGACAACAGGCCGATGACCAGCACATAATATGCGGTGGAGCCGGTGCCAAACAGGCTGCATCCCAGCATGACGATCAGGATCAGCAGCACATAGGCCAGGAAACCGCCTTTGCTGGCCATCTTGAACAGGGCGTCCTTGAACTTGATGATGAAGCTTGTCTTTTGCAGCGCCGCGATGATGGCCATGAACGAGGCGAGCATCACACAGTTCGGTTTGAAAAGGCAAACCTTCTCTCCCCCTATTCCGGTCCGGCGCCGCACCGGCGTTCCGTTCTGGAATAGGCGGCAAAAAGGTCCCGCCCGGGCGGCAGACGTCCAGGCGGGACCTTTGCAGGCAACGGCGCGATGGACCGAAGCAAAGCGGTTCCAGATCAGTTTTTGCAGCCGTTGGCCATACGGATGGCATAGTCGATGGCGTTGACCAGGCTCAGCTCGTTGCTGGTGCCCTTGCCCGCCAGGGCAAAGCCGGTGCCATGGTCCACACTGGTGCGGATGATGGGCAGGCCCAGGGTGACATTGACCCCTTCCACAGCCTTCCATGCCTGTTTTTCGCGGTCGTAGACAAACCCCACCGTCTTGAGGGGGATGTGTCCCTGGTCGTGGTACATACAGACCACAATGTCATACCAGCCGCCCAGCGCCTCGCTGAAAACGCTGTCGGGCGGGATGGGGCCGATGGCATTGATTCCTTCGGCTTTGGCGGCCTGGATGGCGGGGGTGATCTCCTGGATCTCCTCGGTGCCGAACAGGCCGTTTTCGCCGCAGTGGGGGTTCAGGCCGGCCACCGCCACCCGCGGGGTTTCGATCCCCATATCCTTGCAGGCCTGGTGGGCGATCTCGATCACCTCCAGCACCCGGTCCTTTTTGACCCGGTCGCAGGCCTCCCGCAGGGAGCAGTGGGTGGACACATGCACCACCCGCAGGTCGTGGTGGGCCAGCATCATGGTGTATTTTTTGGTGTGGGTGTAGGTCGCATAGATCTCGGTGTGGCCGTCAAAATGGGTGTAACCGTCCGAGTTTGCGCCCCCGGCGGCCTCCAGAACCTTGTTCATGGCCTCTTTGTTCAGGGCGTTGGTGCAGGTGGCGTCCACCTCCCCGTCCATGGCCAGCTGGATCACCTTGCGCACGCACTGGAAAGCCGCATTGCCTCCTTCCAGGCTCACCTTGCCCAGCTCAAACTTGTCCACATCCGCGATCAGCTCCAGGTGGAGCACGTCGATGGTGCCGGGGGTGAACAGAGCGTCGCTCACCTTCTCACAGCGGTGGATCCGGATGTCGGGCCGGCCCACAAAGCCCCGGGCCTGCTCCAGCATTTTGGCGTCCCCCACCACGATGGGGCGGCACCGGTCGTACAGGTCGGCCCGGGCCAGGGCCTTGACGGTGATCTCGGGGCCGTTGCCCGCAGGGTCGCCCATGGTGATGCCGATGATGGGTCTTGTCATATCTTACCTCTCCCTCTTTTTCTGCGAAACTGCCGGGCCGGCCTCTGCGCTCAGCACATGCCCTTTTCCGCGTTCTCCTTCAGTACCTTCTCCAGGGCCTTGATGCCTTCCTCGGGTACCTGGTTGAAGGGAGCGCGGCATTTGCCCACGTTGTAGCCCAGCATAGCCACGGCGGTCTTGACGATGGTGTTGGGGTTGCCGTACTTGAAGCAGGCGCGGAACGAAGCGATGCTGGCGTTGGCCGCCTTGGCCTCCTCGATCCTACCCTCCATGAACAGGTCATAGATGGACGCCATGGTGTGAGGGTAAACGTTGGCGCAGCCCGCAATGCCGCCGGTGCCGGCATAGACGGGCACGCGGCCGTTGCATTCCTCGATGACGGTCCGCAGCACCAGTTCCTTTTCCTTGCCGTTGAGGATGTAGCCCTCGCCGTTGGTGCCAAAGCAGAAGATGGCGTGGACGCCGCCCTCGATCTGGCGGTTGACCTGGGCCCGCAGCTCGGCCACATTGATGGACTCGTCCTCGTTCATGGGGGTGATGATCGGGGGGATGATGCCTTTGATTTCAACAGCCTTCATGGTAGATTCTCCTTTGTCTCCTGTATTTGGACGTTTTTATACGTCACATCACTTCCTGGTACAGCCTGCGGGCGTCGTCGGGGGTCACAGGGCGCATATTGTTCACCAGCAGGCGCTGCGGTTCTCATCTCCCATGTAGCCCTCGCCCCGCTCCATCCAGCGGATGATGGGGAAGGTCAGGCCGCCGTCCTCGCTCAGGGCCACCGCCACCGGGCAGCGCAGGCCGGGGTGGGAATCGGGGGTGCAGGTGGGATTGTACGCGATGGCGACCCGTCCGCTCCGGAGCTTGATGGCTCTGATGCTGGAATTGTTGTTGGGCAGCGGGGTGGGCTTGGGCTCGCTCCAGCTTTCGCCCCAGTCAAAGGACTCGCTGCGGTGGATGCGGTAGGCCTCCCGGTTGCGCATAAAGGCTACAAGGTGCCCCGGTTCCAGCTCCACCACGTTGGCGTGCACATGGCCGTAGGAACCGGGCATCATCACCATCCACAACCTGGAGGAGACCAACCGCGCTTTGGACCGGCTGCGGGAGGGCGGCTACAAAATGGTGGTCAGCGACATGGTCACCCACACCCTGGCCCGGCAGAAGGGCTTCGACGCCTTTCTCATCACCTCGGGGGTGGAGAGCCTCCACGACGCCTTCACCCAGGCCATCCAGATCAGTGACCGCTTCCGCCAGCTGCGGCGCCAGAACCAGCTGCTGGAGGGGGTGGCCCGCAGCCGCAGCGGCAACACCATCATCCTGGACGCCGCCGGCCAGCTGGCCTATGCTGCCCGGGAACAGCCCGGCGAGGCCCTGCTGTCCCTGCTGCGCTCCCGGATCCCCGATATCCCTTCCGCCGCGCCCCTGCGCTTTTTCCACAGCGACAAGGGGGAGTTCATCCGGGTCACTGCCCGCAGCCTGCGGGCCGGATGGGATCCGTATTACATCTTCCACTGCCAGCTGGCCCAGATCCCTCTGCGCAGCAGCAAAAACGGGCTGCGCTTTTTTGACGAGGCCGAGGCCGCCCAGCAGTTCATGCACAGCTTTTACAGCATCAGCGGCGCCATGGGCGCTCTGGAGGAGCCGGTCAACGCCATCGCGCCCACCCGCCAGCCGGTGATGATCCTGGGGGAAGTGGGCACCGGCAAGGAACAGATCGCACGGGCCCTCTATCTGCGCAGCCCCCGGGTGAACAGCCCTCTGGTGGTGGTGAACTGCACCCTGATGACCGACAAAAACTGGGAGTACCTGTTCAACCACTACGCCTCCCCGCTCAATGAGGGCAGCTGCACCGTCTACTTTCAAAACCTGGAGCAGCTCAGCCGTCCGTACCAGCAGGAACTGCTGGCGGTGGCCACCGAGACCAACCTGCCCCGGCGGGTCCGACTGATCTTTTCGGCGGCCTGCATGGACGGCCAGCCCCTGCCCGAACCGGTGCAGGCGCTGCGCAGCCAGCTGGGCTGCCTCACCTTGCAGCTCCCCACCCTGCGCAGCCGCCGGGACGAGCTGCCCAGTCTGGCCAGCCTCTATCTCAGCAGCCTGAACGCCGAGCTGGGCAAGCAGATCATCGGCTTTGACCCCCGGGCCACCGAACAGCTGCTGCACTACGAGTGGCCCAACAACTACACCCAGTTCAAGCAGGTGCTGCAGGAACTGGTCACCCTGACCAACTCGGCCTATATCCGGGGCAGCGTGGTGGCCGAGGTCCTGGCTCAGGAGCGCCGGTCCTGCCACACCGACCTGCCTTCCCTGCCCGCCCAGGGAGCTGCCCCGGGCGGCACCCTGGATGAGATCATCCTCAGCGCCATCCACCGCACCCTGGACGCGGTGGGCGGCAACCAGACCGCCGCAGCCAGACAGCTGGGCATCAGCCGCACCACCCTGTGGCGCTATCTGAACCCAAAGCCCGCCAAAAAACGCCGCAGGACTGAACCGGGCTGCCCGCTTTTTTGTCTATATCATCCATCGATAAAATCGATCGATTTTCCTCATTCGATTCACTTTACAAAAGCATGGTCCCTGTGCTACACTGTAAATCACGACAGTGAAGTGTCGAAATAGACCGCGCCGGTTCTGCGCGGAAGAAAGTGTGAGGAAACATCATGGCCGCCATCCAAACCATCTACAACTTTTTGTGGGGGGATATCGTGCGCATCCCCCTGCCGGGAGGCAGCACCCTGGGACTGTCTTTGCTGGTGCTGATCCTGGTGCCTGCGGGGCTGTATTTTACGGTGCGCACACGGTTTCTGCCCTTCCGCCTGTTCCCCGAGATGCTGCGCGTCACCCTGGAAAACAACAAAAAGGGAGACGACGGCATCTCAGGCGTCCAGGCCCTGATCGTCTCCACCGCCTGCCGGGTGGGCATGGGCAATCTGGTGGGCGTGGTCGCGGCCATCTCGGCCGGGGGCGCCGGGGCGGTGTTCTGGATGTGGGTGATCGCCCTGCTGGGTTCTTCCACCGCCTTCATCGAAGCCACCCTGGCCCAGCTCTACAAACAAAAAGACCCCCTTTACGGGGGATACCGGGGCGGCCCGGCCTACTATCTCCACGCCCTTTTCATCAAGCCGGGCAGCAAGCGCCGCCGTTCGGTGATGGCGTCCCTGTTTGCCCTGTCGGGCCTGGTATGCTGGTGCGGCATCAGCCAGGTCACCGGCAACTCCATCTCCTCCTCCTTTGAGAACGCCTTCCACATCCCGCCCCTCTATTCCACCATCGCCCTGGTGGCCCTGGCAGCGGTCATCGTCCTGCGCAAGCACGCCACCGTCAAGGTGCTGGACCTGATGGTGCCGGTGATGGCGGCCTGCTATTTCTTCATCACCCTGTTCATCATCCTGCGCAACATCGGGCAGGTGCCTGCCGTCTTTGCCCAGATCTTTGCCGAGGCCTTTGGTGTGCGGCAGGTGGTGGGCGGCGGCATCGGCGCGGTGATCATGAACGGCGCCAAACGAGGCCTGTTTTCCAATGAGGCGGGCTCCGGCTCGGCTCCCTGCGCCGCAGCCGCGGCCGACATCGACCACCCCGCCAAGGAAGGCCTGCTGCAGTCTCTGGGCGTGTTCATCGACACCTTGGTCATTTGCAGCTGCTCGGCCATGATCATGCTGCTGACCCCTCAGGAGCTGACCGCCGGCCTGGAGGGGATGGATCTGCTGCAAGCGGCCATGCGGTATCATCTGGGTGAGTTCGGGGTCATCTTCATCGCGGTGATCCTCTGGCTGTTCAGCTTCTCCACCTTTTTGGGTATCCTGTTTTACGCCCGGTCCAACGTGGCCTATCTCTTTGGGGACAACTGGCTGAGCCAGACGCTGTACAAGGTGCTGGCCCTGGTGATGCTGTTCGTGGGCGGGCTGGCCGCCTACCAGTTCGTATGGGACCTGGGAGACGTGGGCGTGGGCCTGATGACCATATTCAATATGGCGGCCCTGTTCCCTCTGGCGCCCAAAGCCCTGGACGCCCTGCGGGATTACGAAACCAACCGGCTGCACCAAAATACCGAACGATAAAACAAAGGGGAAGGAGCCCTGCCGCGGCAGGATCTCCTTCCCCCTTTTGGGTCTTTTGCACCGGTCAGGCGTGGTGGCGGATGAAGTAGCACACCGCGCCCACCAGGCCGGCGTCGTTGGCCAGGGCCGCAGGACGCACCTCCAGTCCCTGGGCAAAGGCGGGCATCACCCGCGCCTTGACCTGACGGGCCAGAGGCCGAATCAAGAGTTCCTCCTGGCTGCTGACGCCGCCGCCAATGAGGATCAGCTGGGGGTTGAACAGATGCACCAGCCCTGCCAGCCCTTCCGCGATCTCCACGATCCAGCTGTCCAGAAGGCGCAGCATCGCCGCGTCCCCCTGCCGGGCCGCCCCAAAGATGGCGCGGCCATTGTCCAGCCTGGGGTCCAGGCGGACGGCCTGGCGCACCAGGGCCGATGTGGACGCATAGCGCTCCCAGCAGCCCGCCGCGCCGCAGGTGCACCGCTGGCCATTGCAGGCGTGGGTGCGCATATGCCCCAGTTCACCGCCCAGGCCCCGGGCGCCTTCCAGCAGACGGCCCCCTGTCAGGACACCGCCGCCCAGCCCCGTGCCGATGGTGACGCCCAGCACGTCGGTATAGCCTTTGGCTGCACCCACCCAGGCTTCCCCCAGGATCATGCAGTTGGCGTCGTTGGCCACCGTCACAGGCAGCCCCAGGTCCGACTCCAGGACGGCGCGGATGGGAGCGCCGGGCCAGCCGGGCAGGCTCCCGCAGGTGCCCGCCACAATGCCCTGTCCGCTGTCGATCTGGCCGGTGGCCGATACGCCTGCGCCCACCGGCTGATAGCCCGCTTCCCGGCTGGCGGCCAGCATCCGGGCGGCGGCCTTCCGCACCGTCTCCAGGATGGGGGTCTGATAGTTGTCAAAGCTGACGCTGGCCTCCTGCCGCAGCAGTACCTCCCCGTTTTCTGACACCAGCCCCAACTTGACGGCGGTGCCTCCGATGTCGATTCCAAGATAGGTATTCATATCATTTCAAGTCCTTGATGGCCGCGGTGAAGCGGGCAGTGATCTCGGCGGGACGGGTGATGGCACCCCCCACCACCAGGGCAAAGGCACCCGCTTCCAGGGCCTTGCGGGCCTGCTCGGGGTAGTGGATGTGCCCTTCCGCAATGACCTTGGCCGGGCAGTTTTGAGCCAGGCGGGCAATGAAGGCAAAGTCGGTCTCGTTGATGCCCTGGGTCTCGGGGGTGTAGCCCCGCATGGTGGTGCCCACAAAGTCGGCTCCGGCCTCAGCACAGGCCATGGCCTCCTCGTCGGTGGCGATGTCCGCCATCACCAGCTGCTGGGGATACTTCGCCTTGATCTCGCGGATGAACTCCGCCGCCGTCTTGCCGTCGGGCCGCAGCGCGCTGGTTCCCTGTACGGCCAGGATATCCACCCCGCAGGCCACCAGCTCGTCCACCTCTTTCATGGTGACGGTGATGTACATGGGCGTGCCGGGATAGTCCTTTTTGATGATGCCGATGACCGGCAGGTCCACCACCTGCTTGATCTGGGTGATATCCCGCACCGTATTGGCACGGATGCCCACCGCGCCGCTCATGGCGGCTGCCTTGGCCATCAGGGGCATGACGCCGCCTTCCTTGGTGTACAGGGGCTCATGCTCCAGCGCCTGGCAGGATACGATCAGCCCATGCTGGATCTGTTTGAAAAGTGCTTCTTTTTCCATCCTGGTATTCCTCCTTTTGGGGCGTCCGAACGCCCCGCCGTTCATTCGCCCATCCGGATCTTGACCACTGCCTTGCGCAGATGGGTGCAGCCGGGGCTGATGCAGCTGGGCTTGTGGTACTCCCCGGGCAGGAAGAGGGCGAACCTCCCCTCCCCCAGCAGGCCGCTGGACTGTTCGGGCCCGGCTGCAAAGCCGCAGTCCGCCTGCCCGTCAAAGGGGGCTGTGGGCTGAGCCGTAAGGGTCCAGGCCCAGTATTCGCTGCCGGTCAGATCGATCTGCAGGTCGGCATACAGGTGATGGTACTCAAACACAGCACCCTGGGCCTCCCGCAGGTCCGCTTCCATCACGTTCACATACACGCGCCGCCCGTCGATCTCGGTGATCCCGTCCGGCAGCCCGGCCAGGTCGTGCTCCGCCAGCCAGCGGATGGCCAGATCCAGGGCCGGGTGGATGCCGCTGTAACGATCCAGGCTGCTGAGGTTGTCTGTGATCATGCTCCGTTTCCTCCCTTTTTGCAGCCAGCAACGCCCGGCGCCGCCTGCCCCTGGGGGCCGGCAGCCACCGGGCGTCTGGCACGTTTCTGCTTTTGGTTTACAGGGCGGATGCCTTGGCCACCGCCGCCTCGATCATCTGCTGGGCCTGGGCCACAACAGCCTCATCCCCGGGGACGAGGTTGGGCAGGGGCGCCCGGACGCCGCCCAGCTCCAGGCCGTACATCCGGCGCAGGATCTCTTTCTGGACGGCATACAGGTTGCCGCGGGCCTCGCACATCTTGTAGATGATGCGGTCGGCCTCGTACTGCAAAGCCCGGGCCTTGGCCATCTCTCCCTTGTGCACCAGCTCGTACATCTTCAGGAACAGCTCGGGCATGACGGCATAGGTGCCGCCGATGCCGCCGTCTGCGCCCATGGCCAGCCCCGAGACGAACTGCTCGTCGGGACCGTTGAACACCACAAAGCCGTTCTCACCGCGGGCTGCGATCCCCGCATCCTTGAACATCTGGATGTCCTGGGTGGGCATGGAGGAGTTCTTCACCGCCACCACATTGGGGTTTTCCAGCATGGTGTGCAGCAGACTCATGGTCAGAGCGGTGCCGGCCAGCTGGGGGATGTTGTAGATGACGAACTCAGTGTTGGGGGCAGCGGCGCTCATGGCGTTCCAGTACCCGGCAATCGCGTGCTCGGGCAGGTGGAAGTAGATGGGCGGGATGGATGCGATGGCATCCACGCCGCAGGCTTCGGCATGGGCGGCCAGCTCCACCGAGTCAGCGGTGTTGTTGCAGGCCACATGGGCAATGACCGTGATCTTGCCTTTGGCCTCGCTCATCACGGCCTCCAGCACGGCCTTGCGCTCATCCGGATGCTGGTAGATGCACTCCCCGGACGAGCCTCCCACGTAGACGCCCTTGACCCCCTTGGCGATCAGGTGACGGGTCAGAGCCTTGGTCCCTTCGATCGAAACATGGCCATCCTTGTCGTAGCAGGCATAGAATGCAGGAATAACGCCCTGATATTTGGTATGGTCTTTCATTGTCATACTCTCCAATCTGTAGCGGGAACCGCCGGGCTCAGCCCTTGACAGCGCCCATGGTGATGCCCTGGGTAAAGTATTTCTGGAACATCAGGAACACGGTGACGATGGGGATGGCGGCCAGCGCGGCGCCGGCCATGATGAGGCCGAAGTCCGAGGAGACTTCGCCCTGCAGGCGGGCAATACCGGTGGAGATGGTCAGCACTTCACGCCGCTGCAGCATAATCAGCTGCAGGAAGTAGTCGTTCCATGTGTTGACGAAGGTGAAGATGGCCAGGGCGCCCACGCCGGGCTTGACCATCGGGAACACAATGGAGACGAAGGTGCGCGCTTCGCTGGCGCCGTCGATGCGGGCAGCTTCCAGCATCTCGGTGGGGATGGTCTCGGAGAACTGCTTCATCAGGAAGATACCGAAGGGCCAGCCCACGGTGGGCAGGATGACGGCCAGCAGGTTGTTGTTCAGGCCAAGGGCGCTCATCTCCTGTAGCAGGGGGATGACGATGACCTGCTTGGGCAGGGCCATGGCGCACACCAGCAGGCTGAACAGGACCGTGCGGCCATAAAAGCGTTTTTTGGCCAGGGCATAGCCTGCCAGGGCCGCGGTGATGCAGGTGAGCAGCATGGCGGCCACGGCAATGATGATGGTGTTGAGCAGCCACTGGATGGCGGGCTGCTTGAACAGGCGGACGTAGTTGTCCAGGGTGGGGTTCAGCGGGAACCACTGGGGCTTCTGGGCGTTGATGGTGATGGCATCCTTCAGCGAACCGGTCAGGATCCAGTACAGGGGGAAGATGAAGAACACCGCCAGAAGAGCCAGCACGATGATCACAAAGATCTTATAGCCGCGGGATTGGCCGTCCAGGCCGGATTTTGCCTTTGCTTTGGACATATCGAACCCTCCCTATCAACCGTTGTCCGTCTGTGCGACCTTGAACTGGATCGCGGAGAAAATGGCGATGAAGATGGCCAGGACCACGCCCATGGCGTTGGCATAGCCGAAGCGCTGATAATTGTACGCCATATCGAAGATGTAGTACATCAGGGTGCTGGTGCTGCCCAGAGGGCCGCCGCGGGTCAGCAACTGGATCAGCGCAAAGCACTGGAAGCTGTTGATGGTGGTGATGACCAGCACGTACAGGGTGGTGGGCATGATCTGGGCCCATTTGATCTTCCAGAAGATCTGCAGCTTGGTGGCGCCGTCAATGGCGGCGGCCTCCTCGAGGGACCGGTCCACGTTGCCCAGGGCCGCCACATACAGCACGATGGGCTGGCCGATGGAGGTAGTGAACAGGATCATGATGATGCACCAGATGGCGGTGCGGGTGTCGCCCAGCCAGTCAAAGCCGGTGGTGCCGAAGATCTGGTTCAGCAGGCCGTTGTAGGGGTTGAACATCCATTTCCACACCACGGTGACCGCCACCGAGCCGGTGACCACCGGCAGGTAGAACACACACCGGAAGAACGAGCGCAGTTTGGAGCGCATGGGGTAGATGGCCGAGCCGACCCACAGCGAAAAGGCTGTGACCAGGGGCACCGAGACCACCACGATCAGCACGGTGTTCCACAGGGAACGGATGAAGGTCTTATCCTGGAACATCTCCACATAGTTGCTCAGGCCGGTGAAAGTGGCGGCCGAGGTGTCGATGCCCATATCCAAAAAGCTGTATACCAGGCACATGCCCATGGGTACCAGCACAAAGCCCACAAAGAACAGCAGGCTGGGCAGCATGAACAGGTAGGCGGAAATGGTCTCCCGCCTGGCCAGCACGCGGCTGGAGGCATGAGCTGTACCGTCGTTCCGGCGGTCCTTGACGGAAGTCTTTGCCACGTTGAATCCCTCCTTTGAACAAATACCGAAGCATAAAAGATGCGCCTGCCCCGGCGGGGACCAGGCGGCAGGCGCACCTTTCACTCCTTTCAGGACGGCAGGCCGTCAGCGGCAGCCGCCGCCGGCAGACGCAGGCCTTTTACGGATTGCTGGCCTCCACAAATGCGTCGGCAGCTTCCTGGGCGGGGGTGCCATTGACCATGATCTGCTGCAGCATATTGAACCAGTTCTGACGCTGTGCCGTCCAGTTGGGGGCCACATTGTAGTAATCACCCAGGTAGGGCATCAGGGCTGCGAACTCGCCCATCTGCTCGGCCTGGTCGGTGCCTTCGTACACGTCGCCCAGGGAATCCTTCACGGGGAAGAAGCCGGTCAGGCGGACGCTCTCGGCAGCCTGGTCTGCATCGTCGCAGACGAACTTGATAAAGGTCTTGGCAGCCTCAATGCGGGCGTCGTCGCCGCTGTTGAAGATGCCGAAGCCCCAGATACCGCCGCACAGCTCAGGCACGCCGTCATCGGAAGGGAATGCCATGGCATACGGGGTGAAGGTGACCTGGGAAGCATACTGGGCCTTGTTGGACGCATTCCAGCAGAAGGTGACGGCGGCGGTGCCGTTGGCGAACTGCTGCAGCTCGTCTGCTGCCTGGAAGCCGGCGTTGGCGTTCAGGCTGCGGTTGTCCACCATGCTCTTGAGCAGCTCCAGAGCCTTGACGTTCTCGGGGCTGTTGACGGTGTACTCGGTGTGCTCGGGGTTGGTGTATGTACCGGAGTAGAGGTTGTTCACCAGTGCGCGGGTGCCCTGGTCGCCGCCCTGGCCGCCGCAGTACAGGATGCCGGGCACAGCTGCCAGGCCCGAGTCACGGATGGTCTCCATGGCCTTGACAAAGTCGTCGGTGGTCCAGGTACGGGTCTCCTCGTCCAGATACTGCAGAGCGCCGGCCTGCTCAAAGACCTCATAGTTGATGGCCATGCAGTGGGTGGTCATGCACAGGGGGTACTCATAGTAAGCGCCGTTCAGCTTGCAGGCGCTGACCACAGACTCGCTGACGGCGGCGATGTCCTCCTCGGTCTCGCTCCACAGGTCGCTCAGGTCCACCATCAGGTTGTTGGCGCCCCAGTTGGTCACCAGACGCTCGGGGCCTTCCATGATGATGTCGGGGGTCTCGTTGGCGGTGATGGCCGAGGTGACCAGGTTGTCGCCGTTCTGGTAGTCCAGCGTCTCATAAGTGACGGTGATCTCAGGATGGACCGCATTGAAAGCGGCGATGATGTCATCCAGCTTGGACTCGGTGCCGCCCCAGGAACCGATGGGATAGGTCCACAGGGAGATCGACACATTGCCGCCGGATGCAGCCGTGCTGGCAGCAGTGGAACTGGCGGGGGCCGCGGTGCTGCTGGAGCTGGAACCGCCGCAGGCAGCCAACAGGCCCGCCGCGCCGGCTGCACCTGTGACCTTCAGGAAATCCCGACGTGAAATTGCTCTTTTCATAGTGTCCTCCTTTTATCTTGCCGAACTGTCCATACCGGCACTGTCCACGATCGGGCGCTCGTGTGCGCCGCCCGATCCTCTTATACATCATTTTACAAACAAGCCAGAAAGAAGTCAATACTTTTTGTGTATTTTTTTGAAAAAAATTTTCATCCGTTTTTGTTTATGATGTATCATTTTCAAAGAGGGGTAAAAAAGCCCCGGAAGGGCAAGCAGTCCCCCTTCCGGGTCAAATGTGTTTGGCAGCCAGCGCGTCGGCCACATCCCGGCGCACCTTTTCCACCTTGTCCTCCTGGCGGCGGCACACCTCGGTGAACAGCGCATCGATCAAAAACAGCTGTGCCATACGGGCCGGCACCGAGCCCAGCTGCAGCGGGCCCTCGTTGGCCCCGCACTGCAGGATCACATCCGCATAGGCGCAGGCAGGCGACTTGGGGAAATGGGTCACCAGGATGGCGGGCACGCCCCGCTGGTGAGCCAGCTCCAGCAGTTCCACCGACTCGCGGGTGGCGCCGGAATAGGAAAAGAACAGGATGGCGTCCCGGGGCGTGAGAGCGGTGACCGACACGATCTGGATGTGGGAATCGCTCAGCGCAAAAAAGCTCATGCCGGCCGTGGCAAAGATGTGGGCCGCCTCCTCTGCCATGATCATCGAACCGCCCTGGCCCATGCACAGCACCTTGTCCGCCCGGGTCAAAAGGTCGGCCGCCCGGATGATCTCCTCCGGCCGGATCAGGGTCAGGGTCTGGGAGATGGCGTCTACCTCGGCGCCGTACAGCTTATGGCACATCTCCTGGATGTCATCGTCCGGGGTCACTTCGCCGCTGAGGAACGGGATGCCCCGGCGCCGGGCCACGTTGTTGGCCAGGGCCAGCTTGAAGGCATTGTATCCCTTATACCCCAGCTTGCGGCAAAACCGGGTGATGGTGGCCTCGGCCACGCCGCTGGCTTCGGCCAGGTCTGAGATGGACATGATCTGTGTGCCCGGCTGATGGTCGGTGATGTAGTCCGCCACCTTCCGTTCCGAGGTTGTCAGCTGGTAATATTCGGCGCTGATCCGTTCCATAACGTTGCGTAAATCGGTGGACATGAAGGACCTCCTTTTCTGTGTTGGCACGGCTGCACCCGCCGGCAGCCGCGGCTTCTCCTCCGCCCGGCGCACGCCCGGGCGGCCGGTCCTGTACAGGGGCGTCCCCCACCCCGCCGGAATGGACGGCCCTGCACGGTATCCAATAAAATAGTACCATGTTTGCGGCCCGTTTGCAAACCTCAAGGGGCAAAGAAGTACAAAAAATATCCCAAAAATGTCAAAAAACAGCTTGCGTCCGATCCCAGCTTTGCAAATTCCGCATGGATTTGAAAAAAATTTTCAATTTTCCTCTCTTTTCCCCCTCCGGCGGGTGACATTTGCTCCCGGATATGATAGTATGGTAACAAGCGCTCCCCTTCTGGGCGCAATGGAAGGAGACTTATCGTATGTCTGGCGGCATCTTCAACCCCGAGAACCGGTTCTGGCAAACCCTGGACCATCTGTCCGACTTTCTGATCCTCAGCCTGCTGTGGCTGCTGTGCTCGCTCCCCCTGGTGACGGTGGGGGCGGCCACCGCCGCCCTCTACGATGCGGTGGCCCACTGTGTGCGCGGCCCCGAGACCCTGCCCTGGCGGCGGTTTTGGCAGACCTTCAAGCGGGAGCTGCCCTGCGCCTGCATCGTCACCCTGGCCTGGGGCGCATTGCTGATGCTGCTGGCCAACGCCCTGCTGCTGATCCGGACTGCGGTGACGGCCGGTGCTCCGGGCGCCGTGGCGGTGCTGCTGTTCTGCCTGGTCCTGATGATCCTGCCGGTGGGGGCGGCCTGCTGGATGTTCCCCCTGCTGTCCCGGTTCGACTTCCGTCCGGTGGGGCTGATGCTCACCGCCCTGCGGCTGACCGTGGGCTGCCTGCCCCGCACCCTGGGCCTTGTGGCGGTCCTGTTGGTGTCGGCGCTGCTGGTGCGGACCCTTTTGATCCCCATCGTGCTTGTGCCGGGGGTGGCAGCCTGGCTGTTCGCCGCCCTGCTGGAACCGGTGTTCCGCCGCTACCAGGCCCCCTCTGAGGAGGATGACCCGGAGGACCCCGACGAGGACGCCCCCGACGTATGATCCCATACAGCAAAAGGCCCCGGCCGGACGGCGCGTGCGTCCAGCCGGGGCTTTTTTGTTGGGAGCGTTACAGGGCGCCGCGCTGCACATTGCAGTCTGGACAATCCCGCGCCCGCGCTGTATACTGGAGAAAAAGAGGAAACGGAGGGGGCTGCCTTATGCTGGATCTCATCGGCGATGTATTGGAATTTTTCCTGGTGGAATGGTTTGACTGGATGCGCGAAAAGCACAAGGTCGCCTGGGTGCTGCTGGAAGTGGGCGTTCTGGTGCTGGTGGGCGGCTGCGCGGTTCTCTGCCTGCTGGGCGGCGCCGTGGTGCAGGGGGTTCTGCTGGCTCTGGTGAGCCTGGCCTGGCTGACCCTCTTTCTGTATGCGCTGCGGCGCACCCCCACCGACCAGCACATCCAAAAAGGGGGACGGCGGGAATGAAGGCCGCCGCCTTCCCCGACAACGCAGAAACGGACCGGCGCATCACGCACCGGTCCGTTTTTTCGGGTCGTTTTTTCAGCCCAGGCTGAGCACCAGCGCCTCATAGGGGCGCAGGGCGGCGGCAGGGGCCGCGTCGGGGTAGTTGCCCAGCAGCACCCCGGCGTCCTGCCACGGTGCAGGCAGCTGTACGGGGGCCTCATGGCCGGTCAGGTTGCACAGCACCAGCAGCTGGCTGTCTCCATCCCAGCGGCGGTAAGCCAGCAGGTCCGGGTCGTCTTTGTACAGGAATTCGATCTGTCCCTCGCTGATCACCCGGTGCTGCTTGCGCAGGGCCACCAGCTTTTTGTAATAGCTGTAAACCGAGTCCGGGTCGTCCACCTGGGCGGCGGCGTTGATGGCGGGGTAATTGTCCACCACGCCGATCCAGGGGGTTCCGGTGGTAAAGCCTGCATGGGCTGTGCCGTCCCACTGCATGGGGGTGCGGCCGTTGTCCCGGCTGCGCTGCTGGATGATCTCCATTGCCTCGGCGGAGCTCTTGCCCTGCTGCTGCAGGATCTGGTAATAGTTCAGGCTCTCCACATCCCGGTACTGGTCGATGGACCGGAAGTGGCAGTTGGTCATCCCGATCTCCTCCCCCTGGAAGATATAGGGGGTGCCCCGCATCAGATGGGTGGCGGTACCCAGCATCTTGGCGCTCTCTTTCCAGTACCTGCCCTCATCCCCAAAGCGGCTGACCGCCCGGGGCTGATCGTGGTTGCACCAGAACAAAGCGTTCCAGCCGTGGCCGGCCTGCATCCCCTCCTGCCACTGGGCAAAGAGGTTTTTCAGGGCCATGTGGTCGGCGGGCATCAGGGCCCACTTGTCCCCGTTCCTGTAGTCCACCTTCAGGTGGTGGAAGCTGAAAGTCATGGTCAGTTCATGGCGGTCCGGGTCGGTGTAGCCGATGCAGTTTTCCAGGCTGGTGGAGGACATCTCCCCCACCGTGATCATCCCGTCAATGCCTCCGGCGGCCACCAGCTCCTGCAGATAGCGGTGGACGTTGCGCCCGTCGGTATAGAACCGGCGGCCGTCCCCCTGGTGGTCGTCCTCATACACCTCGGGTTTGGAGATCAGGTTGACCACATCGAACCGGAACCCCTTGATCCCCTTGTCCTTCCAGAAGCGGAGGATGCCGGCCAGCTCGGCCCGCACCTCGGGGTTTTCCCAGTTCAGGTCGGCCTGGGTGACATCGAACAGGTGCAGATACCACTTGCCCAGCGCGGGCAGATACTCCCAGGCGGGACCGCCGAACTTGGACACCCAGTTGGTGGGGATCTTGTCGGGGCTGCCGTCCTTGAAGATGTAGTAATCCTGGTATTTCCGGTCCCCTGCCAGGGCTTTCTGGAACCACGGATGGGCGGTGGAGGTATGGTTGAACACCATATCCAGCATCAGGCCGATGCCCCGCTTGTCCGCCTCGCGGATCAGGGTCTCCAGGTCCTCCATGGTGCCAAAGCGGGGGTCGATGGCCCGGTAATCGGCCACGTCATAGCCGTTGTCCCGCTGGGGCGAGGGAAAGAAAGGAGTCAGCCAGAGGTAGTCCACCCCCAGGTCTTTCAGGTAGTCCAGCCTGGCGGTGACGCCAGGCAGATCCCCCAGACCGTCCCCGTTGGTGTCACAGAAGGACTTGGGATAGATCTGATACACCACTTTGTCGTGAAAGTTTGCCATGATCGCACTTCCCTTCTTGTATCATCGTTGCTTCTTATCATTTGCCCCGCCGCCCTCTTGGCGCAGCGGCGGATCCGGCTCACACATCAGGCGACGCCCTTTTTCTTGCCCATGATGACGGTGAGGACAAAGGGGATCACAATGGCGATGACCATGCAGATGGCAAAGCTGAGCATCGAGGCGGGCTGGATGGACAGGATGCCGGGCAGGCCGCCCACGCCCACCGAGTTTGCGGTGGTGGAGGTGGCGGTGCAGACCACGCCGGCGATGGCCGAGCCGATCATGCCGCAGAGGAAGGGGAAGTTATACTTGAGGTTGACGCCGAACATGGCCGGCTCGGTAACGCCCAGATAGCAGGAGATGCAGGAGGGCACGTTGACTTCCTGGGCGGCTGCGTTCTTGCGCTGGAGGTAGATCATGCCAAGGACGGCCGAGCCCTGGGCGATGTTGGACAGGGCGATCATGGGCCACAGCATGGTGCCGCCGAAGTCGGCTACCAGCTGCAGGTCGATGGCGTTGGACATATGATGCAGGCCGGTGATGACCAGCGGCGCATACACAAAGCCAAAGATGGCGCCGAAGATGACGCGGAAGGGGCCGGAGATGCCGGCATAGACCGCCGAGGAAACCGCCGAGCCGATGGCCCAGCCGATGGGGCCCAGCACAAAGTGGGCGGCCATCACCGACAGCACCAGGCTGCAGAAGGGCACCACGATCATCGAGATGACCGCCGGGCAGATCCTGCGGAAGAACTTTTCAAGGTAGACCAGGGTGAAGGCCGCCAGCATGGCGGGGATGACCTGGGCCTGGTAGCCGATCATGTTCACCTGCACAAAACCGAAGTCCCACTTGGGGATGTCGGCGGCGGCGGTGGTCGCCACCGAGTAGGCGTTCAGCAGCTGGCCGGACACCAGAGTCAGGCCCAGCACAATGCCCAGGCTCTCGGTGGTGCCCATCTTTTTGGTCACCGACCAGCAGATGCACACCGGCAGCATATGGAAGATGGCCTCGCCGATCAGCCACAGGAAGCTGTCTACGCCGCTCCAGAACTGGCTGACCTCGACCAGGGTCTTGGTGCCGTTCTCCAGCAGGTACATGCTGTCGATGCAGTTGCGGAAGCCCAGGATCAAACCGCCGGTGATCATAATGGGGATCAGCGGCGCAAAGATCTCGGCCAGGGCGCTCATCACCTTCTGGGCGCGGTTCTGGTTCTGTTTGGCCGCGCTCTTGACGGCGTCCTTCGAGACGCCCTCGATGCCCGACACGGCCACGAAGTCATTGTAGAAGTCGTTGACCGTGTTGCCGATGATGACCTGGAACTGCCCCGCCTGGGTAAAGGTGCCCTTGGCCGATTTGATCTTCTCGATGCGGGGCACATCTGCCTTGGCCGGGTCGTTGAGCACAAAGCGCATCCGGGTGACACAGTGCGACACCGCTGCAATGTTCTCCCTGCCGCCCACTGCCGCCAGCAGTTCTCTGGCGTCCTCTTGGTATTTGCCCATGAAAACATCCTCCTTCAACACACCGCGAACCTGTTCAGTTTTTTGAACATGTTCACATCCATTTCGTTCACGGCCCGATTGTAGCATCTTTGGGAAGTCAAGTCAATGCGCGGGCAATATTTTGGCATTGTTACAGCACTTTTTCAGAGCTTGGCACAAACGCAGACCTTGTAATTTATAAGGTTTTACTGTATACTAAGGTCAAACATTTGAACATGTAGGAGGTGTTTTGGATGCCCAAGGCAAAATTTGAGGGCATTTACCGCAGCATCAAGCAAAAGATCGAGGCGCAGGATTTTCCCTACCAGTCTCTCCTGCCCGCCGAGAGCGAGCTGATCGCCGCCTATGGCTGCGCCCGCAATACACTGCGCCGCGCCCTGGCCGAGCTGACCGCCGACGGCTATCTCCAGCCCATCCAGGGCAAGGGGGTGCGGGTGATCTGGCGGCCCGTGGGCAAGACCGCGTTTCTGATCGGGGTGATCGAGAGCTTCCAGGAGACGGCTGCCCGCAACCACCTGCGCACCGTCACCAAGGTGGTGCAGTTCGAGCAGGTATCCGCCGACGAGCGGCTGGCCTCTCAGAGCGGCTTTATGGTGGGCGAGCCCCTGTGGGCCATCCAGCGGGTGCGCTACCTGGACGGCAAGGCCCTCATCCTGGACTGCAACTACTTTTCCCAGGACATGGTGCCGGGCCTGACCGCCGACATCGCCGCACGCTCCATCTATGAGTACATCGAGAAGGTACTGCATGTGCGCATCACCACCACCAAGCGGAAGGTGACGGTGGAGCGGGCCACCACCCGGGACGAGGAGCTGATGGACCTGAACGGCTACGACAGCGTCGTGGTGGTATCCAGCATGACCTTCGATGCCGACGGCCTGCTGCTGGAGTACACCCAGTCCCGCCACCAGCCCGAATATTTCTGCTTCCAGGACACGGCCACCCGCCGCCGCCAGATCCCCGCCGGGGAGGAATGAACAAAAAAACAGCGAGGCCGGCCGCCCCTTCCCTTTCCGGTTGGGGCGGTCCCTCGCTGTTTTGTTTTGTGCGGATGGGCGCGCTTACGACCGGGGCCCGTCGTCCTCCTTCTGCATCCTGCTGACGTAGGCAGCGGAGGGGTCGTCGTCCGACAGGGGCAGCAGCTCCTCGCTGATCACCGACAGCATCTCTCCAAACTTGGCGCACTCCTCGGGGGTAAAGCGCTCCCGGATGCGGGCCACTGCGCTCTGCACCCGGTCCCCTGCCCCGCAGTATGTCTCATACTTGCGGGTGACGTGCAGGATGTATTCCCGCTTGTCCTGGGCCGAACGGGTCTTTTCCACATAGCCCTTGCGCACCAGGCTGTTGATCTTGTAGGCTGCATTGGGGATGGACACGTGCATGAACGCCGCAAATTCGTTGACGGTGGGGCTGCCCAGAGCCCGGATGGCCTCGGCGGCAAAGATCTCCGCCGCTGTCAGGCCGGTCTCCTGGTCCTGGAAGCGGGCAAAAAGCTCGTGGTAAAAGCGGAGGGTGAACTCCTTATATGCTGTTTTTACGATCTGTTCCAGCATTCTGCTCCTCCCACAGGGCCTGGGCCGCGCCGCGGTCCCTGTCGTTGTCAGGTACACTCGGGGCCTTTCACCAGCGCAAAGGTCAGCTCGGCGGTGGCCACCACCTGGCCGTCCACCTCTGCTTTGGCCTCACCGATCCCCACAGGGCCCTTCTGCTTGGTCAGGGTGCAGGTGATCTCCAGCACGTCGCCGGGGGTCACCTGGCGGCGGAACCGTGCGTTCTTGATGCCGCCGAACAGGGCCAGCTTGCCCTTGTTTTCCGGCATGGACAGCAGGGCCACGCCGCCCACCTGGGCCATTGCCTCCACGATCAGCACGCCGGGCATCACATGGTACTGGGGAAAATGTCCCTGGAAAAAGGGCTCATTGACGGTGACGCACTTGATGCCCTTGGCCCACTTGCCGTCCTCACCGTCCACGATGCGGTCCACCAGGGCAAAGGGATAGCGATGGGGCAGGATCTTGGCGATCTCGTCGGAATTGTACTTCATCATACGGCTCAGCCCTCCCACTTCTTGAACAGGACACAGGCGTTGTGGCCGCCGAAGCCCAGCGAGTTGGACAGCGCATAGTGCAGGTCAGCTGCACGGCCCTGGTTGGGCACATAGTCCAGGTCGCAGGCGGGGTCGGGCACCTTGTAGTTGATGGTGGCGGGGATGTAGCCGTCCTTCAGGGCCATGGCAGTGAAGATGGCCTCCACGCCGCCGGCTGCGCCCAGCATATGGCCGGTCATCGACTTGGTGGAGCTGACCGCCAGCCGGTAAGCGTGCTGGCCGAACACCGCCTTGATGGCGGCGGTCTCCCCCGAGTCGTTCAGCGGGGTGGAGGTGCCATGGGCGTTGATGTAGTCCACCAGCTCGGGGGCCACGCCGCCGGCGTCCTCCAGGGCCTGCTGCATGGCCCGGGCGCCGCCCTCGCCGCCGGGGGCGGGAGCGGTGATGTGGTAAGCGTCGCAGGTGGCGCCATAGCCCACTACTTCGGCGTAGATCTTGGCGCCGCGGGCCACAGCGTGCTCGTACTCCTCCAGCACCAGGATGCCGGCGCCCTCGCCCAGCACAAAGCCGTCCCGCTCTGCATCAAAGGGGATGGAAGCGCGGGTGGGGTCGTCCCCCACATGCAGCGCACGCATGGAGGTGAAGCCGCCGATGGACAGCGGGGTCACACAGGCCTCGGTGCCGCCGCACAGGGCCACCTCGGCGTAGCCGTCCCGGATGTGGCGGAAGGCGTCGCCCACCGCGTTGGAGCCGCCTGCGCAGGCGGTGACGGGGCAGGTGCACATCCCCTTGAAGCCAAACTCGATGGCGATGCGGCCTGCGGCCATATTGGCGATGTTGGACGGGATATAGAAGGGCGAAGCCTTGTCAAAGCCCTTCTGCAGGCAGCGGGTCTGCTCGCTCTCGGTGGTGGAGATGCCGCCAATGCCGCTGGACACGATGACGGCGCAGCGGGTGCTGTCCTCCGCCTCCATGTTCAGGGCGCTGTCGGCCATGGCCTCCTTGGCTGCGGCCACTGCAAACTGGGAGTAGCGGCCCATATGGCGCACTTCCTTCTTGTCCAGCACGGCGGTGGGGTCCCAGTTCTTGACCTCGGCGGCCAGATGGACCTTCTGAGCCGACGAGTCATACTGGGTGATGGGGGCGATGCCGCACACCCCGTCCCGCACAGCCTGCCAGCTCTCAGCGACATTGTGGCCCACAGGGTTGATGGTGCCCATGCCGGTGATAACAACTCTGCGTTTTTCCATCTTTCGCATTCCTCCTCACATTCCCATGCCGCCGTCCACGCTCAGCACCTGGCCGGTGATGTAGCCTGCCTCCTCCGAGGCCAGGAAGGCCACGGCGGCAGCCACGTCCTCGGGGGTGCCGGGACGGTTCACCGGGATGGTGGACAGCATGGCCTGCTTGGCAGCGTCGGGCAAAGCGGCGGTCATATCGGTGGAGATGTAGCCGGGGGCCACCGCATTGACGGTGATGCCGCGGGCGCCCATCTCCTTGGCCAGGGACTTGGTCATGCCGATCAGGCCGGCCTTGCTGGCGCAGTAATT
Source organism: Faecalibacterium sp. An121 (assembly GCF_002160915.1). Lineage (GTDB taxonomy): Bacteria > Bacillota > Clostridia > Oscillospirales > Ruminococcaceae > Faecalibacterium > Faecalibacterium avium. Next base: position 109,284 of record NZ_NFLM01000009.1, read on the forward strand.
GATCTGGCCGGGGTTGCCGCGCAGGGCCACCACCGAGCTCATGTTGACGATGCGGCCGTAGCGCGCCTTCATCATGGGGCGGATGGCAGCCTTCATGCACAGAAAAGCGCCCTTGAGGTTGGTCTGGATGACCTTGTCAAAGTCCTCTTCCTTCATGGCCATGGCCAGGCCGTCCCGGGTGATGCCGGCGTTGTTGACCAGGATATGGATGCCGCCCAGTTCCTTGACGGCGGTATCGATCAGGGTCTTGGCGGCGTCGGGGTCTGCCACGTCCCCCTGGACGGCCCGCGCCTGCACGCCCAGAGCTTCCAGCTCCTGCAGCGTCTGCTGGGCGGCCGCAGCGTTGCCCGCATACGAAAAGACAACGTTGGCGCCCCGGCGGGCAAGCTCCAGGCAGATGGCCCGGCCAATGCCGCGGCTGCCGCCGGTAACGACGGCGGTCTTTCCACTCATGCTGCCCATATCATTCTCCTTTCAGCGCCGCGCACAAGGCGTCGATGTCGGCGCAGGTCTCCACAGGGATGGTCTTGATGGCGGGGGCGGTCTTTTTGACAAAGCCGCTCAGCACCTTGCCGGGGCCGATCTCCACGATGGTGTCCACGCCCAGATCCTCCATGCGGCGGATGGTGTCCTCCATGTAGACCGAGGACTGCACCTGCCGCTCCAGCAGGGCGGGGATGGTATCCCCCTCCCCCATCTCGCGGCCCAGGCAGTTGAACAGCACCGGGAACTGCATTGGGCCAAAGTGCTCGGATGCAAAGCGCTGGCGCAGCGCATCCCCGGCAGGGGCCAGCAGAGAGGTGTGGAAGGGTCCGCTGACCTTCAGAGGCAGGCAGCGCTTGGCTCCCAGCTCCTTGGCGCGGGCAGCAGCTGCGTCCACAGCGGCCTTGTGGCCGCCGATGACCAGCTGGCCCGGGCAATTGTAGTTGGCGATCTCTACCACGCCCTCAGACGAAGCAGCCTGGCAGGCGGCCTGCAGCTTGTCCCGGTCCAGGCCCAGCACGGCGGTCATGCCGCAGGGCACGCCGGCGGCTGCCTGGGCCATGGCCCTGCCGCGGAAGGCGGCCAGCTCCACAGCCTGGGTGGCGGTGAATACGCCGGCGGCTGCCAGGGCGGAATATTCGCCCAGGCTCAGGCCGGCGGCATAGTTGGGCCGGATGCCCTTGCCCGCCAGGATGGCGGTCATGCCGGCCGCAAAGGCCACCATGCAGGGCTGGGTATATTCGGTCTGGTTGAGCACCCCGTCCGGGTCGGTGAACGAGACGGTCTTGATGTCGAAATCCAGCCTGGCGCCGTCCAGCACGGCCCGGAATTCAGGGTAGGCCTGGTACAAATCGGCCCCCATGCCGGGGTGCTGGCTGCCCTGGCCCGCATACAAAAACGCTAATTTCATGCCTTGAGTCCTTTCACGGTGGCTTCACAGCCGGCCATCAGCTCCTCAAAGATCTGGCGCAGGGGCCGGATCTCGTGCAGCATACCGGCCACCTGGCCCGACATAAAGCTGCCGGTGTCCAGATCGCCGTCGAACACAGCCCGGCGCAGGGAGCCCAGCGTCAGCTTCTCCCGCTCGGCCAGGGGCATGTTCTCTTTCTCCATCTCCAGGTACTGGCGGGCCATCTTGTTCTTCAGCACCCGCACGGGAGCGCCGGTGGTGCGCCCGGTGACCACGGTGTCGTTGGCGCCCGCCTTGAGCAGGGCCTTCTTGTAATTCTCATGGATGGGGCACTCCTCGCTGACCAGCAGGCAGGTGCCCACCTGGACGCCGCAGGCGCCCAGGGCAAAGGCTGCGGCCATCTGACGGCCGTCGGCGATGCCGCCGGCTGCAATGACCGGCGCCTTGACCGCGTCCACCACCTGGGGAACCAGGGCCATGGTGGTCATCTCACCCACATGGCCGCCGCTCTCGGTGCCCTCGGCAATGAAGCCGTCCACATCGTACCGCTCCAGGCGCTTGGCCAGGATGGGGGCAGCCACCACGGGGAACACCTTGATGCCCGCCTCTTTCCAGGCGGGGACATACTTGCCGGGGTTGCCGGCGCCGGTGGTGACCACCTTGACCCCTTCCTCGACGACCACCTTGGCCAGCTCGTCGATGTGGGGGTTCATCAGCATCAGGTTGACGCCAAAGGGCTTGTCGGTGGCGGCCTTGGCGGTCTGGATCTCCTTGCGCAGGGTGTCGGCGTCCATGCCGCCCGAGCCGATCAGGCCCAGCGCACCCGCGTTGGAAACGGCGGCGGCAAAAGCGCCGGTGGCAATGTTGGCCATGCCGCCCTGAATGATGGGGAACTCGGTCCCCAGAAGCTCGTTGATCTTCATAATAGCTCCTTTGTCAAACTGTCAAAAAGCGATGGTGAATTCGGGCTGCCGGCGTCTGTCAGGCCAGCTGCAGCAGAGCGCCGGCCCAGGTCAGGCCGCCCCCGAAGCCGGCGCACAGAGCGCGCTGGCCCGAGCGCAGGGCCCCCGATGTGACCAGCTCGTCCAGCAGCAGGGGGACGCTGGCGGCAGAGGTATTGCCGGTGCGGGCGATGTTGCCGGCGCACCGGGCAGGGTCGATCTTGAGCTTTTTGATGGCGTAGTCCAGGATGCGCTGGTTGGCCTGGTGGAACACAAAGCGGTCCACCTGGTCCAGGCTGATGCCGGCCTTGGCCGCCACCTCTTTGGCGCACTTGGGCAGCACGTCCACTGCGAAGCGGAACACTTCCTTGCCGTCCATGTGGATGAAGTTGGGGCTGCCGGTGTTGACGCCGGGGATCATCAGGACCTGGCGGTTGCCCCGGCTGCCCATGACAGCGCACAGGGAGGGGTAATCCTCCCCCCACTCCAGGATGGCCGCGCCGGCCCCGTCCCCAAACAGCACGCAGGTGCTGCGGTCGGTAAAGTCGGTGATGCGGCTGAGCACTTCGCACCCGATCACCAGGCCATACTTGCGGCTGGCAGCTGCCAGCAGGCATTCGGCGGTGTGCAGGCCATACACAAAGCCTGCGCAGGCGGCGTTCAGGTCAAAGCAGACGGTGTCCTCGGGCAGGCCCAGCTCCTTTTGCAGCACACAGGCTGTGGAAGGGGTCATGGTGTCCTGGGTCAGGGTAGCCACCAGGCATACCCCGATCTGCTCGGGGCGCAGGCCGCTGCGCTCCAGCGCCTGCCGGGCCGCGGCCAGGCAAAGGCTGGTATGGCACTCTTCCCCGCTGCAAAAGCGGCGGGCCGAGATGCCGGTACGGGTGGAGATCCACTCATCGCTGGTCTCCACCAGCTTTTCCATATCAAAATTGGTCACTTCCCGCACAGGCAGGGCGGACCCGGTGCTGATCAGTTTGATCCCGCTCATAGACGCTCCTTTCTCAGGGCGCCAGCGCCCATCATGCGGAATTTTTTGTAGCGGCCCGCGGCCAGTGCCGCAGGGCTCTGTTTGGACAGGGCGGCCAGTTCTTTGACCAGCAGCTCGTCCAGGGCACGGTAGACCGCCTGGGGGTCAGTATGGGCGCCCCCTTCCGGCTCGGGGATGACGCCGTCGATCACCTTCAGCTCCAGCAGATCGGCGGCGGTCAGCTTCATGACGTCGCAGGCCTCGCTGCTGCGGGAGGAATCCTTCCACAGGATGGCGGCAAATCCCTCGGGGGAGAGCACCGAGTAGACGGCGTTCTCCAGCATAAAGACGCGGTTGCCCACGCCCAGGGCCAGAGCGCCGCCGCTGCCCCCTTCCCCGGTGACGATCGAGATGACAGGCACAGTGAGGCTGGAGGACAGCGCCAGAGTGCTGGCGATGGCCTCGCCCTGTCCATGGGCTTCCGCCTCCAGGCCGGGATAGGCCCCGGCGGTATCGATAAAGGTGACGATGGGGCGGCGGAACTTTTCGGCCTGGCGCATCAGGCGCTGGGCCTTGCGGTATCCCTCGGGGGAGGGCATGCCGAAGTGGTAGGCCACGTGCTCCTCCAGGGTGCTGCCCTTGCGGTGGCCGATGACGGTGACCGGCTTGCCGTGGAACAGGCCCACGCCGCCCAGAATAGCCCCGTCGTCCCCGCAGCAGCGGTCGCCCCGCTGCTCGAAGAAATCGGTGAACAAAGCCGAGATAAAATCAGGGGTGCCGGGACGGCCCGCATGGCGGGCCAAAGCCACCCGCTGGGCCGGGGTGAGATCATTTGCCACGGCTCTCTCCTCCTTTCCCATGCAGCTTGAGCAGGCGGACCAGGGTGCTGCGCAGCCGGGCCCGCGGCACGATGGCGTCAATGAAGCCGTGCTCCAGCAGGTATTCGGCCCGCTGGAAGCCCTCGGGCAGTTTTTCACCGATGGTCTGCTGGATGACGCGGGGCCCCGCGAACCCGATCAGCGCCCCCGGCTCTGCCAGCATGATATCGCCCAGGCTGGCAAAGCTGGCGGTGACGCCGCCGGTGGTGGGGTGGGTGAACACCGAGATATACAGCCCCCCATGCTCCGAAAAGCGCTGGACGGCAGCGGCGGTCTTGGCCATCTGCATCAGCGAGAGGATCCCCTCCTGCATACGGGCGCCGCCGCTGGCGGAAAACAGGATCAGGGGGAGCTTGTTCTTGTCGGCGTACTCCACCAGACGGGTGACCTTCTCGCCTAGGGCGGCGCTCATGCTGCCCATAAAGAAGCGGCTGTCCAGGACCCCGGCGGCCACCTTCTGGCCCTCGATGCGGCCAATGGCGGTGACCACACCTTCGCCCAGGCCGGTGCGGCGGCGGGTGTTGTCCAGTTTGGCCTCATAGCCGGGGAAATCCAGCGGGTCGCCCGATACCAGATCTTCGTCCATCTCTTTGAAGCTGCCCTCATCCAGGATCAGGCTGAGGCGGTAATACGCGCCGATGGGGTGGTGATAGCCGCACAGCGGGCAGACGTAGCGGTTTTTGACCAGCTCACGCCGGAGCACCGGTTTGTCGCAGGCCGGGCAGTTTTCCTCGGTATTGGCGGGCACCGACACGCCTGAATCCCGCAGGGCTTTGAGGGACAGCAGCTTATGCCGCCGGCGGGCAAATACAGTGCTCATGCCTTATCCTCCTCATCTCCCGCGCTGCTCCATTTGAGCAGGGTGTCCAGATTCTCGTCCAGGAAGGAGGTGGTGCAGGTGCCCCGCACGAACTCGGGATGGTAGAGGATCTGATGCAGCAGGTCGGCGTTGTTGGCCGGGCCGTCGATCACCAGCTCCTCCAGCACCCGGCGCATCCGGCGGATGGCCTCCAGCCGGGTGGGGGCCCAGACGATCAGCTTGGCCATCAGGGAGTCATAGTAGGGCGCCAGGGTGCAGCCGCTGTAAAGGCCGGTGTCCACCCGGACGCCGCAGCCGCCCGGCAGATGGACAAAGTCCACTTTGCCCGGGCAGGGCTGGAAGTTTTTGGTGGGGTCCTCGGCGTTGATGCGGCACTCGATGGCATGGCCGCGCAGGCTGATCTGGTCCTGGCTGTGGGACAGGGGCAGCCCTGCGGCCACCCGGATCTGCTCCCGCACCAGGTCGATGCCGGTGACGAACTCGGTGACCGGGTGCTCCACCTGGATACGGGTATTCATCTCAATGAAATAGAAGTTGCCCTCCCCGTCCAGCACAAACTCGATGGTGCCGGCGTTCACATAGTGGGCGGCCTTGGCGGCGGCCACGGCGGCAGCGCCCATCTTCTCCCGCAGTTCGGGGGTCAGCGCCTTGGAGGGGGACTCCTCCAGCAGCTTCTGGTTGCGCCGCTGGATGGAACAGTCGCGGTCCCCCAGCTGCACCACGCTGCCGTACTTGTCGGCCATGATCTGGAACTCGATGTGCTTGGGGTTGAGGATCAGTTTTTCCAGATACATCTCGCCGCTGCCAAAGCAGGCCACCGACTCGCTGCGGGCCTCCTCGAACAGGGGGATGAGCTGATCAGGCTCAAAGACCCGGCGCATACCGCGGCCGCCGCCGCCGGCGGAAGCCTTGATCAGCACCGGATAGCCGATGCGGTCGGCGATCTCCTTGGCCTGCTGGGCCGTATCCACGGCACCGTCCGAGCCGGGCACCACCGGCACCCCGGCAGACTGCATCAGCTTGCGGGCCGCGGCCTTGTTGCCCATGGCGCGGATCACGTCCCCGGAAGGCCCGATGAAGGCGATGCCCGCCTCAGCGCAGGCGTCCGCAAAGGCATCGTTCTCGCTCAAAAAGCCATAGCCCGGGTGGATCGCGTCGCAGCCGGCGGCCTTGGCCACCGTCAGGATGGCGTTCATATTCAGGTAGCTGTCCGCTGCGCGGGCGGGCCCGATGCAGTAGGATTCCTCGGCCAGCTGGACGTGCAGAGCCTCGGCGTCGGCCTGGGAATAGACCACCACCGGCTCGATCTCCAGCTCACGGCAGGCCCGCAGGATGCGCAGGGCGATCTCGCCTCTGTTGGCGATCAATATACGCTTGAACATCCCTTCACCCTTCCCGGTAACGGATCAGCTGGTCGCCGAAGGACACCAGAGCGCCGTCCTGCTGTAAGACAGCCTCAATGATGCAGTCGCACGGAGCCTTGACCTCGTTCATCATCTTCATGGCCTCCATGAGGCAGACGGTCTGCCCCTTCTGGACCTTGTCGCCCACCTGCACGAAGGGGGGCTGGTCGGGAGAGGGGGCAACGTAGAAGGTGCCCACCACCGGGGCGGTGATGTACAGGCCCTCCTCAACAGCGGGGGCTGCGGCGGGGACGGGGGCAGGGCTGGGTACAGGGGCTGCCGCAGGTGCGGCAGGCGCCGTGGCCGTAACAGCCACGGCGCCCTTACCCATCTCCAGCTCCGTATCTTTGGTATGCAGCTTAAAAGAAGTGAGGCTGCTGGCGTCAAAGCGCGCCATCAGCTCCATGATTTCCTGATTGGTCATAGCGGCTCCTTTCGACACAGAAGCAATGGTGGGGCATCTCCCAAGACGCCAGGGCCCGGAACGGGCCGGCGTCCTGTGTGTACAGAGATGCAGCTTACTCAGCCTTCTCGGCCTCGTCGGCGTGGTCCTGCAGGTACTGGTACAGGTCGCCCACGGTCTTCAGGTTGGGCAGGTCCTCGTCGGCGATGGAGATGCCAAAAGCCTCCTCCAGAGCCATGGACAGCTCGACGGCAGACAGGCTGTCAGCCTCCAGATCCTCCGCCAGGGTGGCCTCGGGGGTGACCTTGTCGGCGTCGCAGCTCAGAGTCTCAACGATGATTTCCTTAACCTTTTCGAAGTCCATTGTGATTTCTCCTTTTTCACCAAATGTGTTGGATGGTCAAAATTTTTTAAAAAATCATTTTATCTAAAAATTTTTAGAAAAAAGATTTTTACCAGTATTCTAGCAGATTGCTGCTGTTTGTCAAGTGGTTTTTGTGAATTTTTCCATTGAAATTTGTTGCAGTCCCCTCAAAATCCCGGTTTTACAGCCTGGCAAGGCAAAATTTTGGCCGGCGGAGGTTTTTCGGTTGAAGAAGGACGGGAGGATGGTGTATAATCTCCTATATAGATGGGGCGCCCCCAAGATCCACTGCGCCGCGGCCTTTTGCGGCGCCAAGGCGGCCCCGGGGCCAAACAGCACAAGAAAGGACCTTTTTATGCCGATCGAGTTTCACGCCCAAAGCAGGACCTTCCATCTCCACAACCGGCAGATGAGCTATATTTTCAAGGTGCTGCCCAGCGGCCACCTGGGCCAGCTGTACTGCGGCAGAGCCATCCACGACCGCTCCAGCTTTGACCACCTGTTCGAGGCGGTCCCCCGCTCCATGTCGGTCTGCTACTTTGACGGAGACCAGAGCTACTCCCTGGAGCACATCAAGCAGGAGTACCCCACTTACGGCACCGGGGATATGCACCTGCCCGCCCTGGACGCCCAGATGCCCGATGGCAGCCGCCTTTTGGACCTGCGCTATCAGGGTCACGCCATCGTTCCCGGCAAGCCTGCCATCCCGGGGCTGCCCGCCACCTATACGGAGGACCCCGCCGAGGCCCAGACTCTTACGGTGGACCTGGCCGACCCGCTGGCGGGGGTCACCGTCACCTTGTCCTATACCCTCTTTGAGCAGCTGCCCGCCCTGGCCCGCCATGCGGTGATCGGGTATACCGGTCCGGGGGTGCTGCGTCTGGAACGCGCCCTGAGCTTCTGCCTGGATCTGCCCGACATGGACTACGAGATGGTGGAGCTGGCCGGCGCCTGGGCCCGGGAACGCCATGTGGTGGCCCGGCCTCTGGCGCAGGGGGTGCAGGGGGTCTATTCCCTGCGGGGCTGCTCCAGCCACCATTTCAACCCTTTCCTGGCGCTCAAGCGCCCCCACGCCACCGAATTCGAGGGCCAGGTGCTGGGCTTCAGCCTGGTGTACAGCGGCAACTTCCTGGCCCAGGCCGATGTAGACCCCTACCACGTCACCCGGGTCACCCTGGGCATCCATCCGCAGAACTTCACCTGGCAGCTGGCGGCGGGCGGACACTTCACCACCCCCGAAGCGGTGATGGTCTATTCCGAGGCCGGCCTCAACGGGATGTCCCAGACCTTCCATCGGCTGTACCGCACCCGGCTGGCCCGAGGCCCCTGGCGGGACAAAGTGCGCCCCATCCTGGTCAACAACTGGGAGGCCACCTACTTTGACTTCACCGAGGACAAGCTGCTGGCCCTGGCCCGCCAGGCCAGGGATCTGGGCATCGAGCTGTTCGTGCTGGACGATGGCTGGTTCACCAACCGCAGCGACGACCACGGCGGCCTGGGGGACTGGGAGATCAATTACCACAAACTGCCCGACGGCCTGCAGGGCTTTGGCCAGAAGCTGCACGACATGGGCCTGCAGTTCGGGCTGTGGATCGAGCCCGAGATGGTCAATGCAGGCACCCGCCTGTGGAACGAGCACCCCGACTGGGTGCTGCACCAGCCCGGCCGCCGCCCCCAGCAGGGCCGCTATCAATATGTGCTGGACTATTCCAATCCCGATGTGGTGGACTGGGTCTTCCACCGTCTGGTCAGCGTGCTGGACGGCGCAGGGGTGGACTACATCAAATGGGACATGAACCGCAGCATCAGCGACGCCTATTCCTGCGCCGTGGGTCCCGCCGGTCAGGGCGCCGTGCTGCACCGCTACATCCTGGGAGTCTACCAGCTGTACAGTCTGCTGACCGAGCGCTATCCCAACATCCTGTTTGAATCCTGCGCCGGAGGCGGTGCCCGCTTCGACCCGGGCCTGCTCTACTATGCCCCCCAGTGCTGGACCAGCGACGACACCGACGCGGTGGAGCGTCTCAAGATCCAGTACGGCACCTCGATGGCCTATCCGGTGTCCAGCATGGGGGCTCATGTAGCGGCCGCGCCCAACCATCAGCTGGGCCGCAGCACTTCCCTGACCATGCGGGCCAACGTGGCCTTCTTCGGCGCCTTTGGGTACGAGCTGGATCTGACCGCCCTGAGCCAGCGCGGCCGGGAACTGGTGGCCCGGCAGGTGGCTTTTGTCAAGCAATACCGCCAGCTGCTCCAGTTCGGCACCTTCTGGCGGCTGCGCAGCCCCTTTGAGGGCAACGAGACGGCCTGGATGACCGTCTCCCCCGACCGCTCCACCGCCCTGGTGGGGGATTACCGGGTGCTGCAGCAGGCCAATGCGGGCTACCGCCGTCTGCCCCTGGCCGGCCTCGACCCCGACCGGCTGTACCAGGTCACCCGCCTCGGCTCGGGGGCCCAGCCCGCCGGTGCGCCTCTCACTGCCTACGGGGATGAGCTGATGGCTGCCGGCCTGGTGACCACCGGCGAAGATCCCGCCGCCGAGGGCGACTTTGTCAGCCGCCTCTACCTGCTCCAGCCCGCAGAGCTGTAATATCGTGCCTCTCGCCTGCCCCGGTCTGGCCTGCCCAGCCGGGGCTTTTCTGCGCCCGGCTGCACCTGGACGCCCCGCCGGCGCATACACTGGGGGGAGCCCTCGGGCATTTCTGACAGGACTCCGCGCCGCTTTTGGGCCGGAGAAGTCCCGTCCGCTATGCCCTCCACCATCCAGATCAGAAAAGGAGCATCAGCCTATGGCAGCAGGAATCCTACGCATCCAGAGCTTTGAGGCCCGGCGGTCCGCCCCGGCAGCGGGGGTAACGGTGACCATCACCGGCCAGGGCTTTTCCGCCAGCCGCCTCACCGACGACACCGGCAACACCCAGGACCTGGAGATCGACGCCCCCGACCAGGCCCTTTCACTGGAGGAGGACAACACCACCATCCAGCCCTACGCCGTCTGTGACCTGGTAGCCGAGAAGCCCGGCTTTGAGACCATCCACATCGAAGGGGTGCAGATCTTTGCGGGGCAGGTCACCCTGGCCCCGCTGGAGATGACCCCCGCCAACGCCCGGGTGACCCCGCCCAGTCAGTCGGTGGTCATCCCACCCCAC